>NZ_CP019335.1:1877376-2592977 GCF_002813915.1 Tenacibaculum sp. SZ-18 | reverse complement strand
TTCATAAAATATGTTTATTTACCTTTTTGGATTTTAGAATTAGGAATTTATTCAAGAAATATTGAAGATGAAAATGAGTTTTTAATTGAACTCTTCAGTGAATACAGATTTGTGGAGAGTAGATTGAATCCAAAAAATTCATTCTCCATGTTTCAAAATTGTCAGTTAGAAAGAACCTTCCAATTTCTTTCTTTAAATGATAATTATGAATCAATCGTAACAAACTATCGTAGAGATAGAAAAAAGGATTTGCAACGAGCAACTAAAAATGATTTAACAGAGCGTTGGAATGATAATCCAATGAATTTAATCGACTTATACAGAGATAATGTCGGAAAGCGAATTTCGAAAATTAAAGAAGAAGATTATATTCGATTGCACAAAATAATGACAGCTTGTATTGACAGAAATCTAGGTGAAGTTTTATCAATTTATGATAAAGAAAATAAATTAGTAGCTTCTGGTTTTTTTATAACTTACAATCGAAAAGTTTCAATTTTGGTATCTTCAACAGATTTTAAAAATCGGAAAAATGGGGCCAACACTTATTTAATAGACAGAGCGATTTATAAATATCAATCTAGGTTTGATGAATTCAATTTTGGTGGATCATCCATGAAACAAATAGCAAAGTATTTCTACAGTTTTGGTGCAGAAACTCAGAAGTATATTCAAATAAAACAAAATAAATTACCGAAATTACTTCGTTTTTTTAAGCGTTAGAATGTAAAAACTCCTGATATTTATTTGGAGGTTTTCTGTTGAATTTAACTTGTGATAAATCTTCTTTGTAAGGTGATTTTTCTTCCACTACTTTGCAAGGATTTCCAACAGCAATAGAATTGCTCGGAATATTTTTAGTTACCACAGAATTTGCTCCGATGATAACATTATCACCAATTTTTACTTCTGGTAAAACTGTTGTATTTGCTCCAATCCAAACATTATTTCCAATAATAATAGGTTCTGATTTCACATGTTCTCTTAAATTTTCAAAACTGTGATTAGAGGAAATAATTGATACACCCGGACCTAATTCAATATTGTTCCCAAAGATAATTCCATTATTAGCTTGAATGTAGTTATTCAAATTATCACCAGGATCACATAAAATTCCTTTTTGAATATTATTCGGAGCAAGTACTTTAGATGTAAAATGAACAGGCCATTGTACTTTTGGGTTTAGTCTGAAAAAGAATTGAGGAATGATGTAGTGAAAAAATAAAATATAATATCGTTGATAACCATACTTTGGTCGATAATATTGAGGATAGAAAACCTTGGTAATCCATCCGAAAATTAAAAAATCGATTTTACTGAACATTAAATCTGGTTTTTACAAAAATACAAATACCATTGAACTACAACTTGATTATATGCTTTTGTTGGAATTTCAAAAGGTAAATTCTTTTTTAATAATTCTTCTTTCAATTCATTTGTAATTAATAGATAATTATTCCAATCCGATTTTTC
This sequence comes from Tenacibaculum sp. SZ-18, assembly GCF_002813915.1. Lineage (NCBI taxonomy): Bacteria > Pseudomonadati > Bacteroidota > Flavobacteriia > Flavobacteriales > Flavobacteriaceae > Tenacibaculum > Tenacibaculum sp. SZ-18. The sequence goes on along the minus strand of NZ_CP019335.1, from coordinate 2,591,504 downwards.
TAAACGCTTTGACAAAACCCTTTTCGGAACCAAATTTTTAATAAAAGTTTTGATTTGGTTTATTTTAAGATGGCTAGCATCTGGTTTATAATCGTTTTTGAAATGAATATTCAGAGGCTTAAAATAGTTGGTAACCAAAACATCGTCAAAGAGCTTTTTCTCTAGTTTAGATGAAACAGGCATGTTTTTGAAATGTTCAAGTAATGTAGTATCCCAAAAAGGAAATCGAACTTCATATCCAAAGAAAGTGTAAAAGCTAGATGAGTTAAAAATATACTTTGTAATCTTTTCTTTGATGTCAAAATCTTCAAAAACTGAGTGTGCCGATTTTTCGGAGTAACTAAAATTAAAATGAGTCAGAGTTTTCGATATGGTTTTTTGTAGTGCTAATTTTTGTTCATTCGAGTGATTATAAAAATGAAACTTTTCTTTATAAAGAGTTGCGATAAGTTTTTTAGTTTTAAAATCTTCAGGAATCACCTTTAAAAATTGACTTCCACCGAGTAAGTCACCAGCATAACCTGAAATAAAAACAGTTGTTTCGTCAATTAAATTTTGTTGTTTTAAATACTTAACAGCGAAGTATTCTTGAAAATTTGGGGTACTAGAATATTTTCCTGCAAATTTTACAAACTCTTTGAATTCATTGGAACTTGTGAATCCCTTAATCAATTTTTCAGTATAAGGAATGAAAACCCAATCAAAACCTAATGTTTCAGCAACCTTTTTTGAGTTTTCAATTTCGAAACTAGAAGCTCTTCCGTAAGTATAGCAGAGAACATTTTTATGTTCTAGTTTTTTTAAATAAGCAGCAATTAATCGAGAGTCGTAGCCAGCACTTAGCGGCAATGCCAGTTTTTTGTCTTTTATAGATTCTGATAATCTTTTGAAAGCATTATCAAACGCATCGATAGTTTTTTGTTTTAAATTATGGTAAGAATCATTACTGTACTCATTCGTAGCATAACTAAAAAGGAATTCCGAACGAACAATGTCATCATCTTGCAGCGTCAGTAATTCACTAGATTGTGTTATAAATATATCATCAAATAATGTTTTATTTCCAAAGCAATGTAAAGAAGAAAGCATTTCAATTTCTGATTCTTTACAATAAAATTTGGATTTAAAATTTTCAATTTCATCAGTTATTAAAAGTTGGTTATTATCGATTCCGTAGAACAACGGGAAAATTCTTGTAGCATCACAAGCTAGGAGAGTTGTATTGTCAATGGTAATTACAATAGTAAATATTCCATTAAATTGATGAACTACTTTTTTGAATTCTGAAATGGATTGAAACTTTAATAGTTTATGAATTGCATTTTGTTTTTCATAAAAAATGTTTTCATAAAAGAAATATCCTTTCAAATGTACGTTGTAAGACGAGAACCAAAGAAATCCGTTATTTATTTTTAGGTCTATTCTCATTCTAAACTGAACGTTTTTTTGATGAGAATTTATTCAATATTTCTTCGTAAACAGCATTGGTATAAAGAGAAAACATTGTTTGATCACCCAAAATCATTTTACATTTTTCATAGAATTTTTTGGTAAATAGAATCTTGAAAACATTCGAATTTTGAAGAGTTTCACCTTCTTGTTGAGATGCTATTTTGGGATTATTTTTCCTGAATAATACTCGATGAGCTTCTTTACGCCACGTGCGTTTATAATTACTGAAATCAGAGATTTGATATAAGTGATTAATGAAAGCTTCATAATTAGATTTTTTTACAAATCCATTAGCCACTCTAAATGGAACAAAATCAAATGAGAAATCTGTTTTTCTAAATTGAAACCTTACCAAAGCTGCAGAATCAACATAGTCGTACATTTTATGATTAGGAATATCAAAAATAAAATTTCCTAATGAGTAAAATATTGGTGTTTTTTCAATGAATTCAAATCCTTGAAAAGTATGAGAATGATGCGCAATCACTACTGAAACCTTTTTTAGTTTGGCGATTTTTTGAAGGAATTTTCTTTTTATTGGTGAAGGATAAAGAGTAAATTCTTCAAAACCATGAAAGTTCACAACGATATGATCGGTTCTTGAATGAAGCTTTTTGACCAGCTTTCTTAATCGAGTAAAACTTTTATTAGGAATTGAGTAGTTTCCTGATTTATTTGGGAACGTATGTGCAATACCAATCAACCCAATTTTAACACCATTTTTTTCTATGATTTTTACGGCGTCATTTTTATTGTTTTTGATTCCAAAGTGAAGACTTTTTTGTTGTTCAATCTCTTGAATTGTGTCATCAATTCCTACATTATTAGCATCAAAAATGTGATTATTAGCAAGATTAAAAACCTTAATATTTCGTTTTGATAAGTAATTTATAGTTTCTCTTGGACTTTTAATTACTGTTTGTGTGGTGTTTTTAAATTCGGCTATGGTTGTTGGACCTTCTAAATTACAAATAACAAAATCACTTCGTCGGAATTCACATAGTAATTCATTACAAAATATTTCATTGTCATTCATTATTTTTGGTTCGAATGCGCCTGAAATATTTAAATCACCCGTAAAAGTTATATTGATACTATTGATATCCAATCTGCTTTTTGTTTGAAATATTGATCAAGTAAATAATCATAAAAATATTAAAAATTGCTCCTACAATTGAGAATAAGATTAAGGAAATAACTAAGTCATCATAAAGTTTAAAACCTACAAATAGAGCTATAAACCTAAATATTAATAATAAAATATCGAAAAGTAGTAAGACTTTTTGTCGATTTAAAATGGTGATTAAAGGAGTAATTGGTGAAGATAAAAACATAAAGAACAACCAAGGAATCAAAATTCTAGTATATAATCCAACATCTTTCCATTCATTTCCAAAAATGAATTCAAAAAAGAACGAAATAATTGCCAATCCGCCGAATAATAGAGCACCTGAAATTACTAATCCCTTAATTGTTTTTAAAACAAAAGTTTTTAAATCTCCTTGGTCATTAACTATTTGAGTTGCTTTACTGAAAAATACTTGACTTACGGAGTTTTGAACAATTCCTGTAGGCGCTTTACTAACTTTGCTTGCTAGTCCATAAATTCCAGTAGCTTTAATACCGAAAAAATTACTAATTAAAAGAATTGGTAATTCATTAGATAGTGTATTGGAAAAGTTGATAATTGTACTGTAAATAGGAATGTCTTTATATTGTTGCAATACTTGTTTCATTTCAGTAAATGATACATGATGTATTTCTTGTTGTAAACCTGAGTAAGAGTTTTTTAATAAGGAAATAATTTGAAATAACAATCCTATTAAATAACCAGGAATAAGCCCTAAGGATTTAATCGATAATCCAGTAGTTACTTGTCCAATACTCATGGTGCTTGACTTTACCAATTGAGCTTTGGCAATAGTTTTAAATTTTTCATTCCTATTATTCCAATATTCAAGCGCAAGTGAAGCTCCGTATAAAAATACAGCCAAAGGCAAAAAATAAATAAAGTAGGATAGACTTTGTAAATTGAAAAATGTAACAATCTGTTTTGTGAATAGCATTATTAAAATAAAAAAAACCAACGAGTTGATAAGCAGAATAAAAAGTAAAGATGCAAAAACATTAATTGCTTTTTTAGTTGTTTCTGGAACTACAATAGCAAGTTCAAGTTGATAAGAAATCAGTGGTTTAAGTAACAAAACAGCAGATGAGAAAAGCATAAAAACACCAAAAACTTCCTCACTAAATAATCGAGTGATAACAGGAATGAATGCATACATAATTATCTGACTTAAACCCAAACCGGAGATAAGTGTAAGAATGTTTTTGATAAATGAATTCTTGAGTAACTTCAATGTGTCCCTTCCTTTAACTTCACTATTATTTGTAAAGCTCTGTATTTTTGAATCAAATATAATTATTCTCGTGAACTATTTATTCTGAAAGAAAAGAAAGCGCTTACATTATGTGCAGCGCTTTTTAGGGAGATCAGAATTTCTAATTTGGTCTTTTAATAGTACAATTTCCCCATTCTTTTCAAATGTTTGAAATGCGATTTCATCATTGCGAATAATGATTTTTTATGATAAGGAAGTCCATATTCTTTTGTGATTTCCTCAATGATCGAATTGATTTTGTGATAGTTCGTATGACAAATATTTGGAAATAAATGATGAGCAGCGTGACAGTTAGATCCGCCACTTAAAAATCTAGCAAAAGCATTATTTGGGTTCCAATCACAACTCGTTTTCAATTGATGAACTGCCCACGAAGATTCTAAACCATTTTCATCAGCTTCGTAATATTCAGCTTCATCAAAAAAATGAGTTCCAACAAGCATAACCACAAATAGTAATGATGTGAAAGCTGAGCTTGAAAGATATGTGATTACAACAAAGCTTATTGAAAAGTTAGAATAGAGTAGAGGTAAGGCTAAGACTAAGCTGAAATAAACTATTTTAAAAAGAAAAAATCGAATTAACATTTCGTTCTTACTTACACCAGATCTCATCCATTTATAATCTTTTGAAAATAAGTAAATCCAGTCACCCATAAATACCGAATAAACTAATGCTAACATATATACGAAAGGTGCATAAATGTGTTGTATGGCATGCTTTTTAGTCCAAGGATGAGAAGGTGCTAATCGCAAAAACGGATTTTTATCGATATCGATGTCACTTCCTTCAACATTAGCGTAAAGATGAGGCGATCTAATATGTCGAAGCCCCCATAGTAATGGATCAATTCCAAAGGTTAAAAAACTGAAAAAATGTAAAACTTGATTTGCCTTTTTGTTTTTAAAAGCCGTATTGTGAGATGCATCATGTCCAAAACTGAAACCTACTAAAAGGCCAGCCATTTGAAAAAGCACATAGTATATCCAGAAAAGTAAACCGTTATCTGTTTGAAAAAGTAACGTATAAGAGATATAAGTTACTAAGAGCCAACATAAACCCTTTAACCAAAAACTTACTCCTCCGTATTTTAGTTGCTTGCCAGCTAAATTCCTTTTAACTCTTTTTCGTAGTGTATTGTAAATATCTATCTCGTATGCAACACTTTTAAATTTAGGATTTTCCATGTGATATTGATTTAAAAAGGAGTTGAATAATTTTTTGAAAAAATGGTCTTCGATTTCATAATCTCCAACCACTCTAGGTTATTAAACTTACTTGTTTGGTTTAAAATCTTTTTCCTATTGTAATTCCTGCTCTTGAATAAACTTTTGAAGCATCATTTTCCACTCCAAATACTCTTCCAAATCCTAGAGACAGTTCACCAATCCACCCATTCCTTGATAAGAATTTTCCACCAACTGAAATCCCTAATCCGAACCTAGTTTTAAGATCTCCTACATCATTCATGTTTATAAATCCATTGTTGCCGTTGATTGTTATAGTGGTTTCTTTTTTGAATTCATCTAAAAGAACTGCTCCATTTCCTTCTACGAAAAATCCTCCTGCTCTTTTTTTACCAAAATAGAATCTGTAGTATGGCAAAGCTCCGAAATTATAAAAGTTGTTGTTGTCAATATTAAATCTAAGAGAAAGTCCAAGAGCAGTTTCATTACTTAAAATTCTTTCATAAGTAATTTCTGCACCACCTGCTACTAGATAAAGTCCATTAATTTTTAGTTCATTGTTTCCTTTTATTTGTCTTACTTCTTCTTTTTCCTGTGCATTTACATTCATAGAAAATAATGATAATGTCAATAAAGAAACAGCTACAAAATAATTTGTTTTTTTTCTCTTTTGAGAATTTTTTGAGCATGTAGTTTTTAGGTAATTATTCATGATATTTAGTTTTTGACAAAACTAGATTCATGAAGGAAACTAAATGTCCAAAATCATCCAAGATGCTAAAAGTTGGATAGATTTACGTGAATCTGGACTCCTGTAAATTGAATTAATTTCTAAATTGAGAAGGTGTTACCCCTGTGTGCTTTTTAAAGGCATTATAAAAGGTAGATTTGGAATTAAAACCTGATTCTAGTGCTATTGAGGTAATGGTGTAGAGATTATACTCTTGATTTTTTAGTAGTTCTTTGGAATAATTTACTCGATATTCATTGATTAATTGATTGAAATTTTTTGCACTTTGTTCATTGATTATTTTAGAGAGTTGGCTAGTGCTCATTCTAAGCTCATTGGCCAAAGTTTCCAAGCTTAGTAAATTATCCAAAAATCTTCTGTTATTGATAATGTAATTTTCAAGATCTCTAAATTTTTGAAGATTATTATTATTTTGGGCGTCTGTTTTTTTTAAATTATTCTGACGAATTAATTTTCTTTCTTTAACTTGACGAAGCATATACACCAATTCGTAACCTAACCAATAGATAAGTACAGTTGTCATTACTCTTAATGGGTAATAAAAAGCGATGAAGTCTTTAAATTGAAGTGAAAACTTAACACCAACTGCAAGTGCCCAAAGAGCATAAGAAATTAGGGCTAAAAATATAAAGGTATTTAGCCATTTTAAACTGTCGTAGCTCAATACACCTTTAAAAAGTTCTTTCTTATATCTGATAATATGGAAGCAATAAAAGAAAATACTGATAGAAATGAAAAAACTAACGAGTTCTTCAATAGAAGTATACTTCTCATAAAATAAGTCATATTCAGAGGAAGTTGCAGAATCTTTAATAAATGAAAAAGAAACCACCTGAAAGATAATGCTAATTAAAAAAAATGGAAATAAGACCTTTATAATATTAAAAAAGCTTTTTTCAATTTGTAGATAATTAATAACAAAAGAATAGAATAGGGGAGCTATTAAAAAATGCCAAGGAATTTGAATGTAATCTAAAACTAAAAAATCTTTAGCTAAAAGCCAAGATTGTAAGTTATTTAGTGCTATGACAAGAATCAATAAATTCAGGAAAATTGTATTCTTATCTAATCCTGTTTTTTTAAATAAAAAAAAACTAAATACAAATCCGTGAATTGCACTTACAATCAAAAACAAATTAAAAAACTCAGATAGTTGCATAAAGTTTTAGAAATGTATGCAAGATATATGTTTTTTATAATTTTGAAATATTTACCAGTTAAAATGCTGTGAAAATTTTAAGAATAGTATTAGAATTTGATAAATAAATTAATGGATAAATACCAACTACTAATTTAGATATAGTTAAATTTGAATATGACAGAAATTACAGATATATTCTTCGATTTAGACCATACTTTATGGGATTTTGATACAAATTCAGGACTTACATTTAAGAAGATATTTACAGAACAGAATATCGAATTAGATATAAATAAATTTCTAGTAGTATATGAGCCGATTAATTTAGAATATTGGAAACTTTATCGTAACGAAAAAATTGGTAAGGCTGAGCTCAGGTACAAAAGATTAAAAACAACTTTTGATAAATTGAATTTTGAAATTAGTGATAAACTAATTAATAAAATTTCAGAGGATTACATTACTTATTTACCTTCATTTAACTATCTTCTTGACGGAGCAAAAGATCTTCTCGATTATTTAAAGGATAAATACAATCTTCATATAATAACAAATGGATTTGAGGAAGTTCAGAGAATTAAACTTGAAAAATCAAAAATTAATCATTATTTTAATGTTGTTGTTACTTCAGAAAGCGTTGGTGTGAAAAAGCCGAATCCTAAAGTATTTGAATTTGCTTTAAATGAAGCTAATGTTTCTGCTGATAACTCAATTATGGTTGGTGATAGTTTGGAAGCTGATGTTTTAGGAGCATTAGCCGTAGGAATTTCTCCCATATATCTCTCTAAAGTTAAGCATAGTGTTGATGAAAGAATAATAAGTGTTAAAGCTTTGTCTGAAATTAAACGATATTTATAGAAATTTATTTGTTGTAAATTAAGAGTACAGTTTATGAGAAAAAAACAATTTTATTGTTTATTAACTTTCTTATCCCTAGTTTTAGGAAGTTGTGTAGATAATATAGACTTTAGTCAAGCAGAAGATGCAAATATTACACCTGTTACTGTAGTATCTTTAGTAAATACAAATATTACTCAGAATGATTTAGTAGTAGGAGGAAGTGAAGTTGGAACTATTACTCAAACCTCTGTTGTTTCCATATTGGATAACGGTATAGCTCGAAATGATTTAGATAGAGCGGTATTTCGTTTTGAAGTAAATAATCAATTTAATCGTGATTTTAGAATTAATTTCATATTTCTAGATAATAATGATATTAGTACAAATAACGATATTACGTTAAATATTGATGCGAACAATACCAGTTTTGTTCAAGAGAATGAGATTATTATTGCCAACAACCCTGATCTATTGAATAGTAGAAAAATTCAAGTAGAACTAACTTTATTACCTAGTTCTGATGGATCTTCAATAGATATAAATGTGCCGACTTCATTTGTCTTTAAATCGGCAGGAACATTTTATTTTTCGTTTAATAACAGTAACTAATTTATGATTAGATTTTTTTCAAGTTTTTTAGTGTTATTTACTGTTATTTTATCATCACAAAATAAACAAATCTTGTACGGTTTTGATAATATACCTCAGACTTTGTTGTTGAATCCCGGAGCAAAAGCAAACTATAAGTATCATGTGGGAGTTCCATTACTTTCAGGGATTTCAGCACAGGGGAATATGTCCGGCTTTACAATCGCTGATTTGTTTAGAAATGATAATGTTGATTTTAATACCAAGTTAGATAATGTTTTAAACCAATTAGATAATAACGATTATATTGCTTTGAATACGCAAGTAGACATTGTAAATGCTGGTTATCAAATGAACGATAAAGATTATTTAAGTGTCGGATTTTATACCGAGTTAGATGCTTTTTCAACTATACCAAAGGATTTTCTTGAATTATTACGCGACGGTAACGCACCTAATTTGAATAGAAATTTTTTGTTTTCAAGATTGAGTATTAAGGGAGATGTTTTAGGAGTCTTACATGCAGGAATATCAAGAAAATTTAGTAAACGCTTAACAGCTGGAGTTCGATTGAAAATTTATTCTGGTTCCTTAAATGTTCTTACCAATGATAATCAAGGAAGTTTTACAACTAGGTTGGGAACAAATGGAATTTATGAACATACTTTAAGTGGACTGGATTTAGCTGGTTATTCATCAGGAATTGTTAGTTCAGATAATCAGATAACTATCGACGTTTCTGATGTGTTAGGAAATACTTTTTTTGGTCCGAATTTAGGTTTGGGAATAGATATAGGTTTTACCTATCAAATGGATGAACAAACCGAATTTTCGGCTAGTTTATTAGATATAGGATTTGTTCATTATTCTGATCAATTAAGAAATGGAACTGTAACAGGAGGTTATGTTTTTTCAGGAATTGAATTCCAATACGATGGAAGTAATCCTAACTATTGGCAAGATTTGAACGATGATATTAGTTCAAGTGTTCCTCGAAGTGAAAACAGTGAGTCATATTCTGTAATGAGACCTATGAAATTCAACGCTGCGTTACATCATTATTTCGGGAAATCGAGAAGAGAAGAAAGCTGTTTTGATATTTCCTCTCATAGTTATTACGATAATGCGGTGGGCGCGCAGTTATATTCAGTAATTCGTCCCATAGGCCCGCAATTTGCTTTTACTGGGTTTTATCAAAGAAAGTTCTCAGAGAAAGTAAGTTCAAGGGTTACCTACACAGTTGATGATTTCTCACATACTAATTTTGGAATTGGTATGTCAGTTCATATTTGGAAGATAAATCTTTATGGAGCGGTTGATAATATATTTAATCTTTCCGATATTGCAAATGCGAACAGTGCTTCTGTTCAGTTTGGTATAAATATATTATTTAAATAATTATGAAAAGTTTACTTGTTTTTTTATTGATTTCGGTTTCTGTATTCGGGCAGAAAAATATCAACAATTATAAATATATTGTTGTTCCAAGACAAATGGAGGTTTTTGACGAGGCTGATAAATATCAAACGAGTGGCTTAACGAAGTTTTTATTTAATAAAAATGATTTCACTGCATTTTTGAATGAGGATGATTTACCAAAAGATTTAGCGTTAAATAAATGTTTAGCACTTAGAGCTGAATTAGAAGACGGTTCAGGAATGTTTTCGACTAAACTAAATTTAGTTTTAAAAGATTGTTACAATGAAGTGATTTTTAGAGCGGATGAGGGAAAGAGTAAAATCAAAGAATACAAAAGAGCTTATCAAGAAGCTTTAAGAAAGTCATTCAGCTCCATAAAAAGATTAAATTATAAGTACGAACCCCTTAAAAAAAGTACTGTAATAAAGAGAGATTTAAATGTAACCCTTAAGAAAGATAAAAATATAGAAATAGTTAAAGACAATGTCGACAATACGAAAACTGAATTGACATCTGATATTTTTGCTGTTAAGACGAGTAATGGATATCAACTCAAGGGCAAAGATGAGAGAATCGTATTTGAATTATTAAGCACATCTAGTCCTGACGTTTTTATTATTAAAGACAAAAATGGCGTGTTGTTAAAGAAAAATCAAGGTAACTGGTCTGCTCAATATTACAAAGGTGGCATTATTCAAACCAAAGTTATAAAGCTTAAATTTTAATAATTGTATTTGTCTTTCCAACGTTGCTTTAGCGATGTTCTGAAACTATTTTCTCTTTGGTTATTTCCAGGTTCATAAAGTTTGGTATTGGAAATTTCCTCAGGTAGAAATTCTTGATTAACAAAGTTGTCTTGATAGTTATGAGAGTATTTGTAATCTTTACCGTAATCTAAGTCCTTCATTAATTTAGTCGGAGCATTTCTCAAATGCAGAGGTACGGATAAATCTCCTGTATTACGTACTAAATTTTGTGCTTCTCCAATTGCCATATAGGAAGCATTACTCTTAGGAGAATTTGCTAAATATACTGCACATTGACTTAATATTATTCTGGACTCTGGATATCCAATTACTGAAACGGCTTGAAAAGTATTATTGGCCAGTATAAGAGCAGTAGGATTGGCTAAACCAATATCTTCAGACGCCGCGATAAGCATTCGTCTAGCGATAAATTTAACATCTTCGCCACCTTCAATCATTCTAGCTAACCAATAAACAGCAGCGTTAGGATCATTACCTCTTATTGATTTAATAAATGCTGAAACAATATCATAATGTTGTTCTCCCGTTTTATCGTATCTAACCGTATTCTTTTGAATTTTTGACAGTACTAACTCATTAGTAATATCAATATTGTCTTCAGAAGTTACGAGTAGCTCAAATATGTTGAGTAATTTTCTTGCGTCACCTCCGGATACTTGCAATAATGCGTCAGTTTCCTTGAGATTTATAGTTTTATTAGATAAAATCTCATCTTTGGCAATGGCTCTGTTGATTAGATTGATAAGATCTTGTTTGTCGAAAGAATTTAAAATATAAACTTGACATCGAGAGAGTAGGGCAGGTATAACCTCAAAACTCGGATTTTCGGTAGTTGCACCAATAAGAGTAACCCAACCTTTTTCAACAGCACCTAATAACGAATCTTGTTGTGATTTACTGAATCTATGAATTTCATCAATGAATAAAATTGGATTTTTTTGAGTGAATAAGCCGTTACTCTTTTTAGCTTTTTCAATAACTTCTCTAACGTCCTTTACTCCAGAACTAATTGCACTTAATGTATAGAATGGTCTTTTCGATTCATTAGCGATTATATTTGCTAAAGTTGTCTTACCAACTCCAGGAGGTCCCCACAGAATTAATGAAGGAATAATTCCTTGACGTATATGTTGTGTTAATATTCCTTTTTCACCAACCAAATGCTGCTGACTTATATAATCTTCTATTGTTTTAGGTCTTACTCTTTCTGCCAAAGGTGCACTCATAGAGTAAAAGTAATAAAGTTTTCTGACAGAAATTCGTAATTTTTAAATTGGATATATTTTTGTAGTTAGAAAGTCTATGAACGAGCAAAATAAATTTAAAATATCAAATGATGTATTTATAATTCCGTTGTTATTTGTCTTTATAATCTGGTTTGTGTATTGGATAGAGATTAAATTCGGATTTAATTTTAACAAGTTTGGTGTTTTACCCCGGTCTATAAGTGGCTTAAAGGGGGTGCTATTCACGCATTTTATTCATAGTGATACAAAGCATCTGTTACATAATTCGGTTCCTTTATTAGTGCTCCTAATGGGTTTGATGTATTTCTATCGAAAAGTGGCGTTAAAAGTTTTAATCATTGGGGGAGTTGTTACAGGATTACTAACCTGGGTGATTGGTCGTGAATCATATCATATTGGCGCAAGTGGAATAGTTTATCTCCTATTTAGCTTTGTCTTCTTCAGTGGTATAATAAAAAGACATTATCGTTTGGTGGCAATGTCTTTAGTTACGATTTTTTTATATGGAAGCATGATTTGGTATGTATTTCCAATAAAAGAAGGTATGTCGTGGGAAGGTCATTTAGCTGGCTTTATTACTGGAATACTAATGGCATTAGCATATCGTAAAATAGGTCTAGTTAAGGAAAAATATGTGTTTTCTCAGACCGAATTTGACGATATGTTTGATGAAGAGGGTAATTATATTGAACCAGAGATTGATGAAGAAATTTCTGATGAAGTTGAAGTGAATTTTAGGGTGAATTACATGTATAAAGAGAAAAAAGAGGAGGAGTAGTTATCTCCTCTGTCTTAAAGTTTCATATAAAAACGCGCCGCAAGCTACCGAAACATTTAAGGATCCAATCTCACCAAGTAAAGGTAATTTACCTCTGAAATCAGCCATTTTTAAGATGGAATTACTAACACCTTTATGTTCAGACCCCATAATAATTGCTAATGGTTGTTTTAAGTCTATGTCAAATACGGAATATTCTGTTTTTTCTGTTGCTGCGACCAGTTTTATATCGGCAGCTTTAAGTTGGAAAATAGCATCTTTTATATGGTCCACTTTACAAATTGGTAATCTAAAGGCAGCACCTGCTGATGTTTTTATAGTTTCAGCGTTAACCGGAGCACTACCACTCTTTTGGATAATAATCGCATCTACACCTGTACATTCAGCAGACCTAATAATTGCTCCAAAGTTCCTTACATCTGATACTTGGTCAAGAATCAAGTATAGTGGAATTTTTGATTTAGATTGTACATCTTCGATTATAGTTTCTAGATTTACAAATTCAATTGGTGAAATTTTAGCCACAGCTCCTTGATGATTATTATGTTTTGATAATCGATTCAATTTTTCCACTGGAACAACACTAGTAGAGATTTTATTTTTCTTAAGGATTTTATCTAATTGAAAGAACAAATCTCCCCTTAAACCTTTTTGTAAATATACTTTTTCTAAAGTAGAGCCACTATCTATCGCTTCTATTATAGCTCTTATACCGAAAATTATTGTCGATTGTTCCATGGTGCAAAAATAGATTAATTTATGACAAAAAAAAACCACCTTTAAAGGTGGTTTAATTTATCCTATATGTTCTTTTTTTAGTTTGTATCAAAGTTATGTGTTTGAGAAGAACCGAAGTCTCCTTCACCTGTAGCTTTTACAGTTCCACCAATTGTTAATGTATAAGATCCGATATTTGGGAAGCTTAATCCATCACCAAAAGAGTCGTTAACAACTAAAGTAAAAGTTCTTCCTGCGCATAAAGTGATAGCTTCAGAAGCTGTAGCCTGACCATCAGCATAGCCAGATCCCGAGGCAACAACACCTCCTATTGAGTCTATAATTTGCCATGAAATTTCACTTCCAAAACCGTCAAATACAAAATCTAAAGTACCTGTAACTTCGTTACAATTCTGAATGTAGTTGATTTCAACAGGAACACTTGTTGATAATCCTTCTACACCGCCTTCAAAATTAACAGTTAGTGTATTAACACCAATTCCTAAGTTCGTGTCACTTAATATAATATCTAATGATCCCTCGTTTGAGTTAGCAGGTATTGTTACAGAAGAAGGAACCGTATATGATCCGTCACCTGCATCTGAATTATCCATATCAATAGTTACATTGAATGTTCTGTCAGATCCTGTCGTGTTAGCAGTATATACAGGGATATTGAATGTAGTTCCTGTCGAACCAGCATCAACTCCGAAATCGTAAGATTCTGCACCGAAAGTAACATAGTTAGTATTTTGTGGCTCAACTTCATCAGTACAACTATTAAAAAGTACTATTGAAAAAACTGCTAATAAAAGTAATTTAATGTTTTTCATATATGTAAGGGTTGAAAAATACCATCCTGACTCGTTAAAGAGTCAAGATGGAAAGTTTTGAATTATAAATTTTGACTAGAAATAAAAGGATTATTCTGAATTTCATCTTGTGGAATTTCAAAAGTCATTCTTTCCTCATCATATTGAAGTGGTACACCAACTAAAGAAAGGTGGTTACTTCCTCTTGTTACCGTTGCCTTATTTCGTTTCATTGCTAGGTAACTTTTACCTTCACCCCATAATTCTATTCTTGTCTGTAAATAAATTTCATCAAGTAAAGCTTGTCCGCTTAAACCATCTACATAAGAAGCGTCTGGAATTCTTCTTTGAAGTAATGCTTTTAGAGAAGCACGAGCTCCTGCATCATTACCTGCTCTCGCGTTCGCCTCAGCATTTAAAAGGTATGCTTCTTCAACACGCATGTAAACATAATCTGCTGTTATTCCTGATTGTGGTCCTGCTCCAAAGGCAGTAGATCCAGCAACAGCTGCACTAAAGTAAAACTTTAATAAAGGTTGTAAGTGTCTACCATTTGTTGGTGCGTCTAAGAATTGGGCTTTTCTTGCATCGTTTGCTGGAATTGCAGCGAATAAATCTGCATCAATAACTTTATAGTCACCAGCCCAAGCATAACTGTATGAGTAAGCATCAATTTGTCCCCACCAAGAAATTAGACCTAAACTTAATACTGGAGTAATATCGATTCCCCACATCCAGCTAGGTGTATTAACGTTATTAAAGCCATTAGTAACTTCGGCAGGACTTAACATTGTGTAATTACCACTATTTATAACTTGTTGTGTTAAAGCTGCTACCTCTGCATCTCTGCCTCCTTTAGCTCCTAATACATAAGCTAAAATTAGTCTAGCAACATCTTGATTTATTGCCGACTTGTTAGTACGATTGAAATCTGAAAGTAATGAAATAGCATCAGTTAAATCTTGTTCCATTAAATTATAGATTTCTTCGGCAGTTGATTTAGCCAAGTTACCACCTGGTTCAGTTGGCATAGGTAAAATAGGCTCTGAAGCATTGTACTTCTTTTGGAAATACTGAGTTAAATAAAAATAAGAATGTGCTCTTAATGCTTTAGCTTGTCCCATTTGGTGTCTTCCAAGTTCACTCTCTGGAGTTGCGTCACTTCCTCCGTAAGTTTGAATGATTGTATTCGCTGATCGTATTATACGATAATAATATCTCCAAATCATTCTGTTTTCACCACGTGTGAAATCTTGAGGTCCTTGAAGTTCTGTAATACTTGCTCTGTACCATCCATAAGTACTTACAGAGAGCGACATATCACCTGATACCATGTCACCGAAGACATCGTAAGATTTGTGCCCAAAGTCAACATGACTAGTTGATCCTCCAGAACCTTGCTGAACCATTTGTGCATAGGCTCCACTCATAAATGCTGTACTAATCAAAGGATTTGTTTGTGCACCATATCCTAATTGTGCAGATGTTAAGTCTTGAGTGGGCTGACTTTCTCCTGAAGTCCCACTGTTGTCTAATAGTTCGTCACTACACCCGTATGATAACGAAAGTAAAGCAGCGGCGAAAATTAATTTAATTTTTTTCATGATTTTAATGTTTTTTTTAATTAAAATTTAACTCTTACTCCCATTGTGATTGTCGTAGCAGGGGCGTAGATTCGTCTACCAGAATTACCTGCTTCCCTAATAGAAGGGTTGAATCCCGCTCTTGCTGTGTTGATAAACAAATTATCTCCCGAAACCCAAAGGTTAATACCATCAATTCCAGAGTTTTCCATGAAATTGCTAGGAACTGTATATCCAATTCTAGCGTTATTTAAAGCGATAAAGTCAGTACTTGTAACAAACCTTGTAGAAAGTCTTGTAGCATTTACTACAGCGTTATCTGATAATAATGGAACATCAGTTATATCTCCTGGTTGTTGCCATCTATTTAATATGTCAGTGTGATAATTATTACCTGCTGCTCCAAAACGGTCGCTCATTAACTCTGCATATTGCCCATCATATGCATAACCTCCTAAACTATAGGTAAATTGTGTTGCAAAGTCAAAAGCACCTATTTTACCTGATAATCTGAATGCACCCCTTACATCAGGAATAAATTCTTTATCAATAAATTTATTGGTAGCCGTAGCGTAATTTTTTGTTACTACTTTTTTAATATTTGCATTTGGAACCAATTGGCGATATTCAAATAGAGATCCAGTGGTGTTAACACTTTCAGTGTTCGTATCATCTGTACTATCTTGAACAAACCATTGAGTCCCTGTGTCATAAGAAGAAGGCTCGTCTGCATCTAATTGGTTATTTCCATTTAGATCATCGTAGTATTGATACCACATTGGTGAACCATCAGATGGGTCTACCCCTGCCCATTCAGGCATCCAGAAATCAAAAATTGAACGACCCTTAGCAAACGCATAAGCACCATCTCCACTTGAATTAGAATCGATTACTTTAGGTAATCCAGTTGACGGATCAATTGGCATTAAAATCATTTCATTGTTTAAAACCTCTCCGTTTAATGCTAAGTCTAATTTAAAATTTTCCTTATTAATTAAATGAGCTGTAACATCAAATTCAAAACCTGCGTTTAAAACTTCTCCGTCATTTACTAAAATAGAAGATATACCAGATGAAGGACCTGTTCTTTGATTAAAGAATAAATTATCCGTGTTTTTTCGGTAGTAATCAAAATTGGCATCTATATAATTACCTAAACTCATTTCAATACCAGCTTGCCATTGTCTTGATGTCTCCCAAGTTAGCTCAGGATTTCCTGGTCTGGCTAAATCAATTGCTAGGTCAGACCCAACTAAATTAGCATTATAAATATCAAAACCTGATGCTGTAGATACACCATCTTGATCACCAGTTACACCCCAAGATGCCTTTGCTTTAAGATAAGAAATCAGATTGTCTTGCATGAAATCCTCTTCACTTACAACCCATGCTGCTCCAACCGAACCAAAAGTACCCCATTTATCGTTAACAAAACGTGAAGAACCATCCGTTCTTAGTGAGGCAGTTAGATAGTACTTATTCTTAAAATTATAATTAGCTTGACCGAAATAAGACTCAATACCAGAACCATCAGCATAACCTGTAGAAGGTGATTGAACCTCTAAATAATTATCTAAATTATACAAACCTGGCACTACAACGAATTGTTTATTATCGAAGTCTCTTTCAAATCTTCTCTCAAAAGTTTCGTGAGCAGCCAATACTTCAAGTGAATGGTCGCCAAAGGATGTTTTATAACGTAAAAGTTGTAAAAAAGTCTGAGACCATCTTGTAGTGTTTGTTAAATTTAGAGTACCATTATTTGTTGCAGCTGTACCATAAACATGATTACCTGCATTTATAAATTCTTGATAAGAATATTGTCCACCAAATTTAGTTTCCAATGTCAACTCATCACTTAATTTAAAATCTGCGCTGAAATTACCGTTAATAGAGTGTGTTTCTCCACCAACAAAATCAAGGATTGCAGATCCAATTGGATTTAATAAGTTAGCATTAGGTCTATTTCTTGTAAATCCGTTAGTTGATCCAGTAGGAGATCCATAATCATATTGAGCACCTCCATATATTGGGTCAGGAATCAAATCCCCAGTATTTGGAAATCTAGCGAATACTGGATAAATTGGAGCCATTTTATCGGCAAATTCAAATACGTTTTCAGACCCGTTAGTTTGTCCGTTGTTTGTACTTTGAGCTAAAGCATATCCGATGTTTGATTGTAACTTTAACCAATCTTTAACGTCAGATGTTAAGTTTAATCTTGTAGTATATCTTTTAAAGTCAGAATTTACTGAATATCCACTGTCGTCTAAATATCCCATTGAAACAAAATACTTAGATTTTGCAGAACCACCACCCATACGTAAATTAGCTTCAGTTCTAATTCCTTCACCGAAAGCATAATCAGCGTATCTTTCAGGGGTGAATAACCTTTGTACACCTGATCTAACAGTTCTAGTTACAGGATCAATAAGATCACCACCGGTTGCATTCCACATATTGTAGCCAGCTCCGATTCCATTATCTCCAAGAAATGTAGAATTAGCAAAAGCTACTGGGTCAGCGTTGCCAGTAACAACACCTCTATTATATAGACCTTCCCATACTAAACCTATGTATTGCTCTGGACTTCTCATCACATCATATCTAGGTATGATTTGTACGTTTACACCAGACTTAACGTCAGCTTCTATATAAGATCTCTCAGAAGAAGTACCTGTTTTAGTAGTAATTAAAATTACACCATTTGCACCTCTAGATCCATAAATTGCAGTTGCAGTTGCATCTTTTAATACAGTTGTACTTTTGATATCTGCAGGGTTAACCGAGTTAAGGTCAAACGTTCCAGCAAAAGGAATACCATCAATCACGTAGAGAGGAGCTCTGTTACCATTTGGTGAACCATAACCACGTACACGAACAGTACCAATTGTACCAGGCTGTCCAGAAGTATTAATTACAGTTACCCCAGCAACCTCACCTGTTAACGCCTGAGAAACGTTAGAGAAAGACTTAGCCTCAAGGTTTTCAGTAGCTACTGTTGCAGCCGTACCAGCATATGATTGCTTAGTAGCAGTACCATAACCAACTACGATTACCTCTTCTAGTAAGTTGTCAGTTTCTAAAGTTACACTGATGTTGTTAGATGAACCTACTACTCTTTCTGCAGTTTTCATACCCACAAAGCTAAAAACTAATACATCGCCTGTCTTTGCTTTAATTGAGTAGTTACCATCAAAATCAGTTTCAGTACCGGAAGTAGTACCTTTTTTTAAAACACTAACCCCAGGTAGAGGACCTGATTCATCAGAAACAGTACCTGAAATCGTTCTCTCTTGTGCAAAGGATATTTGCACAACCAACGCTAACAAAAGCGTTAAAATTCCATTAAACTTTGTTTTCATTGTATAATTGTTTGAATTAATCAATTGCTAAAGTCTTAATTTTATCTTAAATAAACAATTTTTTAACAGAAAAAACAACGTAGGATTGTTTAATAAATAGCTCTTAGAGTTTTCTTTTAACGAATAATTAAGAAAAATGTTTATTCATTAAATTGTTTCTATTTTGAATTATATTTTATGTAACTAATTGACTCATTGTGATTTTTAAACACCTTTTGTCCTTGAGTCAAGCCTAGTTCTATGGCGGATCTGTAATGGATCCCACCGTACAGTCTACTTATAGCAGCCTCTTGTGCTGCCTTACGAAATGATTTAAATTTTCTTACTGGGAGGCCGTAAGGTACTTCTGTTGTATCTTCAAATGAGAGATTATCTCCGAAAATACTAGTTAGTGTTTCTGATGCAGCCCCTGAAACAACCGAATGTCCACTTGTATATTCGGGAAACGGAGGGGTTTGTAGGATAGGCTCCCAACTTTCATCCAAATAATTGTTAATTAAAGTTTCAGGGCGAACCAAATTACTTCTATACTTTTCATCCCAACAGCTTATAAAAGCATCTGTGATAGAAATTGAAGTTTTGGTGTAAGCAAAAACAGTTTTGTGAAAATCTGATTTGGCTTGTTTACAAGCAATTTTACAAATTCCTATCCAGTGTGCACCCGGTGTAATTTTTTTTGATGCGAACATGAAATGACCACGAGTTACTGAAACATATGGGTTACAATCCCAAAATCTTGCAATAGCTATTTCCTCAGAGTTGTTGCCTTTATTATCTATGTTTTTGATTACATTGTACACCTCCACTAATTCTTTGTAAAACTCACTATTCTTTACTAATGAAAATTTCGGTGGAGCTTTAGGTTTGAATTGTGATGCTGAGTCAAGAGTAAAAGGTCTGATTTTATTCCAATGAGGTTCTATGGCGTCCATGTAAGATGGGGGAGTAGGTTTCCATTGAGATGGATCATCGGAAAGAATATTATGCTCTGGCATAGTACGCGTTTGAGCGTAGTTATCCTTATTCATCCAGTCTATAATCTGTCTAGAATAATGAATTCCCTGTTCTTTTGAACTGTTGAAAGAACTAGAATTAATATTTCCCCAACTTTTATAAAGACTATCTCTGTACTTAATAAGTTTCTCTTTAGAAAAAATCATCTCCTTAGCAACATCCATATAAGCTATCAATGAAGATAGTTTTGAATTTACTTTATTGTTACCAACATAGGGTTGTAGTTTTAAAGAATTCAATTGTTTTGATAAGGTTTTGTAATTGGAGTTGTTATAATTCAAAGCTTCATATGCAGCAATATTGGGATAGGCATAAATTCGACTAGCTACAGGTGGAGAAAAAACATCATGAATCATTATTTGAGTCATACGATCTACAACAGAATGATAATCATCAGCGTTAATTATTATTTCTTTTTCTTGTTTTTTACAGCAAGAAAAAGTTACTATTATCAATAATAAAGAGATCAAACCTTTGTATATGTGCAAATTATTACTCATTAATTGTATATGATTGAATAGACTCGTTATTTGGAGCTATAATAAGTGTTTTTTTGTTTTTAAAATTAATTATTGTGGAATTTCTTACTTCTTGTTCTATTGGTTTTATTCCAAAATTAGCACTATTTGAATAATCTTTCAAACTTCTTAATAATATTCCTTTATTGCTTTCGTATCCTCCGTGATACGTGTTTACAGATTTATTGTTACCGAAAATCAATAAATTAGATACATTATCAATCGATATTTTACAGAAAGAATTTATAGGTGAAAGCTGAAATAATTTTGGTAGTGAAACAAAATTACTATATGTACCGTTGTCATTTTCAATGTACCCAGAGTTTAGATTATTAATATAGTATTTAGTAGCCTTTTTTATTTCTTTTGGTGTAAGAACTTGTTCAATCGTTTTTGTTGCATAATCTTCATATTTTACAAATCGCTTTTTAATTATGTTCATTTGAGATGCGAGTTCATCTTTAGAATACATCGGGTAATATTTTCCATTAATATTATAAGCTATAACAGTTTCTTTTTTACCATTGCTGTCAAAGTCCGAGTGATACATATTTAAAGGAGCCGTTTCAGATGCTCTGAATTTAGTATTAGTTCCCCAGTTACCGAGTAGAATATCTTTGTCTCCGTCTTTATCAATATCAAAGGTTGTCACTGTCTGCCACAGTCCCATTAAACTTGGAAATGCCATGGTTAGATTCAAATTTCCATTATTATTGATGTAAATTTTAGGACAGTCCCATTCTGTCGTGACAACGAGGTCTTTCTTGCTGTCATTGTTTAGGTCTGTCCAGGTAGCGTCAGTTACATGTGATACCAAATTGAATTTTTTATCAATAGTGAAGTTACCATTGCCATCATTAACTAATATATAGGAATTAACAGATTGTCCAAAGTCGTTAGGATTGGATCGATTACCTACAAATAAGTCCATGTCCCCATCATTATCGTAGTCATAAGCTTTAACAACGGAAGCAATATTTCTGTTTTCTGGGATTGAATTCGAACGCACGAAGTTTCCATTCTTATTTATATACAAACGGTCTAATTCATATTTCCAATTCCTACGTTCATTAATTCCACTTCCTACGTAAAGATCTAAATCCCCATCATTGTCAGCATCAAAAAAAGTAGAAGCAGTATCTTCGAAGAATGCGTCATTTTCTATAATTTCTGACTTAAAAGCTGTCAGTTTAATGCCGTCATTGAGGTATAGCTTTGCTGGATTCCCGCAGGAATTACCTATAAATAAATCATCAAAACCATTATTATCGATGTCTCCGGTTGTAATAGTTGGTCCAGAAGTTGAAACTTTATATGGTATAAGTCTTTCAACATAGAAGTCATTATATTTATCTTCCTCGTGTTTGAATTCTATGATATTAGATTTTTTAAAAATATTATTCGTTACTTGACTTCTTAATTGCCATTTTTTAGATTTTTTGTTGTTGTAGGTGATCGTGTTTAGTTTGTTTACTTCAATATTTTTAGTTACTTGGATTTTATTATTCGGCCAAATTACTTGTATTGAATCAATTTTAGAAATAGTATCAATTCCGTAATGCAGATTATTACTTACTGAAGATATAAATCCTCTTGAATTGAAAAGCTGTTTTAATTGAGATTTTTCTTTTGTATAAACAATTGCTTTTGTTCCGATTCCATTTGGGTTTCCTTCTGTGTAGTTAAAATTTAACTTTATAAAGTTTTTGTTCGTTGTTGTATTTTCATAGATGCGAGAAAAATCATTCATATTGTTAACAATTAAATCTAAGTCTCCATCTAAATCCAAATCAGCGTAAGTTGCTCCATTTGATATGCTTGGAACATCTTCAATCCAATCATTGTTCTTATTTTCAAATTTAGAGGAGTTTCCCTTGAAAATTTGGTTAGGTATATCGCCTTTCGGCATCTCCTGTAAAGAATTTAAAAGCCATTCATCCTTAGATTGATTTTTATCTCGATATTTATATGTACTAGCAACGTACATTCTGAAATCTAAATCATTTGGTCGTCTTAAAATCCCGTTGGCCACGAATAAATCTTGATGTCCATCATTATTATAGTCTGCAATAAGTGGACTCCAGCTCCAGTCTGTAGCATCGATACCGTTGTAAAGTGCTTCTTCATTAAAGAAGTTTCCAGAATTATTAATCTGAAGCATATTTCTTGCATATTGATCTTTATATCCAAGTTTTTGTAAACGAAGTTGTACATTGAGCATAGTGTCGTCACCTTCTGATTCTTTAACTGCTCTTTCATCTTTCGGAAGCATATCAAGAGTTATTAAGTCTTGAAATCCGTCTCCATTAATATCAGCAGCATCACTTCCCATTGAAAACCTACTGATCATTGAAAATTTATCAGCTAATGATTCAGTGAAAGTTCCATCTTGGTTGTTTAAGTAATAATAATCATCTTCGTGGAAATCGTTACATACATATATGTCGTCCCATCCATCATTATTAAAATCAGCTATAGAAGCACTCAATCCGTATCCATTTGCACCGCCAAATATTTTTGCTTCTTCACTATAGTCTGTAAATTTGTTGTCTGTGTTTTTTAATAGTACATCTCCAGTTAAGCCAGTTCTTTTTTCTCTTAACAATGCTGGTCCGTGAGATGTTTTTGTGTGAACTGCATGATTTACGATGTATACATCTAAATCATTGTCTTTGTCATAATCAAAAAAGTACGCTTGTGTAGAGTATCCTACGTAATCTAAATTGTACTCTTTAGAACTTTCGGTAAATGTGTTGTTGCCATTATTGATATATAATTCGTTGTGACCTTTATAGTCTAAAAGACCAGATACAGCACAAATATAAATATCTAAATATCCATCGTTGTTTATATCTATTATTGTTGCCCCAGTTTGCCAGTCTGCTTTGCCTTTAATTCCAGCATCTTTTGTAATATCTTCAAATTTGAGATTCCCTTTGTTTAGATAAAGTTTATTTTCTCCTTTATTAGAAACAAAAAAGAGATCGGGTAAGTTGTCGTTGTTAAAATCACCCACGCTTACACCAGCGCCATTGTAATAATATATATAGTTAATAATGTTGTTTTTAACATTATCTTTTATTTCATTTTTAAAAGAAATACCTGTTGTTTCTGGTGTTAATTTTTTAAATAGATAATTATGTTTTGATTGGTTTTTTAGGGGGAGTTTATTTTTACAGGTACTAAAAATGAGAGTGAACAGTGCTATAAAAAAAAGCTTTGTTTTCATTAATCAACCGAAAGTTTTATGTTACAAAAAGGAAAAGGGGCTGTTTTACACAACCCCTTCCTTGATTAATTCATTATTTAGTTTTGGGCTCCAGGAGAGTTAAAATCACTCTCAAATGCTGGTACAGGCCAGTATTCTAAATATCCATAATTGATTGTTGCATTTGTATTAAGAACACCCCCAGCGTCTAATACATGAGCGCCTGTTCTAGATCCACTTGCAATACCATAACGTCGAGCATCATAGAAAGCGATACCTCTAAAAATTAAAGCTAATCTTCTTTCTTTACGTACTTCTTCCAAAGCTTCCGCCTCAGTCAGTCCTGTTCCAGAAGTTACAGGTAAACCAGAGTTTTGTAATGCTCTAACAGCATCAAGGTTTGATAAACCGCCATCAATATCTCCAGTTTTAATTTTTGCTTCTGCTAATAATAATTCATTTTCTTCATGAGTTGCTCCATAATATAACTTTATAGCACCAGCAGTACCTGAAACTATAGGAGAAGGGTCTTTCCAAAAATAGTTACATCCATACTGAATTCCTCTTCCTCGTGGGTTAGGAAATACAAATGGGTCAAAATATGCATCTAAACGGTTATCTCCAGGATTTATATCCTGAATCAAACGTGGACTTGGAAAGTACCAAAAACCAGACACAACACCTGGTAACCACCCATTATCTAGAACAGTAGCCTCAGAAGTCATAGAGAAAGCTTCATTATTGTTACTAACTCCATTACCACACCAAGTTATTACATTATTCCAATCTGCTGAAGTCATATCTGTAACTTTAGTACTATAAACTAAGTTACGAGCTCTTAAACTATTTATGTTTTTAACAAGGGCAGCCATGTCTACAGTATTTCCAGAAATTTCAATTTGAACATCGGACAAAATTCCATTGAATGCACTTGTATCAGAGACACCATTGATTGTAGTTGTTAATACATCTAATATTCTCTCAGATTCTGCAATTAAGGCAGCACTGTTTACGAAAGCGTTATTAGTTGAGCCTGGAACATCATTGATAATTCCTTCCTCATATATTAAACCTAATCTTGAGTATGAATATGCTTTCCACCACAAAGCCCAAGCTTTATATGCATCTTTTTGAGAAGCACTTAAGTCAGCGGTGTTATCAATATTATCTAAAATAACATTTGCATGGTTATTGACAGCATAATATTCAGCCCACTCATATTGTGTTGGGTTGTCAGAACCAGCAGCTCGGGTATTTCTTACTGCAATTTCTCCTGGCTGTGCTCCACCTGCTGGAGGGGTTACCGTACTTCCGTCATCCATTACTATAGAAGACGTTTGGTTAACCCAACGACCTCCAAAGTTACCCCAAGGCATAGTCAGGTTGTCTCCCATTGTTTCATGATATCCAGAAACAAACCAAAAATTTACACTTCGTGCAGGGTCTGTAGTATGAATATACATTCCTTTAGCATAGCCTAACATACCAGTTGGGGTAAGTAATGCAGCTAAAGTAGGTTCATTTTGGTTTACAGGTTCTATATCTGTATCTACTAAGTTATCTTGACAAGAAACTAATAAACCTAAAACGAATATTGATAATAATTTGATTTTTTTCATCTTAATATTTGTTTTTTATTTTAAAAAGAAACAGTTACACCTAAATTAATACTTTTAGTATTCGGCATAGTAAATTCGTCAAAACCTCTTTGGAATGTATTTCCAAAGGTTCTCGAAGCTTCTGGATCTAAACCAGTGTAGTCTGTAATCGTGAATAAATTTCTACCAGCAATTCTTACATCTAAAGCGTCAATAAAGTCTGTTTTTATGAACTTCTTTAGTTTAAAGTTAACAGCTACGGATCTTAATCTTAAAAATGAAGCATCCTCCAAGAAGTGAGATAATGGAACATTAGTGTTATATAAAGATGTATAGTACTGAACAAATGCTCCAGTTTGTGCAGTTCCAGAAGGATCCTCTATGGTAACAGGAACAGAAGTGTCTTCATGTAAACCATTGTTATATAACCACTGTTTTGCATTGTTGTAAGCCTCTAATCCTTGGAACCAATCTAACTGCATTGATACATTAACGAAATCGCTAATTTGGAAGTCGTTAATAAAAGTCATAACAAAATCAGGTTGAGAACTTCCTAAAGTTCTCTTGTCAGGAGTAATTACAACATTACCTGTATTTTTATTAACAATATATCCACTACTAGCTTTTGTGAAATTATCTTGGTCAGCAGCAGCAATTATTGGATTACCTTCTAAATCTGTTTGGTTAATGTCAGTAACAACTTCGAATAAAGAAAAAGTACCAACTTCTTGACCCTCTTCTAAGACGAAATTATCGCTTACTACTAACGGTTGTCCACTAGCAATCCTATCTAGAGTAGCTTTAGATTTCGTAAAACGTACACCAAAATTCCATCCAAAATCTTCAGATGTATAAACTTGAGTATCGGCAGAAAGTTCTAAACCATTACTTGATAAATCGTAATTATTAGATTGAATACCTGATGCTCCTGTTGTAGGTGCTAATTCACCTCTAAAGATAGCTCCAGTTGTCTCTCTTGTGAAATAGTTTATAAAACCGCTCACATTTGAGAACCATGCACCCTCGCTAGGTGTGAATCCATAATCTAAACCAACTTCTAATTCACTTGTTCTTTCCACCTCTAATGCCTCGTTAGATAAGTTTGCAGGGAAAGATAAACCTACATCTCCACCCAATGTAGTTCCAGGTAAAGTAATTAAGTTACTTGAGAATGGAGGTTGAATACCAGCCTCACCATAAGCAGCTCTTAATTTTAATAAATTAACTGAGTCATTCTCAAACGTATCAGCGATATTAAAATAAGCATCAGCTCTAGGGAAAGTAAAGTCTAATCCTGAACCAAATCGGTTAGAGAAATCTTGTCTGAAACCAGCAGAAAAACCAAATAAACTTCCAAAATCAAACTTTTGATTTACTAAATAACCATAAGTTCTAAATGGTGATTCAGAATAACCATTGAAAACTTTAGTACTAGACTGACTAATATTGTAAGTTCCGAAAGCTCCGAATGGATTATCAGTACCACTTACGCTATTAGAAACTAAGTTTCGATCTCTCCAGTCAAAATTTATTGTAGTAGTAGACACAATGTTAGTATCCCATCCAAATTGCTCTTTGAAATCTAAACTTAATGTAGCAGAAGCTAAGAAATTTTGAAAGTACTCTTGGTTTGTAATAAAGTTAATTCTACCTGTTTTGTTATTGGTTAAAACTCTTTCTTGTTGGTGATCACTTTTGTTTTCTTGGAAGAAAGTAAAATTTTGAGTATACGTGTCATAACCATACTTTACATCAAAAGTTAAATAGTCAGTAGGACTATAATTTAAATTAAAGTTAGAAATGTAACGTGTAATTTCGTCCAATCTTGTTTGATATCTTCTGAAGAAGAAAGGATTACTAGAGTTAGGGTCTGTTAAATCAGGTTGGATAACCAAATCATTGTCTCTGTTTCGTACGTTTAATAGATCAACGTGCGGTAAGTTTTGGAATACATTATTGATTAAATTGTTAGCATTCGCATTATCGGTGTTAGTACCAGTGTCATTCGAACTGTTAATAACATCAAAACGTCCAGATACTTTTAAGTTATCAGCTAAATCAACACCTAAATTGAAACGAGCATCATACTTTACATATTCCCCTGGTACAAGAACTGATTCTTGTTGGGTTCTGTTAGCTGCTAATAAGTAGCTAGTTTTTTCTGAACCTCCTACTAAGTTAACTCCTAAAGTTTGGTTCACAGCAGTGTTAAATAAAACATCAGTAGCGTCAAATGTTTGTTCAGCAAAAGGAGTGTTATTAATACCTGCCGCTCCTAATTGTGAGCTACCTACAGCAACATCGTTAATAGCAACAGCACCGTATTGAGCTTCATCATTTAAATCGGTAACTCTGATACCATTTAAATCGACAAGAAACCCTTGTGCATCAGTTTGATATCTGTGAAACTGAGATCTTCTAAGTTTGTCTCCAGCTATTGCATCAACAACCCCAACATCAGTTCTTACAGTTACCTTCATTTTTCCAGCTTTACCTCTTTTAGTGATAATGTTTATTACCCCATTTGCTCCTTGCGCACCATAAATAGTACCTGCAGCAGCACCAGAAATTGTTTCAACTCTTTCAACTGTAGTGAAGTCGATATCTGCTAAACGTGAACTTTGATTTGATGCACCACCGATACTCGTGCTAGAGTCTAATATTTGAACTCCATCAATTAAGATCATAGGCTGAGAGCTATTTAAAGAGTTAATTGCTCTTAAAATAATGTTTTGCTGTTGACCTGGCTGACCAGTTGTTGACTGGATGATTGTACCAGCAATTTTACCTTGTAAAGCTTGGTCAATAGATTGAGTTCCTGGGGACTCTAATTTTTTCAGAGAAATTGAATTTACCGAAACCCCTAATTTTTTTCTAGAAGTACCTGTTGCTACCCCTGTAACAACTACTTCCTCTAATACGTTGCTGTCTTCTCCCATAACAACGTCGATTGTATTTGAAATTCCAACAGTTTTTTCAACTGTTTTCATTCCAACAAATCTGAAGATTAATACATCTCCTGATTTTGCCTTGATAGTATATTTACCATCAAAATCAGTCTCTGTACCAGTTGCAGATCCTTTTTTCTGCACACTAACTCCAGGTAGTGGTCCCGATTGATCTGAAACAATACCTGAAATCGTTTTTTCTTGCGCAAAGGATATTTGCACAATGAACGCAAAGAATAGCGCCAAAATTCCATTAAATTTTGTTATCATTTTGTATTTATTTGAATTAATGTTTGCTAAAGTCTTAAAATAAACTTAAAAAAACAATAAAAAAGGTTAATAAAATATGAATCAAATAGCTTTTGTGTTAAATTCGATGGGTTTTCTTAGAAGTAATTTTTAAAGCTTAGAGAAGTGTTAAATACATTATTGCTATTGAGTGTGTTGTTGAGACTTCCACTGAAAACCACATCTATTTTGGATTTATTTATAAAGAAAGAGTAACCAGCTCCAAGAGATAAAATGTTTCGGTACTGTTTGTCGATGGTTCTTGCAATTCCCACATCTGTTATACTATAGAGATATGATTTTGACGCTGTTTGTATTCTGTATTCGAGATTTAAAAAAGAGTATTGGTGCGTAAACAGGCTTTGTTGGTTTATTCCTCTTACAGTATCCGGTCCTCCAATTCTGAATAGTTCATTGGTTAAAAGGTTGTTTGAAAATAAGAGGTTGGTTTGATTTGCTAAAAATATTGAGTTCTTATTATTGATATCAAAAATGTATGAAGATTCAAATTTAAATCTATGTTGGCTATCATTAAATATGTCCGTGGTTCTTTTACCAAATTGGTATTGAATTAGCATCAAAAATTTAGTTCGGAATATTTCATGATTTTTTGGTGTGTTGTAACTTAATCCAATTCCTCCAAAATTATTTGTGTAGTCACTCAGATTTTCTATGGTATTCGTTAATGTGTTCGATGAGTTCGTAGCTTCGTAGTTGATTTCGATTTTAGTTTTAGGGTTTAAGAAATAATTAAAAGTTGTATTAAATGTTGAGTTTAAAAATGTAGAATCTTGTTTGTGAATCGAAAACTGAGTGTTGTTTGAAATAGGAGAATTGAAAATAAAGGGAATTTTTGTTTGTAGGTTAATGTTCTGACTTTGGTTGCCATTTGCATTCCATTCAAGTTTGAGTTCTTCTCCAGTGTTAAGGAGGTTCATAAAATCGAGATTAAGATTTCCAGTAATTAAGAGTTCTTGATTTGTTGGGTTAGTTGAAAAATTTAATAATCCATCAAAATTGTTACGATTCAACTTTTTTATATATAAATAAAGTGTTGTCGAGTCTTTATTGAATAATGCTTCAGGTGGTTTAATTATTTGTGCAAATTCTAGGTTGTTAATATTTTTTGCAGAAGAATTAATTTGTTCTTTGTTAAAGCTTATTCCTTTTTTAATTCGAAGAAAGTGTTTTAGATAACTCTTAGGGAAGTTGTTGTAACCTTGAATAACAATTTTATCAACCGTTCTTTGTTTTGATTCTTGGATATCAAGATCAGCATAAATCGATTTTTTAACTAGAGAAATGTTTCGAAGTCTAATACTCGTAAAAGGTTTGCCTTTTTTTGAGAAATAGTTTTGTATTTCGGTGGTTATAAAACTTAAAGTAGTGAATTTTATTTTCAAAGGAGGCTTCTCTAAAATAGGGAGTTCTTTTTTTAAGTATTCGTATTTAATAGGCAGTCTGATATTGAGACTATCTATTTTTGGCCCTAATGTAATGTGGAATATTTTTTTATGATCTAACAGTGTTTTTATTGAATCTATATGAGAGTAGAAATAACCTTCTTTTTGTAGTTTTTTCAGGATGGAACTTTTAGAGTCGTTTTTAGTGATAACGATCTTTTTTAAAATCGTATTGTGTGTCGAATCCTTTGATTGTATTTTGATAAGATTTTCTTGGCTAAATAGACTTTTTGCACCAATAGAAAATACAATAACGAATATGAGGAAGTGTTTTTTCAAAGTAATTTAAAAATAGCTAAAGTACATTAAAATCAATAATTTTACCTTCTTTTTGATGCATGATTTAAAAATAACTTACTGATATTTGAATAATTAGAAATTAATTGTACATTTGCACACTCTTAAAAATAGAGATTATTAATAAGTACAAACTAAAACAAGTAATTAATTAGTATGCCAACTATTCAACAATTAGTTCGTAAAGGAAGAACCAAAATAACTAAGAAGAGTAAATCGGCGGCTTTAAAGGCTTGTCCTCAAAGGCGTGGAGTTTGTACGCGTGTCTATACTACTACACCTAAAAAACCTAACTCGGCTATGCGTAAAGTAGCTCGTGTTAGATTAACAAATGGTAATGAGATCAACGCGTATATCCCAGGTGAAGGACATAACCTACAAGAGCACTCGATAGTATTAGTTAGAGGTGGAAGGGTAAAAGATTTACCAGGTGTAAAATACCACATCGTACGTGGTGCATTAGATACTGCAGGTGTTGAGGGAAGAACTCAACGTAGATCTAAATATGGTGCAAAACGCCCTAAAGACAAAAAGTAAGATTAATCAGTAACTTTTTTAATGTAAAGACATGAGAAAAAGAAGAGCGAAAAAAAGAGTTTTGTTACCGGATCCAAGATTTAACGATCAATTAGTAACACGTTTTGTAAACAACTTAATGTGGGACGGTAAGAAATCTGTAGCGTTCAAAGTATTTTACGATGCAATGGATATCGTAAACGAAAAGAAAACTGACGAGGAAAAGTCAGCTTTAGAAATTTGGAAGGATGGTTTGTCGAATGTAATGCCGCATGTAGAGGTTCGCTCTCGTCGTGTAGGAGGAGCTACATTCCAAATACCAATGCAAATACGCCCAGATCGTAAAGTTTCAATGGCGATCAAATGGATGATTAGTTATGCTCGTAAGCGTAATGAAAAAACAATGGCTCAGCGTTTGGCAGCCGAGGTTTTAGCAGCAGCTAAAGAAGAAGGAGCAGCAGTAAAGAAAAGAGTTGATACTCACAAGATGGCTGAAGCAAATAAAGCATTCTCACACTTTAGATTTTAATAAAAATGGCTAGAGATTTAAAATTTACTAGAAATATTGGTATTGCTGCCCACATTGATGCGGGTAAGACTACAACAACTGAGCGTATCCTTTATTACACTGGAGTTTCTCATAAAATTGGAGAAGTACACGATGGTGCTGCTACAATGGACTGGATGGAGCAAGAGCAAGAAAGAGGTATTACAATTACTTCTGCTGCAACTTCATGTACTTGGGAGTTCCCAACTGAAAATGGTAAGAAATTACCAGATACTAAAGGGTATCATTTTAATATTATTGATACTCCTGGTCACGTTGATTTTACTGTTGAGGTAAACCGTTCTTTACGTGTATTAGATGGATTAGTATTCTTGTTTTCAGCTGTTGATGGTGTTGAGCCTCAATCAGAAACTAACTGGCGTTTAGCTGATAATTATAAAGTGCCTCGTATGGGGTTTGTTAATAAGATGGATCGTCAAGGATCTAACTTCTTAGCGGTATGTCAGCAAGTTAAAGATATGTTAGGTTCTAATGCTGTGCCTATCGTATTACCGATTGGTGAGGAAGCAGATTTTAAAGGAGTAATTGATTTAGTTAAAAACCGTGCAATCGTTTGGCATGATGAAACTAAAGGGTCTACTTTTGATATTATCGATATTCCTGAAGATTTAAAAGAGGAAGCTGCTGAATACAGAGCTAAATTAATCGAGGAAGTAGCTGCTTACGATGAGAATTTATTAGAGAAATTCATGGAGGATGAAGATTCAATTACAGAAGAAGAAGTGCACGCTGCTTTACGTGCTGCTGTAATGGATATGTCTATTATCCCTATGGTTTGTGGTTCTGCATTCAAAAATAAAGGTGTTCAGTTTTTATTAGACGGTGTTTGTCGTTATTTACCTTCACCTGTAGATAAAGATGCTATAGTTGGTACTGATCCTGATTCTGGAGAAGAGGTTGTACGTAAGCCAGATGTAAAAGAGCCTTTCTCGGCGTTAGCATTTAAAATTGCTACTGATCCTTTCGTAGGGCGTTTAGCATTCTTCCGTGCGTACTCTGGTCGCTTAGACGCTGGTTCTTATGTGCTAAATAACCGTTCAGGTAAAAAAGAGCGTATTTCTCGTATTTACCAAATGCACTCAAATAAACAAAACGCTTTAGATTTTATCGAGGCAGGAGATATCGGAGCTGCTGTTGGATTTAAAGATATCAAAACAGGAGATACTTTATCAGCTGAGAAAGCACCAATCGTTTTAGAATCAATGGATTTCCCAGATCCAGTAATTGGTATCGCTGTTGAGCCAAAAACAAAAGCGGATGTTGATAAGTTAGGATTAGCTTTAGGGAAATTAGCTGAAGAGGACCCAACATTTACAGTAAGAACTGACGAAGCTTCAGGACAGACTATTATTTCTGGAATGGGTGAGTTACACTTAGATATTATCGTTGATCGTTTAAAGCGTGAGTTTAAAGTCGAAGTGAACGAAGGTCAGCCACAGGTAGAGTACAAAGAAGCAATTACTGCTTCGGCGGATCATAGAGAAGTTTATAAAAAGCAATCTGGAGGTCGTGGTAAATTCGCGGATATTGTATTTACTATGGAGCCTGCTGACGAGGGAGTTGCTGGATTACAATTCGAATCTATTATCAAAGGTGGTAACGTTCCTAAGGAATTTGTTCCATCAGTAGAGAAAGGATTTAAAGAGGCTATGAAAAATGGTCCTTTAGCTGGATACGAGATGGATTCAATGAAGGTTACTTTAAAGGATGGATCTTTCCACCCTGTGGATTCTGATCAGTTATCATTCGAATTAGCTGCAAAAATGGGTTATAAAGCTGCTGCAAAAGCTGCAAAAGCTAAAATCATGGAGCCTATTATGAAGTTAGAAGTGTTAACTCCTGAGGAGAACATGGGTGATATTGTAGGAGATTTAAATAGAAGACGTGGTCAGGTTTCTGATATGTCTGATAGAGCGGGATCTAAAGTTGTTAAAGCTACAGTTCCATTATCTGAAATGTTCGGATATGTTACTGCTTTAAGAACAATGTCTTCTGGTAGAGCTACATCTACAATGGAATTTTCTCACTATGCTGAGACTCCATCAAATATTTCAGAAGAAGTAATCGCTAATGCTAAAGGTTAATTAAGATGAGTCAAAAAATTAGAATAAAATTAAAATCTTACGATTACAACTTAGTTGATAAATCAGCAGAGAAAATCGTTAAGACAGTTAAAAGTACAGGTGCGGTTGTTAACGGACCGATCCCATTACCAACTCATAAAAAGATTTTTACAGTATTACGTTCACCACACGTAAACAAAAAATCGAGAGAGCAATTTCAATTATCTGCTTACAAGCGTTTATTAGACATCTATAGTTCTTCATCTAAGACTATCGATGCATTAATGAAGCTTGAATTACCAAGTGGAGTTGAGGTAGAGATCAAGGTATAAGTAATTTAACTTTCGGCTTATTTTGTTAAGTCGAAAGTTTTTTTTACTTTTGCAGTCCGAAATCCTTAATAGGGTTTCTTTAATTTTCAGTTAGTTGGCTGAAAACCACATGTCCGGAGGGTTTCGCGAAGGAAAAACGGTAAAACACAAAGATTCAGATTAGAGTGTTTTACGCTCTTTTTTTTTGCGCTCTTGGAAGCAAATTTTAAAATAATTAATAATTAATATTTAAATATGTCTGGGTTAATAGGAAAAAAAGTAGGTATGACCAGCTTATTCGATGAGAATGGGAAGAATATCCCATGTACTGTTATCGAAGCAGGTCCATGCGTAGTTACCCAAGTCAGAACCGAAGAGGTTGATGGCTATTCAGCTTTACAACTTGGTTTCGATGACAAGAAGGCAAAAAGCTCTAATAAAGCTTTAGATGGTCACTTTGCAAAAGCAGGTACTGTTGCTAAGAAAAAAGTCATTGAGTTCCAAGGTTTTGAGGGTGAGTACAAATTGGGTGACTCAATAACAGTAGAACATTTTACTGAAGGAGAGTTCGTTGATGTTTCAGGAACGTCTAAAGGTAAAGGTTTTCAAGGGGTTGTTAAACGTCACGGATTTGGTGGTGTTGGACAAGCTACACACGGTCAACATAACCGTTTAAGAGCGCCAGGTTCTATTGGTGCGGCTTCTTATCCTGCAAGAGTATTCAAAGGAATGCGTATGGCGGGACGTATGGGAGGAGATAAAGTTAAAGTTCAAAATTTAAGAGTATTAAAGGTAGTTCCTGAAAAGAATCTTTTAGTTATTAAAGGTGCTGTTCCAGGTCACAAAAACTCTTATGTAATTATTGAGAAGTAATGAAGGTAGCAGTATTAGATATTACAGGAAAAGATACTGGTAGAAAAGTTGAACTTTCTAACGAAGTATTCGGAATTGAGCCAAATGATCACGCAATTTACTTAGATGTAAAGCAATATTTGGCTAATCAAAGACAAGGAACTCACAAATCTAAAGAGAGAGGTGAGATTACTGGAAGTACTAGAAAGATTAAAAAGCAAAAAGGTACAGGTACTGCTCGTGCAGGAAGTATCAAGTCACCAGTTTTTAGAGGTGGAGGACGTATCTTCGGTCCAAGACCAAGAAACTATTCTTTCAAATTAAACAAGAATTTAAAGCGTTTAGCTCGAAAATCAGCTTTAAGTATTCAGGCAAAAGATAGCAATTTAGTGGTTGTGGAAGATTTTAACTTTGAAACTCCAAAGACTAAAGAATTTGCTAAGGTATTAAAGGCTTTAGAATTAGATACGAAGAAATCATTATTTGTATTAGGTGCAGAGAATAAAAATGTTTATTTATCTTCTCGTAACTTAAAGAATTCGAAAGTAGTTAGTGCTACAGGATTAAATACGTACAACGTTTTAAACGCTGGTAAAGTAGTAATCGCTGAAAGTACATTAGAAGGAATTGAATCTAATTTAAGTAAATAGGGAATAAGATGAGTATTTTAATTAAACCTATTATTACAGAAAAAGCAACTGGTGATAGCGAGCGTTTTAATCGTTACACTTTTGTTGTGAACAAGAAAGCTAACAAAATTCAAATTAAGGATGCTGTTGAAGCTACTTACGGAGTAACAGTAGAAAAGGTGAGAACTTTAAATCACCCAGCATTAAGAAAAACTAAGTATACTAAAAAAGGTTTAGTAACTGGTTTAACAAGCGGTTATAAAAAAGCGGTTGTTCAGTTAGCCGATGGCGAAATTGATTTTTATAACAATCTATAAGAATAAGCAAGACAAATGTCAGTTAGAAAATTAAAACCAATAACACCAGGTCAGCGTTTTAGAGTTGTGAATGGGTTCGACACCATCACTACTGATAAGCCGGAAAAGTCATTATTGGCTCCGAAAAAAAGAACTGGAGGTCGAAACAATCAGGGTCGTATGACTACTCCTAATAGAGGTGGAGGTCATAAGAGAAGATATCGTATTATCGATTTTAAAAGAAGTAGATACAACGATCCTGCTACAGTGTTAACTATTGAGTACGATCCAAACCGTACAGCGTTTATCGCTTTAGTTCAATATGCTGATGGAGAAAAGCGTTATGTAATCGCACAAAACGGATTAAAAGTAGGACAAACTATCGTTTCAGGAAAAGAAGCTACACCAGATGTTGGTAATGCTATGTTCTTAAGTGATATTCCTTTAGGAACAACTATTTCTTGTATCGAATTACGTCCAGGTCAAGGAGCTGTTATGGCTCGTTCTGCAGGTTCTTTTGCCCAATTAATGGCGAGAGACGGAAAATATGCAATTGTTAAGTTACCTTCAGGTGAAACAAGATTAATCTTACAAACTTGTTTGGCAACTATTGGAGTAGTATCTAATTCAGATCATCAATTATTAGTTTCTGGTAAAGCTGGTAGATCTCGATGGTTAGGTAGAAGACCAAGAACTAATGCAGTTAGAAAGAACCCAGTTGATCACCCAATGGGTGGTGGTGAAGGACGTTCTTCTGGAGGACATCCAAGATCTAAGAATGGTATCCCAGCTAAAGGATATAAGACTAGATCTAAGACTAAAGCTAGTAACAAGTATATTTTAGAACGTAGAAAGAAATAATAAATCATGGCAAGATCATTAAAAAAAGGACCTTACGTTCACTATAAGTTAGAAAGAAAAGTGTTAGCTAACGTTGAATCAGGAAAGAAATCTGTGATCAAAACTTGGTCAAGAGCTAGTATGATTACTCCTGATTTTGTTGGACAAACTATTGCTGTTCACAATGGACGACAGTTTGTGCCTGTTTACGTTACAGAAAACATGGTAGGTCATAAGTTAGGCGAATTTTCACCAACTCGTTCATTCCGTGGACATGCTGGTGCTAAAAATAAAGGAAAAAAATAGTAGGATATTATGGGAAGTCGTAAAAAAAACATGGCAACGCAGTTAAAAGAAGCTAAGAAGCAAAGAGCATTTGCTAAGCTTACTAACTGTCCTACGTCACCAAGAAAAATGCGTTTAGTAGCCGATCAGGTAAGAGGTGTTGAAGTTGAAAAGGCTTTACAAATCTTAAAGTTCAGTCCAAAAGAAGCATCGCGTAACTTAGAGAAGTTATTATTATCAGCTATTGCTAACTGGCAAGCTAAGAATGAAGATGCTAGCATGGAAGATGCTGGGTTATTCGTGAAATCTATCTATGTAGATAGCGCAGGGATGTTAAAAAGATTAAGACCTGCTCCACAAGGACGTGCTCACAGAATTCGTAAGCGTTCTAACCACGTTACTTTAGAGTTAGGAACTAAAAATAACAGCAATTAATCATTAGTAGAAATGGGACAAAAGACAAATCCAATAGGAAATCGTTTAGGAATTATCAGAGGATGGGAATCTAACTGGTATGGTGGAAATGACTACGGTGATAAAATTGCTGAGGATGATAAGATAAGAAGGTATTTAAAAGCTAGATTATCTAAAGCAAGTGTATCTCGTATTATTATTGAGCGTACCTTAAAACTTGTAACCGTTACTATCACTACGGCACGTCCTGGTATCATTATCGGTAAAGGAGGTCAAGAGGTAGACAAGTTAAAAGAGGAGCTTAAGAAAATTACTGGTAAAGAAGTTCAAATTAATATTTTTGAGATTAAGCGTCCAGAATTAGATGCAAATTTAGTTGCAGCTAGTATCGCACGCCAAATTGAAAATAGAATTTCTTACAAACGTGCTACAAAAATGGCTATTGCGGCTGCAATGCGTATGAACGCAGAAGGTATTAAAGTTCAACTTTCTGGTCGTTTAAACGGAGCTGAAATGGCACGTTCTGAACACTATAAAGAGGGAAGAATTCCTTTATCTACTTTCAGAGCAGATATCGATTATTCACTTGTTGAAGCTCATACTACATACGGAAGAATCGGTGTGAAAGTATGGATTATGAAAGGTGAGGTTTATGGAAAACGTGAATTATCTCCATTAGTTGGATTATCTAAACAAAAAGGTAATTCTAACAATAAAGGTGGAGGTGGAAGACGTCAACCTCGCAGAAGAAAATAATTTTATAAAAGAAATTAGAGATGTTACAGCCAAAAAGAGTAAAATTTCGTAGGGTTCAGAAAGGTAAAGGAAATATGAGTGGTAACTCTGGAAGAGGTACTCAATTATCAAACGGAATGTTTGGAATTAAATCCTTAGACCAGAACTTACTTACTTCTCGACAAATTGAAGCTGCTCGTATTGCGGCGACTCGTTATATGAAAAGGGAAGGTCAACTTTGGATTAAAATTTTCCCAGATAAGCCAATAACAAAGAAACCGTTAGAGGTACGTATGGGTAAAGGTAAAGGAGCACCTGACCATTTTGTAGCTGTTGTTAAACCAGGAAGGATCTTATTCGAAGTTGGTGGTGTACCAATGGAGGTAGCTAAAGAAGCATT
Source organism: Tenacibaculum sp. SZ-18 (assembly GCF_002813915.1). Lineage (NCBI taxonomy): Bacteria > Pseudomonadati > Bacteroidota > Flavobacteriia > Flavobacteriales > Flavobacteriaceae > Tenacibaculum > Tenacibaculum sp. SZ-18. Next base: position 2,553,212 of record NZ_CP019335.1, on the reverse strand, counting down.
GCGTTTAGCTGCACAAAAGCTTCCGGTAAAGACAAAGTTTATCATTGCAAGAGATTTTGATTATAACGCTTAATTCTAATAGATCATGAAACAATCAGAAATAAAAGAATTATCAACAGCTGACTTACAAGATAAGCTAGGAGCGTTGAAGAAAAATTATACTGATCTTAAGATGGCTCACGCGATAACTCCACTGGATAACCCATTGCAGTTAAGAACCTTAAGAAGAACTGTTGCAAGAATTGCAACAGAGTTAACTAAAAGAGAATTACAATAAATTCTAGTCAGTTTTAAAGATGGAAAAAAGAAATCTTAGAAAAGAGAGAATAGGTGTAGTATCTAGCAACAAAATGGAGAAATCTATTGTAGTTAGCGAGGTAAAAAGAGTAAAGCACCCAATGTACGGTAAATTCGTCAAGAAAACGAAGAAGTACGTTGCACATGACGAGAATAACGATTGCAACATTGGAGATACAGTGAGAATAATGGAAACTCGTCCATTAAGTAAATCTAAGCGTTGGAGATTAGTAGAAATCCTAGAAAGAGCTAAATAATATGTTACAAACAGAATCAAGATTAAAAGTAGCAGACAACACTGGAGCAAAGGAAGTTTTAGTGATTAGAGTTTTAGGAGGAACAAAAAAGCGTTACGCTAGCGTTGGAGATAAGATTGTTGTTACAGTAAAGTCTGCAACTCCAAACGGAACTGTAAAGAAAGGTCAGGTTTCTCGCGCAGTTGTTGTTCGTACTAAGAAAGAAGTTAGACGTAAAGACGGGTCATATATCAGATTTGATGATAACGCTTGTGTACTTTTAAATCCTACTGAGGAGATGAGAGGTACCCGTGTATTCGGTCCTGTTGCTCGTGAATTACGTGAGAAACAATTTATGAAGATAGTATCATTAGCACCTGAGGTGTTATAAAAACAGATTTTAAGATGAAGAAATTTAAAATTAAATCAGGAGATACTGTTAAAGTTATCGCAGGAGATCACAAAGGATCAGAAGGAAAAGTTTTACGAATCCTTAAAGATAAGGACAGAGTAGTAGTGGAAGGTGTGAATATGGTTTCTAAGCACACTAAACCTAGCGCTGCTAATCCACAAGGAGGTATTGTAAAACAGGAGGCTCCATTACATGTTTCGAACGTTGCTTTAGTAGAAAATGGTGAAGCTGTAAGAGTAGGTTATAAAGTTGAAGGAGATACTAAAACTAGAATCTCTAAAAAAACTAAAAACGAAATATAATCATGAGTTACGTACCAAGATTAAAAGAAGAATACAAAGCTAGAGTTATCAAGGCTCTAACTGATGAGTTCGGATATAAGAACGTAATGCAAGTACCAAAGTTGCAGAAGATTGTTGTAAGTAAAGGTGTAGGTGCTGCTATTGCTGATAAGAAATTAATTGATTATGCTATTGAAGAATTAACTTCAATTACTGGTCAAAAAGCAGTTCCAACAATTTCTAAGAAAGACGTTGCAAACTTCAAATTACGTAAAGGAATGCCAATCGGTGCTAAAGTTACGTTAAGAGGTGATATTATGTACGAATTCTTAGATCGTTTAATCACTGCTTCTTTACCACGTGTAAGAGATTTTAATGGAATTAAAGCAAATGGATTCGATGGTAGAGGTAATTACAATTTAGGAATTACTGAACAAATCATTTACCCAGAGATTAATATTGACCAAGTAAAGAAAATCAACGGAATGGATATTACTTTCGTAACATCTGCTCAAACTGATAAAGAAGCTAAGTCATTATTAGGAGAATTAGGTTTACCATTTAAAAAGAATTAATAAGATGGCTAAAGAATCAATGAAAGCGCGCGAGCGTAAAAGAGCTAAAACGGTTGCTAAGTATGCTGAGAAAAGAAAGGCTTTAAAAGAAGCTGGTGATTACGAGGCATTACAAAAGTTACCTAAGAACGCTTCACCAATTAGAATGCACAATCGTTGTAAGCTAACTGGTCGTCCAAAAGGATATATGCGTCAGTTTGGAATTTCACGTGTTACTTTCCGTGAAATGGCAAACCAAGGATTAATTCCAGGTGTAAAGAAAGCTAGCTGGTAGTATATCAGTTATGAAGATATAAAAAAGGTGTACAATTATTTGTGCACCTTTTTTTATTTTAGGGAAAAATTTAATTTATGAGGAAGTTTCTTAATTTGAACTATCCATTTTATTACGATCTTAAAACTTCATTTCTTATAGGAATCGTAATATTAATTTTGTCCACTTTGTTTAGTTTTCTATTTGAACCGTTTGATGTTAACTTTTCCGAATTAAGATTTTCTTATTTAACAATCTCCTTTATACATTCATTTATTTCATTATTGGTTTTCATGGGAAGTTGTGCAATTTTAAATAATGTTAGAAAATCGAGCTCAGAATGGCGCGTAAAGAATGAGGTTATTTTCTTGCTACTAGTTTTAATAATGATTGGTGTTTGTCAATTTTTAATTAGAGATTTCATTTATGATAAAGATGATAATTGGTCACTTCGATATGTATATGAAGAAGTTAGGAATACTGTTTTAGTTGGGGCGTTATTAATGTTTATTATTACTTCTATAAATGTTGAAAGATTACGAAGTATTTATAATTTAAGGAGTAAGAGGCTAACAGTTGTTGAGCAAGAACTAGGACACAATAATGATTCAATCCGAATCAAGACTTTGGTTAATAATGATGATTTTACTCTGAATATTGATGATTTTATATTTGCTAAATCAGATAAAAATTATACATATATTTTTATCAAGGATAATGTCTTCTTGAAGAGAATATCGTTAAAAAGTTTAGAGGATCAATTGAAAGGTTTCGATTTCATTATAAAGTCTCATCGATCTTATTTGGTTAATATGTATAAGATAGAAAACATCAAAGGAAATACTCAAGGTTATAAATTAAGAATGAAAAACAGTATTGAAGAAGTTCTCGTTTCAAGAGGTCGAATAGATCTGTTTGAAGAAATCTATAAATCTGCCTACTCATAGATTGTCATACGTCACAAAGTTGTTGTTATAGGTCTCATTTCCTTATTTGAATTAAATACTCCACGGTTTTCTGAATAGTTTCGCATAAATAATTTTAAATTTTATTTATGACTACTAATAGAAGATTTGATTTAGATTGGTTACGTGTTATTTCTGTTTTCGCTGTTTTTGTGCATCATGTTTGTATGCCTTTCAATGGAGATGATTTCCATATTATGAATTCCGAATCTAGTAAATTACTAGATGATGTAATGGTGTATTTCGAACAGTTTAGATTACCATTATTATTTTTTGTTTCTGGTGTAGGAACAATTTTTGCCTTTTCAAAAAGAACTTGGTTACAGTTTATAAAAGAACGTAGTTTTCGATTATTGATTCCTCTAATTTTTGGAATGGTTGTTTTAATTCCGCCTCAAACTTTTTTTGAGTTTTATGAGGAGTTTAATTTTAATATTAGTAGTTATTTTAAATTACTATCACAACTAAAAGTGAATCATCTTTGGTTTATAGAAAACCTGTTTTGGATGTCTCTCTGTTCAATTCCTTTCATTTTATTTTTAAAGTCAAGTAAAGGCGAAAGAGTAGTCATGAAAATAACACAATCAAGCTCTAAATATGGATTGTTTTCATGGTGTATTATATTAGTCCTACTCAGAATAGTGAGTAAGTATTATTTCCCAAGTGATTCTAAAAGTATTTTAAATGTTTCTTCTACTCTTTACTATAGTTTCTATTTTATGGCAGGTCTTCTGATAGCGAGTTCAAACAACCTATGGAATTTAATTCTTTCTAATAGAAGAAAATATTTTTCATTAGCATTGTTCTTCACGGTCCTTTTTTATTTCTATTATTTACTTCCATCAAGTGTGTTGTCACCATATTTTTCTGTTTCACAAAGATGGAGCATTTGGTACTTGACGTGTAGTTTAGTTTCTTGGTCGGTTCTTTTAACAGTATTAGGTTACGGATATAAACACTTGAATAGTAGAAGTTTTCTTCTAACGAAACTGAATGAAGCGGTATATCCTTTTTATATGTTACATCAAACAGTTATAGTTATAATTGGATATTTTATTATTCAATTAAATATATCGATTTTGAGTAAAACACTACTGCTTTTTTGTAGTTCTTTAGTGGTAATTATGATTGTTTATAGACATGCGATTTATCTTTTTAAATGGATGAGATTTCTTTTTGGAATGAAAACTAAGAACTAAAAAATTTGAAAATATTATGCTTTTTGATAGTGAATGAAAATGACTACAATTTGGCAATAAATTAATAGTCAAATCGATAATTGAAAAATCTCTTTTTTTTTCGAAAACTTTATGTATATTTGCACACTGTTTTTAGAGGGTAAATTATGCCTTTTTATGAAATAATAACATGTGTATGATCGCCTCTTTAAAGACAAAAAATAAGTTTTAACTGGTTTCAGGTTTAGTAGTTACGGTAAAACGTAAGTAAAATAGAAGCTACTAAATACCAAAACCGCAATTAAATTAATATGTACACAGATCCAATCGCGGATTTTCTTACTCGTGTTAGAAATGCTATTATGGCAGGACACAGAGTTGTAGAAGTTCCAGCTTCAAAATTGAAGAAGGAGATGACCAAAATTTTGTTTGATCAAGGTTACATTTTAAGTTATCAGTTCAATGACGATAAAGTTCAAGGAACTATCAAGATAGCTTTAAAGTACGATAGACAAACTAAAGAGCCGGTTATCAGAAAAATTCAAAGAGTATCTACTCCAGGTTTACGAAAGTATGTAGGTGCTAAAGAAATGCCAAGAGTTTTAAACGGACTTGGTATCGCAATTGTATCAACTTCAAAAGGTGTGATGACTAACAAGAAAGCACGTCAAGAGAATGTTGGTGGAGAAGTATTATGTTACGTTTACTAATAAACATTTTGTAAGATGAGTAGAATAGGTAAAAGCCCAATCACATTGCCACAAGGTGTTGAATTCAAAGTAAACGATAACGTGGTAACAGTAAAAGGTAAATTAGGGGAATTAACTCAAAAGTTAACTTCTGATATTACTGTAAAGGAAGAGGATGGTACTTTAACATTAGAAAGACCATCAGATAGTAAAGAACACAAGGCTGCACACGGTTTATACCGAGCTTTAATCGCTAATATGATTGAAGGTGTAACTAAAGGTTATACTAAGGAATTAGAATTAGTAGGGGTAGGTTATAGAGCATCTAACCAAGGTCAAAAGTTAGATTTAGCTTTAGGATTTTCTCATAACATTGTTTTAGAGTTAGCACCAGAGGTTAAGGTTGAAACAGTATCTGAAAAAGGTAAAAACCCAATCGTAAAATTAACTTCTCACGATAAGCAATTAGTGGGGCAAGTAGCGGCTAAGATTCGTTCTTTCCGTAAGCCGGAGCCATATAAAGGTAAAGGAGTTAAGTTTGTTGGTGAAGTAATTAGAAGAAAAGCAGGTAAATCTGCATAATAATTAGTGTTATGGCATTATCAAAACTTGAAAGAAGACAACGTATAAAGTATAGAATTAGAAAAGTTATTTCTGGTACAGCTGCAAAGCCAAGGTTATCAGTATTCAGAAGTAATAAAGAAATCTATGCACAGATTATAAATGATGTAGACGGTGTGACAATTGCAGCGGCTTCATCGAGAGATAAAGAAATTGCATCGGGTTCTAAAGCAGAAACTGCTGCAGCTGTAGGAAAAGCAATCGCTGAGAAAGCTGTAAAAGCAGGATTAGAGACTGTTGCTTTTGATAGAAATGGTTACTTATACCATGGACGTGTAAAAGTATTAGCAGACGCTGCAAGAGAAGCTGGTTTAAAATTTTAAGAAATTATATTATGTTAGGATATAAAAACGTAGAAAGAGTAAAACCAAGCGGATTAGAGCTTGTTGACAGATTAGTAGGTGTTCAACGTGTTACTAAAGTTACTAAAGGAGGTAGAGCATTTGGTTTTTCTGCTATCGTAGTAGTAGGTGACGGTAAGGGAGTTGTTGGACACGGATTAGGAAAGTCTAAGGATGTTTCATCTGCAATTGCAAAAGCAGTTGAAGATGCAAAGAAAAACTTAGTTCGTATTCCACTTTTAAACGGAACATTACCTCACGAGCAAAAAGGTAAATTCGGAGGAGCAAAGGTCTTTGTTAAGCCAGCTTCAAATGGTACCGGAGTTATCGCAGGTGGTGCTGTACGTGCCGTATTAGAATCTGTAGGAGTACATGACGTATTATCTAAGTCTCAAGGATCTTCTAACCCACATAACGTGGTGAAAGCAACTTTCGACGCATTATTACAATTACGTAGCGCTGAAACTATTGCAAGACAAAGAGGTATCTCATTAGAGAAAGTTTTTAACGGATAAAATTTAAGACGATGAGTAAAATTAGAGTTACACAAGTAAAAAGTCAAATCGGTCGCCTTAAAAATCAAAAAAGAACGTTAGAGGCGTTAGGATTACGTAGAATGAACCAAACTGTAGAGCACGATGCAACAGCTACAATTTTGGGGATGGTAAATAAAGTTCAACACTTAGTTTCTGTAGAAGAAATTAAATAAGAAGATAATAAAAATGGGTTTACATAACTTAAAACCAGCAGCTGGATCTACAAAAAGCGGGAAGAGAATTGCTCGTGGTGAAGGATCAGGTCATGGTGGTACCTCTACAAGAGGGCATAAAGGAGCTAAATCTCGTTCAGGTTACTCACGTAAAATCGGATTCGAAGGAGGGCAAATGCCACTTCAAAGACGTGTGCCTAAGTTTGGATTTACTAACATCAACCGTAAGGAGTATGTTGGAATCAACTTAGATAAATTACAAGAGTTAGTTGATAACGGTAGAATTACTGATACAGTTACTATGGACGTTTTAGTGGAAAACAGATTAGCACGTAAAAACGAACTTGTAAAGATCTTAGGACGTGGTGAATTGAAGGCTAAATTAAATATAACTGTACACAAATTTACAGCAACAGCAAAGGCGGCTATTGAAGCTGCTGGAGGTGAAGCGGTAACTTTATAAACTGTAAATGATGAATTTTATAAATACTTTAAGAGACATTTTCAAAATAGAAGAGTTAAAAGATAAATTACTTTTAACGATTGGTTTAATCGCTGTTTATCGTTTTATGGCAGCAGTTCCATTACCAGGAATTGATCCAACTCAATTAGCAGCACTTAAAGATCAAGCCGGAGGTGGACTCTTAGGTTTATTAAATGCATTTACAGGTGGGGCATTTGCTAGAGCATCTGTTATGGCTTTAGGAATTATGCCTTACATTTCTGCATCTATCGTAGTTCAGTTAATGGGAATTGCTATTCCTTATTTGCAGAAACTTCAAAAAGATGGAGAGAGTGGACGTAAGAAAATTACACAAATCACACGTTGGCTAACGATCTTAATTACATTAGTTCAAGGACCAACTTATATCACAGCAATTAAAACTCAATTCGGTTTACCAGAATCTGCTTTCTTAGTAGGTGGTGCTACGTTTTGGGTTTCATCAATGATTTTACTTACTGCAGGAACAATTTTTGCAATGTGGTTAGGAGAAAGAATTACTGACAAAGGAGTTGGTAATGGTATTTCTTTATTAATTACAGTAGGTATCATCGCTAATTTCCCAGCTGCGTTTTTGCAAGAGTTTATTGCAAAAACTACAAACGCTGGTGGTGGTGGAATAATGATGATTTTAATTGAAGTTTTAGTATGGTTTGTTGTAATATTATTAACAGTGTTACTAGTAACTGCTGTTCGTAAAGTAGCAGTTCAATATGCTAGAAGAACAGCAATTTCAAACATTAAAGATGTTGAAGGAGCAAGACAATACATTCCGTTAAAATTAAATGCTGCTGGTGTAATGCCAATCATTTTTGCTCAGGCAATCATGTTCGTGCCAATGACTTTAGGTCAGAAGTTTCCGGCATTAGTTAAATTAACAGATATTAATGGATTATGGTACAACTTGATATTTGCAGTTTTAATTATCATTTTTAGTTATTTCTATACTGCAATTACAATTCCTACAAATAAAATGGCGGAAGACCTTAAAAGAAGTAATGGCTTTGTACCAGGTTACAAGCCGGGTGAAGAAACTGCAAATCACTTAGATTCAGTTTTATCTAAAATTACTTTCCCAGGATCTCTATTTTTAGCTGCGTTATCTATTTTACCAGCAATTATCGTTCAGTTTGGAGTAACTCAAAGTTGGGCATTGTTCTACGGAGGTACTTCATTAATTATTATGGTAGGTGTAGCAATTGACACTATTCAACAAATTAATTCGTATTTATTAAACAGTCGTTATGATGGTTTAATGAAAACAGGTAACACTAATAGAAAATCATTAAAATAATATGGCTAAGCAACCAGCAATTCAACAAGATGGAACTATAACAGAAGCATTATCAAATGCAATGTTTCGTGTAGAATTAGAAAATGGACATATTGTTACGGCGCACATTTCGGGAAAAATGCGTATGCACTATATCAAACTTTTACCTGGAGATAAGGTAAAGTTAGAAATGAGCCCATATGATTTGACTAAAGCAAGAATTACTTACAGATATTAAAAAACACACTGATGAAAGTAAGAGCATCATTAAAGAAAAGAAGTGCCGACTGTAAAATTGTACGCAGAAAAGGCAGACTATATGTTATAAATAAAAAGAATCCTAGATTTAAACAAAGACAAGGTTAGTTATGGCAAGAATCGCAGGTATAGATATTCCAAAGAATAAGAGAGGCGTAATCGCTTTAACATACATCTTTGGTATAGGAAGAAGCAGAGCTAAAGATATTTTAGCAGAAGCTAAAATCGACGAGAACATTAAAGTTCAAGATTGGAACGATGATCAAATCGCAGCAATTCGTGAGCAAGTTGGTACGTACACTATTGAGGGTGAATTACGTTCTGAGGTTCAATTAAACATTAAGCGTTTAATGGATATCGGTTGTCAAAGAGGAATCCGTCACAGACTTGGATTACCTTTAAGAGGACAAAGAACTAAAAACAATTCTCGTACGAGAAAAGGTAAGAGAAAAACTGTAGCTAACAAGAAAAAATAATCGTTAGATTATTTTTACTAATAGTAAAGAATCATGGCAAAATCGAAAGTAACAAAAAAACGTAAAGTTGTAATCGAGTCTACAGGTGAGGCTCATATTACAGCATCGTTCAATAACATCATCATCTCCTTAACTAACAAAAAAGGAGACGTAATTTCTTGGTCATCTGCCGGTAAAATGGGATTCAGAGGATCTAAGAAAAATACTCCTTACGCTGCTCAATTAGCAGCAGAAAACTGTGCTTCAGTTGCAAAAGAAGCTGGTTTACGAAAAGTAAAGGTATATGTTAAAGGACCAGGTAACGGTAGAGAATCTGCTATCAGATCAATCCATAACTCAGGAATCGAAGTAACAGAAATCATCGACGTTACGCCAATTCCACACAATGGATGTCGTCCACCTAAAAGAAGAAGAGTATAATAATTAATTTTTAACCAAGTAGGATAAAAGATTGTCGAAGGAGTTAGCCTTAATTCACGATCCCTACTTAAATTTATAGAAATGGCAAGATATACAGGACCAAAAACTAAGATTGCTCGTAAATTTGGCGAGGCAATTTTCGGAGATGATAAGAACTTCGAAAAAAGAAATTACCCTCCAGGACAACACGGAGTTGGTAAGAGAAGAGGTAAGAAATCTGAATACGCAGTTCAGTTAATGGAAAAGCAAAAGGCCAAGTATACCTATGGTATTTTAGAACGTCAATTCCGTAACCTATTTAAAAAAGCGCAAGCTTCAGGTGGAATTACTGGTGAGGTTTTATTACAATTATGTGAATCTCGTTTAGATAATACAGTATTCCGTTTAGGAATTGCTACTTCTCGTAGAGCAGGTCGTCAATTAGTTTCTCACCGTCACATCACTGTAAACGGAGAGATTGTAAACATTCCATCATACAGATTAAAAGCTGGAGATGTAATAGCAGTTAGAGAGAAGTCTAAATCATTAGACGCTATCGAGAATGCATTAGCTTCTAATAGCAATGTTTACGAATGGTTAACTTGGAATGCTGAGCAAAAGTCAGGTACTTTTGTAAAGGCTCCAGAAAGATTACAGATTCCTGAGAACATTAAGGAGCAGTTAATCGTAGAATTATATTCTAAATAATAAATTAATCACATTGGTATTTGGCCAAAGGGTTTGTTCGTACTTCTTCAAACTTATTAACCGCGCAACCAAATAACAATTAAAACGAAGAAATAAAACATATGGCGATTTTAAATTTTCAAAAGCCCGATAAAGTTATTATGATCGAATCTACTGATTTCAAAGGTAGATTCGAATTTAGACCGTTGGAACCAGGTTTTGGTTTAACTGTTGGTAATGCTTTACGTAGAGTATTATTATCATCTTTAGAAGGATTTGCAATTACTTCTTTAAGAATTGATGGTGTTGATCATGAATTCTCAACTATGACTGGTGTTGTAGAAGATGTAACTGAGATGATCTTGAACTTAAAGCAAGTTCGTTTCAAGAAGCAAATCGAAGAGTCTGATAGAGAAACAGTAACTATTGCAATTTCAGGTCAAGAGCAATTAACTGCAGGAGACTTACAAAAGTTCATTTCTGGATTCCAAGTTTTAAATCCAGATTTAGTTATCTGTAATATGGATAAATCTGTCAAGATAAATGCAGAGATTACCATAGAAAAAGGTAGAGGGTTTGTACCAGCTGAAGAAAATAAAAAATCAGGTGCACCGTTAGGAACGATTTTTACTGATTCAATCTTTACACCAATTAAAAATGTAAAGTATGCAGTAGAGAACTTCCGTGTTGAGCAAAAGACTGACTATGAAAAGTTAGTTTTTGATATTGACACTGATGGTTCAATCAATCCTAAAGATGCATTAACCGAAGCAGCTAAGATTTTAATTCACCACTTCATGTTATTCTCAGATGAGAGAATTACTTTGGAGGCTGATGAAATCGCTCAGACTGAATCATATGATGAAGAATCATTACATATGAGACAGTTATTAAAGACGAAATTAGTTGATATGGATTTATCAGTTCGTGCTTTAAATTGTTTAAAAGCTGCAGAAGTAGATACGTTAGGAGACTTAGTTTCTTTTAACAAAGGAGATTTAATGAAGTTTAGAAACTTTGGTAAAAAATCATTGACTGAATTAGAAGAGTTAGTGAACAATAAAGGCTTAAGTTTCGGAATGGACTTAACAAAGTACAAATTAGATAGAGATTAATATTTTAACTAGGTTATCATAGTTTTGCTCCTCAAGAGTGGGTAGAGCAAGATGATAGTCTAAAACTTAAACGTCATGAGACACGGTAAAAAAGTAAACCATTTAGGTAGAAAAACAGCACATAGAAAGTCTATGTTAGCTAACATGGCTTGTTCTTTAATCGAGCACAAGCGTATTAACACTACAGAAGCTAAAGCGAAAGCTTTACGTAAGTTTGTAGAGCCGTTAATTACAAAAGCTAAAGCTGAGAATAACACTACAGAAGAGAAAAACATGCATAACCGTCGTGTAGTATTCAGTTACTTACGCAACAAATATGCAGTTTCTGAGTTATTCAAAGAAATTTCTGTAAAGATTGCTGACAGACCAGGTGGTTACGTTCGTATCATCAAATTAGGAAATCGTCAAGGAGATAACGCTCCAATGGCAATGGTTGAATTAGTTGACTACAACGAATTATACAATCCAAATGGAAAGAAGGCTAAGAAGAATACTCGTCGAAGCCGTCGTGGTGGAGCTAAGAAAGCCGCTGCACCTGTAACTGATGTTGAAGCTTCACAAGAAGAAGAATAGATGACAGTTCGTTAAAATATAAAAAAGGATAAACAATTTAGTTTATCCTTTTTTTTTAAACTATTTTTGACAAATTTTTTAAAACACGATGAGTGCTATATTATAATTTTTGCTTTAAGGTTTTGATTTATAGTAGTCTTATCAGTTTCAATTCAACAAATACACAACAAACTAATGAAATACACAACACGAAAAAAAGCACTAGTTTTACTTGCAGACGGTACGGTTTTCTATGGTAAATCTGTTGGAATAGAAGGTACTGTTACAGGAGAGATTTGCTTCAATACTGGGATGACTGGTTATCAAGAGATTTTTACCGATCCTTCATATTATGGTCAGTTAATGGTTGCAACTAACGCACATATTGGTAATTACGGAGTGAATAACGAGGAAGTTGAATCTGAAGGAATTAAGATTTCAGGTTTAATTTGTAGAAATTTTAGCTTCGAACACTCTCGTGTTGATTCAGATGGTAATTTAAAAGACTGGTTTGAAAAGCATAATTTAGTCGCTATTTCAGATGTTGATACAAGAGCTCTGGTATCTTACATTAGAGAAAATGGAGCAATGAATGCAATCATAACAACAGAAACAGATAATGTAGAAGAATTAAAGAAGCAATTAGCAGATGTTCCAAACATGGAAGGTTTGGAGTTGGCTTCACAAGTTTCTACTAAAGAACCGTATTTTGTGGGAAATGAAAATGCAACATATAAAATTGCAGCTTTGGATATTGGAATCAAGAAAAATATCTTGAGAAATCTTGCAAAAAGAGATGCTTATATCAAAGTATATCCATTTAATTCTAAGTTTGAGGATTTGGAATCTTGGGAACCTGATGGTTATTTTATCTCTAATGGACCTGGAGATCCGGAACCTTTAACTGAAGCTCAGGAATTAGCTAAAGAGATTATAAAAAGAGATTTACCTTTATTTGGAATTTGTTTAGGTCATCAAGTTATTGCCTTGGCTAATGGAATTTCTACTTACAAAATGCACAATGGGCACAGAGGAATAAATCACCCAGTAAAAAACCTAGTTACAGGTAAAGGTGAGATTACTTCTCAAAATCATGGTTTTGCAATAAATAGAGAAGAAACAGAAGCACATGGTGATGTTGAAATTACACATGTACATTTAAATGATAACACAGTAGCAGGGATTAAAATGAAGAGAAAAAATGTGTTTTCAGTGCAGTATCACCCCGAAGCGAGTCCTGGACCACATGACTCTGAGTACTTGTTCGATCAATTTATTGAGAACATTAAGGCTACAAAATAGTATTCATAAGTTGAAAACGATTTCGTAGAAATTATCTAAAAATCTAACTTTAAAACAGTAGCATTTGTAAATTAGCTACAACCAAATTAAAAAATAGAAGATGAGTATTATAATTAACATCCATGCACGTCAAATTTTTGATTCAAGAGGTAATCCAACTGTAGAAGTAGATGTAACTACTGAGAATGGAATTCAAGGTAGAGCAGCCGTCCCATCAGGAGCTTCTACTGGAGAGCACGAAGCGGTTGAATTACGTGACGGAGGTGATGCTTATATGGGTAAAGGAGTTACTAAAGCTGTTGATAATGTGAATACAATTATCGCACAAGAATTGTTAGGAACTTCTGTATTTGAGCAAAATTTAATTGATCAAATGATGATTGACTTAGATGGAACTCCAAATAAATCTAAGTTAGGAGCAAATGCAATTTTAGGCGTTTCTTTAGCCGTAGCAAAGGCTGCAGCTAACGAATTAGGAATGCCATTATATAGATATGTTGGAGGAGTAAGCGCAAATACTTTACCTGTTCCAATGATGAATATTATTAATGGTGGTTCTCATTCAGATGCACCGATTGCTTTTCAAGAGTTTATGATTATGCCGGTAAAGGCAAAGAATTTCTCAGAAGCTATGCAAATGGGTTCTGAAGTTTTCCATAACTTAAAGAAAGTATTACATGATAGAAATTTATCAACTGCTGTAGGAGATGAAGGAGGTTTTGCACCAACTTTAGATGGTACTGAAGATGCTTTAGATACCATTGCTTTAGCTGTTAAAAATGCAGGATATAGTTTAGGTGATGACATTATGATTGCTTTAGATTGTGCTTCAGCTGAATTCTATATAGATGGAAAGTACGATTATACTAAATTTGAAGGAGATACTGGAAAAGTAAGAACAAGTAAGGAGCAAGCTGATTATTTAGCGGAACTTTCTGAAAAATATCCTATTATTTCTATTGAAGACGGAATGGATGAGAACGACTGGGAAGGTTGGAAATATTTAACTGAAAAAATTGGCGATAAAGTTCAATTAGTAGGTGATGATTTATTTGTAACAAATGTAGAGCGTTTATCAAGAGGAATAGAAAATAATACAGCAAATTCTATTTTAATCAAAGTGAATCAAATCGGTACACTTACAGAAACAATTGCTGCTGTAAATATGGCTCATAATGCTGGATATACATCTGTAATGAGTCACCGTTCTGGTGAAACAGAAGACAATACAATTGCTGATTTAGCAGTTGCTTTAAACACTGGTCAAATCAAAACAGGATCGGCTTCAAGATCAGATCGTATGGCAAAGTATAACCAGCTTCTAAGAATTGAAGAAGAATTAGGAGATGTAGGTTATTTCCCTCAACAAAATGCTTTTAAAGTAAAATAACTTTTATAGACATAACTATTAAAAATCCCGGTCATCCGGGATTTTTTTATGGATTGAGTGTGACTCTTTAAATCCAGTAAGAAACGTCATGAAATATTGTGTTTTTTTAATACAAATCTGTTAAACAACATTTTCAAAATCTTTTAAAAAATGGTATCTTCGTGCATCATTTAAATTTCACAAAAAACAAATTAAATAATGTCAGAGATAGCGAAACTACAAATTGGCGAAAATACGTATGAGTTTCCTTTAGTAAAAGGAACAGAAAATGAAGTTGCAATAGATGTTAAAACGTTAAGAGGAGCAACAGGAGGTGTTATTACGATAGACCCAGGATTTAAAAACACCGGTTCTTGCCAAAGTGCTATTACATTTTTAAATGGAGAAGAAGGAGTGCTACGCTACCGTGGTTATTCTATAGAGGAGTTAGCTGAAAAAGCAGATTTCCTTGAAGTTGCTTACTTGTTAATTTTTGGTGAATTACCAACTCAAGAGCAATTAGATAAGTTTTATAATGATATTTTGGATAACGCAATTGTTGATGATGATATTAAGAAGATAATTGATGCATTCCCTAAAAACGCACATCCAATGGGAGTTTTATCTTCTTTAACTTCTGCACTAACTGCATTCAACCCTGGTTCGGTTAACATCGATTCAGAGGAAGATATGTACAATGCTATCGTTAAAATAATGGGTAAATTTCCTGTTTTAGTAGCTTGGACAATGCGTAAAAAGCAAGGTTTACCTCTGGATTATGGTTCTAGAAAATTAGGTTATGTGGAAAATGTTTTACACATGATGTTTAAAAAACCAAATGAGGAATACGAGCAAAATCCAATTTTAGTTAATGCATTAGATAAGTTATTAATCTTACATGCTGATCACGAACAAAATTGTTCTACATCTACAGTTAGAATCGTAGGTTCTTCTCATGCTGGTTTGTTCCCATCTCTTTCTGCTGGTATTTCGGCACTTTGGGGACCTTTACATGGTGGAGCAAATCAGGCAGTATTAGAAATGTTAGAAGCTATCAAAGAAGATGGAGGAGATACTAAAAAATATATGGGTAAAGCAAAGGATAAGGAAGATCCATTCCGTTTAATGGGATTCGGTCATAGAGTTTACAAAAACTTTGATCCTCGTGCGAAAATAATTAAAGTTGCTGCTGATGAAGTTTTAAATGACTTAGGGGTAAATGATCCAATTTTAGACGTTGCTAAAGGTTTAGAGCAAGAAGCTTTAAGTGACGATTACTTCGTGAAAAGAAAATTATATCCAAACGTAGATTTCTATTCGGGAATTATATATAGAGCAATGGGTATTCCAGTTGAAATGTTTACAGTAATGTTTGCATTAGGTCGTTTACCAGGATGGATTTCTCAATGGAGAGAAATGCGTTTACGTAAAGAACCAATTGGTCGCCCACGTCAAGTTTATACAGGTGAAAATTATCGCCCTTTCGTGGAAATTAGCAAAAGATAAACAAATTTTAAATTATACAATGTCATTCTGATACTCGTTTCAGAATGACATTTTTTTTGATATATGTTACAACTCAATGTAAAAAACGAAACTTCAAGATTAAGAGCAGTAGTTTTAGGAACGGCTGTAAGTAATGGTCCAATACCAAATGCAGAGGATTGTTACGACCCAAAAAGTAAGCAACATGTAATTGCTGGAACATATCCGACAGAGGAAGATATGATTTCAGAGATGGAAGCTGTGGCAGGAGTTTTCAAAAAGTACGATGTTCAGGTTTTCAGACCTGAAGTTATCGAAGATTATAATCAAATATTTTCAAGAGATATAGCTTTCGTGATTGATGACAAGTTAGTCAAAGCGAATATCCTACCAGATAGAAATAGAGAATATGAAGCAATAAGACATGTCGTTTCTCAAATTAATCCTGATAACGTAATTGAGTTACCAGAGATTTGTCATGTAGAAGGAGGAGATGTAATGCCTTGGAATGATTATATTTTTATCGGTACTTATTCTGGTAGTGATTATCCTGATTATATTACAGCAAGAACAAATACTGACGCGGTAATCGCTTTGCAAGAATTATTTCCTGAGAAAACGGTCAAGAGTTTCGAACTACGAAAGTCAAATGAAGATCCTAAAGACAATGCCCTTCATTTAGATTGTTGTTTTCAACCTATTGGTAAAAACATGGCTATTTTGCACAAGAATGGTTTCTTAGTAGAAAAGGAGTATTATTGGTTAGTTGACTATTTTGGAGAGGATAATATTTTTGAAATTTCTAAAGACGAAATGTACAATATGAACAGTAATGTTTTTTCAATTTCAGAAGATGTAATTATTTCTGAAAGAAACTTTACCAGATTAAATACTTGGCTACGTGAAAAGGGATTTACTGTTGAGGAAGTTCCGTATGCTGAAATAGCAAAACAAGAAGGATTATTGCGTTGTTCTACATTACCACTAATTAGAGATTAAATTACAGCGTTTAATAAAGTAAAAAACCCTGAAATTCTAAATAATTTTAGGGTTTTTTTGGGTATAATCTGAATTAGATTCTATAATCTTTGGATTCCAGTTACGTGTAAACTTCCTTCAAGAGATTTGTAAATCTCAACAATTGCTTTAAATTGAATTGGTTGTGGAGCGACAGGTTTTGCTGTACATAAAAAACGATAGTTCATTCCAGCGACAACTTGAGTTGAAACTTCTTCTGGAGTATAGTCCACGCCTAAAATTTGACCATTTTTGGTAGCTTCGTCGAATACAATTCGATCTGAAGTTGTTAATGGACCATAAGCAGTCCATCCTCCTACAATAGTGTTTTGTTTTGATACAGTTTCGTTTGACATGATAATAAGGTTTAAGTTAAGTTTTGCCTACTCGTAAGGCTTTTCGGCTTATCGCCTCTATAATTAACTCTATAGAAAAGCTATTTTTATGAATAATTAGGCTTTTACCCAATTAGCTCCATTCCACTTAAACTCTTTGCCATTAGCTGGTTCAGGTTGATTTGAACGAAATGCACCGGCATGAATATGAGTACAGCCTTGAGCTGTTAAGTAGGCCGTGATATCTACTGTGAATTGGTTTGCTTGCTGATGATTATGATTGTCTTGTTTACCATAACAAACACTGTCTCCAGGTCCATCATAAGTGAAATTTTGAACATTGTAAGCCATAATTTTATTTTTGGGTGGTTGGTTATTAGACATTAAAATTAATTCAATAAATAATTGATATTTAAGTAAATGTAACGAGAGCGCTAAAAACATACTTAAGTGTTTTTTTTTGAGTCAAGAGCGGAAATTTATTTATTTCTTCTAGGAATATTTCTAAACTTAAATTTCACTAGTTTTCATTGAGTTATGGTAGTGCTTTAAATAATGGAATAGCAAATAGAAAAAGCGGATTTATATATAGGAAATTAATTGTTTATTTACCTTAAACGTATATATTTGCAATGAAAAGAAAAGTGAAAAATGCTATGTTTTTTTCCTTTTAAATATTGTTTAAAAAAGACTTTAGTGTAAACTTTTTTACATATAAAGTTATTATTAATTTAATTTATAATCTATATGAAAAGAAAAATACTCTTTTTATTATTAATGCATGTATTCTTTATGCACGCACAAACCACTGTTAGTGGTACTTTAACGTCTAACACAATTTGGACGAAAGCAGGTTCTCCCTATAATTTAACAGGTACATTGGGAGTCTTTGATGGTGTTACTTTAACAGTAGAATCTGGAGTGGAAGTTTCAGGGAATTTTGATTTACTTATAAAAGGTATAATTAAAATTGAAGGGAAAAGTAATGAGAAAGTTGTTTTTAAGAATACAAGATTGATATTTAAAGATTCTAACTTAAGTAATTCAACATTAGATAACGTTGTTTTCTCAGATGGTTCTGGCATTCAATTGGCTGATGAAGGTGAACACAATCAAGATCCAATAAAGAATTCAGGAACCTTATTAGTGAATTCATCAGATTTTAATAGTGGTACCTATGCCCGAACTAAGGGATATTCCACATCAGCTAAACTGAGATTGTCAAACTGTAATATTTTAAATGCAACAATAAAAGGGTTTTATCCAAGAAGTGAGGAAATTGAAATAAATCAGTGTAACATAAAAGGAGGTGTGCTAAATTCTGATTCTTATAATGATGGAATATTTTTGACTAATTCAAAAGTTGAAGAAGCTAATTTTAGAATTGGATGTTGTGGAGCAAACTTTAATATTGATTCTTGTGAAATAGTTAATTCTAATTTTGAAGATTACAATAATTATTATTCTGTTACAATTAATAATTCATTGGTTTCAAAAACATCATTTAATCTGCAATCTGGAGAATTAGTTGTTAGTAATTCACTTTTAGAAAGTCCTAATCAACTTCAGGATTATCACATAAAATCAAGAAATGTTAATTTTTCGAATGTTATATTTAAAGGAAATAACTCGGGAAAAGCACTAAAAATTTTAAATAAGGATTTTACAAGTAGTATTCAAAATTGTACGTTTAGTAATTATAATACGGGAATCGTATTAAACAGTAGTTTTGATTACACTTCACCTAAAGCAGACAAGATTAACAAGAAAAACACTTATAATTTCACATTTAAAAATAATAATCTTATTGGTATACAAGAGAGTAATTTTCAAAATAATTTTAACGCCAATATCGATGCAACCCAGAATTATTGGGGAACTGATAATGAATCAGTAATTGCAGATAAAATTACCGATGGATTAGATAATATAAATTATGGTATAGTTAATTATTCAAATTTTTTAATATCTCCAACTAGTTCTGCTCCAGTAGAAGCTCCAAATAATGTATTTAAAGGTTTAACAAATGGAGGAGTTTTAGTTTCATGGGATGCAAGCATGTCTAATAATGTAGCTGGCTACAAAGTTTATTATAAAACAAATACAACTGAAGATTTTCAGTTGCTAGCAGATGTAAGTGACGTATCTACCTATTTAACAGACGAAATTTCAATTAATTCAATAATTGTTGTTAAGTCTTACTCAACAGAAGCAGATGGTTCAAATGACTATATAGAAGGTAATGAAAGTGTTTTTAGTGAAAATGCTCAGAGAGTTATAGACTCTGTTGTATTAAGTTCTGCAGAAATTTGTCATGGTGATAATTTAAATTTAAGTTTTAGTTCTAATTACGAATTCATAAACAATGAATTTGTTTTACAAATGTCTGATGTTAACGGATCTTTTGATATGCCATTGGAATTAGCAAGAATTACCTCGGCTAATGAAGGTTTTTCTGTGCCTGTTAATGATACTATTGAATTCAATAAAACTTATTTTATTAGAATTATATCTACTGAAAATAATTATTTGAGTGAAAATCTAGAAGTTATTTTTATGGATGAAATTAATGCGCAGTTTTCAATAAGTACTGCTTCTATATGCGCAAGGAATACGGTAAATATTGAGTATCTTGGAGAAGAGAGTACTGAAAATACATTGAATTGGAATTTTAATGGAGCCACAGTTGTATCAGGAGAAGGAACTGGTCCTTATGAATTGTTTTGGAATCATTCTGGTGAAAAGGAAATAACTCTTGAGGTTGTTTCAGGTGGCTGTTCTTCAGTTTCTACTAAAACCATAGAAATTATTAATAAACCTTTAGCGGATTTTTCAGTGAGTGAAAATGTATGCCAAGGTGAGTCTGCTATGATTACATATAATGGAAATGCTACTGAATCTGCCAATTTTAGTTGGAATTTTGATGGAGCTTCAATAGTTTCTGGAACCGGTATTGGACCATATGAGGTTACATGGAATGAATCTTACGGAGAAAAAAATATATCACTTATAGTATCTGAAAATGGTTGTACTTCTGAAGAAACTATAAGGACAATTTATCATAATCCGAATCCAACAGGTTCAATAAAATTAATAGAACAAGTTTGTGTAGGAGATACTACGACGATTACCTATGAAGGTGATGCGCAGAATGATGCAATATATAATTGGAATTTTAATGGAGGATATGTTATTTCTGGTTCAGGTGCCGGACCTTATGAAATACAATGGTATAATCAAGGGGAAAAGAATGTTAGTTTAGAGGTAACTCAAAATGGATGTTCTGTAAACATGGATAGGACGCTTACAGTGACTCAAACACCAAATTCATATTTTTATCTAAGTAATAACAGTATTTGTGGTGAAGGAACAATAAATGTTTATTATTATGGTAATGGAGATGATGGTTCAACTTTTAATTGGGATTTTGACGGAGCGGAAGTTATATCGGGAGAAGGAAAAGGACCATATGAAATTACTTGGAATGATAATTTCGGACAAAAGGTAATTTCTTTAAATGTTTCAAAGAATGGATGTACCTCGCAAACTTATACTCAAATTCTTCAATTCAATCAATTACCATCACTTAGTATTGAAGGAGAGAGTACAGTTTGTAAAGGTGAATTGTATAACATAGAATATACAGGTGAAAATTATACAAATATTTATTGGTCGTTTGATGGTGCCGAGGTAATTTCAGGTTCTGATGCAGGTCCATATATTTTAAGATGGAATACTTCAGGAAATAAAAATATCAGTTACACAGTTTATAATAACAGTTGTTCAAGAGGAGAGGTTTTTGATGTAAATGTTAAAGAGAGTATCAATTCACCAGAGATATGTGTTGTAACAGTTGATGAAGATTCTTTTAAAAATAAAATAATGTGGGATTATTACACTGAAAATTTGAGTCAATTTGCAGTTTATAAGGAAACGGTAGTTGCAGGGCAATATCAGCTTTTGTCTTATGTTAATGCCGATATAAATTATTATATTGACGAAAGTTCATCTCCCGCGCAAAGTGCTAGTTTATATAAAATATCCGCAATTGATAATTGTGGAGGAGAAACAGAGCTAGGTGCACATCACAAAACTATCCATTTAGTTCTTACACCAGGAATAGGTACTTCTTGGAATATGATTTGGAATGATTATGAAGGATTTGAATTTTATACATATCGAATCCACAGAAGTATTAACGGAGGTGAGTTTGAATTATTAACGGAAGTTTCAAGTAATTTAAATTCATATACAGACTTAAATGTAAGTTCACAGGATGTTGCATATTATATAGAAGTGGTAAGCAATACCTCATGTGGAGGAGTTTTTAATAAGAGAAATCAAAGTTCAAGTTATATTTCATCTAAGTCAAATGTAGCTACTACGTCTGAAACATTAAGTGTAAGTGATGTTCTTTTAAAAGAATTAAAAATTGGCCCTAATCCGGTAAAAGATATTTTAGTAATATCAACCAGCAGTGTAGAGTTGCAAGAATTTGAACTATATACAACTCTAGGTCAAAAACTCAAATCAAATAAGTTTGATTCTGAACATAGAATTGACTTAAGAGATCTTCCAAAAGGAACCTATTTTTTAAGATTGATAACTAATCGTGGAGCAGTTGCCAAAAAAATTATTAAGAAATAAATAATAAGAGTCTACATAGTAGGCTCTTTTTTTTATCTTTGATATATAAAACTTTAGGAGTAGCTAGGTAACTAGTTTGAGAAATATCCTTAGAACCTGATTTGGTTAAAACCAACGTAGGGAAAAGTAATTTTCGAATATTTTGTGCAATTACGTACATCATGTTTTTTATATTTTCTTCTAAAGTTTACTTTAAATCTTATTGATAATGATAACAATACAAGTAAACGACAAAACACAAACTTTTTTAGAAAATCTTACGGTTTATCAACTCATAGGACAGCTCAATATTCAAACGAATGGAATTGCAGTTGCCGTTAATAACGATGTTATAAGCAAACCAAACTGGGAAACACGTGAACTGGTCGATCAAGACAATATCTTGATCATTAAATCTACACAGGGGGGATAAATCATTTAGTTTTCTATCCAAACTTAATTCAAAAATTAAATAGTATAAATACGTAAGTATAGTCTTGCGTATAACCATTTTATAAACGAACCTTCAGTAAAATGAAAAAAAAAGATACCGCACCTAAACAAGACGGAATTACAAGAAAACCTTTTCCAAGCTCAAAGAAAATTTACGTTCAAGGAAAGTTACATCCACAAATTAATGTAGCAATGCGAGAAATTACATTGAATGATACAGTCGATTCAATGACAAAAAAGCGTACATCAAATGAACCAGTTACTGTGTATGATACTTCTGGACCATACACTGATCCAAGTAAAGATATTAATATTCATAATGGATTAGAACGTATTCGAGAAAAATGGATTTTAGATAGAGATAATGTTGAGAAATTAGAACAATTTAGTTCAGAATATTGTAATGAAAGATTAAATAATGAAAGTTTAAATCATTTAAGATTTAATCATTTAAATAAACCTTACAGGGCTAAGAAAGGTGAGAATGTAACTCAATTACATTACGCAAAAAAGGGAATGATCACACCAGAAATGGAGTATGTAGCTATTCGTGAAAATCAACGTATCGACGAAATGACTCGTTTATCAAAGCAACATCCAGGTCAAGATTTTGGAGCGAGTATTCCGGAGAAAATTACACCAGAATTTGTAAGAGAAGAAGTAGCTAGAGGTCGTGCTGTAATTCCTTCAAATATTAATCATCCAGAAGCTGAACCTATGATTTTAGGTAGAAACTTCTTAGTGAAAATTAATGCCAATATTGGGAATTCGGCAACAACATCTTCAATCGAAGAAGAAGTTGAAAAGGCTGTTTGGGCCTGTCGTTGGGGTGCCGATAATATCATGGATTTATCTACAGGGAAAAATATTCACGAAACTAGAGAGTGGATTATCCGTAATTCTCCAGTACCCATTGGAACAGTTCCTATTTATCAGGCTCTTGAAAAAGTCAATGGTGTTGCAGAAGATCTTACTTGGGAAATATTTAGGGATACTTTAATTGAACAAGCAGAACAAGGAGTAGATTATTTTACTATTCACGCGGGAGTTCGTTTGGCATATGTTCCGATGACAGCAAAACGTATAACAGGAATTGTATCTAGAGGAGGTTCCATTATGGCAAAATGGTGTTTAGCGCACCATAAAGAAAGTTTCCTATATACGCATTTCGAAGAAATTTGTGAAATTATGAAGGCCTATGATGTTGCATTTTCGTTAGGAGATGGATTACGTCCAGGTTGCATTGCGGATGCAAATGATCAAGCTCAATTCGCAGAGTTAGAAACTTTAGGAGAATTAACGAAAATCGCATGGAAACACGAAGTGCAATGTTTTATAGAAGGTCCAGGTCACGTTCCTATGCATATGATTAAAGCCAATATGGATAAACAATTGGAAGCTTGTGGAGAAGCTCCTTTTTATACACTAGGACCTTTAACCACTGATATCGCTCCAGGTTATGATCATATCACTTCTGGTATTGGTGCGGCAATGATTGGTTGGTATGGCACAGCGATGCTGTGTTATGTAACGCCAAAAGAACACTTAGGTTTACCAAATAAAGACGATGTAAGAACTGGAGTAGTAACGTATAAGTTAGCAGCTCATGCTGCCGATTTAGCAAAAGGACATCCTGGAGCACAACATAGAGATGATGCATTAAGTAAAGCGCGTTTCGAATTCCGTTGGGAAGATCAGTTTAATTTAAGTTTAGATCCTGAATTAGCAAGAGAATATCACGATGAAACCTTACCAGCCGAGGGAGCGAAAATTGCTCATTTCTGTTCTATGTGTGGACCAAAGTTTTGCTCAATGAAAATTACACAAGAAGTAAGAGATTACGCAGCAAAAAAAGAACTACAGGAGGGGAAAGCGCTTGAAGAAGGAATGAAAGAAAAATCTGAAGAATTTAAAGAAAAAGGATCTGAAGTTTATTTATAGTATTTGAACTAAACCTCAATAAATCAAAAAAATCGCATGTTAATAGTAATTACATCAGAACAAGAATTAGAAAATGAATCAACACTTTTAAATCAACTTTTTTCGAAAGGTTTAGAAGTGTTGCATTTAAGAAAGCCTTCTTTTAATATTGAACAATACCGGGTTTTATTGAAAGATATAAATCCAAAGTTTTATAATCGAATTATGATTCATGAAAATCATGAATTATGTAAAGAGTTTAATTTGAGAGGAATTCATCTTCAAGAACAACCTAGAATTGATCTTGGAGATAATCTTAAAAATTTTACTGATTCGTATAAGAAAATTGGATTTAAAGTAAGTAGCTCTTTTCATGACCCTGAAGTCTTAAATGCAAGTGAAATTCATTTTGATTATCATTTATTAAGTCCAGTTTTTTCTTCGATTTCTAAAAAAGGATATAAAGGAAAAGGATTTGATGTAAATCATATTAGGAAAACGATTATTGGAATGGGAGGAGTAAATGCTGAAACTGTTCAAAAAGTTTATGAACTAGGATATTCTGGAGTAGGTGTTCTAGGTGGCATTTGGAATTCTGAAGATATTATAGAAAGTTTTAAAGTAATTTCTAAGGAATGTAATAAAGTTCGAGACTTTAATTTAGAACTTTTTTCTGGTGATGGAGAGTTAACGAAACTAAAGGAAATGTTATCTGATAGGTATACTCAGCTTGATATAGATCATGCCTTAATCAATGCAGTGGCTTATGGCAAAAAAGAAGTTGCCGACTATCTAATTTCTTTAGGTGCAGATATTTCATATGGTGATTATGAAGGTGTTTATTATGCCGTTCATAACAACGAGTTGGAAGGCCTAAAATATGCAATTTCAAAAGGAGTTGATATTAATGTAAATGATGGAATGATTATTAATGCCGCGATTTATACTACTATTCAAAAGAAGTGCACAAAATTACTTAATTGGATTGTTGATAATAAAGCCTCAAAAGAATTATTAACTCAAGATTCTAAGGATTTATTACAAAAATACGGAACAAAAAAACAGCAAGAGTTAATCAGTAGCTTATACATTGAAAACTAGACCTTACATATTAACAATTGCAGGATTTGATCCATCAAATGGAGCGGGTCTTACGGCAGACATAAAAACCTTTGAGGCTTTAAAATGTTATGGATTGGCAGTTTGTACAGCCAATACCATCCAAAACGATATTGAGTTTAAAGATTGTCATTGGATTTCGAAATCCATTATAAAAAAACAGATTGAAGTTTTATTTACAAAGTTCAAAATTGATGTTGTAAAAATTGGAATTGTGGAAAACTGGAAGATTTTATCTGAGATTATTGATTTTTTGGTGCAATTCAATCCAGCTGCAAAAATCATTTTAGATCCAGTTTTAAACACTTCTTCAGGATTTACTTTTCACAAAGATTTTACAGAAGAAGATTTCGAAGAGGTACTTTCTAAAATTTATTTATTGACACCAAATTATAAGGAAATACAAAGTTTGTATCCAAATAAAACAGTTGAAGAAACATTATCCCACATACAGACTAAAACGAATGTTTTCTTAAAAGGCGGACATAACGAAGAAAGATTGGGAGTTGACTTTTTGTTTTCGAAAGAAGGTAAAGAATTTTCATTCAATCCAAAGAAAGGAAAGTATCATGAAAAACATGGAAGTGGTTGTGTATTATCTTCAGCAATTGCAAGTTATATTACGTTAAAATATCCTTTGATGAAATCCTGTTTTAAAGGAAAACGTTATGTGGAAAAAGTATTGAGTTCAAATAAAATATTATTAGGTTATCATGGATAATATCTATTATATATCTCAAGGAAATTCTCCTAAAGAACATTTAGAGAATATTAAAAATGTACTTGAATCTGGAGTAAAGCTTGTTCAATTACGAATGAAAGATATAGAACAAGAAATATTTCTCGAAACAGCCGTTGATGCAAAAAGAATATGTGATTCGAATAATGCACAACTTATAATAAATGATAATGTTGAAGTAGCTAAAACAGTCAATTCTTTTGGACTACATATTGGAAAAGAAGATATGAAACCTTTGGATGCTAGAGCTATTTTAAGTGAAGAAACCATAATTGGCGGAACCGCAAACACAATTGAAGATTGTAGGTTCTTAGCTACTCAAAAGGTAAACTATATTGGTTTAGGTCCTTTTAGATTTACAAACACAAAGAAAAAATTAAGTCCAATTTTAGGGTTAGAAGGATATCAACAGATTATTTCTCAATTACGAAAGGAAGGAATTGAATTACCGGTTTATGCAATTGGAGGAATAACGAAGAATGATTTTCAAGAATTATATAAAACTGGTGTCAATGGAATTGCGATTTCTGGAATTTTATCGAATAAACCAGTGGAAGAAATTAAAGAATTAATAGCTAGTTAAAACGAATAAAATGAGTTTAAAAATAGCAGACAAAACATTTTCATCACGCTTATTTACAGGAACAGGAAAGTTTAGTTCTTCTGAATTAATGCGAGATGCAATATTGGAAAGCGAAAGTGAATTAGTAACTGTTGCTTTAAAAAGAGTAGATGTAGAAAATGAAGATGATGATATATTAACACATTTAAATCATGATCGAATCAATTTACTCCCAAATACTTCTGGGGTTAGAAATGCAAAAGAAGCAGTTTTTGCAGCCGAACTTTCAAGACAAGCACTAGAAACAAATTGGGTAAAATTAGAAATCCACCCTGATCCAAAGTACTTATTGCCTGATCCCATTGAAACACTGAAAGCAGCGGAGGAATTAGTGAAAAAAGGATTTGTTGTAATGCCATATATTCATGCAGATCCAGTGTTGTGCAAAAGACTAGAAGAAGTAGGAACGCAATGTGTAATGCCGTTAGGAGCTCCAATTGGAAGTAATAAAGGTTTAAAAACATTAGAGTTTTTAGAAATTATTATCGAACAATCAAATGTCCCAGTTATTGTAGATGCAGGAATCGGTGCTCCATCTCATGCCGCACATGCTATTGAGTTAGGTGCGGATGCAGTTTTGGTTAATACTGCCATTGCTGTTTCACAAAATCCAATAGCAATGGCGAAAGCTTTTAAAATGGCAGTGGAAGCAGGTAGAATTGCTTATGAAGCGAAATTAGCTCCTATAAAGAGAAATGCTGAAGCAAGTAGTCCATTAACTTCATTTTTAAATTAGGATGTCGTCATTACGAGACTTGTCTTAGAATAATTTTTATACAAGACGAAGTAATCTTTGAAATTAATAGATTGCTTCACTTTATTCGCAATGACACATTTAAAATAATAACATATGTTGACAAATAGTAGCTTCAAAAATATATTTGAGCGGTATAATTGGGACGAGGTTTTACAAAGTATTTTGTCCAAAACAACTCTAGACGTCAAGCGAGCAATAGCTTCAGAGAAGCGAACTTTTGAAGATTTTAAAGCACTAATTTCTCCAGCGGCAAAACCGTATTTGGAAGAAATGGCTCAGATTAGTAATCAAGTTACTAAGAAGAGGTTTGGTAATACCATTCAAATGTATGCTCCAATGTATTTAAGTAACGAATGTCAAAATATTTGTACCTATTGTGGTTTTAGTTTTACTAATAAAATTCCAAGAAGAACCCTAACGGATACTGAAATTTTAAAGGAAGTTGAGTTTCTAAAAAATAAGGGTTATGATCATATTCTATTAGTTACTGGAGAGGCAAATAGAACAGTTGGTGTTGATTATATTAAAAATGCTATTCAGTTGATTAAATCACATTTTGCAAACATTACTATTGAGGTTCAACCTTTAGATCAAAATGAGTATGAATTATTAAAAGAGAATGGATTGTATGCTGTTTTAGTGTATCAAGAGACTTATCATAAAGAAGAATATAAAAAACACCATCCTAAAGGTAAAAAGTCAAACTTTGATTATCGCTTGGAAACTCCTGACAGATTGGGAAAAGCGGGAGTTCATAAAATCGGATTAGGAGCTTTGTTTGGGCTGGAAGATTGGAGAGCTGATAGTTTTTTTACAGCATTACATTTAAAATATCTACAAAAGACATATTGGAAAACAAAGTACTCAATATCTTTTCCAAGACTACGCCCACATTCTGGTGGTTTAGAGCCGAAGGTAGAAATGACTGATTCAGATTTAGTCCAATTAATTTGTGCTTACCGAATGTTTGATGAAGATGTAGAATTGTCTATTTCAACAAGAGAAAGTGAAATTTTTAGAAATCACATTGTACACCTGGGAATTACATCAATTAGCGCAGAGTCTAAGACTAATCCAGGTGGTTATGCTGTGGAACCTCAGTCTTTAGAACAGTTTGAAATTTCAGATGAACGAACTACAGAGGAAGTAGCTGAAATGTTAAAAAATCAAGGTTTAGAAGTAGTTTGGAAGGATTGGGAACATTTTAATTAAATTTGATTTCAATGTTAAGAAAGCTTACATTTTTTATTTTAAGAGCTATGGGAATAAAAAAAATATTCTCTGAATCTCCTATTAATTATAAGAAGCTGAGAAAAACTGATAGAAAAAAGCTACCAAAAAGTTTCTATAAAAAGTTCAATGTAGGTGAGTTGGATATTGAAGAAACTAAAATTTATAAAATTGAAAATAAGGGTGAAACTGCTAAGGAATTAGTGATTTTTATTCATGGTGGAGCTTTTATTTCTGGACCTGCTGAACATCATTGGAAAGCTGTAGAGAAAATAGTTAAATATTCAGGTAAGAATGTTTGGTTATTAGATTATCCTAAGGCACCAGAATACACAATAAAACAGATCTGTGATAATATAGATGCTGTATTTGAGTTTGCTATTCAAACTGCAGCTTTGTCAAAGGATATAGTTCTTATTGGCGATTCTGTTGGAGGAAATCTTATAATGTCTCTTACACAACGTCTCATTCAAAAGAAAAAGGAAATACCAGGTAAGTTAATTTTAATTACGCCAGTTTTCGATGCAAGTTTGACTAACAAGGATATAAATGCAATTGAACCAAAAGATCCAATGCTAGGACTAAAAGGTGTTTTGTCTGCAAAAAAAATAGCAGCAGGAAATTTTGATTTAAAAGATGAAATAATCTCTCCGATATATGGAAGTTTTGATGGGTTTCCAAAAACAGATATTTACATAGGAGAGTATGATATTATGTATCCAGATGCTAAAATTGGTGCTAATAAAATGAAGAAAGAAGGGGTGGAGGTTCAGTTGATGGATGGCGCAAAAATGCCCCACATTTTTCCGTTATTACCAATTTTACCTGAAGCAAAAATAGCTTTGAATCAAATTATTAAAAGTTTAAAAGAATAATGCTAAATAAAGAGGAGCAAATACAATATAATCGTCATCTTATTCTGGATAAAATAGGAGAAACTGGACAATTAAAATTGAAGAAATCTAAAGTTTTGGTTATCGGAGCAGGTGGTTTAGGTTGTCCAATTTTACAGTATTTAACGGCTGCAGGTGTGGGAAATATTGGAATTATTGATGATGATGTTGTCGATCAAAGTAATCTGCAACGTCAAATACTTTATACTATTGATGATGTTGGCGTGTCCAAGGCGGAGACGGCTGTAAAGAGGTTATCAAGATTAAATCCTTTTATTCAATTTGATGTTTACAACGAAAAACTTTCAAAAGATAATGCAGTAGCATTATTTGAAAAATACGATATTATTGTTGACGGGAGTGATAATTTTCAAACAAGGTATTTATCAAATGATGCTGCTGTTTTAGTAAATAAGCCACTCGTTTACGGATCAATTTTTAAGTTTGAAGGTCAAGTAAGTGTTTTTAACTATAAACAAAGTGCTACTTACCGTTGCATATATCCAACACCACCAAATCCTGGATCTATTCCTAATTGTTCTGAAATAGGAGTTGTTGGAGTTTTACCTGGAATTATAGGAAGTTTACAAGCCAATGAGGTAATTAAGATTATTTGTGGAGTAGGAGAAGTATTAGCTAATAAATTAATGATTTTTGATGTGCTTTCAATGCGTCAGATGATTTTGAATTTTAATAGAACTTCGAATGCAGATATTCAAAACTTAGAGGCGAATTATGATTTTTTCTGTGGAATTACTTCAGCTAAAACTGAAATAACTTTTCAAGAATTACAACAAAAATTAGAAAAGTACAACTTATTAGATGTTCGTGAAGATTGGGAAAGGTCACAACATCATATCGGAGGACAACACATTCCTTTAGGTCAAATATCAGAACGTTTTACAGAAATTTTAAATGATAAACCATTAGTTGTTTATTGTAAATCAGGAATTAGAAGTAAATTTGCTATTGAATTTTTAGAAGAACAGCCAGTCTCGTATGAATTGATAAATTTAAAAGGAGGCTTGTCTTAATTTAGTGAGTCAGAGTTACATCTTTTTTAATTCTGAAACAGCGTTCTGTTCCTAGAAATTTGGGATCACCATGTTCCTCAGACCAAAATCCATCAAGAATATCTTTTGTTAAACATCGGTAAACTACTACTCCATGAAATACTTCGCCGTTTTCTCCTAGATATTGAAAGTTGATAACTAAAATATTATCTTTAAAGAATCCTGTGCCAATTTGTTCTTGTTCATGTTGAATCAACCATTTTGCTATAAATCTGTCGTTTTTATCCAATTCTAAAGTTAGAACTCCGCGATAATTAATATCACTTTCATTTTGATTTGAACCGATAATTGAAAATTCTCCTTCTAATTCTCTTGCAGTCATATTTCTTAATATATCATCTCAAAGATACTCTTTTAGCTCCAGCTACAAATAATGGTAATGTCATTCAGCCACTAATATAACTTTTAAGAGAAAAAAACATATAGCAACTTCGATTTTAAGTTGAATTAATCGATCTATTATGAAGCAATGTTTTTTGTGTTTTTTACATTTAATTACTCATCAAAATAAGTACTTTTGTCAATATGAAACAAACAACGAATACGATATTGATGATTCGTCCTGTCGGTTTTAGGATGAATGAACAAACAGCTGTAAATAATTATTATCAAAAAGTTTTGGAGAATGTTTTACCTGCAACTGTAAATGCAAAAGCACAAGAAGAATTTGATAATTATGTTGAAAAATTAAGAGGTTTTGGAGTGAATGTAATTGTGGTGTCTGATACAACTGAAACAGATACTCCAGATTCTATTTTTCCTAATAACTGGATTTCTTTCCATGAAAATGGAACGGTTGGATTATACCCAATGTTTGCTGAAAATAGAAGATTAGAAAGAAGAGAAGATATTTTAGATATACTTGAGGAACAGGGATTTATTATAGATGGTGTTATCGATTATACTTCGGGAGAAGAGGAAAATGTATTTTTAGAAGGAACTGGAAGCTTGCTATTAGATAGAGTTAATAGAAAAGCATATTGTGCGTTGTCTCCTAGAGCAGATGAAGCTTTGTTTATCGAGTTCTGCGAAGATTTTGAATATACTCCAGTTGTATTTACAGCTTATCAAACAGTTAACAGAGAGCGAAAGGCTATATATCATACAAATGTAATGATGTGTTTAGCGGAAACTTTTGCAGTTATCTGTTTAGCTTCAATAGATGATAAAAAAGAACGAAAAAATGTTGTCAAGAATTTAAAAGATGATGGAAAAGAAGTGATTGATATTACAGAAGCACAAGTGAATAATTTTGCTGGTAATATGTTGCAGGTTAGAGGAGCAAGTGATGAACGCTTTTTGGTAATGAGCCAAGCGGCTTACGATTGCTTAACTAAAGATCAAATTAATAAAATTGAAAACCATTGTAGGATTATTTCTAGTTCTTTAGATATCATTGAAGGATGCGGTGGTGGAAGTGCTCGCTGTATGATGGCAGAGGTTTTTCTTCCTAGAAAAATTTAATACAAAAATAAATATTCATAACAAAAGCTCACATTATTGTGGGCTTTTGTTATTCGGAGTGCATAGAACTTGATTTTTGTTTGATGAATGGAATGTTTATCCAATAATTGAAGCAAGTTTGTAGCTCAAGGATTTTTAGGCTTATACAATTAGTATTCTGAATAATTTTACATTGTAATCAATTAAAATCGAGTAGCAAGAAATCTAAAATTCAAATAGTAATTTTGTTATTTATCATCATTTTCGTGTGTGTAAATGCTATACTACAGAAAGTTTTATCGAAAAAAGAAGAGAAAAGTGTCCAAGCGATTAATGCTAAGTCATATTTGTTGCAAGAAGTACATTATGCAATGACAGTTAGGAATAAAAAACTTTTAAAATAATAAAAAAGTTGTTTCTTCTGTCACTAACGAAAAAAACGAATCAGTTTTACAGAAAGCATAAAGAAAATATTTGAAGAATAGTAATTCAAAAGATAAGGTTTTAAGATTGAGAAAAAGAAGGAAAAAGATACATCGCATAGAAAGGGAGAATTAACGTTTAGCGATTTTTTATGAAGATTAGGAGACTCCATTCGTCGACAATACTTTGCTATTGAGCGAAGTTTAGTAGGAATTAACGGAAAAAATTCTTATATTAGTGAGACATTTGTCAAAATCCCCTAATTATGAATGCTAGAATTAAAATAATAGCATCCTTTTTAATTTTATACTTTTGTATCCAAGATATAGTTGCTCAAAAAGTAATAGCTAAGGAAGGAAACAAAATAGAGTACAAAGACGATGAAATAGAATTAGATGATATGAACAGCATTTCAGCCCCATCTAATACAGTTGTAATTTCAGGTTCGTCAAAAAATAAAACTAAAAAGAAAGCTACAAATAAAAAAATAGCATCAGTTAAGAAAGTTGAAAAACTGATGAAACAAAAGAAACGTTTGAGATTTAGAAGTAAGAGAACTTTGGAATCTAAAAAGTGTTTCAAAACTGCAAAAAAACCTTGTGATACCAAAAAACAAAATAAAAATTAAAGACTGCATAAAGCAGTCTTTTTTTGTTTCTTGATTTATCTATCTAACTCTTTTTATCTTTTTTTAATACCGTAAAAATATCAATGACTTAAGCTCGGGATACTGCAGTTTACAATTGGTAAGAATCCATTAAAATTTTAAGTTATATAATCTACCAAATTATTATTTTTCTTCTGTTGTTAGTTTATGATGTAACTATTATGACAGCTATAGTATTATCTAATAAGATAAATTTATAATGGAACTTGAACAATCTAAATTCAATGAAAGTTTTACTTACATTAAAAGCTTTTAAAAGAAAGTGCTTTCAAAGTGATTGAATGTCAATAGATTAACAAGTTTAGTCCATTAAATAAATAAAAAATAGAAAACACTAATGTATCAGAAATAAAAGAAATCAAAATTCAGGTAAATGTTGTAAAAAAATGTTAGTGGCCCTAAGAGGTAAGAATAAGTCATACTGAATATAAAAAGAGCACATTAAGCGCTCTTTATTATATTTATATTGGTCTTAATTTATTTTAAAGCTTCCTCTATAACTTTTCCAGTTGAACCATTCGGAAATTCAACTTTTAACATTGTTGCAATTGTAGGAGCAATATCAATGATTTCATATTTCTTAGCAGTTTTGCCAAACTTAATTCCATTACCATAGAAAATTATTGGGATGTGTGTATCATATGAATATCCAGAACCATGTGTTGACCCTTTTTTCGGATAGATAATAGTTGAGGGATTAGGAATTAATAAAACATCTCCCGAGAGTTTTTGATTATATCCTTTTTGTAAAGAACTCATAATTCCATATTCAAAATAGTTTTCTTGCATTGCTTTCGCTGTAACAGCTTTATAAATTCCATCGAAATTAATGACTTCTTCAACGATATAATTTGAAACTCCATTTGCAGACAGTCTTGCTTTTTTGATTTCTTCTTTATTTAAGAATACTTGAAAGTTAGAAACATTTTCAATTAAGTTGTCATTATTAAATTTTTCTTTTGTCTTTGTTTTAATAAAATTTGTTAGTTTTTTTCCAGCCAAATAATTCGCTGGAATCTTTACAGAATTTAAATATGCTGGAACTTGTACAGCAGCATGATCAGCTGTTAAGAATATAGTATAATTATTTTTACCAACATTTGTATCTAAAAAAGTAAACAAACGTTCTAAGTCTTTATCCAACCTTAAATAAGTGTCTTGAATTTCTTTTGAATCTACTCCGAATTGGTGTCCAACATAATCTGTGGAAGAGTAGCTTAAAGTTAAAAAGTCAGTATAATCATTTTGTCCTAATTTTTCTCCTTCAATGGCAGCAATTGCAAAATCTGTAGTTATAGAATTTCCAGCAGGAATAGCTTTTATAATACTATAATTGTTGTTTTTATCTCTCAAACTAGGAATATCATGCGGGAAAACAGGTTTTTCTTCACCTTTAAAAGTCTCTTCAAAATTATTATCATCAGCAATACTTTCTGTATAAGTTGAAATGTCATAAAGTGTATTCCAGGGCTTACTTAAATATTCATCGGCCTTACCTAATGAATTAAACTTGTTAACCCAGTTAGGTAAATTATTCATATAAAATGAAGAGCTAATCCAATGTCCTACACTACCTCCGTCAAACCAATAGGCAGCATCGGCTGTATGGCCAGCTGGTAAAATAGCAGAACGATCTTTTATACCGATACCAATAGTCTTACCTTTCATGTTTTGAGCAAGTTTCAACTGATCTGAAATAGTAGTGGTAAACATTCTATATGGAGACTTTTTTCCTCCTTTACCATCATTTCCAACTGTGGTATGTCTATCGTCATCAACACAGTAAATGGATTTTTTTAAATATTTATCGTACCAGTAATTACCTATTATACCGTGATTATCAGGTGTTGTGCCTGTGAAAATAGAAGCATGTCCAACAGCGGTGTAAGTTGGAATGTAGTTGTAATGTGCATTTTCTAATGAGAACCCTTGATTTAATAATCTCTTGAAACCACCCTCGCCGTATTTTGAATTAAATCGCTGTAAATAGTCATAACGCATTTGATCTACAACAATACCAATAACTAATTTCGGAGTAGATGTTCTTGTTGTAGTTTCTTTTTCCTTAGAAACACAATTAAAAAGAGAGACTGTAAAAAAATACAGTAATAGTTTATTTTGAATTTTCATAAAAAAGTATTGAATCTTCAAAATTAAGTAAAACGATACAATCAAAAGTTAAATTATGGGATGTTAATGATATTTTAATCTTGAAAATCTATATAAAGAAGTACATATTCTTTTAGTACTTTAGCAAAACAAAAAGAAGGCAGATGAATTATATCGAGCATGTTGGAAAATACTTTGCGATGCTTGGTCAGGTTTTTAAAACACCACAAAAGTTTCGAGTTTTTTGGGAAGCACTATTTCGTGAGATTGAGCAATTAGGTTTAAAATCTATTGGAATAATTGCGTTCATATCATTTTTTATTGGTGGCGTTATTGCACTCCAAACAGCACTGAATATTAGTGATCCTTTAATTCCTAAAATGTTGATTGGTTTTGCTACTAAAAGATCTATTATACTTGAGTTTGCACCAACTTTTTGTTCAATTATTTTAGCAGGAAAAGTAGGTTCTTATATAACTTCTAGTATTGGGAGTATGAGAGTTACAGAGCAAATTGATGCCTTGGAAATTATGGGAGTTAATTCTTTGAATTATTTAGTTCTTCCGAAAATTATAGCAACAGTATTATTTTATCCATTCTTAATTATTCTGGGAATGTTTTTAGGAATCTTTGGAGGTTGGGTCGCAGGGCTAGCAACAGGTATGTTTTTTGAGGCCGATTACATTTACGGTATTCAGTTTGATTTTGATGCTTACTTAGTATTTTATGCACTTGTAAAAACTGTGGTTTTTGCCTTTATCATTGCCACTGTACCTTCTTATCATGGGTACTATGTAAGGGGAGGTTCTTTGGGAGTTGGTAAAGCTAGTACACAATCGGTTGTATGGACAATAGTTGTTATTGTAATCGCTAATTATTTCTTAACTCAAATGTTATTAACGTAGTATGATTCAGGTAAATGAAATATATAAAAGTTTTGGAGAAGCTCATGTTTTAAACGGGATTTCTACATCATTTGAAGAAGGAAAAACAAGTTTGATTATAGGGCAAAGCGGAGCTGGAAAAACTGTTTTTTTGAAGAGTTTGTTGGGATTACACGAACCAGAGAAAGGTACAATTGTATATAATGGGAAGATCAATAAAGAAATGACTATTGAGGAGAAGCGTGATTTTAGACAAGAGTTAGGTATGGTATTTCAAGGTAGTGCTTTGTTTGATTCCTTAAATGTAGAAGAGAATGTAACGTTTCCATTAAAGATGTTTACCATACAGTCAAAAGAAGAAATGCTTGATAGAGCTAATTTTGTATTGAAAAGAGTAAACCTTGAAAATTCTAATAAAAAACTCCCTGCTGAATTATCGGGTGGAATGCAGAAAAGGGTGGCAATTGCAAGAGCAATTGTAATGAATCCGAAGTATCTTTTTTGCGATGAGCCAAATTCTGGTTTAGATCCAAGTACATCAATTTTAATAGATAACTTAATTAAAGAGATTACAGAGGAATATAAGATGACTACTGTAATTAATACACATGATATGAATTCTGTGATGGAGATAGGAGATAAGATTGTTTTCTTGAAAAATGGAGTGAAAGCATGGGAGGGAAGTAGTAAAGAAATATTCAAAACCGATAATAAAGCAGTTGTTGATTTTGTGTATTCTTCTAATTTATTCAAAAAAGTAAGAGAAGCGTATTTAAAAGAGTAAAATTTAATTAACTGATAATCATTAGAGTATTTTTAATTTAAGAAATAATTTAAAAATTATGGTAATTTTATTTGGCGAAACTGTGTAAACTTTCTATATTTGCACTCGCAAAACAAGACCGGGTAGCTCAGTTGGTAGAGCATCTCCCTTTTAAGGAGAGGGTCCTGGGTTCGAGCCCCAGCCCGGTCACAATAAGAGCTTCTCGCTTGAGAGGCTTTTTATTTGAAAAAATCGGGGAGATTCCAGAGCGGCCAAATGGGACGGACTGTAACTCCGTTGTCTTTCGACTTCGCAGGTTCGAATCCTGCTCTCCCCACTTTTCAAAAAAAAATATAATTAGGGAAAATAAAGACGTTTGGCAGACAGAAAATGTGGGTTGGGCGTTTTTTTAGTTATAGATGTTTTTTATTTTTTATCAAGCTTTTTGAATAGTTATTATTTGAAAACTTCTAGATTTTTACTGAATTAAAATCTTATTTTGATAAAGGTAAAGTAAAATGAAAAGTAGCTCCTTCACCTTCAATTGAGGTAACCCAAATGGTACCTTCAAATAAATCAATTATTTTCTTAACTATAGATAATCCAATACCAGTTGAGTTTTGGTGATCTTCAAGTGTTTCGAATATTCCAAATACTTTTTTATGATATTTTTCGGGAATACCTTTACCATTATCACTAATTTGGAATTCCCAATGATCTTGTTTTGTATTGTAGGTAATATTTACTAATCCATCGCTATCTTTAGCATACTTTACCGCATTACTGATTAGGTTCTGAAATAATTGATGAAGTCTAAATTTATCTCCTTCTACAATAGGAAGTCTTTTAGGAATAACTATGTTTACATATTTTGGAACATGAATAGTTTCTATAATTGCCTCGACAATTTCTTGCAAATCGATATCTTTTCTAGGATGTTGAATTTTATCAATACTTGCGTATTTCAAAATTCCATTGATAAGATGATCCATCTTATCAATTTTTTTTAAAAGTAAATCAAAATTATTCTTTATCTCTTCGTTGTAAGTGAGCTCTAAGCAATCTTCTTTTAGCCAGCTAACCAATGCGTTTAAACTTCTCAAAGGAGCTTTTAAATCGTGGGAAACAACGTGAGCAAAGTCATTTAATTCCTGATTACTTTTTTTTAAGTTTTTTAAAAGCTGTTCTCTTTCTTTTTGATCGTTTAGTCTTTCTGTAATATCTCTTACAACTCCCTGAGCAAAAGTGGCTTCTCCGTTTGCATCATATACAATACTTGAATTTATTTCGATCCAGCGAACTTCTTTATTTTTGTTATAAACTCTAGCTTTAAAATTTTTATAAACTCCTTTTTCAAGTAGTTCATAATAGCATATCATTGCATAATCTAAATCTTCAGGGTATAGAGTTGAGGTGATATTGAACACTTTTTCTTCTATACTATAACCGAAAAAATCGGCAGCAGCATCGTTCATTTTAACAACATTACCGTATAAATCCATTAGGATATACGGATCGACAATTGTTTTAAATAAACTTTTGAGTTGAATATCTTTTTCGTTGATTACTTTAATTACGTTCTGATTAGCTTCTTGAAGTTCTAAGTTTTTTTCTTCTAGAATCTTTTCAGCATTAATTCGTGCTTTTTTTTCTTGTTTTAACGCTTGTTGTAATGCTTCGATGTTATTAGTAATCACAGTATATAAATCTAAGTTATCAGAGTGTACGTCTGTTCAATTTTAGTGTAGAAAATTTACTCTCTGTGTCATAGTTCGGGGTTCTTTGTAAAAGTAATAGAAAAAAGGTTAGTGTAAAATTAGGTTAAGGTTATTAATTCAATAATTCATTATTTGTCCAATAGTCTAACATGGTAGTGATATTTCTTGTGTAATCTTCTAAACGTAAGGGTTTAATTATGTATCCTGCAATCCCTAACTCGTAACATGTTTTTAAATCGTTATAATTATCCGAACTCGATAGTATAATAGTTGGTATGATTCGTAAGTTTTTATCTGCTTTAAGTATCTTTAAAAACTCAATACCATTCATTTTAGGCATATTTAAGTCTAAAAAAATGATATCAGAAGAGGGGTTTTCTAATTTAGAAAGAGCATCCTCACCATTTATGGCTTCAATAACTGTTGGTTTGTAGTTACTTCTGCTACAAACTCTTGAAAATTTCATTCGTTCTACTTCATCATCATCTATAAACAAAATGTTTAATCTCTTCATTTTTATTACTTACTCTTATATTAATACCGGTCGGAAAATATAAAAAATTACCACTGATTCAATTTTAATTATATTATCCGAAGTGGACCTTAGATTAATGGTCGGAATCTATAGATGAACGATTTTAGTGATCTTTTCGTATATTTCGTATCAAAAGAGAATTTATTACATGGAAGAAATTAAAAAGGAAGAAATTGATAAATCTAAAGAAGCTGTAAAAGAAGGAGCGAAAGGCTTATGGGAAAGCATTAAAAGCTTCATGAACGAGCTTTTAGACTTTAGAGATGATACTGATCAGGAAGCTACAATAGAGGCGATAAAAAATGATATTCCATTTAAAGGGGCGACAGCATGGATTTTAATATTTGCAGTTTTTATAGCATCTATTGGATTAAATGTTAGTTCGACAGCTGTAGTTATTGGAGCCATGTTAATTTCTCCTCTTATGGGACCTATTTTAGGAATAGGGATGTCTCTTGCGATAAATGATATTGATACCTTAAAAAGCTCATTTGTTAACTTGTTGGTGATGGTTTTTTTAAGTGTTGCAACAGCCTACTTGTATTTTTTATTATCACCATTAACAGAATTGACACCTGAATTAGAAGCAAGAACTCAGCCTAACATACTTGATGTATTGGT
The DNA here is from genome assembly GCF_002813915.1 of Tenacibaculum sp. SZ-18. Taxonomy (NCBI): domain Bacteria; kingdom Pseudomonadati; phylum Bacteroidota; class Flavobacteriia; order Flavobacteriales; family Flavobacteriaceae; genus Tenacibaculum; species Tenacibaculum sp. SZ-18. The sequence goes on along the minus strand of NZ_CP019335.1, from coordinate 2,513,290 downwards.
TGCAATATTTGGAGGTTTAGCATTAATTGTTGCTCGTACGAAAAAAGGAACAATTGCCTCTGTTATTTTTGGTGTAGCAATTGCAACAGCATTAATGCCGCCTTTGTGTACGGCGGGTTATGGATTAGCAGTAGGAAATATTAATTTTTTCCTAGGAGCAATGTATTTGTTTATAATTAATACAACCTTTATTGCTTTATCCACGTTTTTAGTTTTAAAAGTTTTAGGATTTACGATGATTCGTTATGTAAATTCTAAAAAAAGAAAGAGAATTGCTCAGTTAGCTACTTTCTTTGGTTTGGTAGCAATGGTTCCTGCTGTGTGGACTTTTTTAAATGTATTGGAACAAAGTAGGTTTAATAGAGATGTAAATGACTATATTAAGAATGAGATTGATGTAAATGACAAACTTTGGTTTCAAAAAGAAAAAATAAATAAAGAGGAAAAGCAATTTGTTCTTTTCTTCAATGGAAAAGTTCCAGAGGCAACAGTTTCTGATTTAGAGAACGAATTAAAAGAATATGAAAAGTTAAAAGATTATAAGTTGATTGTAAATGCTAATGAATCTAGAAGTGCAGATGACATTTCAAAGTCATTAACTAGAGCGTTTTCTGATTTAGATGAAAAGAATTCAATTATTAGTGGTTTACATAAAGAGATTAAAGATTTAAAATCTCAAATTTCAAACTTAAATTCTACTATTGAGAAAACAGATAAAAGCAATATTCCGTTTAGTGTAATTGCGCGTGATGCTAAAATTCGATTTAATGATTTGAAAGAAATTCGTTTTTCTAAAGTGTTAGCAACAAAAGATTTTATCAAAGTAGATACAATTCCTGAGGCAAAAGTCGTTTGGAATAGTAAATTGAAAGAATCATATATTAAGAAAAAGCAAGCTGAGTTGCATAAGTGGCTTCAGAATGAAATGAAGTTAGATACTTTATATTTAAAAAAATAGAAATAAAAAATCCCGCTAAATTTAGCGGGATTTTTTATTAACTCTTTTTACATTGTTTTAAAACTTCTTTGGCTCTGTCTTTTCCGTATTTCGGATAGAATTTCGGTAGCTCTTCAATTTCAAATAACTCGATAGATTTTTTTACATCTTTACAAAAAGGTTCTATAGGTTGATTGAAATATTTAGCGGCTCCCATGTCCCATTCTGCTTTTCCTAAAACAACTCGCGGGTTTTTCGGTGCTATTTTAAGAGCTTCTGTATAAATCATAGAATTCTTTCCTGATAATGTCATCCCGTATTTTTGCCCATCAAATGCTATGTAAGCCGTATTCAATAACGCTTGATTTATCATTATTTCAGGGTTGTTTGGTGATAAACTTTTAGCTAAGTCCAAAAACTCTTGAGCTTTGGTTAGCTTACTATTCAGTTTAGCTTCGTCTTTAATACCGAAACTTCCTAAAATTTCTAATGTTGCAACGTAATAAGGCGGTAACCAGTTTTCAGGTTCAGCTTTTGTAATTCTTTCAAATAACTGACAAGCTTCATTGGTTTTTTGTTGTCCCCATAATTCAAAAGCTTTTGTCATTCCTTTTTCATATTTGGATTGGGCAACAATATTGGTAGATATTAAAACTATTATTAGTAAGGCTATTTTTTTCATGATTTTATCTTTAGTTGTTTAGTTCATTTTAATTTTCAGAGACACATCTCCTTTTACGGCAAATTTTGCATCTTTATATTTTGGAGGTCCCATAAATCCTTTTGCATCGTTAGACATTCCAATTGGTTCTTTAGGGATTCCAAATATTTTAGTGTCCATTTTTTTATTATCGTTTTCATCATGAAAAGCAGAAATGGCATATTCTCCTTCAGGAATGTTTTTAAATACAGCAGTAGCTTTTTTGTCTGTTATTTTTACAATTTCTCCTTTGATTGATTTTTTCAAGAAATCTTTCTCTTTGTCATAAAGTGCTACGTATAAGTTTCCTTTATCAGATTCCATTCCGTTAAACTCAACAGTAATGGTGTGTGTTTCTTGCGCAGTAACTTTTTGTATAAAACTGAAAAGAAATAGGCTTGCTAATAAAATGATTCGTTGCATAATTTTTAATTTTTATATGTTCAAATATCTATTGTTTTCAACTGATAACCTCAAAATTCTTACCGAATTGTCGTTTTTCATAACTGAATTGTTGTTGAAAGTATCAATTAAATTTTGTTTCTATAGATTATCTAACTGATTACTTTTATTATCATCACTAATCGACCAGAAAAATCCTACGAAAAAGAATTGATCTGCATTTGGTCGTAATGCTTGTCTTTCGGAAACTCCATTAGTATTCGGCGTGTTTTTATAATCATAACCAAAAACGTTTTGAGTTGCTAAAACATTGTTCACTGAGAAATACAATATTTTTTGTTGACTAATTAAGTAAGCTGCATTTATACTTACAGAATTATAGTTTTTAGTTTTCTGATTAAGAAACCCTGTTGAATTAGGATTGGTGTAAGTTCTACCTGTAGCGAAACGATAAGAAATTCCTAATTGAGTTTTCCAAGAATCTACCCAGTATTTCCCAACAACCGATAAGTTGTGTTTTGAAGCGAAATTTGGAGTCGCATCAGTTGGGTAATTTCTGAAGTCACGTTCGGTATCTAAATATGAATAAGAAACCCAATAATCTAAGCTTTTTATGGTTTTTCCATCTCTCCAAAACAAATCAATTCCTTTCGCGTATCCGTCACCAGTATTTGTAAAGTTGGAAACGGCTGTAGCAATCTCACTATCAAATTTAACCAGATTATTATATTTTTTATAATAACTTTCAATTCTAAATTGTTGACGATCTTTTATATATTGATAGTTGGCGATATAATGAGTTGCTTTTTCAGATGTTAAATTGTCAGCAAATTTTAAGTATTCGTTTCTCGGGTTTTGATAAAATTCTCCATAAGCTAACGAGAATTGATCATTTTTCCCGGCTTTGTATGCTAATGAAATTCTTGGAGAAAATGTAAATTCATTAGAGAATTCATTGTTTTCTAGTCGAACTCCAATTTTGGTAGCTAATTCTTTTGAAAAGAAAATGTCTGCTTCTGTAAATACACCAAAAATATTATTGTCAAAATTCAGGTTAAAACTATCTGAAGTTGAGCTTTGAATGAAATCTTCATTAAAGTCAGTAATAAAATATTCTGCACCAAAATTAAACTTTAATCTACTTGAATATCTTTTTTGAGCTTTCATTTTAAAATGAGCAGAATTTTCTGCATTGTTCACATTATCGCTTTCTAAGTTGATATCAGAAGAGTCATTTGTATAACCAATTCCTCCAGAAACTTTCCATCCATTTCCAAGTCTTTGTTTGTAAGACCCGTTGAAATATAGATTAGTGTTTTGTAAACCAAACCTGAATCCATTGTCAAAGTTTATGTTTTCTTGAATTAAATCGAAATTGCTGTAACTAAAAGCACCATATAGTTTTAATAACCCATCTTCGTTTGGTTGGTATCTATAAACCATTTCTCCACTTGCTCCTTCGTAAGGTTCGTTCCATTGGTTTCTATCTGGAAATGCATATTGATATGGAGCTAAATTTATATAAGAAGTGTTAATACTGAATGAATTCTTATCCCAAATTTGAGTGTTTCCAACTCCAACACCAACAGTCATAAATTGAATATCAGTTTTTTCTTGTGTTGGTTGATCGATCGTGTTTAAGGCTAAAACACCAGAAAGTGCTTGTCCGAATTCTGCAGAATATCCACCTGTAGAAAATGATATTCCTTTAAAAAGAAAAGGAGAAAATCGACCTCTTGTTGGAATATTATTTCCCGTTGGTATAAATGGATTAAATACACGGATTCCATCAATGAAAATTTGTGTTTCTTCAGCGTCTCCACCACGAACAAATAATCTTCCGTCTTCATCATTAGCCGAGGTTCCTGGTAATGTTTGAAATGCCCCAATAACATCCCCTAACGCACTTGCTGTAGTTACAATATCCATGGGTTTTAATGCCACAGCTCTGGCTTTTTCACCTGCGTCAAAAGTTCCAGCGTTAATAACTACGGCGTCTAATGTGTTTACATCTTCTTTAAGTTTTACTGAAATGTTTCTCAAGTTTTCAACTGTATCAGTTTTTATGAAGGTTTCAAATGAAACAAAAGAAATTACTAAAGTTTGCATGTTTTCTTCTGTTGTAGTAAAAGAAAAGTTTCCGTTCTTATCAGAAGAAGTTCCATCATAAGTTCCTTCAAGATAAGCATTTGCTCCCTCAATAGGATTTCCTTTTGAGTCAATTACTTTTCCAGAAATGCTGTGTTGAGAAAACGAGTAAAAAGTACTAATCAATACTAATAAAGAAATAAGTGGTTTCATTTTAATTGTTGTTTTATGCAACAAAAATGAATCAGATCTCTACCTTATCATAAAAAGAGATACCGAACTGTGAAAAAATTAAGACGAATTGTTTATTGAACAGGAATATAAATAGTGACATTACATAATTTTTGCGGATGCTCATTAAAGTTATTGTGATATTCATCAAAAGGATCTCGTGTATCATCAAGTTTAAATCCTTTATCAAAAACCCAAACAAATAAGGCTTCGTATGTTTTTTTGAACTCATGTAAGCCTAATGAAAATTCTGCACTCACATATTTTCCTCCTGTAATAGTTCTTGTATTTATTTCGGAAGTATCAATGGTAGCTTTTTCTAAACCAATACAGGCGCTCATTTTTAATTTAGCTTCCTTTGTTACTTTTGGACTATCGTGATAAATGGACATTATTTTAGGTTGCTCATTCATTAAACCTCTCGGGTAAGCCCATTTTAGTAATTTTTCAAAAGCAATTCCAACATTATCGAATGCACCAATATGCGGTACGTAGGCTACAGAGATATCATTTATTTTAATCACCTCTAAATTAGCAGCTTTTTCGTCAATATATTTTACAAATTTTTTCATGTTGTAAATGTATTCCTCGAGCTCTGTATTTACTTTCCCATTCTTGCTTTTTGTTTTACTAATCTTGCTAAATCTACTATTTCGTTTGTCTTTAAATTCAGTTGGATTTATCCCGTAAAACTTTTTAAATGTTCTGGAAAATAATGAAAGACTTGAGAAACCGGTTAAATCGGTAATTTCTGATATACTTTTATCTTCAGTGTGCAAGAGAAAGTTAGCAGCTTTTTCTATCCTTTTCCTACTAACAAAATTATTAAAGGTTTCTCCTGTAATGGTTTTAAAGATTCTGTGAAAATGATAAGGAGAAAGAAATGCCTTTTGTGCTACATCTTCTAATAAAAGTTTGGTGTCATTGTGTTCTTCAATATATTGAATCGCGTTATGCATTCTTACCGATAAGTGGTTGTTCTTTTTATTAATTTCCATGGTAACAAATGTATCAGATTAAAAACGAAATCGTATATAAATTGTATTTTTACAGAACAAAATTTGTACATATGTCGCAAGATTTAAGTGATTTTAGAAAGTCATACGAAAAAGGGGAACTGTTAGAGCAGAACTGTCCTGAAAACCCAATAGAGCTATTTAGTGATTGGTTTTTGCAGGCAGATGATTCGGATACGGTTGATGAAGCCAATGCAATGAGTATTTCTTCAATAGGTTTTGATGGATTCCCGAAAACTAGAGTTGTGCTACTAAAAAAGTATACACATGAAGGATTTATTTTTTACACGAATTACAACTCTGAAAAAGGAAAGGCCATTCTAGCAAATAGCAGCGTTTGTTTGTCTTTTTTTTGGGCTGGGTTAGAGCGTCAAATCATCATTAAAGGAAAAGCTGAAAAAATCACCGAGAATTTGTCAGATGGATATTTTGAATCTCGACCAGATGGAAGTAAACTAGGTGCTTGGGCTTCAAATCAAAGTGAGGTAGTAGAGAATAAACAAGTGCTTTTAGATTCTTTGCGGAAGTTTGAAAATCAGTTTAAAGGTAAAGATATTCCGAGACCAAAACACTGGGGAGGTTTTATTGTAAAACCTGTAAGTATTGAGTTTTGGCAGGGCAGACCAAATCGATTACACGATAGAATTCGATATACTTTGTTAAAAGATTTTTTATGGAAGCTTGAACGATTAGCTCCTTAGTGCTATATTTGAGAATCTTTTTTATATTGAATGAAAACCATTTATATAGTTCGTCACGCTAAATCTTCATGGAAGTATGTTAGTGTTAAAGATCATGATCGTCCTCTTAAAGAAAGAGGTATAAACGACGCACATTTGATATCAAAATATTTGGCAAAGAATATTACTCGTCCTGATGTTTTTATATCCAGTAGTGCTAATAGAGCATTACATACTGGGATTATATTTTGCGAAAACTTTGGATATCCTATGGCAAATCTTAAAATTAGTAAGCAGTTGTATAGTTTTAGTGATGGTTATTTGGTAAAAACAGTGAAAGCTTTAGATGATAATTTTGATAGTGCAATAATTTTCAGTCACGATCACGGGATAAATACTTTTGTAAATAAATTTGGAAGCCAACCTATTGCTCATGTATCTACTTGTGGTGTAGTAGGCATAAAATTTAAAGAGAAACACTGGAAAGATATTAAAAAGGGAACAACAGTTTTAGTTGAGTTTCCCAAACACCATAAATAAAAATTAGTTTCTTTTGGAAATAAAAAAATATGGAGCCATTGACATAGGTTCGAATGCAGTACGACTTTTAATAGCAAATGTAATTGAAGAAAAGGGAAAGGAGACTAAATTTAAAAAGTCTTCTTTGGTACGAGTTCCAATTCGTTTGGGAGCAGACGCATTTGTTTCTGGAGAAATTTCTGAGAATAATATAAATAGAATGGTTGATGCTATGAAGGCTTTCAGTTTGCTAATGAATGTTCATGGTGTAGAGCGATACAAAGCGTGCGCTACTTCTGCCATGCGCGAAGCTGAAAATGGAGAAAGTATAGTAAGTAAGATTTACGATGAATCTGGTATTGAGATAGATATTATAAATGGAGCGAAGGAAGCTTCTATCATTTCTTCGACAGACTTAAAGTATTTAATTAATTCTGATGAGACTTACTTGTATGTTGATGTTGGCGGAGGTAGTACGGAGTTTACTTTATTTTCAAGAGGGAAATTAATCAAATCAAAATCGTTTAAAATCGGAACGGTTCGTTTAATTAATAATTCTAAAGAAAAGAATAAAAAGATATTTTCTAAAGTTCAAGAATGGATTTCAAAAAACACCAAAGATTACAAAAGAGTATCTTTAATTGGTTCTGGAGGAAATATTAACAAAATATTTAAAATGTCTGGCTTGGATTTAGGTCGTCCAATTTCTTATGTGTATTTAAATGCGCAATTAGAGTTCTTGAAAAAGATGACTTATGAAGAACGTATATCTGAGCTAAGTTTAAACCCAGATAGAGCTGATGTAATCGTTCCTGCGACGAAAATATATTTATCTGCAATGAAGTGGAGTGGAGCAAGAAGGATTTATGTTCCAAAAATAGGATTATCCGATGGAATTGTTAAAAGTTTATATTATAACATCATTTAACTAAACCATTTGGTGCTGTAGTGCGAAACACTATCATTTTTAAAGTAAATATGTAAAAATTTCTTTTTGAATAATTTGCTCTTATTTATTTTGTACACCCAAACTTTTCCTAGGTGATTTTTATAACAAGTTCCTAGTTTATTTTTTACGTATGCCTTTTGTCTATTAATTAAGGAGTCAAAGTTTTTAGGCAAAGTATTGAATTTTTCTTCTATCGAAGTTGTAGCTTGTAATACCTTTTGAAAGATAGAGTCATCCGTGACTTCGTCATGAGTAGTTTTAGAAAGTTGCTTGTTATTAAACATGCTTTCTTTCTCTTCTGGAATCATTGGGGTTTCTAACTTAACAGATTCCTTCGATATAATTTCACTAGCTAAAAGCAGGTAGCACTGCGCTCCGTCACTATTGATATCAAATTCTAAAACACTTTGTCCATAACCTGGGGCTTGCGTAATTTTGGAACTTCTCATAATAATACTATCAAAGACTAAATCATTGAAATACTCACGCATGTAATGCGCTACCTGATTAGAGAGTTTTAATCGCTTGTTATACATGGTCAACAAAAAACCTTCTATGTGTAAGTCTGGATTTAAGTTTTTTTTAGTGAAACGAATGGTCTTTAAAAATTTATGCAATCCTTCCAAAGCATAGTAATCGCATTGTACAGGAATAATAACCGAATTCGAACAGGTTAAAATGTCTAAATTCTTTGCTTTGAAAAAAGGAACACAATCTATAATTACAAAGTCATAGGATTTGTGAATTGATTGTATTGCTTTATTGAATTTTGAAACTTCTGATGTACGTTTAAAAAGGTTTAAATCTTCTATAAAAGGAAGCAAGTCAACATTAGGAGATTTTGTTAATATAATATTATTTCTAATAACCGAAGTGAGGTCCATGTGTTGTAAAGATGGATTGTTCAATTTTTTAGAAGAGAATCCAAAAGATGTTGAAGCATTTGCTAAAGGATCAGTATCAATCACAAGAACTTTCTTTTCAAGAATTCCTAAAGCAGCAGATAGATTAACGCAGGTAGTAGTTTTACCAACGCCTCCTTTTTGATTACAAATAGAGATTATTTTGCCCATCTTAATTGGAGATAATTAAACGACATTTACAAACTATATTCGTAAAAATAGTAAAATAATTGAAAATGAGTGAGTTCTGTGATTTTGATTTCCCTAGTTACATGAAAAATATCATAAATCTAACTATTATTTGAAGTTGCAAGCTTCAGTTTTTTGTACTTATTAGCTTTTATTATCAATTATACTAGTGTTATATTAACCGCTGAACAACAAAGTATTTTTGTATTATATGTTCTAATGACTTTTTTTAGTCTTTTTATTTATCAATAGACTATAAGAGATAAGGCTAAGAGTTATTATAGCAATTCCAATAAAACTAACATTGAAACTTACATCCGTTGAACCTGTTAATTCTTCTTCAAAAGGGATTACTAATAACGAAAATAGTCTAACAGGTACGCTAATAAAACTCATTAAAATAGCTAAGTACTTTGGATTCCCATATTTTACTAATGTGGTTTGAACTACTGGAGCAATGAGTATTTCTGAGAAGCAGAATAATAGTAAAGAGGAGATATAGATATAGACATGTGTTTCTTTAGGAATTTCTGGGATTAAGTACAGTAATCCTAACGATATAAAGGCGAATAAAAGACCAAAAGTTAACTTGTACGTTTGTTTGATATAAAAGAAAGTCCATACTAATATTGCAACAATACTAATTGGAAGTATGAACATTGCGCTCAATGAATTCCATAGATAGCTGGAGATATTCAGTGCAGAAATTTCGCGGAATTGAAATATTAACTCTGAATTTCGAGACGAAGATAGTTGGTATAAAGACCAAAATAATCCAATAATACTAAATGTCAATAAAATTACCTTTAAACGTCTTTTAAATGAGATTTGATTTATATTAAGATTATGGGGGTTTGAACCTTCTTTAATAAACAAAATTGGTACAATTGATAAAAGAGTTAAGAAACCAATTACCAAAAAACCGTTGTTGTATCCATAATTTTCGCCAAAAGAGCCTAGTAAAAGTATTCCGAAAAAGGAACCTAAGTTGGCTGATAAATACATAATAGTAAATCCAGCATCAGATAATTGAAGTTTTTCTACATAAAGTTTTCCGAAATTCGAATGTAAGTTTGTGGTGAAAAATCCAGAACCAAGACTTACTAAAAATATAGCAATATATAAACTATTGATTGAAGAATTATAAAGACAAAATGCTCCTAAAGCTTGCAAGAGAGCGCCTGCAATAATAGCTTTTTTATTTCCAATAACTAAATCTCCTAATAGAGCACCAAGAATTTTTGAAAATAAAATAGACGTAAAAAATATACCATAAACCTCTAAAGCTTTATTGTGCTCCATTTTTAACGTTTCTCCTATCATGTACAATACTAGTAAAGCTCGAAGTCCGTAGAAAGATGCTCTTTCTAATGTGTTCATTAAAACATATAGAAAAGTCTCTTTTGAGTGTTTTTGGTCTTGGATTTTTTGCATTTTAATTAGGGTTATTCTTTGGTTTAATATTCTAGTCAAGAAATAAAAGCGGCATATAAAACAACCGTTAAGATCATAATGATTTTAGAAGTGTTTTTAGCCAGTTTCTGGTAGTGCTCGGTTATAAAGTATTTGATGCAAATATCAATTATTATAGCGGTTAAAAAACCGTATAAGTAAACATAGTGATTCATTTTTATGGAAGGTTGTTGGTTAATCGTTTATATAAGTGATTGCTATGGCAATTACACAAGCCGAAGCTAAATAAATAAAAGAGTGACTGATTGTAAAAGTAAGCAGTAATGATGCTAATAATAGCAACATTAAAAAATTGCGGAAGAAATGTTTTCCGTTCATAATAATTTTTTGGTTGTAAAACTAAGAAAATTAAGCGTGTAAACATAATCTTTTTAAAACTGAATACGCAAGTAGGATATGATATAATTGGGCAGTCAGTAGGTAGTAGAAAAGGTTGATTGTGTTAGGAGAGCCATAACCAGAAAGGTAGTTTTAAAGTTGAAAAACCAATAATCATTTGTATGATTGGAGTAATTAGGTTTTTCAATTTTTCTTTCAGAAATAAGGAAGTCAAAGCAAAAATCAAAGCCAAAACAAATGAAGCGATGGCATAAGGTAGAATAGAATGATTTAAATGTTTTAATCCATATAGAGCTTTTGTTTTTCCTGTAGCTTTCATAAAGCCGATGTATAAATCAATTTGCATGATTATGCCAAGAAAAATGGTTATACTGAAAAAAATAATAGAGGCTTTACTGGATTTTTTCATTAAAGTGTTCATTAATTCTTGTCAATCAAAAATATGTCAAATAAAATTAATGAATTTGCCACAGTATTCCTAAAAGTAATAGTATAGGAAGTAAAAGTGAAACTAAAAATGCAACAAGATTTAAGGCGAATTTAGTATATAGCTTATTTTTCAAAGCGATGATCAAATTTATGGTTGTTACTATAATGAATATTATATTTAAAAATGTAACGAGATGTTGATGATAATAGACATAAAGATTGAATTTTGGAATGTCTAAAAGTAAAATAGTAATAATCGCAACAACAATTATTGAAAGTGGAGTAAGGGTAAGGAAATACTTTTTCACAGTAATAGTATAAAACAAAAAAGCTTCAAGGAAACTTGAAGCTTTTCGCGGTGAAAGAGGGATTCGAACCCCCGGACCTGTTACAGTCAATGGTTTTCAAGACCACCGCATTCGACCACTCTGCCATTTCACCAGTCTGCTCACGATTTCTCGTTTGCGGATGCAAAGATAGGAACCTTTTTGAATTGACGAAAAGAAAAACAGTTTTTTTTGAAACTTTTTTTGAGACTGTACTCTAAATAGTTAATAGTCAAATCCTAAGTTTTTAAATATTCAATTGAATTTTATGAGATACTTCCTGTTTTTAAACTGAATTTATTTTTCTTGAAGAATAGTGGTATTTTCTAAAATGAAAAGACTTTAATTTTCTAGTAAATACTTACCTTCGTTTCTTTTAAATTTTAAAAGCTGAGTTTATGTTTAATTCTTTCGGAAATTTACTAAGATTAACTTCTTTTGGAGAATCACACGGAGTGGCAATTGGTGGCGTAATTGACGGTTTTCCTGCTGGTATTGAAATCGATTTTGAGGCTGTTCAGAAAGAATTAGATCGACGTAAACCTGGGCAGTCAAAAATTGTTACACAACGAAAAGAACCAGATACAGTTGAGTTTTTATCAGGTGTTTTTGAAGGAAAATCTACGGGGCAACCAATAGGATTTGTTATAAAAAACACCAATCAAAAAAGTAAAGATTACAATCACAATACAAATGTATATCGCCCTTCACATGCGGATTATACATATGATAAAAAATATGGTATTCGTGATTATAGAGGAGGAGGCAGAACTTCGGCTAGAGAGACAGCAAATTGGGTTGTAGCCGGTGCTTTAGCAAAACAGTTTTTAAGCCAAATTAGCATTAACGCTTTTACTTCGTCTGTCGGTGAAATCTTTATGAACAAACCATATCAAGATTTGGATTTTTCCAAAACGGAAAGTAATATTGTTCGTTGTCCTGATGAAAGAACAGCGAAAGAAATGATAACTAAAATTAAAGAAATCAGAAAGGCCGGAGATACTATTGGAGGAACTATAACTTGTGTTGTACAAAATGTACCAGTAGGTTTAGGTGAACCAATTTTTCATAAGTTACATGCCGAGTTAGGTAAGGCGATGCTTTCTATAAATGCTGTAAAAGGATTTGAATTTGGAAGTGGATTTTGTGGCGCAAAAATGAAAGGATCGGAACATAATGATATCTTTAATCCAGATGGAACTACACGTTCTAATTTATCTGGGGGAATTCAAGGTGGAGTTTCTAACGGAATGGATATTTATTTCAGAGTTGCTTTTAAGCCTGTAGCGACTATTATGCAAAATCAAGATACAATTAATTCAGAAGGTGAAGCTACTGAAATTACAGGTAAAGGTCGTCATGATCCTTGTGTAGTTCCGCGAGCAGTACCCATTGTTGAAGCTTTAACGGCTTTAGTTTTAGCTGATTTTTTATTGTTAAATAGAACTAGGAAGGCCTAAATTTAATTTTTAATTAGTACAACTCAATTAAATGTAGATTTTTGTTGAAAAATTTGATCTTATAATCTATCAAGATAAGCAATTCAATCTTCTTTTTTTACTGCTGTTTTAAAGGTCTTCATATTTAAAATACACGATTTTCATGAAGTCAGATTAATGATTGCAATGGAGGTTATTCAGATGATTCTTGATTCGGAACCAGAATAGGAGGATAGAATAATTTTATTGAATAAGCTATACAATTCAAGTTGAAGATAAATTAGTATTTTAAAAATTGAATTATCCCATCTCTAGATTAATGTTGGTCCGATAAAAATCAATCAAATCAAATGACTTTGTTTTAATCATTTTTTATTTTAGTCGAAATTTTATTGCTACATGTCTGACAATCCTATACTATTTTTTATTTGTGCTTTAGGAGTTTTTAATGGTTTCTTGGTAGCTCTTTATTTTTTATTCTTTAATAGAAAAGGAAGAGTTCAAAACTTATTATTTGGACTTTTAGTTCTGTTTCTTAGTATGAGAATTGGTAAATCTCTCTATGTCATATTTACACCTAGAGAAGAAAGGAATATAGCATTAATACAAATTGGTTTATCAGCCTGTTTTTTAATAGGAGCTAGTTTGTATTATTATTTACGCTCGTCACTGGAGCAAACCAAAGTTTTTCCTAAAAATTGGAAAGCAGCCTTTATAATTCTCTCTGTATTTATTATTGGAGTTGGAGTTGTTTTTCCATACCAAACAAATGGTTCTTTTTGGAATACGTTTTTTGTGTATTTCATTTATGCAGTTTGGGGAATATATTTGTTACTATCAGCATATGTTTTAAAAGATGTGTTTCCAAAGTTAATTGCAAAAAAAGCTACTACTTTTGACCTTTGGTTGATTGGAGTTTTTATATCGAATCTGTTAATTTTTACAGCCTATATTGTTGGGTTATTTTACTTATATTTTATTGGAACAATAACATTTTCAATTGTTTTTTACGCTTTGTTAATTTTCTTTTTATCAAAGAAAAAAAGAGAAGATATTTTTGAAGATATTCCTGAGAAATATGCAGAAAAGAAAATAGCTGCTTCAGAAGCGGATAGTTTATTAATAGAATTAAAGAAACTTATCGAAAAGAACGATTTATATAAGAATACAAGTATTAAAATATCTGATATAGCTAAAGAAATTGATATAACTCCTCATAAATTATCACAATTATTAAACGATAATTTGGGTAAAAGTTTTGCCGCTTACATGAATTCATATCGAATTGAAGAAGCAAAGAGAATGTTAAAGGAAAATCAAGAATTTACATTAGAAGCAATTGGTTTTGAATCTGGATTCTCTTCTAAATCAAATTTTTACGCAACATTTAAAAAAGAAGTTGGTCAAACTCCTTCACAATTTCAAAAGCAATTTTTATAGTCCAGTTTTATAATTTAGGACACCTGAATTATAAATTATCATTTTGATACATACTAGTTTTATGAGTTTTGAATAAAATTTAAATTCAAAATTCATGAAACAGACCGTATTGTTATGCACGTTATTTTTTGCTCAAATTTTATTAGGACAATCTGAGATAGATCAGGTAAAACTAACATTACAAAATTATATTGATGGTAGTTCTTATAATTGGAAGGAACAACTTAAAAATGCATTCACGATTGATGCGACACTTTATTTAACTACAAAAAATGGTTTCAAACGATATTCGCCTGATGAATATGCTGATTTTTTTAAGGGTAAAAAAGAAGGTGAGTTCAATGGTAGACAAGGGCGAGTTTTAGCAGTAGATATCATTAAAGATATAGCTACAGCAAAGGTTGAAATCGCAGGTTCAGACAGAAAATGGGTTTACATTGATTTATTCTTATTGAAAAAGAAAGGTGAAAAATGGAGTATTATTAGTAAAACGGCAACAAGAGTAGATGAGAATAAGTAGCATGAAGAATATCCTATTAATCTTGTTTTCGTTATTAAATGTTGTCACTTATTCTCAAGATTCATGGATACATTTTAGAGATGTAAACATTGAAATTGATGGGAGTTTAAACGAATTGGTTTGGAAGTCAATTCCTATTCATACAAATTTTCATAATCTATTACCAACGGATGAAGGATTGGCTGAAAATCAAACAGAGGTTAAGATTTTTCATAATGGGGAATACCTATTTGTAGGTGCAGTTTATCACGATACAACAGCGAAACAACAAGTGAGTTCCTTAAAAAGAGATGTTTCAATTGGTATAAGTGACGCTTTTGTAATGGTTTTAGATACTCAGCATCAACAACAAAATGGAAACTTATTCGCTGTAAATACGTACGGAACACAAGTTGATGCTTTAGTAGAACGAAATGAGATGGGATACGGCTTAAATTTTAGTTGGAATGCCGTTTGGAAGACAAAAACAACAGTTGTTGGTAATAATAAGGTGTATGAAATTGCTATTCCGTTTAAAGCATTAAATTTTGACAAAGAAAATACCACCTTTGGTATGCAATTTTATGTAAGAGATATTAAAAATAACTCATGGACGATACTTACTGATTTAAGCAGAAATTATCCAACATTTGATTTACGATTTACTAGAAGTTTTAATTTAGAGAAAATTCCAGAAACTGTTCAATCTAAGTTTGCAGTCTCACCTTCGGTTACTTTAAATTATCAGAATGTAGATAGTAATGATGAAACTACTTTTAGGCCGAGTTTAGATGTTCAATACAATTTGTCTTCTTCCTTAAAGTTGGATGCGACAATTAATCCTGATTTTTCTCAGATAGATGTCGATCAACAGGTAACTAATTTGTCTCGCTTTTCTATTTTCTTTCCAGAACGAAGAAATTTCTTTTTAGAAAATGCAGATTTATTTGCAAACTTAGGAACGTCTGATGTAAATCCGTTTTATTCAAGAAAAATTGGAACGGAGAATGAAATTCAATTCGGCTTAAAACTATCGGGGAATGTAGCTCAAAAAACTAGAATAGGAGTAATGAATGTTCAAACCAACAAAAATGAAAATATGAACGCTCAAAATTATTCCGTTGTAGTTGGAGAGCAGCAGTTAACGAAACAGCTTACTACTACTGCGTTTATGATTAATAGACAAGAAACAGATGGTTTTAGTTTTATTGATAATTATAATAGAGTTGCTGGTGTAAACTTAAATTTTAAATCTGGAAATAACAAATGGATTGGTTTAGCGAATACCGCAATGAGTTTTAATCCAGAAAGTTCAGGAAGTAATAAATTCTTAAATCTTGGAATAGACTATAACGATCGTGGTTTACAAGGAGGCTTTTCCGTTAAAAAAGTAGAAGAAAATTATATTACAGATGTTGGTTTTACTCCAAGATTATTTACCTATGATGCGGTTAATGATGTTGTAGTTAGAGAAGGTTATTATCAAAGTTCAAGTTATTTACAGTATACAAAGTTTTATAATAGTTCGAGAAAATTGAATTCAATTCGATATTTGAATTATAGTAATAATACTTATTTTGATGATGATGGAAGTGTAAATCAAATGAGTCATTTTTTAAATTCTGCTGTTTTCTTTAAAGATTTATCTGCAGTTTATTATGCGCTTAATTATGATGATATTGATTTAAAATATGGATTTGATGTATTGGGAAATGGTAAGGCCTTATTACTGAAAAGATATCAAAATTGGAATGTAAAAGTTGGGTATAACTCTGCAAATAATCAACAATTACGTTATCGTGTAAATTTTCAAAAAGGAAGGTTTTATGAAGGTGAAAAGATTTCTGGAGGATTATATGTTAATTATCAATTATTGCCTTTTGCTAATTTGGAATTATCCCATGATTTGAATTCTATTGATTTGAATGAATTAGGAAAAGAAATATTTCACTTAAGTAGGTTTACGGGGCAAATATTTTTTAATAATAGATTGAACTGGACAACATATGTTCAATACAACAATCAACGAAATAACTTTAATGTGAATAGTCGATTACAATGGGAATACAAGCCTTTAAGCTATGTCTATTTCGTAGTGACTAATAATTTTGATAAAAACTTTAATAGAACAAATTGGGGAGTTGCTTTTAAAATGAATTATCGATTTGATTTTTGATATGGATGGAAATAAAAAAACTCGGAGTTCTCACTCCGAGTTTTTTTAAAATATTGAATCAAGTTACACTAACATGGTAACTGGGTTTTCGATAAACGTTTTTAATGTTTGTAAGAACTGAGCTCCAACAGCACCATCAACAGTTCTGTGGTCACAAGCTAATGTTAACATCATTGTGTTTCCAACAACAATTTGTCCGTCTTTAACTACAGGTTTTTGAACAATAGCACCAACAGATAAAATTGCTGAATTTGGTTGGTTTATAATTGAAGTAAAACTTTCAATTCCAAACATTCCAAGGTTAGAAACTGTAAAAGTACTTCCTTGCATTTCGTCTGGTTTAATTTTCTTACTTCTTGCTTTACCAGCTAAATCTTTAACAGATGCTCCAATTTGAGTTAAGGTCATAGCATCAGTATGTTTAACTACAGGGACAACTAATCCTTCATCAACAGCTACAGCAACACCAACATGAATATGACTATGGTATTTAGTAGTATTATCTGTCCAAGAAGTATTTACTTGTGGATGCTTTCTTAATGCCATTGCACAAGCTTTCACAACCATATCGTTAAAAGAAACTTTAACATCAGGTATAGCATTGATAGTTTTACGAGAAGCAATTGCATTATCCATGTCTACTTCAATGTTTAAGTAGAAGTGGGGCGCAGAGAATTTAGAATTACCTAAACTTCTTGCGATTGCTTTACGCATTTGAGAATTTTTAACATCTTCAGTTCTCTCTTCTCCTGCAACAGCAAAATTAGTTAGAGCAGTAGTTGGTGCACTTGTACTTTGAGAAACAGGAGCAGAAGCTTCCATTTTCGCAGCTGGAGTATAGTTTTCTACGTCTTTCTTAACGATTCTTCCATTCTCACCAGAACCCTTAACATCTGCTAAATTAATACCTTTGTCTTTAGCAATTTTCTTAGCTAAAGGTGAAGCAAAAATTCTTCCTCCAGAATTAGAAGTAGTAGTGTTTGTTACAGTTTCTTGAGCAGCAGGAGTAGCTTTTTCAGTAGGCTTTGATTCTGTTGTTTTTTCTTCACTGGGAGTTGTTGTAGTTAAACCACCGTTTTTTTGAGCTTCAATTACAGCAGAAACATCAGTTCCTTCAGCTCCAATAATAGCTAATAAACTATCAACTGGTGCACTTTCTCCTTCGTTAATTCCAATATATAAAAGAGTTCCCTCGTAAAAAGATTCGAACTCCATTGTAGCTTTATCAGTTTCAATTTCAGCTAAAATATCTCCTTCCTCAACTTTGTCTCCAACACTTTTTAACCAAGAAGCTACAGTACCTTCAGCCATAGTATCACTAAGTCTAGGCATTGTTACAACTTGAACTCCATCCGGAATAGAAATAGAAGTGTTACTTGAAGTATTTTTTTCTTTTTTTGATTCTTCTTTAGACTCTTCACTTTTTGATGCTTCAGAAGAACTTTGATTTAATAGTGCCGAAAAATCTTCGCCTTCATCACCAATAATAGCTAATAAAGTATCTACAGGAGCCCCTTCACCTTCATTTACACCGATATGTAATAAAGTTCCTTCATGAAAAGATTCGAATTCCATTGTAGCTTTATCAGTTTCAATTTCAGCTAAAATATCTCCTTCCTCAACTTTATCACCAACCTTTTTTAACCAAGAAGCTACTACTCCTTCTTCCATCGTGTCGCTTAAGCGAGGCATATTAATTACTGTTGCCATTTTTACTTAGTTTTCGTGGTTATTTATTTGATAAAAGGATAATCTTTTTGTTCGTAAACAACGTCGTGAAGAACATTTAATTCTGGAAATGGAGAATCTTCCGCAAATTTCTCACATTCTTTCACCATGGCTTTTACTTCTTTATTAATAGTATCAATTTCCTCATCAGACGCGTATTTTTTATCCTTAATAATATTTAATACTTGAGTAATTGGATCTATTTTTTTGTATTCCTCAACTTCTTCTTTCGTACGGTAATGTTGTGCATCAGACATTGAATGTCCTCTGTATCGGTAAGTTTTCATTTCTAAGAAAGTTGGACCGTCACCTTTTCTTGCTCTTTGAATTGCTTCATCAACAGCCTCAGCAACTTTTACTGGATTCATTCCATCTACAGGTCCACATGGCATTTCATACCCTAAACCTAATTTCCAAATATCTTCATGATTTGCAGTTCTTTCAACAGAAGTTCCCATTGCATAACCGTTATTTTCACAAATAAAAATGACAGGTAATTTCCAGTTCATTGCCATGTTAAAAGTTTCGTGTAAAGAACCTTGACGAGCTGCACCATCACCAAAGTAACATAAAGTAACTGCATCACTATTATGGTATTTATCACCAAAAGCAATTCCTGCTCCTAAGGGAATCTGACCACCTACAATTCCATGACCTCCGTAAAAACGAAATTCTTTTGAGAAGATGTGCATAGAACCTCCAAGACCTTGAGAAGTTCCTGTTGCTTTTCCATACAATTCTGCCATAACTCTTTTCGGATCTACACCCATTCCGATAGGCTGTACATGATTACGATAAGCTGTAATCATCTTGTCTTTTGTAAGATCCATAGCATGTAAGGCACCTGCTAATACTGCTTCTTGACCGTTATATAAATGCAAGAAACCTCTTACTTTTTGTTGTATATAAACTGCGGCAAGTTTGTCTTCAAACTTTCTCCAAAAAAGCATATCTCTATACCAGTTGATATAAGTTTCTTTAGTGACTTTTTTCATTCTGAATTGTTGTTTGTTTTTTTGCTTACTAAAAATGCAGCAACAAAAATAACGGTTTTTTATAGAATAAAAAACGCATTATCTATGATTTATCTCAAACGTTTGCGTGAAGTTATTTATTCTTGGCTACAATAAGTGTGGCTTTAGCTCCTGTAGCTAAATTCCATTCATTTGAGGAAAGGAGCATTCCTGCATCATTGTATACTTTAAAAGCTGCTGTGTTTGGACCAGAAGTGCCTTGATTTAAAGCTACTATTTTTATGCGATTAACTCCTTCTTCTAAAGGTATATTGAACGATTGATAGCGTTGTTTTAGTGTTAGGTTTGTTACAACAGGAATATCATTTACGTAAATGGTTACTCTATCTCCATCAGGATATTGGAAATCTCTACATATAATATTCACACTTTTAGAATCTGTACTAATACTACCGAGGTCTTGGTCAATAACTGGATAATCGTACATCCCATTTATTTTACGGAAGTTTTTCAAGTATCGTTCTTCAGCTACTTTTGCTTTGGTAAGTATTCCTTTATTTTTTAAATCTTCTTCTGCTTTCTTTTGTTTTTGTTTTTTTTCTAAATCTTTATTGGCAGTTTTAAAACCATTGTCATTACCGAAATTTAGAGATTTAGGTTTCTTAATCTCTTTTGCAGGAGCTTTAAAAGTTCCAATCGTTTTACCTTTAATAGATCCTCCAGAAGAATTATCCACTTGACTAATTCCATTCATACTAGAATAAAGAAAGCTTATCAATAATATTTTAAAAAGGTACTTCATCATAAATCTTACTAGAACAAATATAGTGCCGTTTAAATTTTTATGTCGATATAAAATGTTAATTCTTACTTAACAGGAAAATCAAAGTAGGTTTTAGGAAATGGTTCATTATTCAGTGTAAAATGCCACCATTCATTTTTATAAGGTCTGAAACCATTTGCCATCATTACTTTTCTAAGTAAATATCGATTGGCTTTTTGCTCTTTTGTCAGATTTTTATATTGTGCGTGTGAAATTGTTCCGAAGAAGTCGTAAGGGCTTCCCATATCTAATTCCGTATCTGTAGCAATATGTACGATAGTTAAATCTACAGAACTTCCTCTTGAATGACCAGATTTGGTAGCAATGTAACCTAGTTTAAAAAGGTTTCGTTTATTTAAGCCAGGGTAGTATTGTTTTTTAGTAAGTGTGTCATTCGGAATTCTGGCCCATCGGACAAAATGATTAACAGCAGTTTGAGGACGATAACCGTCAAATACTTTTAAACTCAATCCTTTCTTTAATAATAGTTCTTGAATCTTAGCTAAGGCTTTAGCTGTTTTAGTAGAGGTTATCAAAATAGGTTCTTCATATCCGTCAACAGGAACTCCCATAAAGTTGTTGTGGGTACAATATCTTAGTTCCATTTGTATTGTAGGTGCAAAATCTTTTACATAAGAAAAACCTTTGGGTAATTCTTGTGAACTTACAAATAGTGAAAAGGCAAAGGTGATAATTGAAAACATCCATTTCTTCATGACTGTAAAAATAAAGAAATGGATTGGATATTACATTTGTGTATTATGAATAATTGGAAATTGATTGGGTATTTCATCATCTTTTTCTCCTAAATTCTGTCTTAAATCAATTTCAATTCCTCTTGCAATAGTCGAAATAGGAACATCGTTTGCAGAACCTTCAAATGGATTTTCTCCAGTTCGACCGATCCTTTCCATTGTATGAAAAATCCATGCAACAATTACATAGAAGGGAACTGAAAGCCACATAAATAATTTTCCGATAGAAGGTAATGTTTTACTGATTTCTTCGCCGATTTCAGAAAACTGAGGAACTAGTGCTATTGGTAATAATAAAACGAATAACCACATGAAATAATGATTAAGAGTGGCGAAATGACGAGGATAAGGGAAGTTTTTAATTCTTTCAGATTTTCCTTGTAGCGTAAATAGCTCTTCTAATACATTTTCTAATTCTAAAAAAGAAAACTCCCATATCTTCCCTTGATCTTTCAGGTTTTTTAAATGATGAGATTGTAAATACAATAAGGCAGTTTGTTTATTGTTTTTAGATAAGGTATAGGCTAAGTCTTCTTTATTTAAATAAGGTTTTAAATCATTTTCTAGAGTAGAATTCCATTCTGGCGGAGCTACAATTTGTGTCCACTCCTTGTTGGATTTTTCATCGAGTACAGTTTCCCAACTTTTTCGTGTTCTCATGGAATGTCGTAAAGCTGTCATCCAAGCAATATGTCGATAAGTGAGTGTTTTTATATCGTTTTGAATGTCTTCTTCGGATGATTTACTTTTGGAATGTTTAGTATCAACCATGTCTTGAACGAACATACCAAAAGTTCTTGATGTATTAACAATCCCACCCCATATTTTTCTTGCTTCCCATATTCTTCCATATGCTGAATTGTTTTGAAAACCGATTACGAAAGAAACAGCGGTGCCGATTAAGGCAAGTGGAGTCCAAGGAATTTTGAACCAAGTGATATTGAAAAAATAGTATAAACCTACAATTATCATAATAAAAATGAAGAAAAAAAGTGTTTCAAATCGAGTCCACTTTAACATGTCTTTTGCTCTAAAAACTTTTTTGGTATACATGTGAATTGGATTTTTGTCACTCAATTTAATTAAAATGAATAGAATAAAAAAAGCCAAAGCTCAAGGAGCTTTGGCTAAGTAAACCAAGTATTAGTCTAGAAGTTTGTTAACTAGTAAACTAATTTTGTAGCGGAAGATGATTGTAGCTTAAAACTCGTTTCAACTTCCATGAGTTATTTTTTTTAATCCATAAGTGGGTGAATAAAGCAGAACCAGTTGGTGATAATTTTCCATTTTCTTTTATGAAAAATAAATGTTTACCTTTTTGAATTGCGGCATATAATTTTCCATTATTCTTTAAAGGAAAAACTTCTAAAGATTCGTCAACTAACTTACGAATTGGTTTTTTATTTGGATTAGAACAAATGTTATTTTTTAGAGATAAGATAAATTTTTCTCTTGATTCTTCGCCAGCAACATCATGATAAAATTCAAAATCATCGTTAATAATTTTGTCTAATTTATCCAATTCACAACGATTAAATGTTCTTTCAAACATTATACTGTCGTTATTTTTTAAAGTTTTATAGAGCTCTGAGCTTTCGCTAATTTGTGCGTTAGTAAATAGAGACGTAAGTAAAGACCATAATAATAGTACAATTTTCCAAAATAGGTTTCCTTCAAAAAAGAAGTCGGTAAGTGGTTTCATAGTTTTTCAATTTGCTTTCAATTAGTTTTCATTTTTGTTATTACCAGATTTTAAAAGCAAGAGTTTTGTCCTCTTCATCATATAATCTTCTAAATCCGGTAGGTATGCCTTCTAGTGTATTATTAGAAATTTTGAGTTTACCTTTGTAGCCATCGTTGCAATCAATGTCTAAAAGTATTTTTTCAATCCTTTTATTTTTAAAACTTGATTTAACGATAGTTATGTCAATATTTTTTCTTTTCTTAAACCATTTAATAAGTTTTTCTAATTCTGTTTTTGTAGTTTGTTTAGAGATGATAAACTCTGCTTTTAAGTTATTAATTGTACTATCAAATAAGAAAGATACATCAGAATTGTTATCATTGTTATTGTTGTTATCGTTAGTATTATCATAGTTCCAATCAGAATTAGCTTTTCGTTCATCTTCTGATTCTTTATTGTTCTCACAATCTATACATTCGAAACCTTTGGATGTCATTTTAAAATGATGATTCGCCATGTTTCTATCATAAATGTCTTCCGTATTTTCTATATTATATAAAAATCTCTTAGAAGAATTTTCAAAATATATTATTGTTCCTTCTGGTATGTAAAGAGTTAAATAAACTTCTTCGTCTTTCCAGATATTTTTAAATTCGCTTAAAAAAAAGGCATCGAATATAATTTTATTCTTATGTAAGTTGAACTTATATTTTATTTTCTCAGCGTTATTTAATGCATCTTTACGTTTCCTTCCTTCTGATTCTTTTTTGATTTCTATAAAAGCTTCGTTACTATCACTTTTAGCAACATCTATTTTAATATCATTTGAGTATTTTGCTTTTTTATCGTCTATGTAAACTTCTATCGAGTTATCTCTTCTACGCAGATTGTGCTGATAATATATTTCATCATCATTTTTTACTCCGATTTTAAGAGGTTCTTCTGGATTAAATAAAATCGATTTCTTACTAACTTTAACGGCACGTTGCGCTTTTGAGGTTGCAAATTCAATCCCTGAAAATCCTATGAAGAATAATGAAACAAGCCAAATTCCAAATAATGACAAAGATGTTGTTGTAGATACTCTTTTTAAATTAGGAGATAGTATACGTAACCCTAGAATTAATAGTGCTAAAATTGGAACAGCAACTAACAACATTCCAAATAGTGTTAATAACCAATTCGGTAGAACAGAATCATAAAACAACGGAGGGTAGTGAATAAAGTCTCCATCAAACCCGAGTATTTCTAAACTACTGATGGAAAACATTGCAAAGATCAGTGATATCAACACTATACCTGCAATAAATACAAGTAAAATTCCCATAAACTTTCCAAAGACCTTAAAAAGCGCTGATAGTATTTTACCTACAGTATCTATAAAATCTTGAAAGCCAGATTTAGTTTGGTTACGCAATTTTTCATAATCTGCACTAGAGATTTTTTCGGTTATTTCACTAGCCCCGTCTTTTAACTTTGTGGAGAGATATTCAAACTCGTTACGAATTTTTTTTTCAATGTTTCCGATATTCACATCCTCACCTTCCATCTGTAGTTTCTCCGCCGTTGTTTTAGCCTCAGGTAATAATACCCATAATATAATATAGATTAAAAATCCAAAACCAGTTGTTACCGCAGTTAAAATGAAGAACAATCGAACCCAAATAGTATCAATATTAGTGTAGTGAGCTAATCCTGAAGCAACACCACCTAAAAATTTGTCTTCGCGATCTCTGAATAACTTCTTATTCGAAGATTTAGATCTTTTACCGTAATTATAGCTTGAGTCGTCACTATATGTTTCTTCTGCCTCTGTGTAATCTTCTGGTTGTCCCATGATGGTAATAATTTCATCAATATCACCTTCATTTACAACTTGACGAGCGTCTGTTATTCTTTCAGAAAGTAACTCACTAATACGAGCTTCGATATCTGAAATGATTTCATTTTTTCCTTGTGGGTCATCACTTAATGAACGAGCGATGGCGTCTAAGTATCGTTTTAACTTTTGATACGCGTTTTCATCTATATGGAAGAAAAATCCGCCTAAATTTATATTTATTGTCTTATTCATTTGATGTTGATTTTGTACTTGTTACTTGATTTACTGCATTTACTAAATTATTCCAAGTTTTGTCTAATTCTTTTAAAAACATGGTTCCATTTTCTGTGATTACGTAATATTTACGTGGTGGTCCTGAGGTCGATTCTTCCCATCTATATGATAGTAAGCCTGCATTTTTTAAGCGGGTTAATAATGGATATATGGTACCTTCAACCACAATCATCTCTGCGCTTTTTAATGTGTTAAGGATTTCAGAAGTGTATGCATCGCCCTTTTGTAGTATTGACAAGATACAATACTCTAAAACGCCTTTACGCATTTGAGCTTTTGTATTTTCTATCTTCATTCAGTGTGGTTTTTTATTTAATAAATTTTATTGTAAACGGATATTTATAATGTTCTCCGTTGTTGGCTTTCATTGATGCAATTATGATTAAAGCAATTTTAATCAAGGTTACAACGCCTACCAAAGATGCAATTCCAAAGAAGCCGAATAAGTCGCCACTAAAAGAAACACTATGTCCGAAGTCTAAATGGTCGATTCTGTTAAGTACTCTAAATATATCTCCAAAGAAAAATGATACAAATGATGCACTCAATATGAAGATGTAAAGAGAGAAACTTACATTAAAGTTTACGGCTTCTTTTCCATGTTCGTCTAAAAAAGAGCTTCTATCTTTTTGTGTTTGCCATAATATTAAAGGAGTGATAATACTTCCGAAAGGGAAGAAGTATCCTGCGAAAGAGGAAATATGTATTAAGAATGCGTTGGTATTTTCGTTATTATTTCTCATAGTATAATGATTTATATAATACTTGACTATGCAAATATATGTTTAAAAAAAGGTATTATGCAATACATAGTACTAAAATTTAACAAATTTTAACAAAAAAGAATCCTTAATAATTTGTTGTTTCCCCTTAATAAAAACTTTAAATTGCCCATAAATACTGGATTTTATGAAATTTACACCCTCAAAAATTAACTTCTTTTTATTATTTAAGTTACCATCCGCTTTTTTTACAGGAATTCGTGTGAAGTCAATTTCAAGAAAGCAAACAGTTGTAAAAGTAAAACATCGTTGGATTAATCAGAATCCATTTAATTCAATGTTTTGGGCAGTGCAGGGAATGGCTGCTGAATTTGCAACAGGAATTCTAGTGATGCAGTCAATAGATGTTTCAGGAAGGAAAATCTCGATGCTTGTTACAAATATGGACGCAACTTTTACTAAAAAGGCAACAGGTAAGATTCATTTTGAATGTAATCAAGGAGAAGAAATTGATAGAGCAATTGAAGATGCTATTAAAACTGGGGAGGGACAGACGGTACTATTAACTTCAGAAGGGATTAATGAAGATGGAATTTCAGTTTCAAAGTTTCAATTTGAATGGAGTTTGAAAGTTAAAACGTAACAAATAGCAAGAACTTTAGTCTAATGAAATAAAAACTAAAATTATGTTTCTAGAACAAAGAGCAAACGAAATTGACTATCGAATTTACGGTGAGGAGATGCAATATGTAGAAATTGAGTTGGACCCTCAGGAAGGCGTAGTAGCAGAAAGTGGGAGTTTTATGATGATGGAGCCAGATGTACAGATGAATACTATTTTTGGGGATGGATCAAATCAGGAAAAAGGTTTGTTAGGAAAGATATTTTCCGCTGGTAAAAGAATTTTAACTGGTGAAAGCTTATTCATGACTGTATTTACTAATGTAGGATATGGAAAAAAGCAAGTTTCTTTTGCTTCTCCTTATCCTGGTAAAATTATACCTATTGATTTAACAGAGTTTGGAGGAAAGTTTATTTGTCAAAAAGATGCTTTTTTATGCGCGGCAAAAGGAGTTTCTATTGGGATTGAGTTTTCACGAAAACTCGGAAGAGGTCTGTTCGGTGGAGAAGGTTTTATTATGCAAAAGATGGAAGGTGATGGATTAGGTTTTATCCATGCTGGTGGAACTATGGCAAAAAAAGTTTTAAAACCTGGTGAGATTTTAAAAGTAGATACGGGTTGTATTGTTGGATTTACTCAAGATATAGATTATGATATCGAGTTTGTAGGTGGAATAAAGAATACCATCTTTGGAGGTGAAGGATTGTTCTTTGCAAAACTTCAAGGACCAGGAACTGTATTCATTCAATCATTACCGTTTAGCCGATTAGCAGGAAGAGTTTTATCTTCAATACCGAGTGGAGGTAAAAGTAAAGGTGAAGGAAGTATTTTAGGCGGTTTAGGAGATTTATTGGATGGAGATAATAGATTTTAGAAATTAAATACTATTTCACAAATTAAAAAAAGCTCAGTTTACAAACTGAGCTTTTTTTATATTTCTTAATTTTCTTTTAAATGTCCAATAGTTCATCAAAAATATTTTGAAGAGCATCTCCTTCGCTTGGTCTTGGAGCATTTGCATTGACTATATTTCCATCAGGATCAATTAAAATAAACCTTGGTAATCCTTTAATCAAATAGTCTTTGGTAAATTGCAGTTCCGTTTCTGATTTACCTGCAAATAATTGAACTCCTGTCATCTCTCTATCAATAATCGTTTGTCTCCATTTTTCCTTTAAACTAGCTTTATCCACACTGATACTAACGAACTCAATGTTTTTATCATGATATTTTTGTTCTAGTCTTTTTAAAAGTGGGATCTCTTTTTTACAGAATCCGCACCATGTCGCCCAAACATCTATGTAAACATATTTACCTTTACCAATTAAGTCATCTAATGAAGTTTTACCACCAGTGTAATTTTCTAAATCAGTAAATTTAGGTGAAGGTTGACCTTGTGCAGTTAATTTCAATTTATCATATAAACTTTTAATCTCAGCTTTGTTTTCCTTGTTAGTTGAGTATCCCATGTACTTTTTATAATACTCTTTAAGGTTTGTAGTAGTTGTGATTTGTTTTTTAGCAGCCGAATGTATCAAATCATTTTTAATTAAAGTATCTACTACTTCAGTATGTACAGTTTGTAGATACGTTAAATCAAAATCTCCATCTTTTGGTTTCCTCTTATTTGCTATCTTATCTAAATATTCTTTCAGTAGTTTTCTGTATGATACAGAATGTAAAAAATCCGCTGGATTGTTAAAGTCTATATCCTCCATTATGTCTTTAGGAAACGTTTCCGATACAACAAACTCTTCGTCACCATACAATAGTCTATGGTATGGCTGGTAATTATTTATATTTCTAACAAATTCGTAATTTATATTCCTTTTTTCTTTCTCTAAATAATCAGCTGGTAATTGCGATGCATCTGCTAAATCTTCTAAACTAGATTTATACTCATCCATTTTACTTAAGAACTCTGCTTCTTCTAAAGAGAATAACTTATTCGCGTTACCTAAAATTAGACCATGTTTTTTATATCTTTCTGTTAGATAAATGTTGATGTTTTTGTTTGGTCCTTCGAAAATTGGATCTTCTGTCCTTTTTTTTGCATCAACCATAACCTTTAAATCTTCAATTGATGATAAATAGACATTCACAGGTCTTTTATTGAATTTTAAAATGTAATGACCAGGTGTTATATCTCTAAGTGTATCAGAAAAAGTTTTCGTTTTTCTATCAAACTTTATTTTCTTTTCAAAATTATAACCTATTAACGTTATGTTTCGTTTTCTAAAATTTTGGGCTTCACCAGAAATTACCGCATAATCTTTCGGTTTAGGCTTATCACCACAGGCCGTCAATACTAATAAACTTACAGCTAACAGAAACAATCTTTTCATGATTTTCTATATTTTGGGGTAGAATAAATTATGTTTACAAGTCTCGAAATTAGCTTATTTTTAAATGACCTCAAAATCTTTAACTAAAAAATTTGGAAAAAATGCTTTGTTTATAGACTTTTGACTCTGATATTTGATCGGTTTTTGAGTTTTGAACTAAACCATTCAATTATATGGAAATTCATCCAAAGTAATCAACCTGATAAATCAATCTAAAAATGTCTAAAGTAATAGTGATTACCGGAGCTTCTTCTGGTATTGGAAAAGCAATTGCAGAACATTTATATTCAAATAATTACATTGTTTATGGTACAAGTCGAAATCCTGATAAAGTAATAGGTGTTGATTTTACTATGATCGCCCTAGACGTATTAGACGTAGAGTCAATCGATAGAGCTGTTACCAAAGTTATCAATAAAGAAGGTCGTATTGATGTACTGATAAATAATGCAGGAAGGGGTTTAATGGGAGCCATGGAAGATATTCCAATGAGTGAGTTAAAAGAAGGTTTTAATACAAATTTTTTTGGACCGATAGATGTTATGAAGAAGGTTATACCTCATATGAGAAATCAAAAAAGTGGCTTAATTATTAATATAACTTCACTTGCTGCTTATTCAGGTTTACCATATAGAAGTGCATATTCGGCCAGTAAAGGTGCTTTTGAATTACTAACAGAGTCGTTAAGTATGGAAGTGAAAAGTTTTGGAGTTAATGTAACCAGTATTGCTCCAGGAAGTTTTGCTACAAGTATATCTACCGGGAGATATTACACGCCAGTTTTTGAAGATTCTGCGTATAAGGAATCTTACAGTAAAAATTTACAAGTATCGGATGATTATGTTGACGACGGAATGAATCCGATTGTAATTGCGAAGTTAGTTCTTAAAATAATCAATACTAAAAAGCCTAAATTGCACTACAAAGTTGGTGCATTCATGGAGCGCTTTTCTGTTGTTCTAAAAAGAGTATTACCAGATAGAGTTTATGAAAGATTGATTATGAATCATTACAAATTGTAATTTTTCTTAAGAACTTTCTTTTTCCTTTATTAATAACTCAAGGATTTTCTCAACTCCAAAATTATCATTACTTCGAGTTGAGTAATTTGCGGTCTCCTTTACTAAGGGATGGGCGTTTTCCATGGCATAACTAAAATGTGCTTTTTTTAGCATTTCAATGTCATTATTATAATCGCCAAATACCATTGTTTCTTCTGGAGAAATATTATATATGTTTTGAATAAGCTCTACAGCATAACCTTTATTGGCATTGTTTTCTGAAATATCAACCCAATGATTGGCGCTTACTTTAACTTTAAACTCACTTTCTAAATGATGTAAGTGCGGATATAAATATTTTTCAGAACTGATTTCATGAAACAAAGCAATTTTATAAATTGGAGCAGTTATGCTCTCGGGAGAATCTACGACTTCGTGATTTTTATAGTATTCCGATAAAAGTTCAAGTAACTTTCCTGATGGATTAGTTGTGTAAGCTTTGTCTTTTGTGCAATAAACTGCGTTTACGTTCTCTATTGTATTCAAAGTTTCATTAATCTTTTTTACATTTTCCTTTTGAATTTCCGTAGATAGTAAAACTTCATCATTCTTAAGTACTAACCCTCCATTTTCAGCAACAATAAGAATATCATTTTTTATAGGAGATAATTTATCTAGAATTCCATATAATGGTCTTCCACTTGCAGCACAAAAAAGAATATTATTTTCTTTTAACTTACTAAATAAATTGAAAAATTGATCACTCACTTCATGATTGGAATTTAAGAGCGTTCCATCCATATCAGTAATTACAAGTTTTACATTTGAAAGTGTCATAGTACAATAGTTAAAAATGTAAAAGTAGGTTTTTCTATCGGTTTAATTTACATCCGTACTATTAAGTAATTCCTGCGTTTGAATAGAGTGATGAGGTTTGGATATAGAGATTTGATATTTCGTTTTCCTCCTCAGGACTCCATAGTTAACAACTAAAAAGTTTTCCTGTAGTTTTTAAAAAATAGTTTTCTAGACTTTTGATATTATAGTTTCTTAAACGTTTTTAGTATTTTTAGAATTCTTTTAAACGTCTTTCGAATTTATTCATGAAAAATTTCAAACATTTTTTTTATAAGCTCAAATATAAACTAGTTATAAAACACTAGTTTTGCAAAATAACACAACAGTAAAACAAAAATTAGATGAAGTTTTTTATTGATACAGCCAATTTAGATCAGATTCGTGAAGCACAAGCTTTAGGAATTTTAGACGGAGTAACTACAAATCCATCTTTAATGGCAAAAGAAGGAATTACAGGAGAAGACAACATTAAAAATCATTATAAGGCAATTTGCGAAATAGTTGATGGAGATGTTTCGGCAGAAGTAATTTCTACTGATTTTGAAGGAATGGTGAAAGAAGGAGAAGAATTAGCAGCTTTACATCCTCAAATTGTTGTGAAATTACCAATGATTGGCGATGGTGTTAAAGCCTGTAAGTACTTTTCTGACAAAGGAATTAAAACGAATGTAACCTTAGTGTTTTCAGCTGGTCAAGCTTTATTAGCAGCAAAGGCTGGTGCAACTTATGTTTCTCCATTTATTGGTCGTTTAGATGATATTTCAACAGATGGCTTAAATTTAATTTCTGAGATTCGTCATATCTATGATAACTACATGTTCGAAACTGAAATTTTAGCAGCCTCTGTACGTCACACAATGCACGTAATTGATTGCGCTAAAATTGGAGCCGATGTAATGACAGGCCCTTTATCTGCGATCACTGGTTTATTGAAGCACCCATTAACTGATATAGGTTTAGAGAAGTTTTTAGCTGATTATAAAAAAGGAAATTAAAATATAATCAATACAAATATGTAAGAAGTCCACACGTATAGTGTGGATTTTCTTTTTTAGTGATATTT
This sequence comes from Tenacibaculum sp. SZ-18, assembly GCF_002813915.1. Classification (NCBI taxonomy): domain Bacteria; kingdom Pseudomonadati; phylum Bacteroidota; class Flavobacteriia; order Flavobacteriales; family Flavobacteriaceae; genus Tenacibaculum; species Tenacibaculum sp. SZ-18. The sequence continues at coordinate 2,481,865 of NZ_CP019335.1, read as the reverse complement.
TTGCAGACTGATGTATCCAAAAAAACAACTTGCACAATTAGTCATTTCTGCTTGTCAGTATTATAATATTGATAAGGTTGTGATTTCTCCAGGTTCTAGAAACGCGCCTTTAACCATCGGTTTTTCTAATGTAAATCAAATTGAGACTTTTAGTATAGTTGATGAAAGAGCAGCGGCATTTTTTGCTTTAGGAATTGCACAACAAACCAAAAAACCAGTAGCTATTATTTGTACTTCAGGTTCTGCATTATTGAACTATTATCCAGCAATAGCAGAAGCTTTTTATAGTAAAATACCATTGCTAGTTATTTCAGCAGATAGGCCAAAATACTTAATCGATATTGGCGATGGTCAAACAATACGCCAAGAAAATGTATTTGAGAATCATATTTTGTATTCAGCAAATTTAGTTGAGGACGAGAAAGAACTAATAACAAATAAAAAGGAGGTTGTTAAGGCTTTAGAAACTTGTATTCATAATTCTGGACCAGTACATATCAACGTTCCTTTTAATGAGCCGATTTATGAGACTGTTGATGAAATGGACTCTTTCCAATTTAGTGAAGAATATATTCAAGAAAATAGAAAGAAAATTGATTTTAGATCTCTTTCGAAAATTTGGAATAATACAAAAAGAAAGTTAGTTTTAGTTGGAGTACATCGTAAATGTGAGAAAACTCAAAAGCTCATAGATAAACTGAATGAAGATCCATCTGTTTTAGTAATGACTGAAACAACTTCTAATCTTGATTACGGAAAAACGATTAATTCTATTGATAAACTGATTTCGAAATTAGATGAATCAGATTTTAAAGAATTACAGCCAGAATTATTAGTAACTTTTGGGGGAATGATTGTTTCGAAAAGAATCAAACAATTTTTAAGAAAGTATCAACCAAGTCATCATTGGCATATTGATGGGATAAAAGAAATGAATACTTATTTCTGTCTATCAGAGTTTATTCAGGAAAACCCAGTACGTTTTTTTGAAAACTTTATGAAACAAGTAGAGAAAACAGCCTCAAATTATAAGGAGTATTGGTTGTCCGAAAAAAGGTCAAGAAATATAAAGCATAAGGACTTTTTGGCAACTGCTGAATATTCAGATTTAAAAGTGGTTGAATCTGTTTTGAATAAAATTCCTGAAGGCTCTCAAATTCAAGTTAGTAATAGTTCTTTGATTCGTTATCTTCAGTTATTCGATATAAATTCGAGTTACAGTGTTTTTTGTAACAGAGGAACAAGTGGAATTGATGGTAGTACATCCACTGCGATTGGAGCTGCTTGCTCGGTAGAAGAGTCAACAACCTTATTGACTGGTGATTTGAGTTTTTTTTACGATAGTAATGCACTTTGGAATTCTTATATCCCAAATAACTTCAGGATAATCATAATTAATAATTCAGGTGGTGGAATTTTCAAAATCATTCCAGGGCCTAAATCTACAAATGCGCTTCAATATTTTGAAACGCCACATCAATTAACGGCAAATTATTTAGCCAAGATGTTTGGTTTTGATTATCTTCATGCAAATTCACTCAATGAACTAAATTATAATTTAGTGCAATTTTATAACGATAGTGAGAAACCAAAAATTTTAGAGGTTTTCACACCATCAGAAATTAACGATCAAATTTTAACAGCATATTTTAAAAGTTTATAACAAATGCAATTTAAAGAGGGAGATAAAGTAGAGTTAATTATTGGAGTTCAAACAGCTCTTGGGTATACTGTTTTAATTGAAGAAACTTATGAGGGTTTACTTTATGCTAATGAGGTTTTTACGGAATTAGAAGAAGGTATGCGAATTGATGGATTTATTAAGAAAATTAGAGAAGATGAAAAAATTGATGTTTCTTTGAGGCCACAAGGTTTTAGAAACGTTATTGATGAAGATGTGGATAAGGTTCTCCAAAAATTGAATGAAAAAGGTTTTTTGTTATTAACAGACAAAAGCTCTCCTGAATCTATTAAATTTCACTTACAATTAAGTAAAAAAGCATTTAAAAGAGCTATTGGTACTTTATACAAAAAGAAGAAAATAATTCTTAAATCAGATAGAATAGAGCTAGTTAAATAATACTAGCTTTTGTATTTGCCCTCTTTTTCTTCTTCATCCTCTTCAGGATTCTCATCATTGTTTTCTTCGTCTTCAAAAGGAAGTTCATCTAAAGGCTGTTCTTTAGGTTCATTTTGAATTGCATTTTCGATTCGAATAATGTTCTCATAAAAAAGTTCAGTGTTAGAATCTGAAAGCTCCATTTTTCCATAAGCCTCTTTATAATAGAATAATGCTTGTTCATAATTTTTACCTAATTCATGATACATTCCTACGTAATATTCACCTAAGTGAGATTCAGGATGCTTAATCATAACAAAATCCCCAAGAACTCTTAGGTAATCTCCATCTTGACGATCAATTACAATTCCTTCAATGGCGTAAATATCTTGAAAACGAACATTCAAATTTGTTCCGTATAAATATTCAATTTCAATGTATTTCGATTCTAAATATTTAATAGCTTCGAGTGGATCGAGGTCTTTAATCTTTTCGTCATACTCTTTTTTAGAAATTCTTGGATACAGTTCGAAAATAGTACTAAAAATATCCGTTGGAGCTTTTACAATTGCCGCAGGTTTATTTGGAACGTCTTTATAGTCTTTAAAAGCTAAATGCAAATTTTTTATCGCAAGTGATTCTAAACCTTTCTTAGCTTGTTCAAAATAATCTTTTCGCTCCTCCTTTTCAAAGGCGTTAGAACTCATGTATAAGTAAAACTGATTATCTAATTCATCCAATCGTTTTAAATTATAAGTAGTTAATAAACGTATACTTTGATTCGTAAGCATAGGTGATATACACACATATGCATTGAAGATTGGTTTTTTTTCTTTTAAGAAATGAAGTAAGAAATTTGCAGCTTCTCCATCTCCAACAATTGTTAAATAAGGAGATGTTTTGTAATTCGCTTCTAAATAAGGAATAAGTTCCTCCTTAATATAGTTGTAAAACTTTTTACTCTGATCTGTTAATCCTCCACTTTTTCCAACTGTTGAAACATCTTTATTTCTCCTAAAGTCTACATCTAATCCAACAACAATTTGTTTTGGAGTTAAATCTGCTGCTGCATAAATTTTAGAATTTCCTAAATAAATATCGAATAAGTAATCGTTATTCAAAACTATGGCAACAGGATATTTTCTAATAGTGTCAGTTTCATGTCCCTCAGGTAAATATAATTTAATGTCACGGTCTGCATTAAATTGAACAGAGCTTACTTTCTTATTATATATTTTTTGAGCAAACGCAACTGAACTTAAAAGTAAAAAGGTCGCTAAAATTAAATTTCTCATCGATAATTTTATGTTTGGGGTATACCTTATAATAATGCTAAGGTATAATATAGTATTTTTGTTTTTTCTAAATAACGATATTTTTTTCAAATTATGATGAACATAGACTGGAAAACTGCAAAAGAGTATACAGACATTACGTACAAGAAGTCACAAGGTGTAGCTAGAATAGCTTTTAACAGGCCAAACGTTAGGAATGCATTTCGTCCTCACACGACTAGTGAATTATTGGATGCATTTCAAGATGCACATGAAGATACCTCGATTGGAGTAGTTTTATTGTCTGCGGAAGGTCCATCAACTAAAGATGGAATTTGGAGCTTTTGCTCAGGTGGAGATCAAAAAGCTAGAGGACATCAAGGTTATGTCGGTCAAGATGGTTATCACAGACTAAATATTTTAGAAGTTCAACGTTTAATTCGTTTTATGCCAAAGGCAGTAATTGCTGTGGTTCCAGGTTGGGCAGTTGGTGGAGGTCACAGTCTACACGTGACTTGCGATTTAACTTTAGCGAGTAAAGAAAACGCTATTTTTAAACAAACAGATGCCGATGTAACTTCATTTGATGGAGGATATGGTTCTGCTTATTTGGCAAAAATGGTTGGACAGAAAAAAGCAAGAGAAATATTTTTCTTAGGTAGAAATTATTCTGCTCAAGAAGCGTATGAAATGGGAATGGTAAATGCCGTTATTCCTCATGACGAGTTAGAGGATACAGCTTTTCAATGGGCACAAGAAATTTTAGCAAAATCTCCAACTTCTATAAAAATGTTGAAGTTTGCCATGAACTTAACAGATGATGGAATGGTTGGACAGCAAGTTTTTGCTGGAGAGGCAACTCGTTTGGCTTACATGACTGATGAAGCTAAAGAAGGAAGAGATGCTTTCTTAGAAAAGAGAAAACCAAATTTTGATAAAAAATGGATTCCATAGAGAGGTTTCCTTTTTGCTAAGTAAAGTAATAACCACCCAAAAATTCTAATGCAATCACAAGTAGTTACTTTTTTAATTAAATGCCCTGATCAGAAAGGTTTAGTTGCCAAGTTTACAACGTTTTTCTATGAACAAGGCTTTAACATTTTAAGTTGTCAGCAATATGTAAACGCCATTGCAGATCGTTATTATATGCGTATTCGTTTAGATGCAGAAGATGCTAATATTACTAAAAACGATTTAGAAACTGAGTTTTTAAATTTAGCCGATTCTCTAAGTTGTACTTGGTCGGTTCATTACGAAAAAGAAAAACAAAATGTGGCGATTATGGTTTCGCACACGAGTCATTGCTTATATGATTTGTTGGAAAGACAAAGAGAAGGAACTATTGATTGTAATATAAGTTTAATAATTAGTAATCATGATAAGTTGAAATCCATCGCTAACATGTTCGATATTCCTTATTATCATTTACCAATAACAAAGGAAACAAAGAAAGAACAAGAAGCTCAGGTTGTAGAATTATTAACTAAATATAATATTGATTTAATTGTAATGGCTCGTTACATGCAAATCCTTTCTGAAGATTTTATAAATAAGTATCCTCAAAAAATTATTAATATTCATCATTCGTTTTTACCAGCATTTCAAGGAGCAAATCCGTATCAAAGAGCTTATGAGAGAGGAGTAAAGTTAATTGGAGCAACAGCACATTATGCGACTGTCGATTTAGACGAAGGTCCAATAATCGAGCAAGATGTTGAAAGGATTTCACACGAAAGTACACCAAAAACATTGAAAGGAATTGGGGCAGATATTGAAAGGTTAGTCCTAGCAAAAGCTGTAAAATCTCATTTACAACATCAAATAATTGTTTCTGATAATAGAGCAATTGTATTTCCTGAGTCGGGAGAATAAATAGTAAGATATTTGATTTATTCAAAGATATAATCAACATGAAAATAATTTGTATCGGGCGTAATTACGCAAAACATATAGAAGAATTAGCAAATGAAAGACCAAGTAATCCGGTTGTTTTCATGAAACCTGATTCTGCAATCTTACCAAAAAGAAATCCATTTTTTATACCACCATTTTCTAATGATGTTCACTATGAAGTAGAGGTTTTGGTCAAAATTAATAAAGTAGGAAAGCATATTTCAACCAAATTTGCTCATAAATATTATGACGCCATAGGTTTAGGAATTGATTTTACTGCTCGTGATGTTCAAGCAGAATGTAAAGCTAAAGGATTGCCCTGGGAAAAAGCGAAAGCTTTTGACGGTAGTGCTATTATCGGCGAGTTTTATCCTAAGAAGGAGTTTGATTTAGAAAATTTGTCTTTTCAATTACATAAAAATGGAGAAGTAGTTCAAGATGGCAATACAAAAGCTATGCTTTGGAAAGTGGATGAATTGGTGAGTTATGTATCTCAGTTTTTCACCTTAAAAAAAGGAGATATAATTTTTACAGGTACACCTGCAGGTGTCGGAAAAGTCGTAGAAAATGATTTGTTAACTGGAGTTATTGAAGGTAAAAAGGCATTCGAAATAAAAGTAAAATGAATCTAACTTCTGTTTTATTAATTATTATTCTTATTACTATAGCATGGTCTTATTATAATTTAGCTAATAAATATAACAGAAGTAGAATAGGATATATGTTGTTGGGTTTAGGAATTTACATTGTAGTTGTTTTCCTGAACGCATTGACCTACACATTTCTTGGTGTCATATCAAATAATATTGGTAGGTCAACACATCGATTATTGTCTTTTTTAATAGGTGTATTAGTAGTAATTCTGGTTCATTTTTGGTTGGAGAAAAAATGGTTGAAAAAAGTGAATGTTGATGCTAATAAAGCTATAGATGAAATAGGAAAAGAATAAGAATAAATGGATTTAATAATTGTATTAGGAGTAATATTTACAGGATATCAATTTCTTAAACTTTCACAGAAATATAAGAGAAACCCAATTCTATACTTGATTATTGGAGTAGTCGTTTTTTTAGTAACATATTATGCGGGCACAGTTTTTATGATGATATTTCTAAATATAGGTTTAAAATTCCCTTATTCTAACCCGACTATTATAAGTTGCTTTTCTATTCCTTTAGCAATATTTGTTACAGGAATTTCATATAAAGTAACGGAAAGTAAGATTAAAAGAGAGAATGACATTAACGGAAAAGGAATAAATTAAAAAATCACGTATGATCGGAATAATTATTTTAGTAATAATAGGAAAGAAATTTTATGAGTTGGCCGGAGAATATGAAAAGAGTAAATGGGGAATTACAGTTTTAGGAATTGTTTCTTACTATTCAGGAGTATTTGTTTTTGGAATTATTTTGGCAGCTATTTTAATAGCAATGGAATCGAACTGGATGGAAACTACAGATAGATTGAGTTTGGCATTAATAGAACTCCCTTCTGGTGGTCTAAGTTCCTACTTATTATTTATGTTTTTGCAAAAAAAATGGGAAAAGGAAAAACCTCAGTTAGACAATGTTATTAATCAAATAGGAAACAAGGAGTAGTAAGTTTATGAATGCAGAAATTATAACCATTGGAGATGAAATTCTAATTGGTCAGATTGTAGATACGAATTCGCAATGGATTGGTAAGGAATTAAATAAGATAGGTGTATCGGTGTATCAAATCACATCGATTCAAGATGAAAGACAACATATATTAAACGCATTAAAGGAGGCTGAAAATAGAGCTGATGTTGTAATAATTACAGGAGGATTAGGTCCAACGAAAGACGATATTACCAAAAAAACAATAGCTGAATACTTTAAAGATGAAAAGGTGATAACGTATCCTGAGGTTATCGATAATATTAAGTTTCTATTTAAGAAGTTTAATCACCCATTTAACGAAGTTCAAAAATATCAGGCGGAATTACCCTCAAAAGCTACTTTATTAATGAATCATTTAGGAACCGCTCCTGGCATGTGGTTCAATGAAAATAATACTGTTTTTGTTTCTCTCCCAGGTGTACCTTACGAAATGAGAGGTTTAATGACTTATGAAGTATTACCAAAATTACAAGAAGAGTTTGATTTACCTTACATTCTACACAAAACAATACTTACCTACGGACAGGGAGAAAGTGTTATAGCAAGTAGAATTGAGGATTTTGAAAATAGTTTACCTAAGAATATAAAACTAGCTTACTTGCCTTCTTTTGGAAGAGTAAGGCTAAGGTTAAGTGCTAAAGGAGATAATTTAGAGGATTTAAAGGAAGCTTTATCTGATAAAGTAATTAAATTATCAGCATTGGTAGATGATATTTTCGTAGGGTACGAAGATGAAGGTTCTATAGAGAGTCAAGTAGGGAAAATTTTAAAATCAAAAGAGCTAACAATTTGTACAGCAGAAAGCATGACTGGAGGAAAAATTGCTTCAACCTTAGTTTCAGTTCCAGGTTCTTCGGCGTATTTTAAAGGAGGCTTTGTCGTTTATAATTCTCAAATGAAAGAACAATTACTAGATGTGCCAATGTCTTTAATAAAGGAAAATACTGTTGTCAGTAAAGAAGTTGCCGAGTTAATGGCAATTAATGCTAGAAAAAAAGTGCATACTGATTTAGCAATATCTATTACGGGAAATGCAGGGCCAACTACCGATCATAATGATAAAGATGTTGGTTTGGTATATATTGGTATTGCTGATGAAAATGGGGCAGAGGTACACGAGTACAATTTTGGTAATCCAAGAGAAAAAGTCATTAATAAAACTGTTAATAAAGCTTTAGAGTTGATTTTGAGAATGAATATGAAAAATTAACGTAAATATATTTTGTTTGTTTTAGTTAAAAATACGTATATTTGCACCTCGTTTAGAAATAACACCAAAAACTGTCAAGAAGATGTCTAGAGTTTGTGAATTAACAGGAAAAAAAGCGATGGTAGGTAACAATGTATCTCACGCTTTAAATAGAACAAAAAGAAAATTCAACGCTAATTTAATGACAAAGCGTTTTTATATTCCAGAAGAGGATAATTGGATTACATTAAAAGTATCTGCTTCTGCATTAAAAAATATTAACAAGAAAGGAATTACAGCTGTAATCAAAGAAGCAAGAGAAAAAGGTTTCTTAACAAAGTAATTACTACTAGATAAAGTTATACAGAGATGGCAAAAAAAGGAAATAGAGTTCAGGTTATTTTAGAGTGTACTGAGCACAAGGCATCTGGTCAACCAGGAACTTCTCGTTACATTACAACTAAGAATAAGAAGAATACTCCAGATAGAATGGAATTAAAGAAATTTAATCCAATCTTGAAGAAGATGACAGTTCATAAAGAAATTAAATAATAGGTAGGTCATGGCAAAAAAATCAGTAGCAACGTTACAAACAGGTTCTAAAAGATTAACTAAAGCTATCAAAATGGTAAAGTCTCCAAAGTCTGGTGCTTACACATTCGTTGAAGCTATTATGGATCCTACGCAAGTAAACGACTTTTTGGCAAAAAAGTAATTCTTGTATACAGTTTAAAGAAAAGCTACTTTCATTCATGAAAGTAGCTTTTTTTATACGTGAAAATACTGTAATTTTGGTTGTTAATGTTATTCATTCTATTTCTTAATGACATTTTGGCTGTCAACGCTGAGATGGTATGATTTTTAACAACTAACTAATCAGATATTAATCGCTTATTATGAGTTTTTTTAAAAAAATATTTTCCAAAGAGAAAAAAGAGACATTAGATAAAGGATTAGAAAAGTCTAAGGAAAGTTTTTTCTCAAAACTATCTAAAGCAGTCGCAGGGAAATCTAAAGTAGATGATGATGTTTTAGATAATTTGGAAGAGGTTTTAGTATCATCTGACGTTGGAGTAGATACGACATTGAAAATTATCGATAGAATTGAAGAACGTGTCGCACGTGACAAATATCTAGGAACGGAAGAGTTGAATCAGATTCTTCGTGATGAAATCGCGGGTTTATTATCAGAAACAAACGTTGGTAATGAAACTGAGTTTACCATTCCTGAGAATAAAAAGCCATATGTTTTAATGGTTGTTGGAGTAAATGGAGTTGGAAAAACTACTACAATTGGAAAATTGGCATCTCAATTCAAAAAGAGAGGTTTAAAAGTAGTATTAGGAGCGGCAGATACTTTTAGGGCAGCGGCAATTGATCAGCTTCAAGTTTGGGCTGATAGAGTTGACGTTCCAATTATTCGTCAAGAAATGGGTTCAGATCCAGCATCGGTTGCGTTTGATACTTTGCAATCTGGAGTGAATCAAGATGCAGATGTCATCATCATTGATACTGCAGGCCGTTTACACAATAAGGTCAATTTGATGAACGAGCTTTCTAAAATTAAAAGAGTAATGCAAAAAGTTGTCGGAGATGCTCCCCACGATGTATTGTTAGTTTTAGATGGTTCTACTGGACAGAATGCTTTTGAGCAAGCAAAACAGTTTACAAAAGCTACTGAAGTTACTTCTTTAGCGGTAACGAAATTAGATGGAACCGCAAAAGGTGGAGTTGTTATTGGTATTTCTGATCAGTTTCAAATTCCAGTAAAATATATTGGTGTTGGAGAAGGAATCGATGACTTACAGGTTTTTAACAAATATGAATTCGTAGATAGTTTCTTTAAATAAAAGGAACTAATTTTGATAGAATAAAAGCTCCTTTTTAAAGGAGCTTTTTTATGTTTTTACTTCTTTAGTATAAGATTCGCATTAATATAAATTAAAATGGAGTTAGTGATTATCAACAATGAAGTTAAAACAATACTATATCCACTAGTAGGGTCAAATTCTGTTGCTGTTTTTAAGGAAACACCATTAAGTTTTGGAATATAAATAAAAATACAAGATCCAATTACTACACCAATAAGAAGTAGAAGATTTGGTAGAATCTTTTTAGTCAGTGAAATATGGAAATTTCTTTTTTGCCATTTTATGAATTGAGAAATAAAGCAAATACATAGCAGTAAAACAAGAATAGGAAAATGTCTGTAGTAAGCAAATGACGATTTATCATAGTATCCTTTTCCACTTAATATTCCGTAGATTCCATTGATAATTTCAACATCCGGAGCTTGATTTGAATTTATTAATACTACAATTGCTTTTTTTAATGAAGGTAAAATGTACATATGAGATTCAAAACTTTTGTTTGTACCACCATGATAGAGCCCTGTTGAATCGTTATTTATTTTCCAACCTAATCCGTAATTTGACTTACTCCTCTCATTCTTGGTAAATAACTGTTTTACTAAATGATTGGATAATTTAGTATTTGGATGATTGTTATAAGCATTCATAATATGACGTAGGTAAGTTGCCATGTTGTCTATGGAGCTTGAAATTAATCCTGAAGCGGCTTCGTCAGGGTGTAAATTTGTTTCAAATGGAATTATTGGATAATATAAAAAGTATTGATAGCTGTTAATTAGTTTAGTTTTTATATCTGCTGATGTATTTACTAATCCTAAGGGCGTGGTTATATAAGAGTTTAAACAATCTTTAAATGTGCGATTAGTCACTTCCTCTATAATATATGCAAGAATTCTGTAATTAGCATTAGAATAGTTGTATCGTCTTTCAGAGATATCCTCTAGATCGATACTTTTTATTTTCGAAGTATAAAAATCAATATAATTAAAAGTTGGGTCGGTTTTAAAGGTTCTTCCCAATTCAGTTGAAAGTCCAGATGTATGACGTAGTAAATCTTCAATGGTTATTTGATCTGAAATTACTTTATTCTTAAACTTAAACCAAGGTAAGTATTTTATGACGGGATCATGAATATTTAGTTTTCCCTCTTCCTGCAACTTTAATATTAGTAATGCAGTGAATGATTTAGAATTAGAGCCAATTAAGTATTTATCTCCTTTTTTGGCGTCACCAAAATGTTTCAAATATATGGTTTTTGTTTCATCAGTAATGGCAACAGCAATACTTGGTGAGTTATAAAAATCTTTTTTATTTTGAATAAACTCGGTTATTTCATTAATCGTTTTTTCTGATATTTCTGAGTTGGTTTGAGCGTTAGAAAGAATAAGAATAAAAAGAAATGTAAGGGTAAAAATAGTTCGCATATAGTCTTGCAATTTTTAGGTTGTTTTTAATGATAATTTTTTGAGTAAATTTATTATTACAACCATAAGACTCTTGGTTTTACGAACAATTAGTTGCGAAACTATTAGTTTTAGGTGCGAATTTATAGCAAACCAATGTTCTCTTTATAAGTTTTTGAAACAGGTATTTCAATTTGAGTAAGTGAAAGAGTATTATTATTTTTCCAGGACTTAAAATGAGTTGGGTTTATAAGATGAGAGCGATGAACTTGAACTAGAAAACTGAATTCATCATGAATTTTCTTTAAAGAGGATCTAATTAGTTTTGAGTTCAAATGGTTGTTTTCTGTAAAATAAACTTCAACGTAATTTTGAGATTTAGAAACACACACAAGTTCTGACTTTTTAATTTTTAAAATGTCTAGTTTATATTCTCCTTTAATAATAATATCAACATCGATATTTTCATTATCTGATTTTTCGAGATTCTTTGTTTCAATTTGTGGTGAAAATCTAAGTGTTAAACTTCTTCCGAAAATGATTACAGGAGTAAAAATAATAGCGGATTTCAAAATGCCAGAAGCATATTCATTTAAATTCCAAATTCCATTTAAAAATGGACTTTTGTAATACATGTAACTCAGAAAGAAATTCAATAAATGAAAAATGAGGATTGATAATATTTCTAGGTAAATATTCCATAAATCTATTTTTTTATAAATAGAATCTTGTATCATGCTTACGATAAAATAACTCATAAATGCTATAATGGCAAAACCGATGCCTAAAAATTCCCACCAAAAGAAACTAAAGTTTTTTCCATCAAAAGGACGTATATAATATGTAAAAATAAAAATCCAAAGAGCTATGAAAATTCCCACAAAAGTATGGTGTTTTATAGATGGATTTAATGTGTTCATTTCTTTTTTAAACAGTTTTCAATAGGATGTCAACAAATATAGATGAATAATTCAATTCACTTGTGCTTGTGTCTTTTTAATAATCTTTATCTTTGATAATCAAGGAATCAAATAAATCTACTTATCGTGAATAAAGTTACAATTATACTTATTGCTATAATACTTTCAGGTTGTAATAAAGAAGTAAAAGAGAAAAATTATTTTAAAAATTATGATGAAACAGCTGAATTAATCACTCAGCAAGAGCATCAAAATCCGAGGATGAAATACAAATTGATTCAGTCTAAATATTTAGATATGAATGAAGTTTTCAAACCATTTCAAAAGGAATTGTCAACGTTTACAGAAGAAGAGTATTCAAAATTAAAACCTTTAATTATTGAGCAATCTATTCCTTCAATACAATTTTCAATTAGGAGTGGAAAGTTGTCTTATGAGAAACTTTCTTTGTTTTATTTATATCGAATTAGAAAATTTGAAAGTGACTCTACGAAATATTTAAATGCAATTATTAGCTTAAATCCAGAAGTACTTAAGAATGCAAGAAAAAAAGATAGTATTGCAAAAACAAATAATATTGATAATGCCTCAGTATTTGGTATGCCTATTTTATTGAAAGATAATATCAATACAACAGGAATGAATACTACTGCCGGAGCGGAAGTTCTAGCGAATAATAACCCAGAAGATGCTTTTATTGTAAGTAAACTTAAAGAGAATGGAGCGCTAATTTTAGGGAAAGTTAATTTAAGTGAATGGGCATACTACTTTTGTTCAGGTTGTCCTTTAGGATACAGTGCAGTTGGTGGACAAACTTTAAACCCTTACGGTCGTAAAGTTTTTGAAACTGGTGGTTCAAGTTCTGGTAGTGGTGTAGCCACGGCCGCAAATTATGCTATAGCAGCCATTGGAACAGAAACAGCTGGTTCTATTACATCACCATCTAGTCAAAATTCAGTAGTAGGATTGAAACCGACAATTGGTTTATTAAGTAGAGATGGTATTGTTCCAATTTCAAGTACTTTGGATACTCCTGGTCCGATGACAAAGAATGTAATGGATAGTTATATTTTATTAAAAGCCTTATTAGGAAAAGATTCAAATGATAAAAAGTCATTTGCGTTGGAGGACGATCAGCAGCTTTTTAAAACTAGTCAATTAAAAGATAAGAATATTGGAGTATTAACTTCTTTATTAAATGATTCAATCTATAAAAGTACTATTGAAAAAATTAGAAATGCAGGAGCTAATATTATTGAGATTTCTCCTGAACAAACAAGTTTGTCAGGTTTCTTAACCTTACTTAATATCGATATGAAACATGATTTGCCAAGTTATTTAAAAGGTAAAAAAATGCCGGTATCTTCAGTTCAAAATGTAATAGAGTATAATTTGAAAGATTCTATTATGAGAGCACCATATGGTCAGCAATTATTTGAAGGTATTGTGAACGATACCACTACTATTGCTCAATTAGAAGTTGTAAAGCAAAACTTAAAGAATGAAGGATTGACATATTTCAAGTATTTTGATGAGAAAAATTTAGATGCAATTCTTTCTATAAATAATTATCATGCAGCGTATTCTGCTGTTGCTGAATATCCAAATCTTACTGTTCCAATGGGATATAAAGATTCAGGTGAACCGATAAGTTTAACATTCATAGGAAAGCCAAAAACAGAGTTTACATTACTGGAATTAGGTTTAGCCTTTGAAAACTTAACTCAAGTAAGAAAATTACCTAAAGACTATGAGTAATTTATGACGAATAAATCATAATTTTGCACTCCTTAAATTCAGATAGATGCGTACAAAATCTACAAAGCAAAATAAAATCAATGTAGTAACATTAGGTTGTTCAAAAAACGTTTACGATAGTGAAGTGTTAATGGGACAATTAAAAGCCAATGGTAAAAATGTAGTTCATGAAGATCCAGAGGATGATGGTAATATCGTGGTAATAAATACTTGTGGTTTTATTGGTAAAGCAAAAGAAGAAAGCGTAGATACCATTTTGCATTATGCACAACGGAAAGAAGCTGGTGAAGTTGATAAGGTTTTTGTTACGGGTTGTTTAAGTGAGCGTTATAAGCCAGATTTAGAAAGTGAAATTACTAATGTAGATCAATACTTCGGAACTCATGATTTACCAAACTTATTAAAGGTTTTAGAAGCAGATTATAAGCATGAATTAATTGGCGAGCGTTTAACAACAACTCCGCAGCATTATGCCTATTTGAAAATTGCTGAGGGATGTGATCGTCCATGTTCGTTTTGTGCAATTCCGTTAATGAGAGGTAAACACAAATCTACTCCAATTGAAGAGTTGGTTATCGAAGCTACCAAATTAGCAGAATCTGGTATTAAGGAGATCATGTTAATTGCTCAAGATCTAACGTATTATGGTCTGGATATCTACAAGAAAAGAGCTTTAGCAGATTTATTAAAGGAGTTAGTTAAAGTAGACGGAATTGAATGGATTCGTTTACATTACGCATTTCCAAGTGGGTTTCCAATGGATGTGTTAGATGTTATGAGAGATGAGTCAAAGGTTTGTAATTATTTAGATATTCCTTTACAACATATCAATACAGAGATTTTAAAGTCGATGAAACGCGGTACTACTCATGAAAAAACTACAAACTTAATTCATAAGTTTAGAGAGTACGTTCCAAATATGGCAATTCGTACAACGTTAATTGTTGGTTATCCTGGAGAAACTGAGGAGCAATTTCAAGAATTAAAGGATTGGGTAGAAGAAATGCGATTTGAACGTTTAGGTGCTTTTGAATATTCACATGAAGAAAATACCGGAGCTTATGTCTTAGAAGATGATGTTCCTACTGATGTAAAATTCCGCAGAGTGAATGAAATCATGGAAGTTCAAAGCCAAATTTCTTGGGAGTTGAATCAAGAAAAAATTGGAAAAACATTCCGTTGTCTATTTGATAGAAAAGATGGAGAATACTATTACGGAAGAACTGAGTTTGATTCTCCTGATGTTGATAATGATGTAATTGTTGATGCGAGAGAACACTACATTAAATTAGGTGAATTCATCGATATTAAAATTTACGATGCTGGTGATTTTGATTTACATGGAACTCCAACAGTAAAACAAGAACGTCCTATTCCTTTAAACAAAAGAAAAACGTAAACCTTATTTTTTTTGTAACATTTTGATTTTTAGTTCGTCTTCTGGTTAATTAACCAAAAGAACAACTATGAATTCTAACTTTAAAATTCCAAGAATAGTTGGTGTTTTATTCCTTTTAATTTTTGTTTCTGGAGTAACTGTTTACCAAATTTTACAAGCACCATTATTTTCAGATGACTTTTTAAAAGAAACTGTAACTCATCAAAATCAACTTATAGCTTCCACTTTGCTAAATATGTTTAGTGGAATACTTTCTATCAGTATAGCAGTTCTATTATTTCCTGTATTTACAAAGTATAATACAAGTTTGGCTAGGCTTTATTTTGCTTTTACATTATTGAATTTTATAGCCATTGTTATTGATAATGGAAGTGTTTTTTCATTATTAGAATTTAGTAAGGTTTCTTCCGAAATTAAAAATATAGATACTTTAGAGGCTCTTCAAAAAGTATTTTCGGAAAAACACTGGTGGACGCATTATATGTCATTATTAACATCTTGTTTTCCTGTTTTCGTATTGTATTACACCTTGTTTGCAACAAAGTTAGTTCCTAGGTTAATTTCAGTTGTTGGGATTACAGCTTCAGTACTAATGTTTACGGAAATGTTGTCTTCTATCTTCGGTTATGGTATAAGTATGAATTTAATGCTTCCAATGGCGTTTGTTCAATTATTAATGCCAATTTGGTTAATCGTTAAAGGGTTTTCTAGTGATTAAAACACAGATTTTAAATTACTTATTACTAGGTATTCTATTCATTGATGATTTAAAATAGTTTTGACATGTAGTTAATCATTAAACTTTTTAATCATGAAAAAAGCTATTTACTTTTTAAGTTTTTTATTAGTAAGCTCATTTTTTATTATGTCTTGTGAGACAGATTCAGATGAGGAAAATTTAGATTCGGGATCGGGGAATTGTAATGCATCACGAATAGAGCAATTATCTGTTGATGTTTCGGATACAAGTGTAGCCTATGCAGGAAATCAAACAGTTGCAAATTGTATTGCTTATAATAACGCTCTAACCGCTTTTATTAATGAAGCCGAAAACTGTCCAGAAGTACAAGCACAAGTCAATCAATTAAGAGAATTACAAGCGTTATTGTCTTGTAACTAATATGTTATGTTTGAATTAAAAATCATAAACCCTGCCTTGAACAGGGTTTATATTTTTATATATACCTCAAAATAATTAACTTAGTTTAAAATGAAATTATGAAAACTTTAATAAATCTAACCATTTGTTTTCTGACTTATTTTCAAGTTTTAGGAATCCAAAGCCAAACCTTTAATACAAAACTAGAAGAATTATCTAATTCGTTAGAGAAAGTAATAACGAGTAAATCAACATTTGATTTATCTATTACCTCGGATTTACCTGGTGTTGCAAATTTCACTCAAACAGAAACAACTACAAAAGGAAAAGTTACAGAGATCACTTATGAGTTTAATTTTGCCGATATTGATATAAATACAGTTCGTTATGAAACATCTAAGGACTTAATAAAAGTTCAGTTGATAGCTAAACAAAATCAGAAAATGATCAAATCAATAATTAATAGTGATAAAGTTAGTTACACGAAAGCGTTTTACATATTAGCTTCAAATGTAGATAATGCTAGGAAAATTGTTGATGACATAAAAAATCTTATTCCTGTAGCAAAAAAAATCACAGAAAATAGATTATCTCTAAATGGGTACGAGGATCGTTTAGCTTGGTTGACCAAGAATATTTTTACAGTAGAGTCGGGAAAGAGTAAAGTAGAACAAGGTTTAGAAGTATTGGATAGCTATCCAGCAAGTGTTCGATTTATAAACGCTAAGTCTACTAGTAAATCGGTTTTAAAAACATCTTACGAATTTAATCTTTCAAATATGAATGAAAGGGGAGTGCTCTTTAAAAATAAAGGAAGCGATTTTGTGGTTATTATTCCAGCGAAGAGAAACTTAAAGGCTATAAAAGTTATTAATAATGGAGTGGTTAAATCTTATGTATCTAAATTTGAAATTATTTGTAAAAGTGTAGAGAATGCTAGAGAGTTACAAAAAGTTCTTCAAGATATTATTCCATTGGCTGAAAAACGCTTTAAAGCCGTTCTTCCCGGGCAATTGACAACCAATACTGGAATAGATTTAATAAATAATAAAATAGAAAAGTTGGTTTCAAGTAAAGAAACCATTATTCAAAAGTTAGAAGGAGATTGTATTGTTAAGATCTTTAGAGAGATTGAAACTTCAAAAAAGAAGGATAGTCATAGTTATGAATTGAATTTAATAGATATAAATAAGGAAGACGTTGAGATATCAATAAAAGGAAAAAAAGTACATTTATCTATTAATACTATTGGAAAAAATAAGTTTATTAAACATACTAAAAATGATATACAACAGAAGTATGTAAGTAAAATAGATTTAATCTGCAATGGAATAGAAGATGCCACAGTTTGTAGAGAAGCGATAAGGATATTAGTTGGAAATTGTACTCAGAGAAAACTCGAAACTCCTCAAACATTAACAGCTTTATCAGGTGAGTTGAAAAAAGTATCACTTGGTAAATTAACACAAGATCAAAGATTAGAAAGTTCTGAGGATGGAGGGATAAAATTTACAGCTATCCAATCTTCAACGAAAGAATCTGTTGAAAACATTCAGGAGTTTAAATTAGAAGATTTAAATCCAAAATCGATTGCAATGAAAGTTACGGGTAAAAAGGTTATTGTAGAAATCACAACCAATTACCAAGAGAAAATAATTAAAACGTATAAAGACGGAGAAATTAAAAACTACACAAACAAAGTACAGTTGTATTGTGATTCTATAGAAAATGGAAGAAATATTTCCAATATTTTAAGAAAAATTACAGGTAAGAATTAATTGACAGTAATGTAATTAAAAAAGCCGCATTTTTAGCGGCTTTTTTTATGTGTATTTGTTTCGATTTTTATGCTATTTGTTTCTCTAATGCTAAGAAATGCGTTGTTTTGTTATTGTTCATTAAAGGGAAAATATGTAACTCACACTTATATGTGGTATTATCTTTTCTGTGATTAATAATAACTTCTTTGAAAGGTTTATTTCTTTGTAATTTTTCTCTGATTCGTTTTCGTGTTTCCTCAGAAGTTTTTCTTCCTTGTAAAAATTGTGGTGCTTTTTGTAAAGCATAGCTCCTAGGATATCCAGTCATTTTAGTAAAACCATCATTAACCCATAAAATACTTCTATTTATGTCAGTGAGTATTAATGCCTCAAAAGGATTTTTTGTAAGAATAGATTCGATAGATTTTATCCAAGCTTCTTTCTTAGCAATGTGTTCTAAAGCTTGTATATCGTTCTGAATTGACTTTTTTTTTAATATCGCACTAAGATTTTGTACGTGAAAATCAAAACTTAATAGGTTTATCGAATGGTTTTCTTCTTCTTTTAAATACCCTTTAAACTCTTGATATTTCTCAAAACATAAAGAGTTTAAAAAAAGGTCTAAACTCTTCATAAGACGAAGTGAATTTTTCATAATTGTTTGTTTCAAGTACTAAAAATAACTAAAAAAACTAAACTTTAAGATTATTTAACCATAAATAATGCATTTGCAAAGAAAAGTTTACCATTATTCCAAAAACCTCTAAATAATGGATTATCAATTAGATAAACTATTTTTCCGCTTCCCATGTTTTCAGTTCCAAAAATTAAAGATCTTTTCTGATTAGCTAAAGTTTTACTCCCAGCAAATCCAGATACAATGGTATTGTCATCTAGAGTTACTACATTATAACCTCTTTTTAAGAAATCATATGAATTAGTTCCAAGTTTTAGAGTAAAATAATCTTTTTCATATCCAAATCCTAAAGGATGTGTGTTATCGACATCTGTCTTAAAAATCGCTCCAGTAATCAAACTTTTAATTTGCTCTCTTTCAGCATCTGCATAACTTCTCTTTTTTACTATAGTCTTAGTAGTGTCTTTCTTCTTTTTGCTTGTTTTTGTAGTCAGACCAAAATCTTTACTACTGGCAAAAACTTGATTCGCGTTACTAATAGAAATAACCTTTCCCCCTTTGCGAATCCAAGCTTTTAATATTTTTAATGTTTTTGTATTTAATATAGAAGAATAACTTCCATTTGGTAAAATTAGAACATTGAATTTTGAAAGAGATCTTTCTGATAAATCATTTATTTTAATTGCACTGTATGTGTAATTCAAGTCCTGCTCGAGGAAATAGCGAACTTCACCATAACTTAGAGTAGAAATTCCTTTTCCTCCTAAAACAGCAATTTTGGTGTTTTTAATTTCAGTAACGCTGTAAGAGCCAAGATCTGGTCCTTTTTCTGATAAACCTGTTGTGATATGATTATTTTTTTTACGGTGTTTTTTACTTATTTCAAAAATAAGTTTATCAAAGTTTGAAAGATGTTTATTATCTCTTTTCGTCACTATTAGAGATCCTGGTGATAAGTTTTGACTACTGTTTTTAATTTCTTTTGAAGTTGTTCTTACTCTAACTTTATTCTTTAATAAATCAGATAATAATGCTGCATCAGAAATATGATTCCAATCAAATGTGTAAGCGTATACATTATTTTTTAGAGAAGGTTTTTCAGTATTTACCTGGTTGCTTTTATCTAGAATATTCTTTTTCGTTGCTACAGCATCTAATCCATATGCATAAGGTAAAGACCACGATGTGATATCGTAGGTTAACGAATCTTTGATAACTGTTTTAGGTTCAAATAATACCTCAACTAGTTTCCCTTTAGGCTGATTGGTTGTAATACTTAAATTATTACTAGTAATTTTAAGTTTTCCGGTACTATTTTTTTTGTAAACAAATCCTGTTACTTCTTTGCTCGAAGTTGAATTATATTTAATTTCATGACGATCTAAAAGTCTTTTTAATGCATTAAGTTTATCAGAATTTCCTTGTAAAACGTACGATTTATATTTAAATGTTCTATTGTTAAAATACTTCTTAAACTCTGAATTTAATTTTTGTGTGTTTTTAGAAGCAACTTCAACTGTTGATAATCCTGTGGTTGTATGGTGTATGAGTCGATCTTTTAGTGTTAAAATCTCACCTTCTTTTGTTTTAATTCCTAAACCAGCTTTACCATGTCCTGCTTGTTCATAAGTCATCCCAATAGCTCCATTAAATGTTGGATAAGTATCTCCATAACTTGGATACAATAAATCGAAGCTTTCCTTAGTGAAATATAACCATCCGTTTTCATCAAAATAACGAGCATGATTTTTTCCTATTTCATTTTGGAAATCTCTTTGGAATTTGGTGATGATTTCGTGAAATGGCTCAGCGGCAGGTGCAAAGTAATAAGGATTATTATAAAATTGTTCATGAAAATCGACATGAATATGTGGCATCCATTTATTATATACTTTAAGTCTTTGTTGCGATTCAACTTGAGTAGTCCATGCCCAATCTCGATTTAAGTCGAATAAATAGTGATTAGGTCTTCCTTGAATCCAAGATTCATTATGTTCAAGCGCAAGCGGATTAGGATTTATATTTCTGTTTTTAACTTGATTGAACCAATTTACATATCGATCTCTACCATCAGGATTTAAACATGGATCGATTATAACAATTGTATTTTCGAGCCATTCTTTTTTTTCAGTGATTAATTTATATGCTGTGAGTATCGATGCTTCTGTTGCTGAAGCCTCATTACCATGCACATTATAACTTAACCAAACAATCGCTTTATCCTGAAGGGAAGTGGTGTTTTCTAATTGAGCATTTGTCAGATGCTGTTTCCTAATAGATTCAATATTATCTAAGTTACTTTTACTTGAAATATAAGCAATTTGTAGAACTCTTCTTTCATTAGTTTTACCATACTTTTCAAGTTTCAAATTATCCGAATTCTCTGCTAAATGTTCAAAGTAATCTACCACTTCATGATGTCTTGTAAATTCAGAACCGAAAGGATATCCTAAAAATTCAGACGGAGATTGAATGTTTTGAGAGAAAATACTAAAACAGCTAATTAAAAATGTAGCCAATATAATTTGAAAACGCATGAAACTTAAATTTGATTGATTTCCAAATGTAAGCAATTAATTTGAGCTAAAACTTCTCAAAAACGCCTAAACCGAATAAAGCAAAATCATATTTAACTGGATCGTTTTTATCAAACTTTCGTAAGATCAAATCTAATTCTTGAATTGCTTTCCAGTCATTTTGTTTTCTTTTTAAAATTTTAAGTTTTCTTGCAATATTTCCAGTATGAACATCTAAAGGACAATGAAGATCTGAAGCATTGTGAGTTTTCCAAATTCCGAAGTCTACACCTTTTTTTGAATCTCTAACCATCCAACGTAAAAACATATTTATCCGTTTCGCAGCCGATCCTTTAATTGGGTCAGAAATATGTTTTTGTGTCCTCGGTAAATGAAGAATTTCAAAGAAAACTTGTTTAAAATTATGAATGGCTAATTGGTAATTATCAGACGCTTTATTTTGTAAAACGGTTTCTAATCCTCTATGATTAGTGTAAATATTTTTTAAGGATTTGATGAAGAACTTGAAATCTTCGGCATTAAAAGTACGATGTACAAAACCATCAAACTTTTCTAGGTTATCTTCAGAATGATTCATAACAAAATCAAATGGAGAATTTCCCATTAAATCCATCATTCTTGAAGCATTATTAATTATCATTTTTCGATTACCCCAAGCTATAATTGCCGACAAAAACGCAGCAATTTCAATATCTTCTTTGATCGAAAATTGATGAGGTATTTGTATAGGATCGCTGTCTATAAAATCGATGTTTTCATAGAGTTCAGCTTTTTCGTCTAAAAATTCTTTGAGTTCTTTTTTGGTCACAGTTTAAACTAAATCGGAGGCAAAACTAATGAAAATAAAGAATCCGTTATAACAAGCATGTAAAAGCATGCTCCAACCTAAACCAAATCGTACTCGGATAAATCCTAAATAACCACCTAAAATAGTTTGTGGTAACACTAATATTGGAGCTAATAGTAAAACATTCGTAGTTATTTTAAAATTAGTGATATGAATCAGACCAAAAACCACAGCGAATATGTAAAAAGCAGGTTTGAAATAACTTGGGTCATGGAATAACGTCAGTGGTGCTCTAAAAATCAATTCCTCAAACAATGGAGCTAAAATTACGACGAGAAAAATTATTACTGCTTTTGGAAATTGTTGCATTAAATCTTCCATTGCATGATCATTCATATTGACCAAACCCAACGTCTCGACTAATGTAAATAAGGGCATAATCGCAGCACTGGTGATTATACAAATAATTAGTGTGTAAAAAAATTTCTTTAATCTATAATTAAGATCAGCATTTTGATCTTTTTCTAATACCGGGTTTTTTAAATAAGTAATTAGTTCCAAAAATGTTTCTCTCATAAAAAGTATTTGATGTATTGGTATTAAATGTTTAGGAAATGTTACAAAGAACAATTAGTATTTTGCCGCACCAACATTTTTTGAGCTTTTCATGATAAATTCACGTAAATCTTGATTAGCTTTTTCTAAATCTTCTTTTCTTAAATACATCATATGACCACTTCTGTAGCCTTTAAAGCTCATTCTATCTTTTAATTTTCCACTTGGGTCGATTTTTCTCATAGTATATTTCGCAGCAGAATATGTAGTTGCTCCATCATAATACCCTGATTGGACTAAAAGTTGTAAGTAAGGGTTTTGCGCCATAGATTTTCTTAGATTTTCTCTTGAATTATCATTAGAAAAATCCCAAGGATGTACAGGACCAAACATATTATATTTTACATCTGTCTTAAATTGCAATACATTCTGAATGTAATAATTAATGGCAGGTGTAAATGAGTGCAGCCAAGAAACTAATTCAGGACTATAATCAGGACTTGTTCCTGTTCCTTTTCCATCTAAACCTAAATATCTACTGTCTAATCTTCCAATTGTTTTTCCGCTTGTATTTCTTAATAGTTCTTTCCAGAAATATGCTTTTGGTAATTCTAAATTGTGTTTCAAAATCACTTCTTTTTTAATTCCTGAATATAAAGCCATTTTAGTAGCAATGTTATTTTTTTCAGTTTCTCCGATAAAACCACCTTTGGCTAATGCAGGAAGTAATTTGTTAATCGCGAAGTTTTCAGATTCTGGAAGAATATCCAAAAGATCTTTCTGTTGTAATTCATTTGGAAGTTGTTTATGATACCAAGCAGCAGCAGTGTAATAAGGAAAATTTATTGCATAATCTTCAGAAGCTCCTGTTCTGATTAATTTATAATCAGCAGGAGAAACCATAATCACTCCATTTAAATACATCCATTGTCGGCTTTGTAATTCGTAAGCTAGTTGCATTACACGAGTTCCTCCATAACTTTCTCCAATAATATATTTAGGAGAATTCCATCGGTTGTTTCTTGTAATAAATGTGTTTAGCCAATCTGCTAAATATTTAGCATCTGCATTCACTCCGAAAAAGTATTTTTTATCAACTTTTTCATCTTTTTTAATAATAGGTCTCGAATATGCCGTATTAACTGGATTCACGAAAACAATATCCGCAACATCTAAAACAGAATATGGATTATCTTTAATTCCGTAAGGTTGGATAGGGTTTCCTTCATCATCAATTTTTAAGGTTTTCGGTCCTGTATAAGCAATATGCATCCATACCGAGGCAGAACCTGGCCCGCCATTAAACGACATTATGATTGGTCGTTCTTCTCTTCTTTTAATATCTGTTCTGTAATAATAAGTGTAAAATAAAGTAGCCTTAATGTTTCCATTTTCATCAAAAACTGGTTGAGTTCCTGTTTGTGCTTTATAGGTAACTTTCTTCCCGTTAATTGTTGCTGAATATGAAGTTACTACAGTTGTGTCAACCGGTACTCTCTTATCCTGAGAAAATAATGTTGTTGTAACAGTAAGAATGAGTAGTAGAAGGATTTTTTTCATTTTATTTAGTTAAGAGTTGTTTGTTTTGTAAAGTATACGAGAGCCACCATAATCATGATTAAAGAAAAAGCGTAGAAAAACATTGATGTCAATACAAGTATTATCGATTCAGTTTTATTCTTTTTGTTATGGAAAACACTGTAGTTTAAAATTAATAGAGTTATGTATACGAGAGGATTAAAAATTAAAGCGGTTTTATAAAACAAAGATATAATTAATCCAACTAAAGTTGCTTGACCGAATAAAAATGCCGCAATTGTTAAATGTTCCCAGAAGTTATATTTTTTAAAAAATAGTTTATTGAAAAAAGCGAATGGGAAAATACAGAGTACCCAGAAGAATTTTAAATATTTTCTAATCAATCCACCAATTCTATAACTGATATCATAGAGTTTCGGATCATGAACAATTGATGGAGTTTTAATATCTCCTTTACTTTTCAAATAGGAATCTATAATAATATAAAAGGTAGTTGTTAAGATGAGATAAGATAAAGGATTAAAAATTCCTTTTCTTCTACCTTTAATATATTCTATTATCATTTTTCTTGGAGAAAGGAATAATTCTTTTACGTTCAGTAAAAATCCTCTATCCATATCAATTATTCCTGAAATAGAAGTTTTAAGTAGTGATTGAAAGGTAATTTTTTTAGTATCTCGTTTTTCGCCACAATTAGGGCAAAACTTCTCGTTATGTTCATAACTGCACGAAATACAAATCATTTGTTTTTAGTTTTGTTGATAAAAGATAACCAAAATAATATAATTTAGTGTAATGAGTTACTCTACAATTATTCCATCTTTCATTTTTAATGTTCGATCTGCCATCTCAGCTAATTCTTTGTTGTGAGTTACTAGTACAAATGTTTGTCCAAATTCATTTCTAAGTTTAAAGAAAAGTTCATGTAAATTCTTTGCAGAGGTTGAATCTAAATTACCAGAAGGTTCATCTGCAAAAATTACTGAAGGATTATTAATTAGTGCCCTTGCAACGGCAACTCGTTGTTGTTCTCCTCCTGAAAGTTCACTCGGTTTATGATTCATTCTGTTAGATAATCCTAAAAACTCTAATAATTCTTTGGCGCGTTTTTCAACTTCTACTTTTGGCTTTTTTGCAATAAATGCTGGAATACAAACATTTTCTACTGCAGTAAATTCAGGTAATAATTGATGAAATTGAAATATGAATCCAATATGTTGATTACGGAAAATAGATATTTCTTTGTCCTTTAATCCTTTGATTACTATATTGTTTATGGAAAGTTCATATGGAATATCATCTTCAGGTTTATCCAAAGTTCCCAGAATTTGAAGTAAAGTAGTTTTACCAGCACCAGACGGACCAACGATGGCAACTATTTCTCCCTTTTTTATGTGTAAATCTACACCTTTTAAAACTTGAACTTCTCCGTATTGTTTGTGTATATTTTTACCAGTAATCATAGTTGATATTAAGAAGTACGAATGTAAAAAAAAGAAACCAGACAAGTGACACTTATCTGATTTCTCAACGCATAACTAATGTTTATCTAAAATAAAATATTCTTGATATCATTATAATCTAAAAAGTATACGAATCTTAATGAGCAAGTGTGCCTCATAGATGCATCGAATAATCGGTCGATATTGTCAGCGAAACTAATATCGGCAGGAGCAAAGGTTGCACTTGGATTAATCGAATTACGATAGAATGCGATTAATTGACTTCCCGGAGCAAATTGCCAGAAATAATTTAAATCTAAATTCCAACTATTAAAATTTCGGTCATAATCACCTGTGAAAGTTGTAGGAGCTAATTGACCATTACTTGTATCGAGACTGAATAACTGATCTTTGTAAGGAACTTTACTCCAATTATGCCTAAAAGAAAGTGATAAGGAAGAGTTAGTATTGAAACTATATTTTCCAGAAACAGTATTCTCATAAGTTGTTATATCTCTTTCACCAAAAATAATATCATCATTATTACTATCAATATAACCTAAATCATTATCAACTTGATTGTATCTGAAGGAATAATTTAGTGATAATCGATTGTTAAATCGATAGCGTGGTCCAAATCTGAATCCGTATGAGTTTTTTGGTATTCCTTTAAAGAATGTATAATACCAGTTATAATCAATAGCTAGTTTTTTTCTGTAATCTGTCGATCCCCAGTGATTAATATTTAATCGCATTGGCCTTTCAAAATACACTCCGGAAGTACTTCCTTGTCTTGGTTCAAAAAAGTCTTTTGATATGGTTCTGAAGTTTATGTTTCCACCAAAATTGAAACGGTTTCTAGTTTCTGACCAAAATGAAATCCCAGTATTAGTTCCTGTATAAACACCTGATTTGTGTAAAAAGTTTACATTGTACCACCAGTTGATTCCGAAGTTATTAAAAATCCCAACAGGTTTTAATTGTCTGTATCCAGTAAAACCATAAATAGTTTGTTCGTTATTACTGAATAAAATTCCCATATCGTTTGGGTTGAAATCTTTATTCTCGAAGTTATAACCAATTTCCCAGCGCCATTTTCCTGACTGTCTTCCTACACTGGTATCAAAACTGTAACCTGGAGTAGTCTCTGTAGGATCATCACTTATATGTGTAGCTCTAATACTACCATCAATATTAAAGGTGCTTGATTTATCTTCCACGTGCCATAGTAATCCTGTAGCATTTGCATCTCTATATCTTCCGTCTCGGGTAACATTTGTATTTATTAAAGTAACAGAAGAATTCTGATTGAATTGTTTATCCAATACCATAATATTATAGTTTGCAAATGGTTCTGTAGTAACTTTATATTGATTTTTAGTTGTCACTACATCGTCCCCAACTTGAATTTGTTCTGTCCGTTCAACAGTGGCTTCTGTTTTTTCTGTAATAGCATTGAAGAAACCAATTCCTAACCCATCTTTCGTTCTACCCGAAATTTTGATTGCGTTCAACATTTGAACTTTTCCAGGGTAATCAACTATTTCTTCGTTAACTTTTTTTCCATTAATAAAATTATCATCATCTCGTAAATTTTCTTCAACATCGAACTGATCTGTTGGAGAACCACCAATTCTTCGCGAGTAAAATAATCGTCCTTTCGTAAATAATTCAGTTCCTTCTGTGAAAAATTGACGCTGCTCAGTGAATTGTTGTTCAAACGGACCTAAATTCAATTGTACATCGTCAAACCCCACCTGACTAAAATCTGGAATTAATGTAGCATCTAATGTAAAATTCTCAGACAGACCATATTTAACATCCATTCCAACACTCCAATCTGCAATTGTATGATTTTCTTTAGTGGTGCTAATTACAGAAGCATATGGATAAAGGTTTAAACGGGTAGGAGGAGAGATGTTTGTGAAGTTTTCTATCAATCCATCATATTGTGTCCATCTTCCTACTTCATTATCTATATGATTCCATGAATATCGCGTATTTATGTTTCTTACTTCTCTATGGAAATTCATTCCCCAAGATTGAACATTGTTATTGGCGAAACGCAAGGCTCGATAAGGAATTTTCATTTCAACTGCCCATCCATAATCTGTAATTTTAAAATCACTATCCCAAACGGCACTCCAGTTATAATCTTCGTTATTTCCATTAGAAACTTTAGAGTCAATTTGAACTCCAGAAGCGGTAACAATAAACATTACAGGATTTTGTCCATCATCAATAGGATTGATCATAACCATAAAAAAGTCAGAATTCCCGAAGTTATCTCTGTTTGTAAATTCTGCAGGAATTTTAGCGGGATTTGGATCTAACATTTTGGCTGAAATATAAACTGCGTTATCATCATATACCAATTTTACTTCTGTTTTATAATCTTTTAATTCAGCAACACCATTATCAGGCCTAAATTGAATAAAATTGTTTGCAACTGGAACATTTTTCCAAGTATTATCATTTAAATCTCCATCAATTTTAGGGGGAATAGGTGTTCTTGTGGCAGCTAATTTTTTTCTGTTTTGATTTACCTGACCTCTCATAGATATAAAACTAATACAAGTGAAAAGCAGGAGTAGGCGATAGTTTTTCATTGAATTTTTATGATATGTAATCTAAATAGTTTTTCATTGAACAATAGTATAGATGTTTGATTATCTATAGTTGTAAATTCTTGTTAATTACAGTAAGGACTTGTTAAAATTTAGAGTGTTACATTTTAGAAGAGAAAGGTTTCTTAAAAAAGCGTTAAAAAAACAAACAACATGACAATTTTTTAATGTAATTATCCATCTGTAGTTTCGTTTGAATTTGTATTTTTGTTGGACTTTAAAAATTCATATCGAATGAACTTACACGAATATCAAGGTAAAGAAATATTAAGTAGTTTTGGCGTTCGCACACAACGCGGTATAGTTGCTAGCACTCCGGAGGAAGCAGTTGATGCAGCAAAAAAATTAACTGAAGAAACAGGAACTGGTTGGCACGTAATTAAAGCTCAGATTCACGCAGGTGGTCGTGGAAAAGGAGGTGGAGTTAAGTTAGCTAAAAACTTAGATGAAGTAAAAAGTATATCTGACGATATCATCGGAATGATGTTAATTACTCCCCAAACTCCTGCTGAAGGTAAATTGGTAAATCAAGTTTTAGTCGCTGAAGATGTTTACTATCCTGGAGACAGTGAGCCAAATGAATTTTATATGTCGGTTTTATTGAACCGTTCAACAGGTAGAAACATGATTATGTATTCTACAGAAGGCGGCATGGATATTGAGGCTGTTGCTGAAGAAACTCCTCATTTAATCTTTACAGAAGAAATTGATCCAGGAACTGGATTATTACCTTTTCAAGCTCGTAAGATTGCTTTTAATTTAGGTTTAAGCGGTGGAGCAATGAAAGAAATGATCAAATTCGTTACTGCATTATATACAGCATACGTAAAGTCTGATTCAGCTTTATTTGAAATTAACCCAGTATTGAAAACATCTGACGATAAGATTTTAGCTGTAGATGCTAAAGTTACTTTAGATGAAAATGCTTTATTCCGCCACAAAGATTATGCAGCGATGCGTGATGAGCGTGAAGAGAATCCAATCGAGGTTGAAGCTAAAGCAGCTGGATTAAACTATGTTGATTTAGATGGTAACGTTGGATGTATGGTAAATGGAGCTGGTTTAGCAATGGGAACTATGGATTTAATTAAGCAAGCTGGTGGAGATCCTGCAAACTTCTTAGATGTTGGCGGAACTGCTGATGCTAAACGTGTTGAAACCGCTTTCGGAATTATTTTAAAAGACCCTAATGTAAAGGCTATTTTAGTTAACATTTTTGGAGGAATCGTTCGTTGTGATCGTGTTGCTCAAGGAGTTGTTGATGCATACAAAAACATGGGAGACAGAATCAATGTTCCAATTATTTGTCGTTTACAAGGAACAAATGCGAAAGAAGCAAAAGAATTAATTGATAACAGCGGTATGGAAATTATCTCAGCAACTGAGTTCCAAGAAGCAGCTGACAAAGTTGGTGAAGTATTAGGAGCCTAATTCTTAGCCATGTAAATTAATTCTTAAGTTATATTGAAAACCCTACTTTATAAAAAGTAGGGTTTTTTCTGCCTCAATTTTAGGGAAAAGTCAATTATATTATAGTTTTTTCATAGTCTGAAATTATATGTTATTGATTTTATGATTCAGAAATATTGCTTAGATAGTTGATTTTTAATTGATTGTTAATTTTTTTTGATATTAAAACATTCAATAAACATTAAGATAACTATTGTTTGAAAGTTTGGTAAGTATGTGGTAACATATTGAGTTGAGATAAAAGATACCTTTGTAATGGTTTGCAAACCAAGTTAATAATCAAAAAAAGTAAAATTATTATTTAATCTCTCGAAAAAACAAACACAATGAAATCAATCAAATTATTATTAGTTGCTGTAACATTAGTATTTAGTAACATTGTTGCGGCCGAAACAAATTCATTTGATGACAAGGCAAAAATGGCAATTATTTCAAGGGAAATATCATCGTTATTACAAAACCCAAGCTTTCCTGTAGAAAGAAACGCTTCTGTGACTGTTAAATTCGCTGTAAATAGGAATAATGAATTAGTTGTACTTTCCGTAGAAGCAGAGTACAATAAAGATATTATTGAAGAGTTTATAAAAACTAGATTGAACTATAGAAAACTGTCTAGTAATATAAAAGCACAAGTTTATACATTACCTGTAAAGATGGTTTCGTTATAAATTAATATGTAAATAGTTAAGAAGGCTCACATTATGTGAGCTTTTTTTATTGAAATATATTCAGTAAAAACTATGTAAATGAATATTTTTTATTGTGTAAGCTGTTTTATAGCTGTTTTTATTGGAATATATTCAGTGTTTTGGTGTTTCGACAACGTTTTCGATAATTTTAATAGTTAAAAAATAGTTTTTTAAATGTAAATTTAATGTAAATTTTTTAAGATTGGATTTTGTTCCAAAACATGGTTTTCGATAAAAAATGAACTCATTATTTAATAATTTCTAGCTGTAGCTTTACTTTTTTAATAGATTACTAATTACTGTTTTTTTGCATAAAATTTTATATAAAAAAAGACGTAACTATTGCGTTTTCGTTAGTAATGACGATAGTTTTTGTTAATTTTTAGATAACACATAAGTTATTTATCGCTTGTAATTTTACATCGTCTTGCAAGACTATTAGGATCATTATAAACGTAATGTTGTTTAAAATAAATAGTAACATATAAACAATAAAAAAGCGATCACTATGAAATCAATTAAAATTTTATTAGTAGCTGTATTAATCGCGTTCAGTAACACGGTTTCAGCAAAGGAGACGACACCAGGAAATGATAGAGTTAACGTATCTGTAATATCAAAGCAGATTCAGAAATTATTAGAAAATCCAAATTTTCCAGTAGAGCAAAACTTTATGGTTAAGATTAGGCTTACTGTGAATAATGAGAATGAAATTGTTGTATTATCAGTTGATACAAGAGGAGATAAGGAAACTATTGGAGCTTTCGTAAAATCTCGATTAAACTATAAAAAATTAGTAGGTAATACTGTTAAGAAAGTGTATATAGTTCCTGTAAAAATAATTTCTTTACAAGAACTATTTTAAAAGAATAAGAAAGTGTAAAAAAAAAAAACTCACCTTAATAGGTGAGTTTTTTTATTGTTAGAAGTATTATTTACTATTTAAGATAGTGTATGCAAGCATCAGTGCTATACTACTGTTATTTACTTCAACATTTGTAAAAGTTCCTAACAAGTCTTGTTCTGGAATATATCGAGCTTCTAGGTAAAAGTCTTTAAATTTATAGCCAACTCCCGCAGTAAATAACCCTGAAGATGGAATATTGGTAAACTCTTGTAAGGCTTTTGTTTTATTACTCAATATAGTGTAACTAGAGCTGAATGGAAAGTTAAAATTTACACCTAAATCAATAAAAATTTTGGATGTTCTATTTAAAGAAAAATATTTTCTGAAAACAAAGGTAGTTTGTATTGATTGATAATCTAATTCATAAACAAAATCTCCGATTAGAGGTTCTTTATCGTTCGCGAGCGTAACTTTTTCCCTTAAACTTTGATAATTTGGATTGATAAGCACTGACCAGTTATGATTATTAAAAGGAAGGAAATATTCTAGTTCTGCACCAAACTTTAAACCAATTTTATTAAATTCTCCAACAATTGTAGGGTTTAATTTGGTGTCATCTTTAATTGTATTTGTAAATAAGTTAACTCCAGCTTTAATTTTAAATTCTATAAAGCTTTTAATTTCATTTATAGAATAATCTAATGTTTCTTCTTCTTTGACATTTGTTGACTTAATTCCACACTTGTTATAATTTATGAAATATTCAATTAGACTTTTTTTTGTGTAATTAACTTTTTTAGAATTAAGCTCTGGGCAAGGTAAAAGTTTCCTTAATTGAAATTTGTACAATTCGTTTACTTTAATGTCCGTAGTTACTGGTGTGTATCTTTTGTAAACTAATGGTACGATTTTTTCTGTTCCTTTTGAAAAAAAGAACTTAGTTAAATTAGTAGTACTATATGAGTATAATTTTGTTTCAGCTTCAACTAATACCTTTAAGAAAACTTCTGTTTCTTCGTATTCTGGAACTCTCACTTTACTCAATCGATAATCCAAATCACTCGATTTGTCAATTTTAGTTAAGTGTTTTTCAAATTTGAAACTATTCGGAATGCTAAATTCTATAACATTATTTAAATTATTTAGTTTCACTTTAGAATCATGAGATAATTTATATTTAAAATTTGAAGGTGTATTTTTCCAATTTTCGTTTTTAATCAAACATTCAACTTTATTTCTGTTTTTATTTATAAAATAACCTTTTTCATAGTTTTGTTGACTAAATAAAGAGTGAGTTATAATAATTGTTACACATGCAATTAATTTTTTCATTTGGTTGATTGTAAAAATATTAAAGGAATTTTTTGCTAATTTAAGAAGATTTTAGCCAAAATTATTCATTAATCCTTTACTTCGTTTAATAAAAAAGAGTTTTTCTTCAGTATTAGACAAATAGTCGGCAGAGATCAGGTTTTTCAAGATAATCAAGATAAGTTATTTATCAAATTTAAATAAAATCGTATTAAGCACAGATTATATTAAAATAAAAAAGTTCACCAAATTTAGGTGAACTTTTGTTATATCATTTGTGATTTCGTTTCTAAAGGAAATTGTACCCTAATTTAAAAGAGAAATTTGTGTAATCACTGGTAGAACTACCTCTCTCATTAATTGAACTGATGGTACGAGGAGTATTAAATCTGAATTCTATAGAGTATCGTTTATTAATTTCATATCCAAAACCTAAAAAATAATTAACAGTTGTAGAAATAGGAAGTAAATCATTTGGATTTGTAATCAAATAATCTGTTAAGGCCCAATCAACGATAAAACCACCGTTAGCAAAAAGTTTGTTGTTATCATTTAAGTAAAAATAGTGTCTTGCTCCAAAAGGTAATTCAATAGATTTATATGATACTTCACCATCATAATATCTAGGTACTGAGTAAACTCCTCCAGAAACACCTATAAATGTAATACTTCCGATAGTTATCCCTTCATTATTACTATAACTTTGAAAAGTTGGTTCAAAGAAAACAGACCATTTAGAGTTATTAAATGGAAGTACATATTCAATCTCTGATCCAATTTTATATACAAATTGATATTGATTATTTTTAAATTTAGATTTCCCTAAACTAATTTTCCCCCTAATATTGAACTTTCCTTTTTTTATTTCTTGACTGTAAACTTCTGTAGAGGAATCAGAGCAAGAATTATAATCTATAAAGTAATTTACTAGTGATTTCTCTTTGTATTTTATGTTGGATTTTAGGTTTTTATTAGAACAATTTAGTTTGTCCTTTAAGATTTTTTGATAATTTAAATTTCTACCTAAATAACCTTTAGATGTCTTATATAATTTGTATTCAAGAGAATTGATATTTGAATTTAATTCGTAAAAGAAATATTGTACTCCTTTGAAATCATATTTTAATAGTTTAGCTTTTCCATCAGCTATAACTTTTAGAAGTAAACTTTCTTTTTTAGGTTTAATTAATCTACTAATACTTAGTTCATCTAAATTTTTCGAATAGCGTTCAATTAATACCTCATGTCTTTCAAGTAAAATTTTATCTACAATGTGAACTTTAGTTAAATTTTCTTTTCCCATTGAATTAACCTTAGAGTTTACGTCTAATTTATATTCAATTCTATCAGGAATACCTATCCAGTCTTCATTTTTAATAAGGCACTCTACTTTATTTCCTTTTGTCGTTATAAAGTAGCCTTTTTCAAATTTAGTTTGCCCAAATAATACACAAGAAGTACAAAGCACATATAGAGCTATTAACTTTTTCATAATCTTTAATTTTTTAATTTGCGTGCAAATATAGAAAAATTATAACTGCTTCTTTAATACTTCAATTTCATCTCTAAATTGAGCTGCGGCCATAAAGTCTAAACTTTTTGCAGCCACTTCCATTTGTTTTCTTTTATCTCGGATACGTTTTTCAATTTCAGATTTTGGCAAGAATTCTAAATCCTGTTCTGCAGCTTTTTTCGTTGCGTTGTCGTAATGATAAGAAGCAATATTATTCTTAGCCAACGTATTGTCAATTTTCTTATTGATTTGCTTTGGTGTGATATTGAACTTAGTGTTGTAATTCACTTGTTTTTCTCTTCTTCTTGTTGTTTCGTCAATGGTCATTTGCATGCTGTTTGTAATTTTATCGGCATACATAATAGCTTTACCATTCACATTTCTAGCAGCTCGACCAACAGTCTGGGTTAATGATCTGTGTGAACGTAAAAAACCTTCCTTATCAGTATCTAAAATTGCCACTAAGGATACTTCAGGTAAATCTAATCCTTCTCTAAGTAAATTCACTCCAATTAGAACATCAAATAACCCTTTACGCAGATCCTGCATAATTTCTACTCGTTCCAACGTGTCAACATCAGAATGGATATATCGACATCTAATTTGAATTCTAGTTAGGTACTTAGCTAATTCTTCAGCCATTCTTTTAGTTAAAGTTGTGACTAAAGTTCTTTCGTCTTTTTCAACTCTAATTTGTATTTCTTCTATTAAATCGTCAATCTGATTTAAACTTGGACGAACTTCTATTTCAGGATCTAGTAATCCTGTTGGTCGAATAACCTGTTCTACGAAAACTCCTTCCGTTTTCTGTAATTCATAGTCAGCAGGAGTAGCTGAAACATAAATTACTTGGTTTTGTAAAGCTTCAAATTCTTCAAATTTCAATGGTCTATTATCCATTGCAGCAGGCAATCTAAAGCCGTATTCGACTAAGTTTTCTTTTCGACTTCTATCACCACCATACATCGCATGCACCTGAGGAACTGTGACATGACTTTCATCAATTACCATTAAATAATCATCAGGAAAATAATCTAGTAAGCAGAATGGTCTTGTCCCAGCCTGTCGACCATCAAGGTAGCGTGAATAATTTTCAATTCCTGAGCAATATCCAAGTTCACGAATCATTTCTAAATCGAACTCAGTGCGTTCTTTAAGTCTTTTTGATTCTAAATGTTTTCCTATTTCAGAGAAGTAATCACATTGTTTCACCAAGTCATCTTGTATTTGATGAATTGCATTTTGTAAAACATCTGGAGAAGTAACGAAAAGATTGGCAGGATAGATATTTAATTGTTCAAATTCCTCTACAATTTGATTACTTTCTAGGTCGAAAGATTCGATTTCTTCAATTTCATCACCAAAAAAATGAACTTTATATCCGTTTTCTCCATAAGAGGGATAAATGGTAACAACGTCTCCTTTTACTTTAAAAGTTCCGCTTTTAATTTCAACTTCAGTTCTTGAGTATAAGCTCGTTACTAATTGATGTAAAAACTTGGTTCTTGAAATTTGTTGACCAGCTTCTATTTGTATTACGTTCTTTTTAAACTCTATTGGATTCCCGATACCATATAAACAAGAGACTGAAGCGACAACTAAAACATCTCGTCGCCCAGATAATAACGAAGATGAAGTACTAATTCTTAAGCGCTCAATCTCATCATTTATAGATAGGTCTTTTTCAATATAAGTCCCAGTAACAGGAATGTAGGCCTCCGGCTGATAATAGTCATAATAAGAAACAAAGTATTCAACTGCATTATTAGGAAAGAATTGTTTAAATTCTGAGTACAACTGCGCTGCTAAGGTTTTGTTATGAGCAAGAACTAAAGTTGGTCTTTTAACTTCCGCAACAACATTAGCTATACTAAAAGTTTTACCAGATCCAGTGACGCCTAAAAGTGTTTGATATTTCTCATTTGCAATGATACCATCAGCTAGTTGCTTAATTGCTTGTGGCTGATCACCAGTAGGTTTAAACTCTGAAACTAATTTAAAATCCATTAAATAAAAATAAGCATACTAATTTACTTTCTAAGTAGCGAGAAGTGTCCTTTTCTACTTATTTTTTTTCCACTTCTGTCTGTCAATTCTATATTAAACCAATAGTCATTTGACGGTAAAAGTTTACCATTATATAAACCGTTCCAGCCTTGTCCATCAATTTCGATTTGAGTAATGGGATTTCCAAAACGATCAAAAATATGAACACTGCTTTCAGGGTAAAAACTTGTGCTAGCTCCTCGTACTACCCAAACATCATTAACGCCATCGTTATTTGGAGTAAAATATTTTGGGAATTCAAGAACTGAAACATCCAATTGAGCAACACCACAAGCGTTTTTATCTCGAACTAGAATGGTGTAAACACCACCATTTAAGTTTTCAAACATTGGTGTGTCTTGAAAATCTCTAATGATTGTGTTGTTTTCATCTTGCAAGGCAAATTCATAATCACCAATCCCTAGATTATTATTACTATTATTAATAGTTATGGAATTATTAGCGGAATCATCTACGATAGTTACATCATTTTGGGTTAATGTAGCAATGATAGATTCGTTCACTGTAATTCGTTGTGTTCTTCTACAATTTGTTGTTGTGTTTATCGCTGTAACCTGGTAAGTTCCTCCTTGTGATATGTTTAATGTTTCACTCGTCGATGATGCGTCTAAAATACCATTCCTACTCCATTCGTATGTATAGTTTCCGTCAGGTAATTCCGCTTCAATAAATGATGGATTATTTAAACAAACTATTTGTGGACTTGTAACTGAAAAATCTGGTAATGGTAAAACACGAATAAAAAACTCTCCTAAACCAGTACAATCATTATTAATCTTATTAATTATTTTTACATAAATCGATTGTTGTGTGCTAGCTGGGATATTTGTATTTCTATAGTTTGCAGGATCAGGAATTTGATTGATAACAGCATCTCTGTCAGCAATCGTTTCAAAAAATAAAACGTCTAAATCATTTCTAATTGCAGGATCAAATAATTGTTTGATATCATCAATAGCAGAGCTGATATCAAAATTTGCGATTCCATCACGGTCATCATTATTGATACTGTTATTTCCCTCTGCATCTAGAAAATCATCACAAGTGGTGAATTCTTCATTGTAATTTACATCACTAGCAAATGAAATCGTAATATCAAGTCTTGAAATTCTATAACATCCCTCTGTCGATATTGTTCTTACCCAAATCGAATCTCCATCAGAAGCTGTGTAATTTATCTGGTCAGTTATTTCATTTGTATCTGCGACTGCATCTGGTTGAGTTGGGTAATATTTAAAAGTCTCATTCATATAATTTGAAGAGATTGATATTTCCGCTTGAGTTAAATTTATATTAGTTGAAAGGTCACTATCAGTGTCACATTGATTTATAATAGCTGGATTAATAGCAATAACCGGTAATGGATTTACAATTAAACGGAATGGAAGAAAATTTCCAGAAGTATTATCCGAAGCAGCAAAACATCCAGAATTGAAAATATTTTCTACTCGAACATATATTAATTGTTCATTGATATTGATATTTCTATAAGGATTGTTCTTATTAATAGCATCAGTCGTTGAGTCTGTTTGCGCTCCTGATAAAGTTGTATGATAAGAGACACTATAAACAGTTGGATCCAATGTTCCTAATATTTCACTGTCTTTCGTAGATAAGATAAAATCATTAAAAAATCCATCAGTGTCACCTCCATTTACAGCGTCGTCACATACTTCGTAATTTGTAGGTTGAGTAGGAGTGGGTATTGCTGAAATTGATAAAGTAAATTGTGTTGTGGCAAAACATGCATCCGATGCGTCTTTGTTATGTACTCTCACAAAAATATCTTGATTATTCGGAAAAGGAGTAGTATTAGTATATGGTAATGAAATTGCATTTGCAGTATTATTGTTATCGGAGTCGGCTTGATTAAGAAAATAATAAATTTCAAATTGATTAGGATCTAAACCACCTAAAGCGATAGGAGACAAGTCATTTTCAAAATCAAACGTATTAAATCCATCTCCATCGAGGTCGCAAAAATTTATATTATTTAAGGCATTAACACTTGCAGGCTCAAAAACTTCTATGTTAAAAGTGCCTTCTAAATTAATTGCATTGTTACAATCGTCAATTAAGGTAACAACCAATGAATATGTCCCATTATTATTTATGTCTAAATTATTTAAAGTGAGATTTGGCTGATTAGATATAATTGTTTGATTTGTTCCATCGTTAAAAGTCCATTCATACTGAATGTTAGTTCCTGTTACAGGAGCTGAATTAATCTGAATAGACTCTCCAATACAATATTTTATGTCTTGATTGTTTAATACTTGAAAGGTTGTGTTGTCTCGAATTTGAATTGGCAACAGTAAAGATGAAATAAATGGTGGTAAACCTTGTGCGGTTTGTCTTCCTTCAAGGAAAATAGCATCATTTATATAATTAATATCGTTCGCGTCATCATTAGGGTTATCGATTACATCAAGATAGTCGCTACCAGGAACAGATGCGTATATTTTTCCATCTGGTCCTAACTGAAGACTTCCTCTAAATCCCTGTTTTAAATTTATTAAACTTCTAGTAGAAGGTATATCAGAATCGTTCAAGTCAAATTGATAAACTGCGTTTGAACCATTGTAAGAAGAGACATATAGTTTATTAGATTGTTGAGAAAAGGCAACTCCATAAGGAGATTCATTTTCTCCAAAGTCAATTAAAGTGGTTGGATTAGGAGATATAACTCCTGTTTCATTATTAAATCTAAAAAGTTGTGCACTACCGGTTATGACTTGTTGAGCAGCTCTATAATCTGCAAATGCTATGTAACGTCCGTCGGGAGAAACTTGCAAATATCCTCTTTTATCAGTAGTAGTGAAATTAACTGGGCTCACAACAACGCCTGACACATCTACTCCATTTATATCAACTTTATAAGAGTAAAAATTTCCCTGAGCGAAAGAAATGACCCAAAAGGTGTCACAATCTTTACCTTTTACAGCAGTAACTTTTTCTGACCAAACAGTGCTAATATCAAGAGTACTAACAGGATCGATCGCTAGGTTTACGGGGCCATTGATAATTTGGCCTAGTCCGCTATCCTGAGACATGTCAATTGTGTAGAAATTGAATCCAGGATTACTGCTAATTCCCGGAGGAACAAAATCAGTACCAACTGTAAATAAATAGTATATGGTATCAGAACCGGGTTTGGGAATAATCATGCCTGATTGTGTACTAGACGGGTTTCCACCTAGATTATCTGCAGGTGTTCCATCAGTAAAAGTCATCAAAGTATGATTTTTATTAAATATCCTGATTCCATCAGAATAGAATAATAAGTTACCGTCCTTATCAGAAAAAGATGAACATCCTTCAGTTGTGTTTAATTGTCCATTAGTTAATGCAGTTGGAGGTGTTGTAGAAAAATCAATTCCT
Organism: Tenacibaculum sp. SZ-18; assembly: GCF_002813915.1. Classification (NCBI taxonomy): domain Bacteria; kingdom Pseudomonadati; phylum Bacteroidota; class Flavobacteriia; order Flavobacteriales; family Flavobacteriaceae; genus Tenacibaculum; species Tenacibaculum sp. SZ-18. The sequence continues at coordinate 2,442,192 of NZ_CP019335.1, read as the reverse complement.
GCATTTAGTCCAAAATACCAAACATTAGCTTGTTTTTGACTATAGGTTGTAATTGAAATTAACCCCGTTAAAAGTATAATTAATCGCTTCATTCATCCCCGAATTAAAATGCTAAATTAATTATAATTAATGGAAATAAAATATTTACTTTCTTAGAAGTGAAAAATGACCTTTTCTACTGATTCTATTTCCGTTTCTATCTGTTAATTCAATATTGAACCAATAATCATTAGAAGGTAATAACTTTCCATTATATAAACCGTCCCAACCTTGACCATCTATAGCTAATTCGGCAACAGGATTTCCATATCTATCAAAAATATGAAGGCTACTTTCAGGGTAAAAATTAGTGTTAGCTCCTCGAACAGTCCAAACATCATTAAATCCATCGTTATTTGGAGTGAAGTATTTAGGGAATTCTAAAACAGAGACTTCGAGTTCAACAACTCCACATCCGTTTTTATCTTTTACTAAAATAGTATAAACTCCTCCATTTAAATTTTCGAAAACTGGAGTATCTTGAAAATCTCTTACAATTCCATTAGCTTCATTTTGAAGAGCAAATTCATAATCACCTATTCCTAAATTGTTATTAATGTTGTTAATAGTAATAGAATTGTTCGAAGAATCATCTATGATGGTAACGTCATTTTCTGATAGAGTAGCGATTATAGATTCATTAACAATTATTATTTGAGTTCTTCTACAGTTTGTTGTTGTATTTATAGCAGTTACCTCATAAGTTCCTCCTTGCGTAATATTTAAGGTAGAGCTATTAGATGAAGTGTCTAATGTCCCATTTCTAGTCCATTCATATGTGTAATTCCCATCAGGCGTTTCTGCTTCGATGAAAGACGGATTATTCAAACATACAATTTGTGGACTTGTAACGTTAAATTCAGGTAAAGGAAGAACGTGAATGAAAAACTCACCAAGTCCAGTACAATCGTTATTGATTCTATTTATGATTTTAACATAAATAGATTGTTGAGTTGTTGCTGGTACATTTGCATTTCTATAGTTTGAAGGATCTGGGATTTGATTTATAACAGCATCTCTATCCTCAATAGTTTCAAAGAAAAGAACATCCAAATCGTTTCTAATTGTAGGATCAAAAAGTTCCTTTATATCATTGATGGCCGGACTAATATCAAATGTAGCAATTCCATCTCTATCATCATTATTAATAGTGTTATTTCCGTCAGCATCAAGAAAATCGTCACAAGTTGTAAATTCTTCGTTATATGCAACATCACCAGCGAAAGAAATTGTTAAATCAAGTCTTGAAATTCTATAACATCCTTCAGTAGAAATAGTTCTAACCCAAATAGAATCACCATCAGAAGCTATGTGATTTAAAGGGTTGGTAATTTCGTTTGAGTCAACGACTGCATCAGACTGTGTAGTGTAATACTTAAAGCTTTCATTTGTATGGTTTGCAGAAATTGAAAGCTCGGCTTGTGTCAGGTTGATGTTTGTTGAAAGATCGCTATCTGTGTCACATTGATTTATTTGAGCAGGATTATTGGCAATAACAGGTAAAGGGTGCACAATTAACCGGAAAGGTAAAAAAGTTCCTGAAGCGGGATCCGAGGCGGTAAAACAACTCGTGTTAGCGATATTTTCAACCCTTACATATATTAATTGTTCATTAATTGTAATATTTCTGTAAGGATTATTTTTATCTATTACATCTGTTGTTGAGTTGGTTTGAGCTCCGCTTAATGTTGTATGATAAGAAACATTATATTGAGCTGGATCTAAAGTTCCTAAAATTTCACTGTCTTTTATAGATAATAAGTAATCATTGAAAAAACCGTCAGTATCTCCACCATTAGCTGCATCATCACAAGCTTCATAATTTGTAGCTGTTTGTCCTACAGGATTATCAAAACTTAAAATCCTGAAAGATCCTTCTGTAAAACAATTAGTCGCACTAATGTTTCTTTTTCTGACGTAAATTGTTTCATTAACACTTGGACTGGAAAAGTTTGTAATAGAAGTGATTTGATTGAGATAAGTGGAATCTGAAAAAAATAACACTTCAAAAGAAGTAGGATCTTGACCATCTAATATTTCTGATGTTCTTGCCGTTAAATCGAAAACAGTACTTTCACAATTTGATAAATCTAGAATTGCAGGGATAGCAGTCGGTGCTTCTGAAAATTCTAAAATAATATCATCACTATCGGTACAACCTCCATCATCAATTTCACAAGTGTATGTTCCATTTCCTAAATTTGCAAGATATGATTGTTCTGTTTCTCCAATTATTTCTACCCCGTCTTTATACCATTTATAGGAATTAGCAACAACATTAGCAGTTAATAATTTCGAATCTCCACAAACTGAATTAGAACCTGCAACTGTTAAATCTTCCCCAATATTTAAACCTAAATTGAAACTCCCTTTCTCTAAAAAAACTGCTGTATCTACAATACGATCACTAAAATCAGCAACGACTAGTTTAATATGATAAGTTACATTTGGAGTAACTTCAGCTTCTGCGGTTAGTACTACAGTTCTTCCTTCGAAACCAGTTTCTGCAGCATCATTTCCTGCAAAAAAGCTCTCATTTGCCGCGGGACAACCAGGAGCATCCCCTACTGTAGGAATTTCGTTATGAACATTGGTTACACTTACTGGTGTCGCAGTCCCAGGTAATACAGCAAGGTTTGTATAACTTGCTGCACCAGTACGTTGAAGTAAAAAAGCGAAACTATCAGCAAAATTACAGGGGAAGTTTCCTTGATATTCTTGTGACGCCATTAGATATCTAAAACTAATTCTATTGGATTTTGGTATAAAGTCAAACTCTATAACAGCTGCATCGGAAATTTGTGATGGATCAACTCCTAAAGTAGCGGCTAAATCAATATCAGTTATTCCTGTTGTAGGAGTGCTTAAATTACCTGGAGATGCCCCTGCTTGTATTCTATTAGCAATTCCAGTAGTTAGAACTATTCCCTCCTCAAAAGGAAAAGAGCTTCCTGCTTGTCTCTTAAAAAAACCATAGTTTTTAGTCGTTTGGTCTGTTGGAGTTCCACTAACAACAGACGATACGTTTGAAACAGTATTACAGTTTCCTTCTATTAATACATCTGATATTAATTGTTCTGGATTAAAACCAGATTCGGTTTCTGTTACATTGTTTACTCGTACTTGAGCGTTTAATAGCCCAGCAAGAGAAAATAAAAAAAGAAATAAAAAGGTAGCCTTAATTTTGTTCATATCATTCTGTAAAATGGGTTGGCAATGTAATAAAAAAAACACCAATAAAGGTGTTGATTTAATGTATTAACAACTTATGATATAACAAATAAACAACGTAAAACCCTACCTGCTCATGGTGTTATTTTAGATAATATGACGTTTAAAATTATAAATCTCTTTTCTTAAGTAAATAATATGAAAGGTATATGAAAATAGCTGTCCAGATTAAAACAATAAAAATATCCGTAATTTGTACAGAGTAATCTTTTACAAAATTCTCACCAATCTGTTTTGCTACTGATTTTACAGCTCCTAAACGTGATAAAGGCTCTTTGATTAGGTTCGACATGGCTTCTAAGGGAAAGAATTGCATGGCTTCGTTGGCTTTAACTAGAGCTCCGTCTTTGAAATCTTTAAATATCCATAAGAAATATAGTTTTACAAGACCTTCAATTATTGACCAAACAATCATTCCTGCTACAGCAAAGGCCGATCTTTTTATTAAAATTCCTAAGAATAATCCGAAAGAGAAAAAACCAATTAGTTTAATAAAAAAAGCAAATAAGTATTCTAAATCCGAAAATATGATAGAAAATTCATTGAAATCGGAATAAATAAACCCTAAAATTAGTGAAACTAAAAACACAAATAAAACCGAAACTCCTGCAAATAAAATAACAGTATAAAATTTGGATAAAATGAATTCTTTTTTGCTCAATCCATCGATGAGGTTTTGTTTCAATGTTTTATAGCTGTACTCATTAGCCATCATGGAAACAATAACCAAGAGTAAAAAGAACTTAAACATTGCGGCTACATATGTGTTGAAATGCCAGATATATGGGAAATTAAAAATTCCTTGCTCAGCTAAGTGAAATTTAATAGGTCCAATATCAAACTTAATCGCAGCAATTAAAGCAATTGAAGTTAATAAACCGAAATATATTATGGAAAGAACTCTACTGGCTCTATTGTGTTTTAATTTGTGAAATTCAATATTTAAAAGACGTAGCATAGTTGTAATTTTTTTAGTTATTAGTTAAGTTCAAGAATTGCTCTTCTAAACTTGGTTTGCGCATAACTAAGTGTGAAACAATGATTCCTTTTTCAAATAAGTATCTATTTATTTCTGATGCAGTAGTTTCGTTTTCTAAATGCGCAATGATTAAATCATCCTCGACATTAACTGTCGCAATGTCATAATAATTCTTAAGAGTATTAACTAAAAGTTCTTGGTCGCCGTCGGTTTTAACTTCAATAATTCCGTTTGACGCAACCATATTTTCAACTCTACCACTATATAATTTTACACCATTTCTTATTACTACTACGTGGGAACATACTTTTTCAACTTCATCTAAAAGGTGAGAGGCTAATAAAATGGTTGTTCCGTTTTTAGCAATTTCTTTAATGATTTGTCTAATTTCATGAATACCTTGAGGATCTAATCCATTTGTAGGTTCGTCTAGAATTAAAATTTCAGGATTATTTAACAGAGCGGAAGCAATTGCTAGTCTTTGTTTCATCCCTAATGAATATGTTTTAAACTTACTGTTTCTTCTTTCATAAAGATTTACAGTTTTAAGTTTTTCATCAATATTTTCTAAAGGAACTCCTTTAATTTTACAGATGAGTTCAAGGTTTTGAACCGCTGTCATATATGGATAAAAGTTTGGGCGTTCAATAATTGCTCCAACTTTTCTCAATGCATGATGTGTTGAAATTGTTCCGCCAAACCATGAAAATTCGCCAGAGGTTTTATTAACTACGTTTAAGATTATTCCCAAAGTGGTTGATTTTCCACTTCCGTTAGGTCCTAAAATTCCATAAACATTTCCTTTTTCAATATCAAAAGACAAGTTTTTTACAGCGTGAACACGACCATATTTTTTGTCAAGGTTCTTAATAGATAAAATGGTATCCAATAGTATATAGTTTTATCAGTTTTCTATTCGACGAACAAGATACCAAATTGTTACTAAATTTTTTAAAAGTAAATTTTATAGTTGGGAAAGTTAGAGTTAATAATTATCTAAATCTAAGTTATCTAAGTCTTCAAAATCATTAAATAAATCATGGTTTTCATTATCAAATTCATTCATGATTTTATCAGATTCAAAAACTCTATCAGGAGCATCTTTTGGCATTTTCCCTACATTTAGAATTATTTTTGTATCAGACACTTCTTCCGCTGAAGAATCAATTAACTCAATATAAAAAGTCCACATTTGAAGAAAATCATAAACGTAAATTAATTTATCGTTTTGTCTTTCTAGGATGTCTTTTGTTACGCAGGAAGTCATCGATAGCTCTTCGCCAGCTTCAGCCATATTAAATAAAGGAATCTCTAAACCTTGATTCCATTCATCATCACTTTTGTAAAATGAAGCCATTTCACTACCGTCAAAACCAAATGCTTTCGCAATGTCAAAATGCAATTTTTCTAAAGATAAATTTTCATTAAATACAATTGTTCTGATCACATCTTCATCAACATCTAAAATAGCACGAATTTTATACATTTCTTAATTTTTAATAGACTACAAAAATACGTATTTTTACTCCTCATTTAAGTATTTGAACATTTTATTGGTAAATGAACAAAGAAGAAATTTTAAAACGACTTAACTCTTTTAATATTAACACATTAATGGAAACTCTAGAAATTGAGTTTGTTGATGTAGGTGAGGATTATGTTACGGCGAAAATGCCAGTAAATTCAAGGGTGCATCAACCTTATGGAATTTTACATGGAGGTGCAACAGCTGCTCTAGCTGAAACTGTTGGAAGTTTGGCTTCCGCTTATTTTTTAAAAGATAAGAATAAGATTGTAAAAGGAATTGATTTAAACATAAATCATTTGAAAAGTAAGAAAGAGGGTTTTGTGTTTGGTACGGCTAGACCTGTCCATAAAGGAAGGACAACTCATTTATGGGAAATTAAAATAGTTGATGAAGATGAAAATCTTATTTCTATTTGTAAGCTCACGAATATCATTTTAGATAAAAAATAGTTACTCGTGTTTAAAAAAATACTGAAAATTCTATTCATAACCATTATCATATTACTAGTCGGATTATATACAGTTTTTACTGTTTTTACAGCTCCTAAGTCAGACAAGAAAGTTTTAGAAGTTTACGATAGTAGTATTGTAAAACCTTTATTAACTATTGAAAAATATAAGGATTTTTCCTTTAGAAAAATTTCAATTCAAAAAGATCCAATATTGCCAACTTTGGTATTTGTTCATGGAACAATAGGTTCTTTAAATGATTTTTCAAAATATATGTCTGATAGTTTATTGCAAAGTAAATTTAATATGATAGCTTATGATAGAATCGGCTATAATTATAAAGATAAGAATTCAGTACAAGAGAGTATTGCTTTTGAGAGAGACATGTTGCTTGATATTATTAAACAATTAGATAAGGAAAAAGTTATTCTAGTTGGATATTCTTATGGAGGTCCAATTGTGTTGTCTGTTAAGGAAAAAATTAAGAAAATTCTATTGCTGGCGCCGGCTGTTCAAAGTGAAGTAGAGCCAATGCCTTGGATATTGAATTTTTACAAATGGAAAGCTACAAGATGGTTAGTTCCATCTGTTTGGAAACAGGCGTCAAAAGAAAAGCTATCTCATCGAGATGATTTAAAGAAATTTGAAAAAGAATGGCATCTCACAACAAATAGTATCGTGAGTATTCATGGTACAAGTGATTGGATTGTGCCATATCAAAATTCTATCATGTTAAAAGAACAATTCAACCCAGAGCAATTTACTTTGTTAGATTTGGAGAAAGGGAATCATGGTTTGGTTTGGTCAAATTTTGATTTTATAAAGGAACAACTGCTAAAATACGTGTATTGAAAATATTTGATAAAGTTAAAAACTCCCTAGTTAATAAGTTACCTTTTGTAGTTTATAAAACCCCTAATTCTAAGTTTTTACAGGGTTTTTTTCAGGGAAACGATTCATTAAATTTTGTAGAGGATTTTAGTGATTCCAAAGGATTTGTTTTCGCTCCTTTTAACAGAAATCAATCTTCAGTTTTATTTCCAGAGGAGGATTCATGTTTAGAAAAAGAAAGTATAGATGTTGATGTTGATTTTTCTGACAACGAAATTTTCATAAATGATTCACAACGTGATTTTCATATTCAGTTAGTAGAAAAAGGAGTTGATGCAATTGAAAGAAATGTGTTCCGCAAGGTTGTCCTATCAAGAAAAGAGAAAGTTGTATTAAGTTCAGACTTGAATCAATTGGAAGTATTTTCAAGGTTGTTGATGAAATACCCTTCGGCTTTTGTGTATTTCTGGTATCATCCAAAAGTAGGTAAATGGATGGGAGCGACACCGGAAACATTACTTTCTGTAGAAGGAAAGCTTTTCAAAACAATGTCATTAGCGGGAACGCAAGTTTATCAGAAAGAGTTAGCGCCAAATTGGAGTTCAAAGGAAATTGAAGAGCAGTATATTGTAACAGATTATATAAAAGGAAAGTTACAACCTATTTGCGGAGAACTTTCGGTAGGAGAATTAGAAACTGTTAGAATTGGTAACTTATTGCATTTAAGGACTCTAATTACGGGTAAGATAGATGGTGATATTGGACGATTGATTAAAGAGCTGCATCCAACCCCTGCAGTCTGTGGTTTACCAAAAAAAATCACGAAAAAGTTTATAATAAATGAAGAAGGTTATGATCGGGAATTTTACACTGGATTTCTGGGAGAACTAAACAGGGAGAAACATGGTAAGACTATTTCAAAACTATTTGTGAATCTAAGATGTATGAAGATTAATTCGGAAAGAGATATAAATATTTATGTTGGAGGAGGAATTACATTAGATAGTGAACCGATGAAAGAATGGTTAGAGACGGTTGCTAAATCTGGAGCAATGAAAAGTGTTTTATGAAAAAGAAAAACCACTAAAAAGTTTCTTAGCGACTTATATAGTGGCTTTTGCTTTGTGTAAATTGAATTTGAATTAAAATTTTATATGTCGTCAAACGAAACATCAGTGAAGCTTTCTGTAGTTTGCTCAACATAACTATTTTCATCTTGTTTTTTAAAGTCTTTTTGGTGGCGCTCACTAATAACTTCACTCCCTTTATTTTCTATAATAAAATCAGTAGCTTTATTTAGCATTTCTTTAAAATCACTGAAGTCTTCTTTATAAAGGTAAATTTTATGTTTTTGATAGTGGAAAGATCCATCGTCGTGAGTAAATTTTTTACTTTCCGTAACTGTTAAGTAGTAGTCGTCTGCTTTAGTAGCTCTTACGTCAAAAAAATATGTTCTTCTTCCAGCTCTTAGTACTTGTGAAAAGATTTCTTCTTGTTCTACTCTCTCGCTCATAATTCGAAGTCTTAAAATCGTAGTTATTTTCGTTTTTTATGTAAACAAATCTAACAAAATATTTTACTTGAACATACAATTCTCTAAATTTCTTTTTCTAAAAGTTGCTGGTCGTACATGTTTTTATAGGTTCCTTCTTTTGTTATTAGTTGATTGTGAGTTCCTTGTTCGATTATTTTTCCGTCTTCTAAAATGATGATCTTGTCTGCGTTTTTAACAGATGATACTCTGTGGCTTATTATGAAGGTTGTTTTATTTTTAGACACTTTTTCTAAGTTTGTTAATATTTTCTCTTCTGTTTCAGTGTCTACAGCTGATAAACAATCGTCGAATATTAAAATCTTTGGATCTTTAATAATGGCACGTGCAATGGAGGTTCTTTGTTTTTGTCCTCCAGATAAAGTAACACCTCTTTCCCCAAGAACTGTTTTATACCCATCATTAAAACTAATGATATTATCGTGAATTACAGCATTTTTAGCTGCTGTAATAATCTCATCTTCGGTGGCGTCATCTTTTCCAAATTTAATGTTGTTTTCAATTGTATCTGAAAATAAAAAAGGATCTTGTGGAACGAATCCAATTTGATCACGAATATCATCAAGATTTAGTTCTTTTATCGGTTTATCATCAATGAGTACTGTACCTTCTGTGGCGTCATACATTCGAGCAACCAGATTCACTATTGTCGATTTTCCACTTCCTGTTTTTCCCATAATAGCAAGCGTTTCGCCCTGATTTAAAGAGAAGCTAACATTCTTTAAAGCTGTAATATTAGTGTCGTCATAAGTTATTGAAACATTATTAAAGCTTACTTTACCTAGAATGTTAGTGCTTTCTTCTGAATTATTCTGAATTTCTGGAACTTGTTCTAGAAATTCATTAATTCTTGTTTGCGAAGCTTCAGCTTGTTGGATTATAGAGGTAACCCAACCAACGATTGCAACTGGCCAGGTAAGAATATTTACGTATAAAATAAATTCAGCAATAATTCCAATTTTAATATCGCCGGCGATATATTGTTTTCCTCCTATATATAAAACCAAAATATTACTGATTCCAATAAGTAAAATCATTAATGGAAAAAATAAAGCCTGTACTTTTGATAATTCAATGTTTTTCTGCTTGGCTTCATTTGCTAATTGATTAAAATTTGAAAATACGGAGCTCTCTATGGCATAAGATTTAACCACATTGATTCCTGAAAAGAATTCCTGATTAAATGTTGTTAATTTAGACAGGTATTGTTGAACTATCGTTGTTTTCTTGTTAATTTCCTTACTTAACCAAAATATTGAAATCGATAAAATGGGGAATGGTAATAAGGTATACAAGGTTAATTCATAATCTGTATTGAGCATTTTTGTGATACCGATGGCGAAGAGTACAATCATATTTAAAGAGTACATAATCGCTGGTCCAAAGTACATTCTAACTTTTGAAACGTCTTCTGATATGCGGTTCATTAAATCACCCGTTCTGTTTTTCTTGTAGAAGTTTACTGATAGATTCTGGTATTGCTTGTAAATTTCATTTTTTAAGTCGAATTCTATTAAGCGACTAACCACAATAATAGTTTGTCTCATCAAAAAAGTAAAAAAGCCTGCTAAAAGTGTTACTCCGATTATAATTAAAATATTTATCAACAATTCATTTTTTACAGCTTCTAAGTCAGTTTCCTTTCCTCTTACGTAATCTTCAACAATGTTTAATGAGTTTTTTATAATTTCAGGAATCTTAAGTGCGAGAAGTTTTGATAAAATTGTGATAATGATACCTATAAAGAGTCTCCACTTATATTTAATAAAGTATTTGTTAAGATATTGTAATGCTTTCAATTTTTTAATATTTGTATAGTAAATATGGTAATATGATAAAATCTGGACGAGGTGTTTAGGGAATTCTTAATTTCAGAAGTCAATATTGCTTGGTAATTATGAAATTCCTATTTTTGTTTCCTTAAAATTTGAAGAATCATAATTTTCTTCATTTAAAAACAAACACAATATGATGTCTGAAATTATTGATACTAAAGACCTTAAAAACGATCCTGTTTTTGGTCAACTATCTTTCGATGGTCACGAGCAAATCGTTTTTTGCAACGACGAAGATACAGGATTAAAAGCAATTATTGGTATTCACAATACAACTTTAGGACCTGCATTAGGAGGTACTAGAATGTGGCAGTACAAAACAGAGTGGGAGGCATTAAATGATGTTTTACGTTTGTCTCGTGGAATGACTTATAAATCAGCAATTACTGGATTAAACCTTGGAGGAGGTAAGGCCGTAATTATTGGTGACGCAAAGACACAGAAAAATGATGCGTTAATGAGAAAGTTTGGTGAATTTGTTAATTCACTAGGCGGAAAGTACATCACAGCAGAAGATGTGGGTATGGAAACTCGAGATATGGATATTATTAGAGAAGTTACTCCTCATGTAACTGGAGTTTCTGAGGCCATTGGAGGGTCAGGAAACCCTTCTCCTGTAACTGCATATGGAGTTTATATGGGAATGAAGGCTGCAGCAAAATATAAATTCGGATCTGATAACTTAGAAGGTAAAAAAGTTTTAGTTCAAGGAGTAGGTCATGTTGGTGAAACTTTAGTGAAACACATTACTGACGAAGGAGCTCAGGTTATTTTAAATGATATTAACGAAGCTCGTTTAGAAGAATTAAGTAAAAAGTATAATGCAAATGTTGTTTTAGGAAACGACATTTACGGATTAGACCTTGATATTTATGCTCCTTGTGCTTTAGGAGCGACCGTTAATGATGCAAGTATCGCTCAATTAAACGCATCTGTGATTGCGGGAGCTGCAAACAACCAGTTAGCTAATGAGTTAAAGCATGGTAAAATGTTAAGAGAAAAAGGAATAGCGTATGCTCCAGATTTCTTAATTAACGCAGGTGGAATTATTAATGTTTATGCTGAGGTTGAAGGTTATGATAAGGCTGAAAGTATCAAGCGAACTGAAAATATCTATAATACAACATTGGAGATTTTTGAGTTAGCAGATAAAGAGAATATCACAACTCATCAAGCTGCTTTCAATATTGCGCAAGGGAGAATTGATCAGCGTAAAAAAGAGCAAAATAGCTAGAACAAATCAATAAATATTATATTTTTGCGGGGCGGTAGAAACATTTCTATCGCCTTTTTTAAAGTTCCTCATTTAATGATAAATAGAAGACATATCCGTTTAAAGGTAATGCAGTCAGTGTATGCAATGCATCAATCAAATACTACAGACTTAGTTAAGGAAGAAAAGTTTTTGAAGTATAGCATCCAAAAAATGTACGACTTGTACGTCTTAAACCTCCAACTTTTGGTTGAAGTTCAAAAGTTAGCTTCAAAGAAAATTGAGCTTTCTAAAAAGAAAATTTTAGCTACAAAAGAAGATTTGAATCCCAACATCAAGTTTATTGACAATAGAGTATTAAATCAAATTAAAGATAGTGTTAGCTTAGAAGGTTATGTAGAGTTGAATAGACTGAAAAACTGGGATATCGAAGAAGAGTATGTTAAAATTGTTTGGGAAAATTTAAAGTCAAACAAAATCTACGAAGAGTATATGAACTCATCGGAAAATTCATATCACGAAGATAAAAACTTTGTGGTGAGCTTTTTCAAAGAAATTATTGCTCCTGAGGAAAAACTAGCAGACTATTTTGAAGATACTATGATATCTTGGGTGGATGATATTCCTTTTGTAAATACTTGGATTGTTAAAACTTTGAATAAACAACGGAAAGATAACCCTTTTGTATTAGGTCAATTGTATAAAGATGATGATGATAAAAGGTTTGTATCAGATTTATTCACCAAAGTGATGTTAAATCAACATAAATATGAAAATGACATCAAAGAGAAAACTCCAAATTGGGAAGCTGAAAGGATTGCAGATATAGATATGATTTTGATAAAAATGGCAATCACAGAGTTTTTACATTTCTCATCAATTCCAAGTAGAGTAACAATTAACGAATATATTGAGTTAGCAAAAGATTATTCTACGAACAAAAGTGGTTACTTTATTAATGGTGTATTAGATAAAATAGCCAAAGATTATACCGAGAATAACAAGATGGTTAAAATCGGTCGAGGTTTATTATAAAAAAATAAATATTTTTGTTAAAGTTAAAAACCAAATAATAATGAAAAAAATAATCGGAATTTTAGCGTTGGTAGTTTTTGTTAGTTCAATGGTTTCTTGTAAAAAAGGAAATGCAGCGGCTAAGGTGAAACAAGAAAACGTTACACAAGCGAATCAAAGAGATAAAGAAATTAGTCAGGGTGCACCAGAAATCAAATTTGATAGAGAAGTACACGATTTTGGAAATGTTGATGAAGGGTTTATTGTTGAAACTTCATTTCAAGTTACAAATACAGGAAAGTCTGATTTAGTTATTACCGATGCTAAGGCTACTTGTGGTTGTACAGTTCCTACTTGGCCAAAAGAGCCAATAGCGCCAGGAGCTTCTGCTGAAATTAAGGTTAAGTTTAATACTTCAGGTAAACCAAACAAGCAAAGTAAAACAGTAACATTAACAACAAATACGGTTAAAGGGCAGGAGCAAATTAAAATAACAGGAATGGTAACACCTAAAAGTCAAGTTTAATGTTACAAATGATTTTTTTACAAGCTGATAGTAACGGTTTAATGAGTATGTTGCCTTTCGTAGCAATGTTGGGTGTGTTGTATTTTTTTATGATAAGACCACAGATGACTCGTCAGAAAAAGGAGAAGCAATTTAGATCTGAAATTAAAAAAGGAGCTAAAGTTGTTACAACTAGTGGAATTCATGGAAGGGTTGCAGAGGTAAATGATAATAATAATACTGTAGTTATTGAAACAGGAGCGGGTAAAATTCGTTTTGAAAGAGCTGCTATTTCAATGGAACTAACACAAAAACAAATCGAAAAATAAATTTTTGACAAAAATAAATTGATAAAGTGAGCTTTTGCTCACTTTTTTCTTTTTGACTAGATTGCAATAAAAAATATTTTTGAATACATTAAAAAACATACCTAGAATCTTCTTGGGATTTTTACTTGCCTCATTTTTGATGTGGTTTTTAATTAATTTATCGAAAGAGTATAAAACAGAAGTAATATTTAATCTAGAATATGAAAATTTACCTCAGAACAAAGTTTTTCGAGAACCACCGGTAAATCAGTTAAAAATGCTGATTAAAGGAAATGGTTTTAAACTATTTACTACAAATATCTTCAGTAAAAAAGTAACATTGTCTTTACATAAATATAAAAGAAAAAACCTTAAATATTATCTTTTAGCCGAAGATCAAAAATCTGAATTGCAGTCTCAACTAAAATCAGGTTTAGAATTATTGGATGTTTTGGATGATACAATTCATTTGAATTTAGGAACATTTCGGAAAAAAAAGGTGCCAGTAACATTTACAAACAATATAAAATTTAAACCTGGGTACGGTTTGTCTAATGTGGAAATTACTCCTGATTCAGTTTTTATTTCAGGTCCCGATGATGAAATTAATACTATTAACATTATTCAAACAAAGAATTTTCAGTTGAAAGATGTAACTGAAGATGTAACTATTAAAATTCCGATTAGTCTTCCAGAAAATACAAAGAATATTAAATTGAGTGATACGGAAGTCGAAGCACGAGTAATTGTTGATAAATACACAGAGGGAACTTTTGAACTTCCAATAAATATTATCAATCTACCACCAGATGTAGATTTAAAAATTTATCCTAAAAAAGTAATGGTAACTTATAAGGTAGGCTTGAAAAATTATAGTAAAATAACGGAAGAATCATTTGAGGTGATTTGTGATTATAATGCTTCAGTAGATAAAAATTTAACTTATTTAGTGCCTTCTTTTAGAAAAAAGTCAAACTTGGTTTCTTCAGTTAGAATTACACCACAGAAAATAGATTATTTAATTCAAAAATAAAAGATAGAAAATGCTCGTAGGATTAACTGGTGGAATCGGAAGTGGAAAATCAACAGTGGCTAAAATGCTTGCAGAGTTTGATGATGTAGTCGTTTATTTTGCTGATGAAGAAGCAAAAAGCTTAATGAATACCTCACAGGAAATTAGAACTCAGTTAATAGCTGAGTTTACTGATGAGGTTTACAAAGATGGACTGCTAAATCGACCTTTTCTTGCAGGGATTGTATTTAGAAATGAGAAAAAATTAAAAAAGTTAAATACAATAGTACATCCAATTGTTCATAAGCATCTTCAAGACTTTATAAAAACACATGAAAATAAGGATTATATCTTGTATGAAAACGCTATTCTTTTCGAAAATGGTAGCAATAGATTTTGTGATAAAATTATCACGGTAACAGCTCCAGAAATGTTAAGAATTCAAAGAGTGATTGAGAGGGATAATTCCACTTTTGAAGAGGTGAAAAATCGTATTAATAATCAATGGTCAGAAGAAAAAAAAGTGCTCCAATCAAACTATGTAATTCATAATGTGGACCTTACTGTTGTTAAAGCAGTGCTAGGTAAAATTCATAATAAATTAACAAAAAGTTAGTCTTCAGTTATAGATATTTTAATATAAATCTTAAATTTTTCTTAAAAACATATTATCTTTGTTAATCTAAGTTAAAAGAATTTTACGCCTTAGCTTAATAAAGTACATTTGAATGATGGGAAGGAGAATTTTTATTCTGATTGTAGTTTTAATGAGTATTTCGTTGATCGGAATAATTGCTGTTCAGCTGTATTGGGTTAATGATGCTGTAAAGAGTAAACAATTGGAATTTGAAACGAATGTGACTATTGCTCTAGCCAAAACTTCTGAAAGAATAAAGGAAAGAGAGTACGAACAATTTAGAGAAAAACATAGGTCGTTCTTTGAAAATAATAAAGCCAGAACAAATGCTGAATTAAAAAATTATCTTTTTCAGCAAATTGATACGGTGAGTAAGCAAAAATTTACTTTCGGTGCTACAATTCTTGAGGAAAATTTTAAAATACCTGTTGATTTTGTTGAAAGTGACACAGTTATTTTCAAACGCTTTACAGGAAAAGAGGATTTTCTGTATACCAAAACTTTTGGTTCTCAGGATAGTAACTATGAAACTTACACTGATGAAAATAGATTTTCAAGATATATGACATATCCTAGTTTTGAGAAGAAACAATTTGAATATTTTTTCGGTCAGAGTAAGAAATTTACACCAATTCATAAGAGAATTAGTAGTAGAGAGTTAAATAATACTTTAAAAGATGAATTAGCTAAGAAGAATATTCGACAAAAGTTCAAATTTGGAGTATATGAAGGAGGTCTTGCAACACCTATTAAGTCGGGATATTTCAAAATTAATGAGGAAGATAATTATTTTTATCCCTTATTTGAAGATGATAATGGAAATAGTAAATATAAACTATACGTTTCATTTCCTGACGAGAAACAGAGTCTTTTATCAGGAATGATTAAAGCCTTATTGTTGTCATTATTGTTTATTGGAATAATTATTGCTGCGTTTTCAACATCGTTGTATCAGTTAATTCGTCAGAAGAAAATATCTGAAATTAAAACTGATTTTATCAATAATATGACGCATGAATTTAAAACTCCAATTGCAACGATAAATTTAGCACTTGACGCGATCAAGAATCCGAAAATCATTGGCGATGAGGAAAAGGTTAAACGATATGTTCAGATGATTAGAGATGAGAACAAACGTATGCATGGTCAGGTTGAAAATGTTCTGAGGATATCAAAATTAGAAAAAAATCAGATTGATATCAGTAAGGAAGCTGTAGAAGCTAACGAGATAATAGAGGAGGCTATTGATCATGTTAGTTTGTTGGTTTCGGATAAACAAGGTACAATTGATGTCGAGTTTAATGCTATATCATCCGAAGTTTTAGGAAATAAATTTCATTTAACAAACGTAATTGTTAATATATTAGAAAACGCTATTAAGTATTCTGATGAAGCTCCTAAAATAAATGTGTATACAGAGAATACAAACAAATTCTTCATTTTTAAAGTGAAAGATGAAGGGATAGGAATGAGTAAAAATGCTCAAAAATATGTTTTCGATAAGTTTTATCGTGAGCATAAAGGAAACATTCACAATGTTAAAGGTCATGGACTTGGTCTTGCATACGTGAAGGAAATTGTAGACAACCACCACGGAACCGTTTACGTGGAAAGCGAAAAAGGGAAAGGAAGTACGTTTACAGTAAAATTACCATTAATATAAATTTGAAGGGTACATAAAATGGGAACTAGAAAAATTCTATTAGTTGAAGACGATCCAAACTTTGGAACAGTCTTAAAAGACTATCTAGCGTTAAACGATTACAACGTTACACACGCAAAAGATGGTATTGAAGGATTAATTATGTTTAAAAATTCAGAGTATGATCTTTGTATTTTAGATGTAATGATGCCTCGAAAAGATGGTTTTTCTTTAGCGGAAGACATTAGGTCGACCAACAAAGAAGTACCAATTATATTTTTAACTGCAAAAACATTAAAAGAAGATGTTTTAAAAGGTTACCAAGTAGGAGCAGACGACTACTTAAACAAACCTTTTGATTCTGAAGTGTTATTGCATAAAATCAAAGCAATTCTTCAGCGTAAAGAAACTGAAAAATCAAAAGATGATGATCAGTTTGAATTTACAATTGGAAAATTTGCATTTAACTCTAAATTAAGACACCTTTCATTTAATGGAGATGATCCCCAAAAGCTATCTCCTAAAGAAAGTAAGTTGTTAAGAATGTTAGCAATTCACAAAAATGATTTAATGCCAAGAGAATTAGCATTAACTAAAATTTGGAGAGACGATAATTATTTTACGTCAAGAAGTATGGACGTTTATATCGCCAAGCTAAGAAAGTATTTAAAGTTAGACGAACAAGTTGAAATTTTAAACATTCACGGAGAAGGCTTCAGACTTATAGAGAACGAAGCATAACTTCCAGAAAATATTACTAAAACTTCCAACATTTTTGTTGGAAGTTTTTTATTTTTAAAATGTATAAAACAGGAAATGGCAAGGTTTATTAAGATTTATGATGAGAATCCTAACCTTATAGAAATAGATAAGGTTGTAAAAGTTTTACAGTCAGGAGGGTTAGTTATTTATCCAACAGATACTGTTTATGGATTAGGATGTGATATTACAAACACAAAAGCACTTGAGAAGGTTGCAAAAATTAAAGGAGTTAAGCTTGAAAAAGCAAATTTCTCATTTGTTTGTAACGATTTGAGTCATCTTTCAGATTATGTAAAACAAATCGCTACTCCTGTATACAAAATTTTAAGAAGAGCATTGCCTGGACCATATACTTTTATATTGCCAGGAAGTACAAACCTTCCGAAAGCTTTTAAAAAAAGAAAAACTGTAGGTATTCGAATTCCTGATAATAATATTGCAAGAACAATAGTTGAACAGTTGGGAAATCCTATCGTGTCTACTTCAATTCACGATGAAGATGAAGTAATTGAGTATACAACTGATCCAGAGTTGATTTTTGAAAAATGGCAGCATCTTGTAGATATTGTGATTGATGGAGGTTATGGAGATAATCAAGCCTCAACAGTTATCGATTTAACAGATGATATACCAGAGGTTATTAGAGAAGGAAAAGGTAGTTTAGATGTTATTTAGATTGTTATTAAAATTTCCAAATGATAGTGGTCCTATTTACCAAGAAACTATTGAAGGTAGATTTCCAGTTGAACCATTTAATACTTTTAGTAATCTGATTTTTATAATCATGCTCATTTATTTTGGGAGAAAAATTTATAAAAATCCGAAACAGCATCCTTTTTTCTTATTTGCAATACCAGTAATTTTTATCAGTTGGATAGGTGGAACAATGTTTCATGGCACTAGGAGTCATGAATTTTGGTTGGTTTTAGATTGGTTACCAATAATGATAGTTTGCTTTGCAGGAATTGTTTATTTCATAGGTAAGATAGAGAAGGTTTGGTGGAAAAGAATCTTATTGGTTTTTGCAATTTTAGGACTTTCAATTGTACCTAGAATGTTGCCAATCCCAAATACATATCGAATTTCTTTTGGTTATTGTATTACCGCTTTAACAGTAGTTGGTCCGTTTATTTGGTATGCCTACAAAACACATTGGAAAAATGTCAAATTCATTTTGTATGGATTCTTAATTTTTGCTTTGGCTGTCACTTTTAGGACCTTAGATAATTTGGTTGTAAAAGGAAGTTTAGATCCTGTTTTACCAATGGGAACGCATTGGTTGTGGCATACTTTCGGCGGAGTTGCGGTATTCTTTTTGCTTAATTATATCTACAAAGATAGAGAGCTTATTATTAATGAACAGTAAACCTAGAATATCAAGATTAACCGCAATTCTTACGTATTTACAATCAAAAAAAATAGTAACAGCTACAGAATTAGCAACCAAATATAAAGTTAGTGTAAGAACAATTTACAGAGATATTCGAACTTTAGAGGCATCAGGAATTCCTGTTTTTACAGAAGAAGGAAAAGGATATTCTTTAATGGAAGGTTATCATTTACCTCCTGTTATGTTTTCTGAAGAGGAGGCAAATGCCTTAATTACGGCGGAACATCTTATTAAAAAGAATAAAGATAAATCCTTAGTAGATAATTATCAAAATGCAATTACGAAACTGAAATCTGTTTTTAAGTCATCTCAAAAAGAGAAAGCAGATTTATTATCTGATAGAATCGCATTTAGATATAATCCCAAAAATGAGATTACAAGCTCTAATTTAGCTAAAATTCAATCTGCTATTACAAATTATCAGTTAACTGAGATACATTACAATTCCATTGAAGGAAATTTTACTAAAAGAATAATAGAACCATTTGCCTTATATAGTACTAATGAAAATTGGTTATTGGTTGCTTTGTGTAGATTAAGAAAAGAGTTCCGTGTATTTCGATTAGATCATATAGAGCAAATTGTATTACTATTTGAACAGTTTTCTCCGCATGAAATGACCTTACAAGATTATTTCGAAAGATATATTTTAAATGTAAAAACTACCCCTGACAAACCTATGGCATAGAGCTCTTATAAATTTGTGTTAAATTAAAAAAGAAATTATAATGAAAACAACACGAATAAACTCTTTTAACGTTATTGGAATCAAAGTAAGAACCACTAATGAAAATATGCAGTCAACCATTGATATTCCTGCGCTTTGGGAACAATTTATGTCAGAAAATGTCCAAGAAAAAATTCCTAATAAAGAAACAAATGATGTCTATGTAATTTATACAAATTACGAAAGTGATTATACTGAGGCCTATGACATGATCATTGGATGCAAATCATATTCTTTAGATGAAGTTCCAGAAAATATGGTTGCTATAGAAATTCCTGAAAAGTTATATGAAGAGTTTAAAGCGGAGGGAAAATTGAATGACAATATTGTTTATAATAAATGGGTTGAGATTTGGAATACAGATTTGAATAGAGATTATAAAATAGATTTTGAAGTATATCCAGAAAATGTTACACCATCAGAAACTACAGAAGTACCTATTTACATTTCAATAAAATAAGTATTATAATTACCCAGTTTTTACTGGGTTTTTTATCGTAAATCCTTAAACTTGGTTCTACCTAATACAAAATGTTGCCAAACAACTGAAGTGTGAATACTGTAATTCGACTTTCGTTGAATTTGTCTTCTTTTTTTGATGAATTTTCTTAGATTTTTATAAAAACTTAAGTGAGCTTTTAAAACAGACCAAGTATGAACGGGTCTTAATTCAAAGGCAAATTTTAATCCAGCAATACCATCTAAAATTAATCGGATAAAAATTACCTGATATACATTCTTTCTCGGTACGTTTTTTAGAATTGTAAAAAGACTATTTCTAAAGTTTAAAAATGTTTTATTAGGGTTTGATTCTTGCAAAGTAGCACCACCAACGTGATAAACTGTTGAAGTTCCTACATATTTAACGTTAAAACCTTCATTTTGTGCTCTCCAACATAAATCAATTTCTTCTTGATGTGCGAAATAATGTTCGTCAAAACCTCCAAGTTTGTGAAACACGCTACTTCTTATAAAAAAGCAAGCTCCTGAAGCCCAAAAAATTTCTGCAACATCGTTGAATTGATGATGATCTTCTTCTAAATAATTGAAAACTCTTCCTCTGCAATATGGATAGCCAAAGTAATCTACAAACCCTCCACCAGCTCCGGCGTATTCAAACTTTTCTTTGTTTTTATAATCTAAAAGTTTAGGTTGAATAATAGCTGTGTTTTCTTCTTGTGTAAAAACATCAATTACAGGTGAAAGCCAATTTTGAGTAACTTCAATGTCTGAATTGATTAGACAATAAATATCTGCATCAATATATTGTAAAGCATCGTTATATCCTTTAGCATATCCGCCATTATCTTTGTTTATAACAATTTTTACCGAAGGGAAATTCGCTTTTACAAAAGCAATTGAATCATCGGTGGAAGCGTTGTCAGCGACATAAACGTCTGTATCTCCTTCATTATGTTTAACAATCGAAGGTAGAAACTGCTCTAGTAATTGCTTACCATTCCAATTTAATATGACTACTGCTGTTTTCAAGTTGGCAAACTTACACTATTAATCTGATTTTAAAATGTAAAGAAGTATTAAAATTTATACTCTGGAAGTTCTGGAAGAAAAATGTATGTTTCATTTTGCGCATCTAGTTTACAATAGTAGTGTTCTAAGCCATTTGTCACTACCAAATAATTCGCGTTTAATTTTAAATTATAACGAGCAATTTGATCAAAAGTATCCTGTGTTATTTTAACTTTTGGTGCCTTACATTCTACTATAATATCTGGTGTTCCTGAAGAAGAGAATATGAGAATATCACTTCGTTTTTTTAAATTATTTACGGTAAATTGTTTTTCGACTGCAATTAACGATATCGGATATTTTTTTTCTTTCAGTAAAAAATGAATGTAATGTTGACGTACCCATTCTTCTGGAGTTAAAACAATATACTTTTTTCGAATTTCATCAAAAATTAGATAGTGTTTTTCGCTATTTTTGATTTTTAAAGGATATGAGGGTAAATTCAGTTTTTCCATCAGTCAAAAGTAACAATCTTTTAAATACGCTTCTTAAAAATTAATGAACGACGTTAAGCTAATTGTTGACGATATAAAACAAGGTAAATTAAAACCAATTTATTTCTTAATGGGCGAAGAGCCTTATTATATAGATAAGATCTCAGATTTTATTCAAGAAACCGTACTAGATGAATCTGAAAAAGGATTTAATCAAATTGTCATGTATAGTAGAGATGTTTCTGTTGATGAGATTGTTTCTTCAGCAAAACGATTTCCAATGATGGCTGAACATCAAGTTATAATTGTAAAAGAAGCACAGGATTTAACTCGTACTATTGATAAATTAGAAGTATATGCAACAAACCCTCAACCTTCAACGATTTTAGTTTTTAATTATAAGTATAAAAAGCTAGATAAACGTAAAAAGGTATATAAAGCAATAGCGAAGAACGGATTGATTTTCGAGAGTAAAAAGCTATACGAAAATCAAGTTGGTGATTGGATTACCAAAGTTTTAAGAGGAAAAAAATATTCCATAGAACCGAAGGCAAGTCAAATGCTAGTTGAGTTTT
Source organism: Tenacibaculum sp. SZ-18 (assembly GCF_002813915.1). Taxonomy (NCBI): domain Bacteria; kingdom Pseudomonadati; phylum Bacteroidota; class Flavobacteriia; order Flavobacteriales; family Flavobacteriaceae; genus Tenacibaculum; species Tenacibaculum sp. SZ-18. The sequence goes on along the minus strand of NZ_CP019335.1, from coordinate 2,419,999 downwards.
TAGGTACTGATTTAAGTAAAATCAGTAATGAACTGGATAAGTTAACTTCTGTTTTGAAAGAAGGAACGATCATTTCACCAAATCATATTGAAGAGAATATTGGAATTTCAAAAGACTTCAACAACTTTGAGTTAAGAAAAGCTGTTGGAAATAAAGATGTGGTAAAGGCAAATAGAATTATTAATTACTTCAGTCAAAATCCTAAAAATAATCCTTTAGTAATGACAATTTCTTTGTTGAATAGTTTCTTTACACAATTATTAATGTATCATGGTTTGAAAGATAAATCGAAGGCTTCTGTAGCTCGTACGTTAGGTATAAATCCATATTTTGTTGATGATTACGTGAGTGCAGCTCGTAATTATCCTATGAGAAAAGTTTCTCAGGTGATTGGTTTTTTAAGAGATGCTGATGTTAGAAGCAAAGGAGTAGGAGCCAATCAATCACAAGCAGATATTTTAAAGGAATTAATATTTAAGATTTTACATTAATTAAAGAATTTATTTCTGTTATTTTCTTTTTAAAAAGTATTAAATATGAATTAAAAAATTTCTTAAAACGTGATAAAAATTAGACTTTTGGTTATGCCTAAACTGAATGTTTCTAAAAGTATTACTGTTAGTATTTCTCAACAAGATGCTGTAGTTTTATGACAGGTTTTTATAAATGAAAAATAGGTTTTGTCCTATAATTTGTAAGTTATAAGCCTATGTAAATGCGATTATTTGTCAATAAAATTAGTTTAGGTTTAGATTAATAAAATTCCTGATTTTAGTAAAAATCTAGAAAAATGTTTTAATCATTTAGATCCTTTAAAGTCTGATGAATAAAATTATGTTAGAGATGCAGGAGCTAACTGGTCAAATGGTTTGAGTAAATCAAAGCTAAAATGGGTACAATCTGTTTGCAGTCGTTGAGAAATATAATTGAAGACTAAAGAAAGGTCTCATTTAATGAAAAAGATTGCGAACAATCAATAAAAAACAAATCATTTACTGATTAAAACTAATAGTAAGGCAATTATAGCCGGTAAACCTTGAATGAAAAAGATTTTTTTACTGGCAGAGATTGCTCCATAAATTCCAGCGATAGCGACACAACTTAAAAAGAAAACACTCACATTTGTTTTCCATTCAATATTTTCAATAAAGAAAGTCCAAATTAAACCAGCTGCAAGAAATCCATTATATAAGCCTTGGTTTGCTGCTAGTATCTTAGTTTTCGGAAATAATTCAGCAGGGAAATGTTTAAAAACTTTACGTCCTCGTGTTTCCCAAGCAAACATTTCAAACCATAAAATGTATAAGTGAAAAATTGCGATTATAGTGATAAGAACGGTAATTAGTATCTCCATGAGTTCATTAGTTTAGGCTAAAAATAAAAAAACTCGCAATAAAGCGAGTTTTCAATATGAGTTTATGTCAGATTATGGAGTTTTATCAACAACCAAGCGGTTTTTTCTGTTCGCAACTTCCCAAGCTGTATGGAATACCAAGCGAGTTCTGTTCTCTAATAAATTATAATTAATTCTGTCAGGAGTATCAGTTGGGCGGTGATAATCTGCGTGTGTTCCGTTGAAATAGAAAATAACAGGAATATTATGTTTAGCAAAGTTGTAATGATCAGATCTATAATAAAAACGATTCGGATCATTTTCATCATTGTATTTGTAATCTAAATCGATGTTCATGTATTTTTTATTTACATTTTCAGATAACTCATGTAATTCAGAACTTAATTTATCTGATCCAATTAAATATACATAATTTGGTTTTCCTTTATGACGATCATCAATTCTACCAATCATATCAATATTTAAATCAGTAACAGTGTTTTCTAAAGGAAAAATTGGATTCTCAGTGTAATATTTAGATCCTAATAATCCTTTTTCTTCACCTGTTACGTGTAAAAATAATATCGAACGTTTTGGTCCGTGTCCATTATCGGCTGCTTTCTTAAAAGCCTGAGCAATTTCTAATACAGCAACAGTACCTGATCCATCATCGTCCGCACCATTACAAACTTCTTCATCCATAAAACCAATATGGTCTAAATGTGCAGAAATTACGACAATTTCGTCTGGTTTTTCTGTTCCTTTTATAAATGCCAATACATTTTCAGAATCTTTTAATTTCATTCCCATTCTTCTTTTCTTAAAGAAAGAAGCAGGAACTTTTTGAAAGTAATTATCTCCTCCCATAGGAGATGCAATTCCTTCATTTACGTAAAAATCTTTTAAATATTTTACTGCTTTTTTTTGTCCAGGTTCCCCTGTATTTCGTCCTTCAAATTCATCTGAAGCATAAACGAAAAGATGATTTCCTAAATCTTTAGCAGTGATCGTTTCCGCATAATAAGCTGGATCGTTTGTAGCTTTTTTCTTGTTCTTTTTAGTTGCTTTTTGACCAAAAGCACAACCAATTACTGTGAACATCAGTGACGTGTAGATTATTTTTTTCATAAAATAGGGCTTAAAGTGCGAAGATAATTAATGTTATCCTAATAAACTGCTAAATAAAAGTTTCCATAGCTAGTTTTTATCAATGATAAATTGTTGTAAATCTTTATTGAAAGAAATAAGTTCTTTTGGAAATAATGAAGAAAACGCATTTTTATCCATAAGTTCTTGTGAATTACCACTGTGTACTTTTTCATTTGTAATAAGAACAAAAGAATTAGCGAGTTTTAATGCTAAATTTACCTCATGAGTTGAGATGATAATAGTTTTCTTTGTTGATTTTACGAGTTCTTTTAATAAAGAAAATATTTTATAGGTATGATGAATATCTAAATGAGCAGTTGGTTCATCAAGAATTATCACTTCTGTGTCTTGTGCTAATGCTCGAGCGATTAAAACACGTTGCAATTGACCATCACTTAATTTATAAAAAGGTCTATTTTTTAAATGAGCAACGTTTGTTAATTCCAATGCATTAAGAACTTTTCTAATATCTTCTTTAGAAAGTTTATCTAGCCAGTTTGTATATGGTTGCCTTCCTAGAGCTACAATTTCAAAAACAGTTAATTGGCTTTCGGGCAAACGTTCAGTTAAGACAACGCTCATCATTTTAGCCAGTTCGTGTTGAGAATAGGCTTCAAGATTTTTTTGATTAATCTCAATATTACCAGAAAGTTTATCTTGGACTTTACTTAAGGTTCTTAGTAGTGTCGATTTTCCTGAACCATTTTTACCAAGTAAAGCAATGAATTCCCCTTTTGTAATATTTAAATCAATTGAATCTAAAAGAACTTTTTTAGATTTTTTAGAAGAATATCCGATAGATAATTTTTCAGTTTTTAAAATGATATGTGATGAATCCTTATGAATGTTTGCTAAATTTTTAAACGTATATCTTCTTTTTTCTAACTAATAACCAGATTACAACCGGTGCACCAAATAAAGACGTTATTGCGTTTATTGGTAAGGTAAATTCACTATGTGGTAGTTGCGCAATACTATCGCAAATTAATAAAATGATTCCACCTAGTAATGAAACTGAAGGAATTAATATTTTATGATTGGAAGTTTTAAAAATCAATTTTGTTATGTGGGGAACGGCTAAACCAATAAAAGCTATTGGGCCGCAGAAAGCAGTGATAACTCCAGTTAATAAACTGGTGACAATTAGAATAATATTTCTGCTTTTTTTAGTGTTAATTCCTAGGCTTTTTGCATAGTTTTCACCAAGTAAAAAACTATTTAATGGTTTTATAGAAAAGAATATACCAACAGCAGAAATTACAAATACACCGAAGAATATTAGAATTTCATTCCATGTCAAGTTTCCTAAACTTCCAAATCCCCAGAATACAAATTGTTTTATTTGTTCTGCCTCACTGAAATAAGAAAGAATACTGATTAAAGCAGAAGCTAAAGATCCAAACATTAATCCTATAATTAAGATAGACATTGTATTTCTTACTTTGTTAGCAGCAATTATAACTGCTAATAAAACAAGAAATGCTCCTACACTTGATGCAAAAGGCAAACCCCAATTTAAAAAAGCAGAGAAACTAAAAATACCACCTAGTAAACCTGTACCGAGAAGAAAAATTGCAACACCTAAACTTGCTCCAGAAGAAATTCCCAAAACAAAAGGTCCTGCTAATGGATTTCTAAATAGTGTTTGCATTAACAAACCACTAACTGAAAGTCCCGATCCAACTAAAATTGCTGTAATTGTTTTTGGTAATCTGTAGTTTATAATAATAGTTTCCCAACTAGATTTTGAAGGTGTTTGACCAAATAAAGTTTTAAATATTTCTGGTATAGGAATATCAACAGAACCAATACTAATATTAAATAATCCCATTGAAATCAAAGTGATTCCTAGAAATATAAAATGTCTAGTATAGCTGTTTTGCTTTTCCATTTTTACCAGTTTAATGGTATAGTTCGATTAGTAGTTTTTTAAAAAATCGATTAACTTTTCGATTGCCAAGCCTCTATGGCTGATTTTATTTTTTTCCACAGAACTCATTTGAGCAAAAGAATTTTCATAACCTTCTGGTTGAAAAATAGGGTCGTAACCAAATCCTTTTTCGCCTCTTCTTTTAGTTAAAATTTGGCCTTTACAAATTCCATCAAATAAAAATTGTTTATCATCTAGATTGAGGCAAATAGAGGTTCTAAATTGTGCTTCTCTGTTGCTAGTTTCCTTTAAATTATCAAGTAGTTTTTGCATGTTGTTTTCAGCATTTGCTGGTTCACCTGCATAACGTGCCGAGTACACTCCGGGTTCTCCATTTAGTGCTTTAACTTCTAAACCAGTATCGTCAGCAAAACAATTGTATTGATAATTTTTAGTTATATGATTTGCTTTTATTTTAGCGTTTCCTTCTAATGAGGTAGCAGTTTCTTCAATATCTTCAAAACAACCAATATCTTTTAAGGACAATAACTCTATTGATTTAGGAAGCATTTCTTGTACTTCTTTCAATTTATTTAGGTTGTTTGTAGCAAATACGAGTTTCATAATAATAGTAAAGCAACAAATGTAGTGTATTGTTTGATAAAACAAAAAGATGTACCGAAGTACATCTTTTCTCACGTCAAATATTAAGAACTTTATAAAAGTTACTTAAATACTAAATTACCAACATCAATTACATCTTCCTCTTTATCTAACTTTACAATAGCAGTTTTCTTTTCTTCATTTTTCTTTCCATAATTAGTGAACATGTTAATTCTTAAAATTGTTGGGCCCGAGATTTTTTGAATATTATCTGCAAAGTAATCGATCATGATTTTATAATTCCCCTTGATAGCTTTCTTCAGAATGAATTCTTCTGGACCATAACCTTGTGTCATATCATTTGACATTCTTCCACCAATTTTGGTCTCTTGATTTTTGTAATAAGCTTTTTCATTGTTCGGATCTAATACCCATAAATCAATATCAGTATCATTATGATTCCAGTCAACTACAATTCTAACATCAAGCGGTAACGGATTGAAAAATTTCTTTTGATGTTCTTCCAATTTTAATTTATTTCCATGTTTGTTTACCAATCTTGTTAATTCTACAAAAGCAATAGATTCTATACCATTAAAGCGTTCACCAATATCTTTAATTAGTAGCTCTCCGTTATAAATTTTATATAGTAAATCAAAACTCTTTTGGTATTCTCCGGCCATTTTGTAAGCCAGCGCTATATCTCTATATGACTGTGGTTCTTCCGGTCTTAATTCTAAAACTTTTTCATACATTTTTTTAGCTAAATCATATTGCTTAAAATATTCCAATTTATAAGCGAGTACTTTAATTAACTCGTAGTTGTCTAAATCAATTTCAATTAAGTTTGTTAAAACTCTAATAGCTAATTTTTTTGATCCTTGACGATCGAAAAAGTCAGCAATATCAACGAAAAACATCGGGCTATTAGAATACGTATCTCTTATTTTTAGATATTTTTCATACGCTTTTGTAATTGTTTTTTCCTTGTTTAAAATATCTAAATATGGAGAATTTGAATCCCAAGCTTTGAGTTCTATTTTTTCTTTAATTAGCTTTTCTAGTTGTTCAATTTCCTTTTGATTTGTATCAATTCCTTTTTTTGAAGTAATTATTACAATACCATTATTTCCTCTACTGCCGTATAATTTTGTTGCATCTGCTGATTTTAGAACTTGAATATTGTGAATTTCAGAACTATTTAATTTTTGGGTTGGATTATGATTAACTACTTCGCCATCTAAAATGTATAAGGGTTGACTGTTAGAAATACTACTTATACCTTTTATTGTAATTGGACTTTTATTAGAATCAGTATTCTGGAGAGTAACACCCTCAACTTCACCAATTAGGTTTTGAGCCACTGATGCACTTGTTACACTTCTTCGAGTAGTTGTACCGTATCCAACAACTACAACTTCTTCAAGTAGGTTATCACCTTCCAGTTGCGTATTGATATTATTAGATGCACCAACTGTTTTTTCCTGAGTTTTTAATCCCACAAAAGAGTAAATAAGAACATCACCAGATTTTGCATTGATCGTATATCTGCCATCAAAGTCAGTTTCTGTTCCTTGTGTAGTTCCTTTTACTAAAACGCTAACACCAGGCAGTGGCCCATTTTCATCACTTATTGTACCTGAAATAACTCTTTGAGAATAATCAATATTTGAGTTAGTCGTGTTTTCACTTATGGTGGTTTGTGTATTCGAATTCGTGTTTTGAGAATTTGTTGTGTTATTATCTGTAGAGGTTCTTGTATTTCTTCTTTCAGTATTTATTTGTCTATCTAGAATTCTATTAGTTACTTCCTCACCTGTATTTTTATGATTTTTCTTTTTGTAAGTAAAACGAGTATTATACCATTCGATAATATCTTCATATTCTTCAAAAATTTCTTCTTTTCTATCTAAGATATTTTGGTTTTCAGCTTTTTCATTTCGTAATCGTTCAGCTAAAAGTTCTTTGTATTCAGACCTTAATTCCTTTGGAGGGTCAATTTTATAACGTACATAATCCTCAATTCTATCTAAGATTAACATAGAAGTGTAGTCTGTAATTAAATGATATTGTTTTGCTAAAGCAATGATTTGTTCTTTATTATTTTCTTTCTGAATGTTAAGATGATTCAATTTTTCCTTTGCCCATAATCGTTTTGTTTGCTTAGATATTTTTGTGTTTTTTAAATCTACTTGAACAGTTTTGGTAACTTTTCCTTGAAATCCGAATAGCAAATCAATTTTAGTAGCTGTATTGAATCTTCCAGTAATTATAAAGTCATTAGAAATGTTAACTGGTCCTTTAGGATATACTTCATTAATTTGATCATTAGCCTTATATCCTAAAAATTGTAATCTTTCTTGTTTCAACAAATCCAAAGCTTTTGAGTCTGGAGTTTTTCTAAGATTAATATAAATACCTCCATTTTTAGTAGCCATATTGTTCAATGAGAAATGATTGGCAGATGTTAAAGAATTAATCGTATAAATTGTTTTTTGCTTCAGTTTATTAATAGAACCTAAATTTGCCAATCCGTCTGAAAATAATAGTACTTCTTTAGCTGTTAATTTCACTTCTTCCAGTGCTTTTATATTTGTTCCCCCGTCATATGTAAGTGACGATATTACATTTTCTAGCTTTTCAGAATTTCCATCTTGAATTTTAAATAGCTCTTTTTTTTCAACTGAACTATTAAAAGTGATTAGTTCTACTTCTACTTCATTTAAGTACTTTATGTAATTTTTTAAAAGAAGGAGTTCAGTAGCTATGTTTTTATGTTGCATTGAGTACGATACATCCCAAATAACACTAATTCTTTTTGGTTTCTTTTTTGTCCTAATTTCACTTTTTAAAGCAAGATTGCTGTAGAAGTAATCGCTATAAGAAAATGTGTTGTTAGTGTTGTTTTTTCCAGATAAACTTAATTTCACAGGGTTTTTAGGTTTGAAATTTCGTTGATTTGTTGAAATATTTGTGGTGCCGTCAATTACATTAATATTAAATTTTGAAATGGATTTACATGTAATATTAGGAGTGAAATTACTATCTGTTATTAAGAAATCAAGTGAAAAGTTATTTATTCTATTTGTAATACCTAAAGGCAATTCATAAATTAAATTATTATCTGAATAAGAGAGTTTTTCTTCGTAGGTTAAAACAACTCTTTTATGACTTTTTGGAAAAATTGGGTAAACTCTTGCTTTATAATTATTTCCTGCTGTTTTTTCTAAAAGTACAGGATCAATATTTTGTCTTACAGTTGTTTCATAAGCAACACGAGCTAATTCTTTTTCAACAATTACAGCTTCTCGAAGTGAACCATTTAAGTCCATGGCAAGTTTATAAACCGATTGTCCTTGTCCAAGTGGAAATGCTAACTCACCTTCTAATGTTCGATTATGACTATTATAAAAAGTCATATCGTATGTAGTAATAGCAGAATTACCAGTGATATTTACGTTTATTTTTAAATCAGATAGTTTTAAATCTTTATCATCTTCAATAGTGATTTTAGGAACATTTTGAGAAAATGCACTAAAAGTCAAAGACAAAAGAATTAGGAGTAGTGTTTTATTCATAACAAATGTTTTTAAGTTTGATGTAAAACTCAAGATTTATTACAAAATATAAAACGACTAATGAGTGAGTTACTCTTTTTGTTGAGTTAAAACTAAATCCGAATATAGTGAAGGTTAAAACTTATTTCAATTCAGCTAACGATTTTAGTTCAACTCCTAACTGTGTAAGCATAGTAGCAATACTACTAATCTTCAAATCTTTTTCGTCATATTCTTGAGTGTTAATACTACAAGTAAACTCCCAAAGTTCAATAACTTCTGATACAGGAACGTTGTAAGATGCATAATTCTTATTATCAGGTACAAGTAATAAAGAATTGCTTTCCTCTATTTCGTTATACACACGTTTGTAGGTCATACCATCGTTTTTGGTTACAATAATGTACGATGTACCATTTCTTACATCAAGAATATCTTCCACAAAACTAGCAACTACGTAAGAACCATCTTTCATTGGATGCATAGAATCTCCTTTAATAGGAAAAGCTCTGTGTTTTCCCGTAGGTAAAAAAGGAAGTTTTATTTTTTGTAATTGCTCAATATATTCTGGATCATCATAACCTAATAAATATCCAGCAGAAGCTTCTGTAGGAACAACTTCAATCATATTATCATTAGTGCTATCTACAGCTATTGGAAATAAGACACGTTGATTTCCAATTTCAATAAAAGAGGTATCGGTAGCATAAGTTAAATCATTTTTAACCAAGATATCAATAGGTAAATTGAAGTAGCTAGAAAAATTTATTAATGCTTCTATAGGAGGCTCAGAACGACCTTCTTCATAAGAAGAAACTCTTGATCTTGTAATTAATAAATCTTCAGCAAATTGCTCTTGAGTTAATCTTTTTAACTTACGTAAGTGACGGATATTTTTTGCGATATTTTTCATTTGCTACAAATATAAGCAATCTTTGCTACAATTTGTGCTTAATTTTGTAGCGTGTTTATAAATTGCCATACATATTATAGTTTACGTTACGGCTCAATAGCTACAGAAGAGCTTTTACAGCTTGCTGAAAGTTGGCATATCAAGTCGTTAGTATTGACGGATATTAATTCGACATCTGCTTGTTTAGAATTTTTACGAACTGCAGAAAAGTATAATGTAAAACCTTTAATCGGTGTTGATTTTCGAAACGGAGCAAAGCAAGAATTTGTACTTATTGCGAAAAATAATACAGGCTTTGAAAACATAAATGCATATTTATCTGAGTTTTTACATCAGGATACATATCAGATTCCACAGCGTTCTAAATTAATGCAAGATGTTTATGTGGTTTACCCTTTTCAGAAGAACGTCGATTTTGAGTTATTACCGAATGAATTTATTGGCATTTCGTATCAAGAATTAGCAAAACTTCCTTTTTCTAAATGGAAAAATAAGTTAGACAAATTGGTTGTATTACACACCGTAAGTTTTCAGAATAAAAAAGGATTTAATACACATAGATTATTAAGAGCGATTGATAATAATGAATTATTAAGTCGGTTACATGAATCTGAACAGGGTGAACTATGGCATCAATTTGTTTCAGAAGAAACGATAGAAAAATACTTTGAACATTATCCAGATATAATTTCGAACACTAAAGATCTAATGAGTAGTTGTAATGTGGTGTTTGATTTTTCTGGAGAAGTACCCAATAATCAAAAATCATATACAGCCAATGAAGCTTTGGATTATAAACTTCTTGAAAAGTTAAGCTATCGAGGTTTAGAGTATCGCTATCCTAAAGCTGACGAAAAAGTGTATGTACGAATTAAAAAAGAATTGGAGATTATTAAGGAGAAAGGATTTGTTTCATACTTTTTAATTAATTGGAAGATTTTAAAATACGCTCGATCTAAAGGATATTTTTATGTGGGAAGAGGAAGTGGAGCCAATAGTATTATCGCCTATTTACTTCGAATTACAGATGTAGATCCTATAGAATTGGACTTGTATTTTGAACGTTTTATAAATCTCTACAGAAAGAATCCACCTGATTTTGATATTGATTTCTCATGGCAAGACCGTGATGATATTACCAATTTTATTTTCAAAAGATTTCCGAACACTGCTTTAATTACCGTGTATAATACATTTAAATATAGAGCAGCGATAAGAGAATTAGGAAAAGTGTTTGGTTTGCCCAAAAGTGAAATAGATGTATTGTCATCTGGAAGTTATAATTATCAAACGTTAGATAAGTTATCTCAGCTTGTTGTTATTTATAGTAAATTCATTCAAGGCTTTCCGAACTATTTAGGAATTCATGCAGGAGGAATTTTAATTTCCGAAAAACCAATTCATCATTATTGCGCAACTTTTATGCCTCCAAAAGGATTTGCTACCACGCAATTTGATATGGTAATTGCCGAAGATGTAGGTTTATACAAGTTCGATATTTTAAGTCAGCGAGGTTTAGGAAAAATAAAAGATGCCGTTGGAATTGTTGCGAAAAACCATGCAAATTTACCTCCAATTGATATTCATAACATCGCTAAGTTTAAGCAAGATGCTAGAATTAAATATCTTTTAAAAAACGCAAAAGCTATAGGTTGTTTTTATGTAGAATCTCCAGCCATGCGAATGTTGTTAAAAAAATTACAAGTAGACAACTATTTGGGTTTAGTAGCAGCGAGTTCTGTAATTCGACCAGGAGTTGCACAATCAGGAATGATGCGAGAATATATTTTACGTTTCCGTTATCCTGAAAGAAGAAAAGACGCACATCCTGTATTGTTAGATATTATGCCAGAAACTTATGGAGTTATGGTGTATCAGGAAGATGTGATTAAAGTAGCACATTATTTTGGCGGATTAACTTTAGGTGAAGCCGATATGCTTAGGCGAGGAATGTCAGGTAAATTTAGATCGAGAGATGAGTTTTTAAAAGTAAAAGAACAATTTTTTTCAAATTGTAGAAACACAGGTAAGGATGCAAATTTTACACAAGAAGTTTGGAGACAAATAGAAAGTTTTGCTGGTTATGCTTTTGCTAAAGGACACTCAGCATCATATGCTGTTGAAAGTTATCAGAGTTTATACTTGAAGGCTTATTTTCCGTTGGAGTATATGGTGGCAACGATTAATAATTCTGGTGGTTTTTATAGTGTAGAATTATATGTTCATGAAGCGCGTTTACATGGTGGGAATATTTTAGCTCCCTGTATTAATAATAGTAACTATTTGGCGATTATAAAAGGGAAAGACATTTTCTTAGGCTTTATGTTTTTACAATCTTTTGAAACAAAAACAGCTGTAAAAATTATAGAAGAGAGAAGTAAAAATGGTAGCTTTTTATCCTTGGATGACTTTATAGAACGTGTTCCTATATCTATTGAGCAAATTACGATTTTGATTAAAATTGATGCGTTTCGTTTTTCAGGAAAGCATAAAAAAGAGTTGTTGTGGGAGGCTCATATGAAAATCAATAAAGTCACTTTAGATGAATTTAATACATCACTTTTTCGAGTAGAACGTTCTTCTTATGAAATTCCAAAATTAACATCAACTCAACAAGAAAATGCCTTCGATGAAATTGAATTGTTAGGTTTTCCATTATCTAATCCTTTTAATCTTTTAGTAAATAGAAAACTGAGTGGTTTTCGAGTACAAAACTTAAACGCTTATATAGGAAAAATAGTAGCTATTGAAGGTTATTTGGTTACTGTTAAAAAGACAAAAACATCTAAAGGAAAGCAAATGTTTTTCGGAACATTTTTAGATGTAGATGGCGGTTTTATAGATACTGTACATTTTCCTCCAGTGGCTCAAAAATATCCTTTTAGAGGAAAAGGTATTTATAGAGTTACAGGTAAAGTTATGGAGGAGTTTGATTGTATTACTATTGAAACTCAAACAATGGAAAGACTTGCTATTATTGAAGATCCTCGATATGCCGATAGTAGAAAAGCACAAAGACCCAAACCCAAAAAAAGAGTGTAATGAATACAAATAGATCAATTGTACACATGGACTTAGATACTTTCTTTGTTTCGTGTGAACGGTTATTGGATAGTAAGTTGAACGGAAAACCCGTATTAATTGGTGGAACTTCCGATAGAGGAGTAGTGGCATCTTGTAGTTATGAAGCAAGAACGTTTGGAATTCATTCTGCAATGCCAATGAGAATGGCAAAACAATTATGTCCAGAAGCTATTGTAATTAGAGGAAATTCTCATGTATATTCGAAATATTCTGATTTAGTAACAGAGGTGATTAAAGATTCAGTTCCGTTATATGAGAAAACTTCGGTAGATGAATTTTATATTGATTTGACAGGAATGGATAAGTTTTTCGGTTGTCATACCTTAGCTTCTGAATTAAGACAAAAAATTATTAGAGAAACAGGATTGCCTATTTCTTTTGGACATTCCGTTAATAAAACAGTTTCTAAAATTGCTACAGGAGAAGCAAAACCTAACAATCAAATTCGAATAGAAAAAGGAACAGAAAAACCTTTCTTATCTCCACTTTCTGTGAAGAAAATACCAATGGTAGGAGAGGTGACATATAAATCGTTATGTGATTTAGGAATTAAAAAAATTAGAACTATTCAGGAAATGCCATTAGAAATGATGGCGAAAGTATTTGGTAAAAACGGGGTTTCTATCTGGAAAAAAGCCAACGGAATAGACAACAGTCCGGTGGTTCAATATTATGAAAGAAAATCTATTTCTACCGAACGAACTTTTGATAGAGATACTACAGATGTTCAGAAACTAGAAAGTATTATTGTCGCTATTGCAGAAAATTTAGCATTTCAATTACGAAGGGGAAATAAGCTGACTTCTTGTATTACTTTTAAAATTCGTTATTCAGATTTTCAAACTTATACGCAACAACAACGAATTCCGTATAGTGCCGCCGATCATAAAATAATTCCTGTTGTGAAAGAATTATATAAGAAACTATACAAACGAAGAATGTTAGTTCGTTTAATTGGAGTTCGGTTTTCACATTTGGTGGAAGGCGGACATCAAATCGATTTGTTTGATGATGACGAGAAGATTCTAAATTTATATACAGCGATGGATAAATTAAGAGAACGTTATGGAGATAGAGCTGTAATGCGAGCAAAAGGAATGGAAGCAAAAAGTATTGCGAGATGGAATCCTTTTAATGGAAATCCGCCGCCGTTATTAGCAAATAGAAGAAGATGAAGTATTAGGAAAATAAAAAATCTCGGAAAATTACTTTCCGAGATTTTTGTAATATATTTTTAGTTTTAAAACTATTCTTCAGGCATTTTGATAATGTTCATTCCTTTTGGAAGTTCAAAAATAGCGTCATCTAATTCTTTAGTTTCTACTTTTACAGCTTCAATAGTAAGTTTTAATTCTTCAGTATCCATAATAAGTTTTACAGGTAAAGAACCATTAGCTTTATCCAAACAGTAGTACCATAATCCATATTTATGATTTTTATAGTCTTCGCTATTTACTTTAAAATCAGAAGTAAAGTAATATTGAGTTGTTCCTTCATTAGTTTTAATATCTAATAAATCACAATTCTTACCCATAATTTTAGCGGCAGATTTTTTCTCTTTCATTGAAAGAACTTCTTCTTTTTGCTCGTCTGATTTTAAATACATTAAATTATTTCCAGTTGCCATTCTAGTATAAATAGAATCTTTCCCAGTATAATATTGGCTCATACTTAACATTCCATTCATTACAGATTTGTACTTATTTCCTTTAATGTAATAAACTTGTTCTGATCCCATAAATTGAGCAGCTTCTTCATCTGACATTTCACCAGTTTTATCATGAAAGCTTAATTTATACGTAATTACTCCTTCAAAGCTTTTTTGTGCGACTATACTATTTACGACTAATAAAAGTATAAATGATAAAAATTTAATTTTCATAATGTGTTTTTAATATTGAATGCAAATATAGGATTCTAGTTTTAACTTATTTCAACAGTTTCATAATGAGGTATGCTCCATATATAAGTACTATTATGCTTATTGAAAACATGAAACCAGAAGCTCTATTTCTTCCTTGAATATCGAATAACGAGATTATTTTGTTTTTTGATGAAAAGTGATAAAGAGGAATTTGATTTCCTGTGCTCAATTTTCGATATTGATTTGAACTAATATCTATAGTGTATTTTTCATTCTTATAGTTTATAGTTAAGGAATGCCCTTTATTCATACTTTTACCAGAAGGTCTACTTGTTTTTCTAGTTTCAATAATAGTATATGAAATAGGTTCTTGGCTTTCGATTATTTTTTGATATTCCTTAATTTGAGTTTGTAAGTTCCAAGTATAATAGAAATAAGCTAAACAGATTAGAAGGCAAATAATAATTTTAATTTTCATGATTAGATAAATTTTAAAATTCCTGCTATTTATAGTTATTTAGTTCTAACTTCATAAAAATCAGTAATCTTACTCTTATTTATTATTGTAACAATTGGTTTTGAATATCTAAAATAATCATCTCCAATTGTTTCGTCTTTCTTAATTCGTTGTTCTGAAGGATTAATTCCTTCAATAATCTGACTATATAAATTAAAAATATCTAGATAATCCTTTTTAAAGGTATCTAAATCATTATATAGATTCGAAGAACTATTATAGCTTACAAAAACAGTATTCTCTTTTTTGTTAAAAAGAAATGAATTATATTTAAAAATACCGCCAGCATAACGTTCGATCAAAATATATTTAAAAGATAGATTAAAATCATTTCTTTTTATCATTAAGTCTCTGTCTTCAATAAACATGTTTTCTAATCTATTAAAGTAATCTCGATGCTCATTAATTTCTTCCTTTGTTTTAGCTCTACTTATAATAATACTGTCGTGTTTTTTATGTAAATAAGAAGCAATTATACTATTTGACTCTTCTTTAAATTTTTTATAAGACTTACAAGAAGAAACAAACACCAAAAAACATAAAGTGAAACTGTAAAAATTAATTCTTTTGACTTTATGCATATATTCTATAAATTTATTTCGGTTAAACATAAACTTTGGATTAAATAGCTAGAAAGAATTTTATTAGTATTTCATTTTCTCTCTTCCATCGTACCCAACCTTCTCTAGTTAAACCTAGTTCTTTATAGCTTTTTTCTCCAGGAGAAGTATCGGGATTTAGTTTAATCTTTATCCAATCGTCATTAACTTCAATAACTCTGTAATCATAATTTAAATAATCTTCTATTTCATTTGAAGATTCAGATCTTTCTTTTCTAAGTGGACTTTGAGTTGTTAGTCCGATAGGGAATTTCTTTAAAAAACTATTAATACTATAAAATTGGATGTTCGAATTTTCAATGAATTTATCGCCGCTTTTAGACCTAACAGTAAACTTAATATCCCTTTTTTTAGCGAGCACATACCAAGCCAAGTATTCGGGATAAAAAATTATAGAGTGAATAGGATTTTCATAAGTACTTTCGTCTATTTCCATTAAATTCAAATCGGAATTATTAAAGGAATATTTTCCTCCTTTTAAAGTAGAATGAATAGTACCATCTTCATTTAAAATTTGGATTTCATCAGTCTTGTTTTCATATAAAAACTCACTTAGAGAGATAACAACGATTGATTCTTTGGATTTACGGACTTCAGTTGATTTTGTATTTTCCACTGACGGCTTAGAATCAGATTTTTCAGTTTTGTTTTGACATGAAACGAATAAAAAGAAGCAGCAAACTATTGATATAAATCTTATCATATTACATTTTTACTTCAATAAAAGAAATAAATTATGATAAATCAAATTACGTAGTTTATTTGTTATTTGTAAAAATAGTGTTTAGTCATAAATATGTATCTTGTTGTAATTCAATTTGGTATTTATGTGTTATGATGTAAAAGTTAGTTTAGAAGCTCAATTAAAGAGAGCAAAACGTTTTGGAGATTGGGCAGCAGTTGAGGAAATTATGGAAAGATTAGCTCCAATGACTGATTTACCAATTCACCATTCATCTGGGTTTAATCATCCAGAAATGCTGATATATACTGATGAAGATCCACGGTTTCCAGTAGTTGCGACTTGGGGATTGGTTCCTCATTGGGTAAGTGATGAGGAGCAAATGAAAAAAACTTGGAATAATACATTAAATGCTCGAGGTGAAACTATTTTTGAAAAACCATCGTTCAGAGAATCGGCTAGACATCAAAGATGTTTAATTTATATAGACGGTTTTTATGAACATCATCATTATAACAAAAATACTTATCCATTTTATATTTATAGAAAAGACAAAGAACCAATTGTGCTCGCAGGACTTTGGAATGAGTGGAAGAATCCTGATAAAGGATCGTTTACTTCCTTTTCAATTGTTACTACATCGGCCAATGAGTTATTGACTAAAATTCATAATAATCCAAAATTAAAAGCTCCTCGAATGCCTTTAATTTTAACTGATGAAACTGAAGAAAAATGGTTAAATCCAATTTCGAATGATTCAGAAATACAACAAATTGAAAGTATTATTCAGTCATATCCTAACGATTTATTGAATTATCATACCGTAAAAAGACTTCGAGGAAAAGAATATATGGGTAATGTGCCAGAAATTTCAGATGAGGTTGTTTATGAAGAATTGGTTTTTGAGTAGTTGTATAATTAAGACCTTTAATCTTAATGAACGATGGATATTTAATTAGTTGAGATATCTGCTTTACATACGAAGTTTTCAATGTTATATCCGATGTATTTAATTAAGTAAGATTCGTCATCCTTGAATAAATTAGTTCTGTGTTTTAAATACATCTTTATTGCTTTGATGGTTTCTTCTGAAATATTATTTGAAGTATAGTTCTGTTTAATTATCCCTTTTTTTATTTCAAAAGTAATGAAATACATTGATGCTTCATTTATTCGATCAATTGCCTGTAATTCTTTACATCCTTTAGAATTTAAATAAATATCAATTAAGTCTAATTTATCTATTTCTGTAATAGTATCATTTACTACTTTATAAATAGTATTAATCTTCTTTTTAAATTCATAATCATAAATAGATAATTTTAAATCTCCTTTTTTTATAAAGGAATTCCAAAAACTAATTCCTGATGGATTATATGACTGTTTCAATGAATCATTATTATTGTCAAATCCCTTTAAATAAATAACTCCTGTATTATTTTCTGGTAATTGTAAATACTGCATGTCAATGTCTTTAATTTGTTGATAAAAAGAGAGATTTCTTTCTTTAATAAAGAGTTTAAAGTCATCGATACTTTTAAGGGGGGCTATTTGAGTAATGTTGTATAACCTTACATATTTACTTAATGAAGAATGATTTAGGAATAGATATTCTTCTTTAATCTTTTTAAAAATTAGAAATTTTATAATGATAAAACCAATAACTATTATTGTTACTACACTGTAAAAAAAAGTTGTATTTCTATGTTTCATATTATTTCTTTTTAGCATTTTCTTTTTCTAGTTCTTGCTAATTTACAAGGATTAATTTTGGGTTATCTTCTAAGTTTACAGTGATTATAAATTAGTATTTGAGAAGGTGAAATCATATCTGAATCACTCCACAGATTTAACTGTAAGCATGTCTTGACGCCAGTAGTATAAATAACTAACTTCTGACGTGTTTTTAACGTTTTCGTTATAATTAAAACATGCTATCCATTTACTTGGTAAATAAATTACTTTAGCCCAACCATCAATATTAATTATTTCTGCTTTAGGATTTATTTTCATAATATCCTCATAAGTTGAACCAATTTTTATATTCTCCGATGTGCTATACTTCTTGTCTTTAACAAAGATATAGTCAATTTTCTTTTCTGATTTTGTGTTGTAACAAATTAAAAACTCAATACCATTATGTTCAATAATATCACAGTTTTTAGTTTGTGAAGGATTTACCAGAATAGATTGTTTTCCTTTTGAGGTATTATAATTAAGATGAATTAATTCATCAGGTGTTCCTTTTGATTTTTTAGTACAACTAATCAAAAGACTTAAGAATATAAAAAGGATGTTTTTTTTCATAACTTCAATAAATATAGATTTCATTTCATAAGTATGATATTATCAATTTTTCTTAATCATATTTGTTACTAGTTATAAACTAGTGTGAGATGGGGGTAAATACATCTATCAATATATAGTTGCAAAACTAACAAAGTATAATTCTACCTTATTATGAAATTTATAATTTCGACTCATAGCTATACTAAAATAAAAAAACCACACTATCTAAACAAATAACGTGGTTGTATCCTAAGTTAATTATTCTTCTAATTTAAATTACTGCTAGTTTTGAATTAGCAGGAGACTTAGTATTTGAATGGTTTTTATTGGATTTTTACTCTAGTACTTTTAGAATGACTTATGAACTCAGGAGCATACATGCTTTGAATGGTTGTAATCCCGTTTGAAAAATTACCGGAATTGCTCGCTCTTAATTGATATTCAATAATATATTTTCCTTTCGGTAAATCATCAAAAAAGAAATGTGTTGCGGTATCTTTCGTACTTTGATAATAATCAATGTCGTCAAACCATTTGTATTGTGAAATTATATCTACAGGCTCAAATCCAGAAGCTCTCATATCTTTTAAATGGACAAACTCCATGTCATTTTTCGAAATAATTTCTAGTCTTACTGTTATTAAGTCTCCAACTTTAATAACTGAATTAGGAGAAATTCGAATTAATTTTTTGTTATCATCAACTCCGTCTTTCAGAAAAAGCTTTTTCTTTATTTGTAAAGGTGTTGTTGTAGTTGTATTAATTTTATCAATATCTTCTAAATATTGCCAATATACTCCTCCGTATCCTAAATTCTCACTATCATTTTCAATTTTAACAGTTCCCATTTGCGGAGTAATTTGCGAGGCCTTCCAATTGATCTTAACATAACCAGTTTCTTCCTCTTTTTTTATGTTTTTTATTTCATTTGTATTCATTTTTCTACTCTCAAAAGATATAGTAGTTTGATTTGAAATTGATTTTAAATCATTTTGATCTATTAATAATGCCTGAATCGCTTCAGTAGTTGCTTTCGTTGTTCCCCATTGTTTAAGCTTTTTATTTTTAATTAGCCATTGTTTTAATTGAGTTACTTTTTTCTTGTCTTTTTGTATCTCACTAAATGCTTCAATTAGTAAAGCATGGGTTTCAATTTGAGATTCATTCCATCTCCAACTCGAGTTGTTTTCTTTCCAATACCAACCATCACTTTTGCTTTTTACGGTTTGTTCTTCTAATGCTTGAATTATTTTTAAGGCGTCTTTTTTGAAATTCAATCGATTTAAGACCAAAGCAATCATTCCTTTTTCATACAGTGATTTCGTTAACCATGACGATTTACATTTTTCAATATATAAATTAAAAATAGGTTTAATTTTTTCTGGAATTGGATGACTTTTAATGAAAAAGCTTCTGGCGTATAAATAATGAATATTATTATAATCTGGGATGATTTTAGTTGAATCAACTTTGTGTTGAATTTTAAAATGATACTCCGAGGCAAACTGTTCATCCAAGAATGGAATACCTTTTTTTAGAATAGGTTCTAGTAAGTGGTGATTATTAATTCCAATTTTGTTTAAATGACCAATTCCTGAAATAATGTGTCTCGTAATAAAATTATTTTCCCTTCCACCGGTAAACCAAGGAAATCCTCCTGTTGATAATTGCAATTCTTTAAGTTTGGCAGTAGTTTGTAAAAGATTATCTTTTAATTGTTGACTTTTAAATAATTGAGCAAATTTAGATTTGTTTTCTTTATCACTTTTCAAATCTCTGACCCAAGGAGATTCTGTAATGAGTATTGATTTCAGTTTTTCATTTTCTTCTAACGGAGACTTAATTTCCTGTTTTGAAACCCAACTTTCAATAATATTTTTAATTTCAAGATTAGAATCTAAAAGATGTTCAGCAATTACATTTGCATAAAATCTTGAAAATGTTTGTTCAGCACACTCATATGGAAATTCCATTAAATATGGTAGCGATTTTAAAGCTAACCATGTTTCATTAGTTGAATATTCAATTGTGTAATTATGGTTTTCCAATGTTTTTGAAGATGATTCTTTTAAGGTTTTAAAAGTAAATTCTTGTTTTTTTCCTTTAGGTAGCCATATAGGTCTTGCTTCTGTAACAAGCGTTTTGTTATTTAATATTGGTAATATGTTTTTTTCTCCATCTCTATGAGAGTCTGATTTTGCAATTATTTTATATTCAAGAGCGGGAATTCCTTTAGGAACTACTATTTTCCATGATATAGAAGTGTTTCCTTGAGGAGAAATAGAAAATTCTTGAACTTGTTTTGTTTCAATAATTGCATTACTAATAGCTGAAGAAGTAGTTGGATCTGTTAAATAAAGTATAGCGTTTCCATTAGTCTTTTTTGAAGTTAAGTTACTAATCTTAGTATTAAAAACTATAGTGTCATTTTCTCTTAGGAATCTAGGAGGATTTGGAATAACATTAAGTTGTTTTTGAGTTAATACTGATTTTTCAAGTGTTCCTACTTCAAAAGATTTATTATGCGCTAATAACATAAGTTTCCACTTAGTTAATGCTTGTGGTGAGTTAAAATTGAAAATAGCTTCTCCCTTTTTATTCGTTTTTATATGCGGATAAAAAAATGCGGTTTCTCTTAAATCATCGCGAGTTTCTACTTGATTAAGTTTTGCTATTTCTTGTTTTGTTGTGATAATTACGACTCCATTTTTACCTTTTGTTCCGTATTTTTTGATCGCTTGTTCAGCCTTTAGGATGGTGATGTCTTCAATATCGTTTAATGCTAATTCTATATCGATTACATCCAAAGTTACACCGTCAATTATAAATAATGTTTTCTCTGAGTTATTCTCTTTTATAATGATGCTTTTCTTTTGTTCTGGAGTATTAAAGGATTCCTGAATTGTTACTCCAGAAATTGAACCACTAAGTTGTTCTTTTAAATGATTGATAAAATTACCACCAGATATAAGCACGCTGGCAGATAAACTAGCTCTTTTAGTAGTGGTACCATAACCAACCACAACAACTTCTTCTAGAAGGTTGTCTGTTTCTAGCGCAATATTATATGTTCCCGGTTTTTTAATTATTGCTGATTTAGTTTCGTATCCAACAAATCGAAATTCTAATTCAGAGTTTAAAGGAGCATTAATGGTATAGAAACCATCAAAATCTGTCTCAGTACTAATGTTGGTTCCTTTAACTATAACATTAGCACCGGGTAAAGGGTAACCAATATCATCAAAAATAATCCCTTGAATATTTCCACTTTTATGATTTTTAGGCGTTAGTTTATTTTTAAGAGTAGATAAATATAGTTTGTTTTCAGAACTTATATTCCCAAAATTTAACCCAGACCATTCAAATTTCTGGTAGTTTTTTACAGATGGTGAAAAGTATAAAGTATTCGGAATCTTAATGAATTTAAATTGAGCATTTCTAAATGAAAAATTATTTTCTATGTATGGAGTAGTATAATTGGAAGAACCATAAATATTAAAATCGTTTTCCCAGTAATGGTCTTTTAATTTATCTAAAGATTGATCATACATGGAGGCTAAGACTTCTGCATTAGTTTTTTTATCTTTGATGTTTAAGACTTTAAAACTCCAAGACTCTTTTTCTCCAGGTTTAATTTTATTTCTAAAACTAATTGTTTCAAATTTTAACACATCATTGAAACTGGATAGGTCTACAGAAAATTCTGAACTGTAAGAACTGTTAAATTTTACATAGTATATTTTTATGTCTATTGCATCTCTGTATTTTTTCTTTACTGGAATTTTAATGGATTGATGTCCATTTTTAATGGAACTTAGTTTATCCAATATTAGCTTACCTTTATAATAAGCTTCAATATTTACGTTTAAGTCTTTGCAGATGGTGCTTAGAATAAGGTTTATATAACCGTCTCTTTTAAAAGAAGAGTTTGTTATTTTATGAGAAAGGAGATTTTCTCCATTTGTTTTACTTTGATTAGATTGAAATAATTCTATTTGTTTGGTTTTAAACAAAGTGTCTTTAAACTGATCAATTGCTTTTATTTCAATTTTATATGATCCAGGTTCCCAGTTCTTTGTGTTATTAATTGTGAGAATTGTTTTTCCACTATTTTTCTGTTTCCCAGAAAATTTGAGATCTCCTTTTAACCAGTTTTCTTGAAGGTCAAATTTATCATATATTTCATTTGGGAAAAGCTTAATGAATTTTTCTCTAGATAAATAATGTTTTTCAACTACTGGCCAAGGTTTTTCTCTTAAGATTCTATTTGAACTTTTGAGTTTATAAATAGCATAATGTAAATCAGTAGTAATATATTTATTGTTAAGGTTTTTAGTTTCTACAGTAATCTTTTGAGATGTATTACCTAACCATTTTTTTTCTGTATTTATATTTAGTGTAGAATGATGATAACCAAGTTTTATTGATTTTATACCAGTTCTTGTTTCTCCATTGATGTCAGTAACATTAACTTTTATATTATAAATAAATATTGGCTTAGTAGATTTTTGAATTAAAGAGTCGGGAGTAGCTTTGAAAGAAATATTAAATTCTCCGTTTTGATTTGAATGTAATATCCCTTTTTTGAGAATTTTATTTCGATAATTGTAATTATATCTATTCTGATTATTTGATAAAAGTGATCGAGTAACTGAATAATTTACTTTAGCATTTGAAATTTTACTTCCTAAAAATGCTTCTGCAAATCCTTTAATTGTTACTTCTTCATTTAATTTACTATCAGATTTAATGGAGTCAAAAACTATTTCAAATTTTGGACGCTTATATTCTTCTACAGAAAAGTAAACTTCAGCGTTTTCAAAATTGTCTATTTTATCAAAATAACTATCTTCATCTTCATCATCAGTTCCGTAATCCTCATCCATGAGGATGCTAAATTCTCCAGTTAAAACGTTTTTGGGTAATTTGAATTCGCCACTAACTGAACCGAATTTATTTGTTTTTAATCGATATTTTTTTAATACCTGATAGTTTGAGTTTTGAATTGTTATGTTAACATGAGTTTTAGGAACAATTTTCGATTTATTTTTTGATTTTTCGGTTAATATTCCTTTGAAGTATACTGTTTGACTAGGTCGATAAATGCTTCTGTCAAGAAACAAAAACATTTTTACTGATTTATTGATGTCTTCATTTTTATCGTCATAGTATAATTGACCGATATAATTATTGTCAGTAGCCAATGTATCTCCTTTAAAAGAGGTTAAAATTTCTACTGATTTATAATGTTTTTTATCTTTTTTAATTATGAATTTACCTGAAGAATTTGTTGTTCCACTACCAAGTTTATTCGTAGAGTTTCTATATAATATTTTGGCTTTATGGACTGGGTGGCCGTTTTGTCTATCAAGAATTTTTATGACAATTTTTTTATCATCTTTAATTTTAGTCAGTGATAAATCGGTTGAAGTAATTACACAGTGACTTAAAATGTTTTTGAAAGATGGACTGTTTTTTTCTGAGGAAGTGACTATTAAATAAGACCCTTTTGATAGTGCAGGTAAATCAATTTCAGTTGTATATGAGAAGTAATCATTCTTTTCTTGTAAACAATATAACTTAGTTTTAACTGGTTTTTGTGTTTTTACAATCTGAAAAGTAATACTATCTTTTCTTTGAATAAAGGGATTTTGAAATTTATTAAATGGGATTTTATATATAGTCAAATGTAAACTGTCAATATTTTTAAAATTAATCTTCGCTAAAAATGGTTTTCCAGGAACAACATATCTTTCAGTTTGTATGTTAACACTTTTATCTTCAATTTTATTCTTAAGAAGAGTACATAAAATCCCACCATCTGAATGAGGGAATTTTTTGATGGCGATATCACATAAAGTTTTAGCTTTTACTCTATAATTCTTTAGTGTTTCATGATTTTTAGCATTTTCTTTTTTACTCGCATTAAAGTAAAATTCTGCCATTTTGTGAATTATTGTTGCTTGAACTTCATGATTTTGATATTTCTTCGAAAGAAAGTTTAGTGTACTTAGGAAAATGTCATCAGCTCTAACTAAATTAGATTTGTTTTTGCAAAACTTTAATCTTAGCAAAACGTTATCTATATAGGCAGTAGTATCTTTGTTGAAATGAAAATTTTCGAGTTCTTGAAATATCTCTAATGGATTATTTATACTAACGACTTTATCCTGTTGAAGATTAGGTTTGTTTTTCAGAAATACTTCAGTAGGTTTTAGGGTAAATTCTTCATTTGTCGAGAAATCGTTTTTAAATAATCTCATTTTCCATCTATCGGTAGAATAAAATGATAATGCTTCATGTGCTAGAAAATCAAATAGTGTAGGTCGGTATTTAAAAGAGGTTTTACTATTTGTTAGGAATGGAGTGAACTTTTTAATAGACAGTTTTTGAAGTCTATTCGATAGAGAAAGGGATTTTTTGTAGTGTTTGGAAATTTGAGTAAAAAACGTATGTGTGTCCCAATGTTCTAAGTCTTTTGAATTTTTTTGAATTTCGTCAGTTTTACTACGTTTTTTAATCTTAAATCTATACTTTAAAAGATATTGATGTAAATAATTAGCATAAACGGATTCTAATATTGCATCCGTAGGGAAATTAGATGCTTTTATTAATTCTTCTAATTCTTCAATAACTTTTACATGCGCATCCTCCTCAAGAAGTAAAACAAACTTAGTTTTATAAATAAAGGCTTTTATAATTTGATTTGTAGTATTTAAGTTTCTAGCTAAACTTAAAACCTCATTGGTTTTCTTTTGCGCGCTTTTAAACTTACCCTCGAGTTCGAAGTTTTCAACCTCTCTCCAGAGTTTATCGTATTTAGTTTGAGTAAAAGCATTAAAAGTAAAAAGTAAAAGGACTAATAGTAGATTTTTTTTCATAACAAAAGTTTGATAGCTTTAACAAAACTCGCCTTTTATTACAAAATATAAAATTTAGAATGAGTAAATGATACTTTTTATTGAGTTAAAATTACTCATGATGATAAGGCTCATTCCTCAAAATAGTAAATCCGCGATAAATTTGCTCTACAATAAATAGTCGAATCATTTGGTGAGAAAAAGTCATTTTAGATAAAGATAATTTTCCGCTGGCTTTTTTATAAACCGCTTCTGAAAAACCATAAGGTCCGCCAATTACCAAAACCAATTGCTTAATTCCAGAATTCATTTTCTTTTGAAGAAAAGAAGAAAACTCAATAGAAGTATATTGTTTTCCTTTGTCGTCCAGTAATATTAGTTGATCAGTATTTTGAAGTTTTGAAAGAATCAAATCACCTTCTTTTTCTTTCTGTTGTGCTTCAGATAAGTTTTTAGCATTCTTAATATCAGGTATAATTTCTATGTCAAACTTGACATAATGCTTGAGTCTGTTTTGATATAATTCAATTAACTGATTTAAATTTTTATCATCAGTTTTTCCTACAGCAAGTAATTTGATTTTCATATGTCAAAATTACGAATGTTGAATTAGGTATTAATATTTTACACAATAAATTAATTCATAATTATCAATTGTTAACTCGTAATTGTAAAAATGCTATTTTTACATCTATAACGAGAAAAGAATGATATCTAAAGAACAATTTAATAAAGAACTAGATTTAATTATATCAAATGCAATTCGTGAAGATATAGGTGATGGAGATCATACATCATTATCTTGTATTCCTGATGACGCTACCGGAAAAGCCAAGTTATTAGTAAAAGATGAAGGGATTATTGCAGGTGTTGAATTTGCAAAAATGGTATTTGCTTATGTTGATGCAGATCTTGAAATTGAAACGCTTATTAATGATGGTGAAAAAGTAAAATATGGCGATATCGTATTTTATGTTTCCGGTAAATCTCAATCTATTTTACAGGCAGAACGATTAGTATTGAATGCAATGCAAAGAATGAGTGCCATTGCAACTAAAACACGTTTCTTTATGGATTTATTAGAAGGGACAAAAACAAAAGTTTTAGATACTCGTAAAACTACCCCGGGAATTAGAGCTTTAGAAAAATGGGCTGTTAAAATTGGAGGAGGAGAGAACCATCGTTTTGCATTATATGATATGGTGATGATTAAAGATAATCACATTGATTTTGCAGGAGGAATAACACAAGCAATTACTAAAACAAAAGCATACTTAGCTGAGAAAGAGTTAGACATTAAAATTATTGTTGAAGCTAGAGACTTGGATGAAATAAAGGAGATTTTATCAAATGAAGGAGTGTATAGAATTTTAATTGATAACTTTAATTATGAAGATACGCGAAAAGCTGTTGAGTTAATTGGAGATCAGTGTTTAACAGAAAGTTCTGGTGGGATTAACGAAGAAACTATTAGAAAATATGCAGAATGTGGTGTTGATTTTATTTCTTCTGGAGCTTTAACTCATTCAGTGTATAATTTAGATTTAAGTTTAAAAGCTGTCGATTAATAAATGTTCGGACCCGATACAAAAACAAAATTTCCACTAGCAAATTACGATAGACTTTGCTTTTTGAAAAACGTTATAAAAAATCCGAATATTATAGTAGGAGACTATACATATTACGACGATTTTGAGAATGTGGAAAACTTCGAGAAAAATGTGAAATATCACTTCGATTTTACGGGAGACAAATTAGTCATTGGTAAATTTTGCATGATTGCTTCGGGAGCTAGTTTTATTATGAATGGAGCTAATCATTTAACGGATGCAATTTCAACATATCCTTTCGCAATTTTTGGAAATGGATGGGAAAACGCCATGGAAGGTAAAACATATCCGAATAAAGGAGATATCATAATTGGTAATGATGTTTGGATTGGTCATAATGCAACTATCATGTCTGGCGTAACTATTGGAGATGGAGCTATCATTGCTACAAATAGTACAATCGTAAAAGATGTTGCTCCGTATTCTATCGTAGGTGGAAATCCAGGTGTAGAAATAAAAAAACGTTTTAATCAAGAAACAATAAAAAAATTATTAGAGTTAAAATGGTGGGATTGGCCTATTGAAAAAATAACGGCTAACCTTCAAAACTTAACAGATAACAAAGTCGAAAAGCTTACTTAATAAACCAAAATAATGAAGAAATATATTTTTCTTGCAACCATTGCTTTA
Source organism: Tenacibaculum sp. SZ-18 (assembly GCF_002813915.1). NCBI lineage: Bacteria > Pseudomonadati > Bacteroidota > Flavobacteriia > Flavobacteriales > Flavobacteriaceae > Tenacibaculum > Tenacibaculum sp. SZ-18. Next base: position 2,392,418 of record NZ_CP019335.1, on the reverse strand, counting down.
GCAGTTAGTTGTAATACCAATGAAACCAAAAAAGAAGAAAAGGATATGAGTACTTCTGAAAACCCATTATTACTAAAAAGTACTTTAGATTACGGTGCGCCAGATTTTACTAAAATTAAAAACGAACATTTTATGCCAGCAATTTTAAAAGGTATGGAAGTTCAAAACGAAGAGATTGCAAAAATAGTAGCAAATACCGATGTACCTACTTTTGAAAATACCATATTAGCTTTAGAAGAGAGTAGTAAAACATTAGACAACGTAACTGCTGTATTTTATGCATTAGCAGGAGCGCATACAAATGAAGTGATTAAAGAAAATCAAAAGGAATTAGCACCAAAGTTTTCAAACCATCGAGATGAGATTTTTTTAAATACAAAATTGTTTGAAAAAATTAAAACAGTGCATAGCAACGTAGAAGCTCTTGATCTTGACGATGAATCTAAACATTTAGTACAGGAAACATTTAAAAGCTTTGCAAAAGCTGGTGCAAATTTATCTGAAGAAGATAAAGCGAAGCTAAAAGATATCAATGCAAAGCTCGCAAGTTTATCAAATGACTTTGGTAAGAAATTATTAGATGCGAGCAAGAAAGGTGGAGTTATAGTTGATAATAAAGATAAATTAAAAGGGTTTTCTGAAGAAAAAATCAAATCACTAGAGAAAGATGGGAAGTATGAAATCCAATTGATTAATACAACACAACAACCATCTTTACAAACTTTAGATAATAGAGAAGTTAGAAAAGAGTTATTCAATAAATCAATTCATAGAACAGATGCAGGAGAATATAACACTTCAGAGTTAGTGAAAGAGATGGTGATTTTGCGTGCTCAAAAAGCTAAAATTCTTGGATTTGATAATTATGCTAGCTGGAGTTTACAAGGAACAATGGCTTCAACACCGGATAAAGTTTTTGATATGTTCAATAACTTAATTCCAGGTTCTTTAGAAAAAGCGGCTTCAGAAGTAAAAGAAATTCAAGCTGAAATTAAAAAGAACGGAGGAGATTTTAAATTAACTCCATACGACTGGAATTTTTACGCTGAGAAAGTTCGTAAGTCAAAATACAGTTTAGATGAAAATGAAGTAAAACAATACTTTGAAATCAATAATGTGTTGGAAAAAGGAGTTTTCTTCGCTGCTACGAAATTATACGGATTAACATTTAAAAAGCGTACAGATATTCCTGTGTACCACCCGGATGTTGTAGTGTATGAAATCTTTGAAGAAGATGGAAGTAAATTAGGATTATTTTATGGCGATTACTTTGCTAGAGATAGTAAAAGAGGTGGAGCTTGGATGAGCGCTTTTGTAAAACAATCGAAGCTACGTAATCAAAAGCCAGTAATTTACAATGTATGTAATTCTCCGAAACCTGCTGATGGAGAACCAGCTTTAATTAGTTTTGACGAAGTGGAAACGATGTTCCATGAATTTGGTCATGCATTACACGGATTGTTTGGTGATCAACAATATGCTTCAATTTCAGGAACCAGTACGGCAAGAGATTTTGTTGAGTTTCCTTCTCAGGTAAACGAAAATTGGGCAACACATCCAGATGTTTTAAATAACTATGCTTTACATTATAAAACAGGAGAAGTTATTCCAAATACTTTATTGAAGAAAATTAAAGATGCTGGAACTTTTAATCAAGGATATTCAATCATAGAAAACTTATGTTCTTCTAGTTTAGATATGCAATGGCACACGATTAGTTTGGATACAAATGTTGATGACGTTGCAAAATTTGAGAAAGAAGCTTTAGCGAAAATGAAATTAAATGTAGATGAAATACCACCAAGATATCGTTCTACATATTTTGCACACATTTTTAGCGGGGGGTACGCAGCTGGTTACTATTCTTACTTATGGACAGAAATGTTGAGTCATGATGCATACGATTGGTTTAAGAATAACGGATTGTTAACTAGAGAAAATGGGGATAAATTCCGAAAAGAAGTATTGTCAAGAGGAAGCACAATGGATTATGCAGAAATGTATAAAACATTTGCAGGAAGAGATCCACAAGCAGAACCAATGTTAAAAGCAAGAGGATTAAAATAAAAATTCATATTTATTTATAGACTACTTAAGAGTGACTTATTTTTTCGATTATCAGAATGAAACTATTCAAAATATTGTTTCATAAATAAAAGCTGAAACCTTAACTGATAAATAGAAAGCGCTTCGTATTTATGAAATATGTGGATGATTGCGGGCATTTTGGAGATATTCCAATAGTGTTTATAATAAATAACAAAAAGGAATAGTATCCACATATTTTGATGTGGATGATTCGATTACTAAGTTTAAGTTGCAATAACGAAAGGGGATATGAACGATTACTTCGATAATGAAACCTATACCAAAGTCAGTTTTACTAGTGAAAAACTTAGTAGAACTGATTTTGATTCTTGTACCTTTAAGAATTGTGATTTTTCGGAGTTACATATAAACGGTTCTGACTTTTTAGAATGTGAGTTTATTGATTGTAATTTCAGTAACGCGAGACTCAAAGATTCTAGTTTTAAGGATGTGCATTTTTTTAATTGTAAATTATTAGGAGTCAAGTTTTATGAAGTAGATTCGTTTTTATTAAAAATGAATTTTACAGCATGTCAGCTTGATTATGCATCATTTTATCAGTTAAAAATCCAGAATTTTAAGTTTATCGATTGTAGTATTAAAGAGGTTGATTTTTCTGAGGCAGATTTACAATTTTCATTTTTTGATAATTGCGATTTGACTTCTGCTATTTTTGAAGAAACTGATTTGCGCTGCGCAAATTTTAAAACTTCACGTAACTTTTCCATAGATTTAGAAACGAATAAAGTTGAAAAAGCAGTTTTCTCAACACATAACTTGATAAATTTATTGAAGAAGTATAAAATCAGGATAGAGGAATAGTTTTTTAGCCAAAGAGTCAACGAATTATAAATTAATATTTTTGAACTTTTAGTCCTCAATATAAAAAGAGTATTGAGTAAATATAGTTTTCTTTAACTGGATAAAGTTAGTAGATAAAGTGAAAAAAAGCCTCTAACAATATTTAGAGAACTAATTTCTTGGAAAAAACTATGATTTTTGTTAACGAAATTTGTAGAAAACACTAGTTTTTCTCTAAAGACTAAAAGTATGTAATAATATCCTAGAATCAAAAGAAATGCTATAACAATCCCTAGTAGTATTGCTGATGGGTATGAAAGCCGGGTTAGATGATTGTTTAAGATTTTTGAATAATTTATATGGCTTCACTGTTTTAGCTTCAAACTCAACATGAGATGTTTTTCAAATTAAACTACAGAAATAGAATCAAGTTTTCAAAGCTATTTGAGTAATCAAAAGAAATTTTGAGAATGTTGTTTAGTTTTATTTGAGAACTCAAAAGATATATGATAATTATTTATTTAAAAGAATTGGTTTATAAACTGAAAAGCTTTGTAACTTTGAGTTGAAGAGACGCTGAATCTTAGTAACAAAAAAATGTCAGAAGAAATAGAACAAAGTCTAGAAAAAATACCTGTAATAAACTGGTTAGTTAAATTTGGAAAACAAATTAAAATTCCACGTCTCGAGGGACTTTCGCTTTATGATGTAGTTGAAATGTATGTTATAGGTATCGTTAAAGGAGCATTAACTACTCGCGCAGGAGGAATTGCATTTAGTTTTTTCATGGCGATTTTTCCATTTTTACTATTTATACTTACACTTATCCCATATTTACCAATTGAAGGATTTCAAGATGGTTTATTCGACTTAATTAGAGAAGCTTTACCACCAAAAACATTCGATGCTGTAAACGGCGTTATTCGAGATATTTTAAATAATCAGTATGGAGGTTTACTATCTTTTGGTTTTATAGCTTCTATCTTTTTAATGACTAATGGAGTGAATGCAATTTTTGGAGGATTTGAATATTCATATCACGTTAAAGAATTTAGAAACGTATTTAGAACATATGTGGTTTCTTTAGGTGTGTCGTTATTAATGTCATTTTTTTTAATTATTACAGTTTCAATAATTATTTTGTACCAAATCGCATTATCAAAAATAGATGATATTGGTTGGTTCGATACGGGAGAAATGAACTTATTTTACCTCGGTAGGGGATTATTATTTTTGATAATGATTTACACAATTGTCTCAATATTGTTTCGATATGGTACAAAACAAGGAAAACAAATTAAATTCTTTTCTGCTGGGGCTTTATTAACCACGGTTGTTTCGTTGTTTACGTTTTATCTTTTTGGAATCTACGTTGTAAAATTTGCTAAGTACAATCAGTTGTATGGTTCTATCGGAACTTTATTAATTTTAATGTTATTCATTTGGTTAAATGCAATTATTCTATTACTTGGTTTTGAATTAAATGCATCTATCTATCAGTTAAAACGTAGAAATAAAACTTCATAATCTACCAATAAATTCGGATATTTGCAGGCTTAAATAAATATTATTTAGTTTTTAATCGAATTATAATTTATGAAACCAGGAATTCCTAAAGGAACCAGAGACTTTTCATCTATTCAAGTAGCAAGAAGAAACTTTATATTCAGTACAATAAAGCATTCTTTTGAATTGTTCGGTTTCCAGCCTATTGAAACACCAAGTTTTGAGAACTCTTCAACTTTGATGGGTAAATATGGAGAGGAGGGAGATCGATTAATTTTTAAGATTTTAAATTCAGGTCCTTATTTATCAAAAGTGAGTGATGAGGTTTTAGCGGAAAAGGATAGTGGTAAGTTAACGAAACAAATTTCAGAAAAAGCTTTACGTTACGATTTAACAGTTCCATTTGCTCGTTATGTAGTACAACACCAAAATGAAATTACATTTCCGTTTAAACGTTATCAAATTCAACCAGTATGGAGGGCAGATAAGCCGCAAAAAGGTAGGTATAGAGAATTTTATCAGTGTGATGCAGATGTAGTAGGAAGTCAGTCTTTATGGCAAGAGGTTGAGTTTGTACAACTATACGATGCAGTTTTTAGTAAGTTAAAAATTCAAGGAACGACCATTAAAATCAACAATCGAAAAATCTTGTCGGGAATTGCGGAGGTGATTGGTGCTAAGGATAAACTAATCGATTTTACGGTTGCCTTAGATAAGTTAGATAAAATTGGAAAAGATGGAGTTGTCGCTGAGATGATTTCGAAAGGAATCTCTGAAGAAGCAATAAAGAAAGTTCAACCGTTATTCGATTTCACTGGCAGTAATGATGATAAACTTAATTCTTTGGCAGAAATGTTAGTTGCATCAGAAGAAGGAACGAAAGGAGTTGAAGAGCTACGTTTTGTAATCAAGAATATAAAAGGTTTGGGATTACAAACAGCAAGTTTAGATCTTGATGTCACTTTGGCAAGAGGATTGAATTATTATACAGGAGCAATTTTTGAAGTTTCTGCTCCAAAAGAAGTAAAAATCGGTTCTATCGGTGGAGGTGGAAGATATGACGATCTTACAGGTATTTTTGGTTTAAAAGATGTCAGTGGTGTCGGAATTTCATTCGGTTTAGACCGAATTTACTTAGTTATGGAAGAATTAGGACTATTTAATGAAGTAGAATTACCAAAACCAAAAGTTTTATTCTTAAATTTCGATGAGAATGAGTCATTGGCTAAAATAAAAGCAATTAATGAGTTACGAGCCAATGGTGTAAAAGCTGAGTTATATCCTGATGTTGCCACAACTAATAATCAACAAAAGAAGCAGTGGAAATATGTTGACAAAAGAGGCATAGAGTTTGTTATAACTACTGTTGAAGATGAGCAATTTAAGTTAAAAAACACACAAACAAGAGAAGAAAAACTCCTTAAAATCAAGGAAATAATTAAAATAGTACAATAAAAAGAACTTTTTGTTTTATCTTTACAAAAAAACATTAAACAAAAAGTTATGTTCGAGACCCACAACAATATGATAGACGATAGAATAGACGAAATTGGTGAAAACCACATCGGAACATCGGCAAATACACCATTAAGGGCTGATGCTTTTGATATTTCGGACGAAGAAAAGATTGCAAAAATCGAAGAAAGCGTTAAAGATATCCTTGAAACTTTGGGTATGGATTTAACGGACGATAGTTTGTATGGTACTCCAAGAAGAGTTGCAAAAGCGTATGTGAATGAATTATTTATGGGATTAAATCCTAAAAATAAACCGAAGGCATCTACTTTTGATAATAATTATAATTATGGTGAGATGTTGGTAGAAAAAAATATTGTTGTTTATTCGACCTGCGAGCATCACTTGTTACCAATTGTTGGTAGAGCACATGTTGCATACATCTCAAATGGTAAAGTAATTGGTTTATCAAAAATGAATCGATTAGTAGAGTATTATGCAAAAAGACCTCAAGTACAAGAGCGTTTAACAATGCAAGTTGTGCAAGCCATGCAAGAAGCATTAGGAACAGATGATGTAGCTTGTGTGATTGATGCGAAACATTTATGTGTAAACTCTAGAGGAATTAAAGATATAGAAAGTTCAACTGTTACAGCTGAATTTGGCGGTAAGTTCAAAGAGAAAGAGACTAAAAGAGAGTTTTTAGATTATATAAAATTGGGCACATCCTTCGATTAATTTCAATAAGAAAAAAAACAAAAAAGAGTAACTTTTAGTTACTCTTTTTTTGTTACCATCCTAGGTAATAATCATCATCAAGCCAACTTGGACATTCTAATGCGTATTTTTCTCTCATAATATGTTCAGTTACACAGAACGCTCCTTCAACCCAACCTTGTTGATCTGAATATGCTTCGCCGGCAATAAAAATTCGTTCCTCTTCGAAAGGTTGTCGAATGTATGGCATTACATCCCAAACTTTATATTCGTTTTTCCAGGCATGATATCCACCTCCGTAAGGATCTTTGGTCCAGTCTTTATAAGCAGAGGTGTATGGTGGTGGAACTTCAACATTTGGACCATGTAATTCTCGTACTTGATTCATGACCTCCCCAACCATCATTTTACTAGCGTGTTCGTAGTCTGCGTAAATACTATTTTTTGCTCGTACTAATTTGGTTTCTCGAGTTTGGAATTTCTCTCCAGCTTCTAATGCTTGCCAGAAAGTTACTGTTCTCATGTCGTTATAACTAGCTAAAAATAAAGAGTGAGAATTCACGGGATCAACTCCGAAATAGTAACATTGTCGCATTGGTAAATCTGTAATAGATTCTCCTGCCATTGCGCCTAAGCTAGCTTCCCACCAAGGTTCTTCAAAACCAAGCAATATTTTTACCGATGGTTCTGGAATAACAGAATTTAGGTTATTATGTAGTTTATGGTTTTTTTCTGGATTGAAGAAGAAATTGTCCTGATCTAGTAGTTCTAAAGATCGTTTTGGCATTCCTAGAATCATGTCTTTTGCTTCAACTTCATAATATTCTTCTTTTTTTAAATTATAAAAAGTTAGAATGTATTTATATTCACTCGAAATGTCTTTATTTTTTTTGAATGTTTTCAGTTTATTCTTTGTGTAAATTGTACCACCTTGTTGAATAAAATCATCTCCTAAACAAGTCAGTATTTGATCATATCCACCTTCGATAGTTTTGTATTTTACAGAGTCACTTGCAAAATCTCCAACCATATAAGGAAATGCCTCTGCTGCATTCCAGTTGATTGTGTTTGAATAGTATCCACCAGCTTGTGATAAGAATTCATAGCATTCTTGAGAAGATCGATCTTTTAATAAGTTCCAGAAACCAATTTTATAAACCTTAATTCCCTTATAAGGTCCATCAAATTGATATACTAAGTCTTGTTTAACACGATTCCATTCTTCTCGTGGATTTGGGTTTTCTTGAATTTGTTTTAAAGAATATCCATCAGCTTCTAAAACTTCACTAATAATTTCTGTGAAAATATCGTCAGAACTCATTCCTTCAAATCGTTCTTGAACAAAATATCTTGTCTTAAACTTCTCACCAGTTATTTGAGACTGAGAAAATCTATTTGCAAAGAAGCGTTGTTTTCTTAAATAATATAAATGATGATTAGCATCACCCATTGGAAAGTCGATTGGATTTAATCCATATTGAGTAGAGAATACATCTTCAATTAATGCGGTTACAATTTTCTGTTCCGTCATATATCGCATTCCCCCAAGTTCTCCAACTACATTTATTCCTGGAAGTTTTACAGATTCTAATCTTCCTCCAATGCGATCACTCATTTCGAAAATAGCTACATCTAAATCCAGTTTTTCTCCTTTTTTATTAGTTCCGTTTAATAATCTATATCCAGAGTATAAACCTGATGCTCCAGCTCCAACAATAGCAACATCTAATCGCTGTCTTTTTGCTTCTTTAGTTACAAATCGATTACTAATTTCACCTCGTACAACTGGCCATTGAATTTTAAAATGTGAAATATCAAACTTTGTTTTTCCTTTAACAGCTAGGTCAGAGAGAATTTTTCCTAATAAAGGAATGAATTTAGCGGCCCAACCACCAGTATATACAATAATATTTTTATGATTATGAACCCAATTAGGCAGTGTATCTAACATTAACTCCTTATTGTTATTGTTTAAAGTGATTAAACAAGTAGAGGTGAATTCTGGATTATCATCCAAGCCAATCATATGATCTCTAACCCAAGCTGAGTTTAGCGCAGAACTTTCTTCACTTGGAATTCCGGTTCTATCTGAAGGATCTTTAAGAATACGATCTGGTATATCTGGAGCTACGCGAATATATCCTGGATTTGCCCAATTCTCCTCTGGGAAACCGTAGAATAAATTGGTGTTTTGTGGTTCTTGGAATACAAACCAAGTTGGTAAAGTAATGTCTTTTGTTTTCTTGTAATAGGCAGATGACATTTCCCAGATATCGACATTTACCGATAATCCAAAATGTTTTAGAATATCGTTTACAAATGCTCCAGGAGTAATAACTAATTTTTCTGTCGTGTAAAGATGTTCAGAGGTTTCTACATTGATTATTCCTGTGTTTAAAGATTGAATATTTGTAACAGGAGCAAACTCTATTAAATCTATATTTCCGGCATCATTAGCAATATTGAATAAAGCTTTTAAAGTTGCCTTTAGATCAATTATTCCACCGTCTTTTTGAAGGAATCCATTATAATCTTCAGGTAAGTCTTTAAAAGGATATTGTGCTTCAATTTGTTTAGCGTTAAGTGGAGTGTATGGAATATGAAGTTTGTCCATAACATTCATTGCAGCTTGAATTCCTCCTTCTTGTGAGCTAATATTTGGATCACCAAACCATAATGAACCCACTTTATCAATTAGTTGTTCGTCAGTTGTTTTTTGAAGCTTATCCCAATAAGGAATTGATTCTAAGGCAAGTTCTGACATATATTCTTGTGCATATTGAACTCTAAATTGACGTGAAAGTCCTGCAGAACTTCCTTTATCATTAAAAAATCCAAATTGCTCTAGAACAAGTACCTTTTTATTGGTATTTGCTAATTCCGCAGCAGTTGCTAATCCCATGGCACCACCACCAATGATAATAATATCATATTCAGTTTTCATGATTTATTTTAATTTAGGTTAGTAAGTAAATTTTAGTAAGGTTAAATTACTGACTTATTACAACCGTTTTAAAGATTAAACCATAACTGCAACATATTAAGGTATAAGTGAAACGAGAAAAGTACTACAAATAAAAAAAGCGACTTAAAAAGTCGCTTAGAAATTATGTAGAATCTCTAATTATGAGATTAAGTTTTCAATTTTTTGTTTCTCCTCAGCAGCAAGAGCAGCATCCACTAAAATACGCCCACTGTGCTCATCGATAGTAATTTTCTTTCTGTTTGCAATTTCTAATTGAACCTGTGGTGGAATAGTAAAGAAAGATCCTCCAGCAGCTCCTCGTTCAATAGATACAACAGCTAAACCGTTTTTAACTTTGTTACGAATCCTTTTATATGCAGTTAATAAGTGCGCATCAATTGAATTAGAAAATTCTTCTGACTTCTGGATTAATAACTTTTCTTCTTTCTCAGTTTCCTTAAGGATTGCATCTAATTCAGACTTCTTCGCGTTTAAGTGCCCTTCTTGTAAGGTTAACTTTTCTTTTGTTGAATCTACAACTTGTTTTTTTTGCGAAATCTTGGCTTTAAATTCTTTAATTCTTTTTTCTGCTAATTGAATTTCTAATTCTTGATATTCAACTTCTTTAGTTAAAGAATCGAATTCACGATTGTTACGTACATTTTTTTGTTGCTCTGTATATTTCTTAATTAAAGTTTTTGATTCTTCAATAGCCAATTTTTTGTTACTAATATCAGTATTTAAATTGTCAATATCTTGAGCTAAGTTCGATAGTCTTGTATTTAATCCGGCAACATCATCTTCTAAATCTTCTACTTCTAAAGGTAATTCACCACGAACGCTTCTAATTTCATCAATTCTAGAGTCAATTAATTGTAAGTCGTATAGCGCTCTTAATTTTTGTTCTACCGTTACTTCTTTTTTTGCCATTGTCTATTAAATATAATGTATTGGATTTGTACTCTTTTCGCTTAAACGAATCGCAAAATTAGTGAATTTTTTTGTAAGATAGTCAACTAAAAGGTTTTTTGTAAACTGTTCACTTTCATAATGTCCAACATCGGCCAATAAAATACAATTTTCCGCCTTAAAAAATTCGTGATATTTAAAGTCAGCACTAATATAAGCATCCGCTTTTTCTCGTATTGCGTTTGAAATAGCAAAACTGCCTGCACCCCCTAATACTGCAACTTTTTTGATTGATTTCCCTAGTCGTTTTGAATGACGAACACAGTCTGTTTTAAAGGTAGATTTTACAAACTCTAAGAATTCATTTTCGTTCATAGGATTTTCTAACTCACCTATCATTCCCATACCAACATTTTGATGTTTATTGTTTAAAGTTATAACTTCATATGCAACTTCTTCATATTGATGATATTTGAAAAGTGTACTTAAAATTTTACTTTCAAGATAACTTTCAAAAGTAACTGTAATACAAGTTTCTTCTTCATATTGCAGTTCACCTTTCTTGCCAACAGTTGGATTGGAATGTTCGTTTCCTCTATAACTACCCTTCCCTTCTACATTGAAAGAACAGTTGTCATAATTACCGATAGATCCCGCACCAGCTTCGAAAAGTTTATTTCTCAAATAATCAGCATCACCGAAAGGAACATAGGTTGTGAGTTTTTTAATAATTCCTTTTTTAGGAATTAATATTTTATTGTTTCGAAGATTCAATACTTCACACATTTTCGCAGAAACACCAACTTTTGAATTATCTAAAGCCGTGTGCGTCGCATAAATAGCAATGTTATTTTTAATTGCTTTTAAAACAACTCTTTCTACATAACTGTTTCCATTTAACTTTTTTAAACCTCCAAAAATTATGGGATGGAAACTTACAATTAAGTTACAGTTATTGGCTATTGCTTCATCAACAGTTTCTTCTAATGTATCTAAAGTAACAAGGACTCCTGATACTTCTGAATTGTAATTTCCAACAAGTAGTCCAACATTATCGAAATCTTCAGCAAAGGAAAGTGGAGCAATTTTTTCTATATAATTTGTTATTTCTCTAATTATCATTGTCTAGTTTTATTAACTTCAAAGTTAAGATTTTTAATGTATTTTCGTTCTGATTAAATGAACATGAATTTTATTTATTTCAGGGATTTATTGAACTAATAATTTAAGTTTATGTGAGTTACTGAATATGGTGGAAGTTTCTTAAGTGTTCAGGTGTTTAAAAAATCAAATAGATGAAAATATTCCGCTTTTTACTATATCCTTTTGCTATTATATATAATGTAATTACAAAAGTGCGAAATGTTTTATTTGATTTAAATATGTTAAAATCAACATCTTTTAATATTCCTGTAATTGCTGTAGGAAATTTAACGGTGGGTGGAACAGGAAAAACTCCACAGATTGAATATTTAATCAGACTATTAAATTCTGAATATAAACTTGCTGTTTTGAGTAGAGGTTATAAACGTAAAACAGAAGGCTTTCAATTGCTTAATAAAAGTCATTCAGCCGAAGATGTAGGAGATGAACCTTTACAGTTTTTTTCGAAATTTAATGGAATTAATGTTGCCGTAGATGCAAATCGTACCAATGGAATAACTCAATTATTATGGTTGGTTCAACCAAATGTAGTTTTGCTAGATGATGCATATCAACATAGAAAAGTAAAGGCAGGTTTTTACGTTTTATTAACCAAGTTTGATGATTTGTATTGTCATGATTTTTTACTACCAACAGGTAATTTAAGAGAAAGTAGGAGTGGAGCAAAAAGAGCGGATATTGTTGTTGTAACAAAATGTCCAAATCAGTTAACTGATTTCGAAATGAAATCTATTGAGAAAAAACTTAGATTATTACCAAATCAGAAACTTTTTTTTTCAAAAATAGAATACAATGAAAATTTATTAGGCGGTGAGGAGTTAATTCCACTTTTACAGTTAAATGAAGAATTTATTTTAGTCACAGGAATTGCTAAACCTACGAGTTTGATAAAATATTTGAAAGAAAGAGAGTTGAAATTTAGACATTTACAGTTTCCGGATCATCACCATTTTTCAGAGCAAGATCTTTCTAGAATAGAAGCATCTCGTAAAAGTCTCCAATCAAAAAATAAAATTGTTTTAACTACTGAAAAAGATTTTGTTCGATTAAAAGGTAAAATAGATAGTTTGTATTACATTGAAATACACAATTCATTTTTATCAAATCAAAACGACTTCGATTCTTCGATAAAAGAATTTATTAAAAACTCTAAGTAATACTATTTACTACAGTTTTCACAGTGAGTAGCTCTTAAAAAGTCATCCTCGAGTAACTGAAAGGTAACCCCTTTTTTCAAAGCTGAATTATATAAGCTGCAAAAACGTTTTTTGTTCATGTTAATCGCGTTTAACATAACAGTTCTATACGCTTCGGTTTGTGTTAACTCCTCTTTTGTAATGGTTAAATTTAAATAGTAGAATAGTAAATCCTCATCAACAGTAATGTTGTTTACTTTTTTTTCAATTGTGTGAATTGCATCGTAAATAGTCGAGTTATAAGTAAAAAACTGAGCTATACTTAAATAGTCAAAATCAGAAAGAATTAAATTTTGATATGATTTTAAAACATAATTGACAGAAGAATCTTTGCCTTTATGATTGTTTTTTCTCGCATCTTCTTCAGCTTTTACAATATGATAATTCACAATCATTTTGTCAATAAGATCTTTTGAAATTCCGTATTCTTTAAGATTGATAATTTCTTTTTTAAACTCTTCTCTATTTATTTCACGAGCACGGTGTTTCCAAATAATAAATTTTAAAACGGCTAAATTATATTTTAAGCGTTTATCATTTGGTTCAAGTTTTTCTAGTTGTAAAAGTTCTTTTTCAACATTTAAAGTTTGTTTTAAGTCAACAAAATATTTGAAAATACAATTCTTAGTTAGTAATCGTAAATACTTCTTACTCTTCGGGATTTTCATGTTTTTCAAAACTTGTGGTTTGAATTTGTCACGAAGTCGATCTAAAATTGAATTTTGAATTGCACAAGCTTCTTCTAGTTTATCAGCGCGAACAGCTTTATTGAAAAGTGTTACTAACTGATCAACATGCAATTTCTCGAATTCATCCTTTTTCTCAAGAGATAAAACAACAACTGCTTTTCTGTGATTTCTTAAAACCGGTTCTAAATTGGCCGCATATTCATTTATTAGTTTTGCTTTCACATTTTTCTTTGGAAGCTTTACTAATTTTTTATGTTTCGTTTTCTTGATATCATTGAAAAATTCTACCCAGTTTTCTGATGTTGAAATTTTAGTAATTATACTAGGCTCTTGAAATGATTGTAGGGAACCTGCAATACTTCTAGCACGTTGATTTTGTAATTCGATATTTCTTTGAGCACTACCTTCAACTGATGCATAAGCATTAATGTTGATTTTTTTGATATTGTAATCTGTTAGCTTTAAAGAATCGTACAAAGGTTTAATGTCTTCTGGTTTGTACTCTGATTTATCTTTTTCAAATGGTATTGAAAATGTTAATTTTTTATAATTTGTTATAATATGATTTTTGTTGGAGGTAATCTTTTTGTTTTTATATGTAATGTCATCTAAATACACTCCCATATCCAATAAATCTCTTGGATACTTCTCTAGGTTATAGATAGTATAGTATTTACAAAAAGCTTTATTATGAAGAAATAGAAGATTAAATTCAATTTCTTCTTTTTGTAAGTTAGGAGGTACTTTACCAATGTAAACTCTATATCTGTTTCTGCTTATGCTTTTTAATTTTCCTGGTTTATTAATTCCATAAACGGGAGGTAAAAGAACACCTCTAATTTGTGAAGGCTTAACTTCTTTGTCACAAGAATATCTACTTCTACGAACAATATCAACGGCAATTCCATCACCTTGCTCCTTAAACAAGGCATTATACCAGTTTCTGTTATTAACTTCAAAATATAACTTATTGTCTTCTAATCGAACACCAAAACGTACGTAGTTTGGTTTTTGTTTAAAAACCTTGGTGAACGTGTTACATTTATTTTCTCTGTCCCCATCAGGAAAATAAATACCGTAGGTATATTGTTGTGCGTTTGCTATTGAATAAATAGTAAATGCTAGTAGTAAAAGTTTATTTTTCATTTTTCCCCGAGCCAAAGATCAACGACCTTAGACTTAAATAATTTATTCGGTATTACTTAATGAATTGAAGCCCCATTCAATTCAAAAAAGAAAACGCCAAAATTAGTCCAAAATTGTTTAAGCTATTGGTTTTGTTAAAGTTTGTCAGAAAAATTGTGTAATTTGACTGTTTTGAGTTATAGAACTCTATATTTTATCTAATTTCGGTAATGTGGATTTTATATTGTAGGAAGTTGATTAGTTAATTTTGGTTGTTTTTGTTTAACGAAACTAAGAACATGAATTTCATAATTATGCTATTGAGAGTCTCCAAAATGCTTCTTGCTTTTTACTTTTGATAATTGATTTTCAATATTATTGATAATTTCTGGTGTAAAATTATTCGTGTTTTCAAATATTAAATTAATGGACTTTGAAGTTTCATATTGGGGTGTGTAAAAAGTATTGGCTTGCGATTTTTCTTTAAAGAATTGCTCCATCATTTTCATTCTTTTAAAATGTGTAAATTCAAAGTATAATTTTTCTAATTCAATTACTTTTTGAATTTCTAACTTTCCCCAATTAGCTTCAAAAGATTTAATTATTATTGCAGTAAAGTTTAAGTTTTTACTTTCCAAATCAACACCTGTTAAATCATCAATATGTAAATCGAAATTAAAAGCAGGTAGATATTTAGAAGCACTATAGTTTTCATTTCTTAAAACAGAACTATTATCTTTTTGGTTGATGATTTTATCAACCTTGATACCATAATACTCGAAGGTTTTTCTGATTTGATGTTTATTTCTAAATGAAGCGGTGTAGATATTGATTGAATGTCCTTTGTTTTGAAGAAGAAGTATTAAATCTCTAGATCCTTTTCTTATTTTTCTATACCTAAAATCTTCTATTAAATCCTCTTTTTTCGGCTTCGAATTCCTCATTATAAGGTATTAATGTTCCATCAAGATCAAAACTTATATTCAATTTATTTTTAAATAATAGACTTAGGTTTATTGATAATTCTTTAAACTCCGTTAAAGTTTAAAAAAGGGAACAATGTGAAAAGAATCAATATAATAATGAACAATTCTAGTTTATCTTTTGCAGAATGAGAAATTTTGTAAATGAAAATAGAGGTAAGAAACAGGTAGATCGAAGAACGCAAAAAATTGGTTTTCAATACCAATCATATGTCCATGTATCATTGATAAAACAATATTAATACTTACATATGATGCGTTTATTCGGTAATAAAAAATGCTCAAAAAGTGAGAACATTAATGAGTAAAAATATAGTAGCAAATATGAAAGGCCTATGTCTTATATATTACCAATCTATATGTAAAATGCTTTTTCCTTTGATGTAGGAGTTCAAAAAGTGTTTTTGAATATTTCCTTCTTGATACATATGGTTATTTGGATGATTGAAATCTAAAAGTTTTTGAAAATTTTCTAATTGACAATAAAAACTTTCGTTCTCGTAAAAATTGTAAAATGTTGAATCCATTCCTTTTCTTTGATAACCAATTTCTTTAAAGTAAGCAACTTCTTTCATAAGTTCACCTTCGTAGGAGATACTCTTATAAGGAATTTGCAATTTTCTATCTACAGTAAACTTATCATTAAAGATATGTTTATTAAAGCTATTCAGTTGGTTATAATCTTCAAAATTTACAATTAATTTTTTCAATTCAGGATTAGTTTCTGTTGCGAATAGTTTAAAATCAGTAAATCCATCTTTCTTATTTAAAAGAATTGATTTTCCCAATTGTAGTTCTTCATCATTTCGAAAAACAGCAACATATTCCCAAATACCTTTTGTAAAAGCTCTTGAAAAAATATTCTCAGACAGAAGATTTACATCTTTCAATGAAGATTTGATTTCCTCTTTTAGTAATGTAAAAGAGTCAAATTCTTTGTTAGGTACAACTTGTAAATGTGTAATATCTAATCCCAACTTAATGGATAATTTTTTTTAAATAAGGGTTTTAAAGAATTGAGTTATTCCTAAAGATTAAACGAATTTTTTACCGAAAGAATCACGAGCTTCTGCCATGATTTTTTTGATATCTTGGTCATCCTTTCTTGGACAAATCATTATAATATCTTTCTTTTCAACCACAATAAAATCTTCCAATCCTTGAATAACAACACGTTTTCCGTTTTCAGTACGAATCATGTTTCCTCTAGCATCTCTAAATATAACATTGGCTCCTACAACTGCATTATCGTCTTCGTCTTTCTTTAGTTTACCATATAAAGATCCCCAGGTCCCTAAATCATTCCAGCCGAAATCTACAGGTAGTACATGAACATTTTCTGCACGTTCCATGATTCCAAAGTCAATAGAAATATTCTCACAATCTTTGTAGTTGTTTTTAATGAAATCGTCTTCAAAGTCTGTATTGTAAACATTATTTCCATCGTCAAGAACAGCTACCATTTCAGGCAAATAAGCTTTAAATGCTTTCAGAATACTTTTAGCAGACCAAACAAAAATTCCTGCATTCCAAAGGTAGTCACCACTTTCAAGAAATGATTCAGCAGTTGCTAAGTCAGGTTTTTCAGTAAAGTTTTTTACTTTTTTTATTTCAGAATCAGCGTTTTCATATTGAATGTAACCATAACCAGTATTCGGATGATCAGGTTGAATTCCTAAAGTCATTAGAATATCCTTGTTAGCACAAGCTTCAAATGACGTTTTTATGTTTCTTAAAAATTCACTTTCATCTTTGATCCAATGATCAGATGGCGCAACAAGAATAACAGCCTCTGGGTTTTGATTATAAATTTTTAATGCCGAATATAAAATACAAGGCGCAGTATTTCTCATTTCTGGCTCAAGTAATAACTGTTTCGTGTTTAACTGAGGAATTTGTTGAAGTACTAATTTCTCGTAGTTTTCATTTGTAGCAATCATAATATTGCTTGTTGGAACCAATTCATTAATACGTTCAAACGTTCGTTGAATTAAAGATTGTCCAGTTCCTAACATGTCATGAAATTGCTTTGGAAACTTTTGTGTACTAACTGGCCAGAATCTAGATCCGACTCCACCAGCCATAATTACGGCATAAAAATTATTCTTCATAGTGAGTTCTTATGGGTTATTGATTTACGGGTAAAACTTCTACATTCTGATTAAACAGATAAACGCGTTTGTTCGATAAATTAATGCACTCATAGCGTGTTCTTCTCTTATTTCCGCGTCTGTAAAGCGTGTTTTTGTATTGAAATACACTTTCCATAGGAATATCAAATATAAAACTCTTTCCCGGTTTTGCCATACCTTCTCTTAATACTAATGATAATTTTACATCTGCATCAGTACTGGCTTTCGGATTTTTCATGTGATTCGCCAGATAAGGAAGAATGTGTGGAGGGTAAATATCTGGTTGTATAAAAGGTAACATTAAATGCTGAAAAACAGTTTTCCATTCTTTACCATGTGGTTGAACTCGTCCAAATTTTTTATAGGTTACATGATGAGCGATTTCATGGATTAAGGTTAACAAGAATTGATGCTTATTCAAATTATTGTTTACAGTAATTTGAGTTTTACCATTTTGTAAAGCTCTAAAATCACCATGTTTTGTTTGTCTTTCGTTTACAATTTTCAGATTTACTTTGTGTTCATTAATTAAGTAAACTACTAGAGGAATTGATTTTTTAGCTATGTATTTTTGTAGGATATTTTCCAATTAAATTACGGTGTTGAACTCGAAACTTGTAATACCTTTCCATTGTAAATTTTGTTTCCTGATAAAGCAAAATTGAAAATGTAATCTGCCATTTCTTTTGCTGTAATTGGCGCTTGATATCCTGGGAAAGCTTCTTCTAACATTTCTGTTTGTACTGCACCAAGGGCTAAAACATTAAACGCTACTTCTTTTTCTTTATATTCTTCTGCTAATAATTCAGATAACGTAATGACGGCTCCTTTGGCAGAGCTATAAGCAGCTAATCCTGGAAACTTCATGCTTCCTTGAATTCCACCCATACTACTTATTGTTACAACATGGCTTCCACTTTTCATACTAGGAATTAGTTTCTGCGTAAGTTGTGCAACAGCGAAAACATTTACTTGATAAACTTTCAAGAAATCTTCAGAAGTTAATTCTTCAAAAGGTTTGTTAACTAACATTCCAGCATTGTTAATTAGAATATCAACATAACCAAATTTTTCCAGAATTATTGAAGCTGATTTTTCTAATGAATTTGTATTCATTAAATCTGTTGATATAGCAAGTATATTATTGTGATTTATTTTTTCTAATGGCTTGCTATTACGAGAAAGCGCAATAACTTGATGACCAGCTAGTGCGAATTGTTGTGCTAATTCAAAACCAATTCCTCTGCTGGTACCTGTAATAACTATTTTTTTCTTCATTAATTGGGCTATTATAAAAGATCAAGATCTAAGAAATCTAAAAAACTATCTCCTGATGCATCTGTATAATTATCGTAATTTATTTTTTGAATAGAGCCTGTGTTTAGTCCTTCTTCAATTTCTAAAAACCTGAAAATAAAAGTTTGTGTCCTTATTATAATCCAAGGAGTTGCGATACCTAAAGTTGCCACTGCTAATAAAAAATTAACAATTAAAAGCTCAAAAACATCTCCTGGTTTTGCATTGAAACGAAAATTAACTTCTCTTCCATTCTGCGTAATGGTTGTGTTCTCGGCATAGTAAGAAAATAATTCTTTTATATACCAAATAGAGTAAATTCCTAAGGTAAGGATAGATAAGAAAAAGAATTTCAGGTTGATTAAAAAAAATGTGCTTCCTTCACCTTTAAAGTCAAATGATAAATTTCCAAAACGCAAGTGACTGAAAATATATTTTCTTAAATCGATGCTAAACCAAGCGCCATATATTCCTAAAGTTAAAATTGTAATTAATGTTCCAATAAGAAATTTCCAGAACAATTCCATTTTGTCTCCAAGATATGAAAAATGAATTCCTTTCCAAGAACTCCTTGAAGCTCTATATCGAATAGCACCGTGAATAGCGAAAGGAATTAACAGAAGGAAGAATAAGTAAAAAACTCCTAAAGTAATTCCCATAAATTTAGGGCTTTCTATACTAACTCCATATCCCAGAAGTAAATAAAAAATAAATACAATCGCATAAACTTTCAAAAATCCAAAAAATACTTCTTTTGCTGTTCCATTAAATACAAATGAATTTTTATCAATTTCTGTTGATTGATAATGATACTTTAAAATTTCAACTTTAGCCCAAGGATAATAAATTCCGAGAGTTATAATAGTTAAGAGAATGTTCTTGAAAAGGATAAGCGCAAATTCACTCCCTTTTCCAAAATAATTAAATCCCTTTTTATCAGAAAAAAGCCCTGAAAAACCTTCCATAAAATAGTTTGCTAATTAATAAATCAAAATTGCGATTTTATTTTTTGTTATACAACTTTTGATTTTTTATTGTGAAATTAGTTTTTTAGTTCTCTTTTAAACTTAATTTTTTATTAAAACTTTTTTAAAGTCTATCAAAAAAGAATCACTTTTTTTTAGAATTTATTATGTGAAAAAAGTTAGAATTAATTTTATTTTCATGTAACAAAACAAGAATTAGTGATACTAATAATAATAATTGTTTGATTATGTTAACATTATATAAACATTGCAGCAGGTTTAATTTTATAATTATTCCTGCTTTTCTTCTTTTAAGTTTAGTTCTTCTTTTAAAGTCAAGTTTTTATAATAACAGTTACGCTAATTACATTATAATTGACTTTTTAGTAACGATTCCTTTCATCTACTTTCTTCTTATAAGAACAAAAGAAGTTCCGAAAATTACGGTCATATCTGTATTTATACTATCAACTTTTTTAGCAAGTTTTTCACTTCCAAAATCAGATCAGGATTTATTGGTCTTGATTAAAGATTTTATTATTCCTGTTGTTGAGCTAGGGATATTTGGTTTTATTTTTTATAAAGCAAGATTGTTGTTCAAAACATTTAAGCAAAATTCCAAATCTGTTGATTTTTTTGATACGATTCAAATGGCAACTACCGAAGTGTTTTCAAAGAAAATAGCCCACTTTTTAGCAACTGAAATATCTGTTTTTTATTACTTGTTTTTTGATTGGAAAAAAGCTCCATCCAAAGAAAATTCATATAGTTATCATAAAGAAGGAACTTACAATGGAGTGTTTCTGGGGATTATTTTAGTTATGTTAATCGAAACCTTTGTATTACACCTACTACTAGAAAAATGGAGCATTATAATTGCATGGATTTTAACTCTTTTAAGCGTTTATGCTTTATTGCAATTTCTAGCATTGTTTAGGTCAATGAAGAAAAGACCAATTCTTCTTGATACGGAAAATGATTGTTTAATTTTAAGATTTGGATTTGCTGGTTATGCTAATATTCCTTTAGAAAATATAGACAAAATAGAGTTAAGTTCTAAGGATTTTGAAGATGACAATATAAAGTACTTTTCATTTTTAGGGAAGTTGTGTGGGCATAATACAATTATACATTTTAAAGAAATAGTTGAGTTTGAAACTATTTATGGAATTAAGAATAAAGCAAAATATTTGGCTTTAATTTTAGATGATAAGCAAGAATTTTTCAACTTAATCTCAAAGTAAGATTAGTGAAAATTGTATAAATAGAAAGGACTACTCGTTATCCTTAACAAATAGTCCTTTACAAACCAAATTAACTACTATAAATAATTATAATGAAACAAACTTTACTACAAATATAATGCAGAATTTCAATGTTTTAAATAAAATTCGATAAAAGGTAGGAAGTGTTTAGTTAAATGAATAACATCACTTAAATTACTCGGGAATAATATGTTGATAAGCACCTATATCTGGAGAACCAGATCTATTAATTCCTAATAAGTCAATTGAGAAAATAGTTGCCTTTGCTTTATTTATAGCATCACTTTGGTCACCAATTCTGAAGTCTTCGTCAAATCTTCCAATAAAATCAGGATTTCCGTTAATAATATTATTCAAGTAGTGAGAAGTATTGCTAAAATTTAATTCGTTATTGTTAGCGAAATTATTATTGAAATCATCAAATTCAATTAAACAATTTTCAATGAAATAATTAAACAATCCACCACCATCTACTCTGTCGATAACAAATTCAATATTGTTACTACCATTGATGATACAATTTGTAAAGTTAGCGGCAATTAAGTTTCTTGTATCTGTAATTTCTTGTCCTTGTTCATTTTCAAAGACGAAGAAATTATTCACTAGTACAGCAGGTAGGGAGCGCAGACTATTGTTCCAATAATTTGCAAAAGTGGAATGTGTAAATTTATATGATCCTCCTACAGTAGCAGCCAATGATACTTGTCCTGCGTCACCAATGACCACATTATTTCCTTCAATTTGAGCTTCTCTTCCTAAAATTCCAAAGCTAGATTGATTGTAGATTTCAGAGTTTTCAATTTTTAAAGTTGGTACTCCAGCAGTTCCTAGACTATCGACTAAAACTCCGATAACTCCATTTTTGATAATTGCATGATTAAGTTCATTATCTTTACTTCCTGCGCGCATCCAAATAGTTCCCCATTGACCAGAAACTTTATCGAAAAAAGGTTCAAGACGATCGCCTTCAAAGGTAACTTTTTCACTTAATGTTCCGTTTACTTTTAAAGTTCCTAATTCGTCTACAATTAAACCAGAGTTGTCATGGAAATGAATTCTAGCTCCTGCTTCAATTGTCATGGTTTTATTGGGTGGAACGGCCGCATATCCGTAAATAACATATGGCTTTTCTTTAGTGAAAGTAAGTTCGCTGTCTTCCAAATAACGACCTCTAATAGTCGTAGGTTGTCCATTCAAAGTAAGTTGATCGATTTCCATTGTAATTGGATCTCTTTCTGGGAAAATAAATGTTGCGTCTTGAACTAAAGTAACAAGATCAACATCTTGTTGATTATCTCCAGTATCAAATAAAATTTTATCTAAATATAACGGATCTGGAAGAGCAGAGAAGTCTATTGTTGTTTCGACAAAAACAAAAAGGCTATCATTAGCTAATATTTCAATATCCTGAAATACTTTGCCTGAAATCCCATCAACATTTAAACGATAGTTAGAAGTAATTCCATTTTCTAATCGAATTTGCGGAATACTTATGGCGTTGCTACTTCTATTATACACTTTTAAGTTGTAGGTAGAGGAACCAATATTGGTGAAAATTGTGTCTAAAAATACAGTGTCCTTAGAGAACTCTAGATTACCAGAGCTTGCAACTGCACTAAAATCTTTTCTACAAGAACTAATAGCCACAATAATTGCAAGAATAAGCACAGTCTGTATATATTTCATAATATTTAGTTATTTCTTAATAATTTCGATTTCGAATAATTTCCCCCAATTTTTACCCGTAACAAATAATCTATTGTTTTCTTTGTCAAAAGCAATTCCGTTTAATACATCATCACCATCAACTATTTTTTGTGTTTTCTTAATTTCAGTTACTAAACCTTTTAGCTCAACAACACCATCAACAACACCATTGTTTGGGTTAATGATAGCGATAAACGGTTTTTGCCAGTAATTCGCATAAATCTTTCCGTTAATATATTCTAATTCATTCAATTTTTCTAATGTAATCTTATCAGTATATACTTGAACACTTCGTTCTTCTTTATGATTTTGAGGGTTTAAAAACCAAATTTTATTTGTTCCATCAGACTTTATTAATTCGTTGTCTGAATGCGTCAATCCCCAGCCCTCTATACTTTCTTGGTATTTAAATTCTTTAACTATTTTGAAAGTATCTATGTCAAAAATAAATCCTTTTCCTGCTTTCCATGTCAACCAAAAAATTTGATTTCCAACGATGGTCATTCCTTCACCAAAATATTTATCGCTTAAATCATACTGTTGAAGTACTTTTCCCGTTTCTAGCTCAATCTTTCTTAGCCAAGATTGTCCGTTTCGTCCTGTAGTTTCATATAGGAAGCCATTATGAAATTCTAATCCTTGAGTAAATGCTTTAGGATCATGTGGAAATACATTTACAATCTTGTAAGTATAACTTTCATATTTTTTGTTGGAAAATACTTCAATCGAATTATTAATTCTTTTAACCTTTCCAGGCATAAAAGCCAACGTTTTAATGAGGTGTTTTCCTACGCCAAGATCATTTGTGTTTAATGAAGCAGCATTATTTTTAGCAATTAATTTTCTTGAGCCTGCAAATATCTGAATACTATCAATCTTTTTTCCTTCTAATTGTTCAAACTTAATACTAATTGTTTCTCCAAGAGTTGTCTTACTTGGTGTATTCACTTTGAACCTATAACTTGCTTCACCACAAGAATTTAGCATTATAAGTAGTAAACTAAAGATAGAAGCTTGCTTTATTAATTTCATATTACTTTGGTTGCGGATTTTTTTGATGTAATTTTATACAAATAAACTAATTTATTTGTTTGGAATTTAAAAAAAAGGGTTAAATTTGCCAGCTCAAAAAGCCATTGCAGGTTTTTGTTTTTTCTGAAGGCGTTTAAAACCTTACCAATTTTAAACAAATTCGCATTAAATTAAAAGTTTATTAAGATGAAAAAAGGTATACACCCAGAAAATTATAGAATGGTAGCGTTCAAAGATATGTCTAACGGAGATGTATTTTTAACTAGATCAACTGCAAATACAAAAGAAACATTAGAAGTTGAAGGAGTTGAGTATCCATTAGTAAAATTAGAAATTTCTAGAACTTCTCACCCTTTTTATACTGGTAAGTCTAAGCTAGTTGATACTGCTGGACGTATCGATAAGTTCAAAAATAAATATGCAAAGTTCAAGAAGTAATTGGAACTTAAAAATATATCGAAAAGCTCTAACTAATTTGTTAGAGCTTTTTTTGTGCAAGAAATCTTGTATTTTTAACTAAAATAAACAGTAAGAAAATGAGAGATACCATTTTATCAATTGTGGTTGTTATTAATATTTTGTGTGGTCTGTTAGTTTGGTTTATACCAGATTTAGGAAACTACATACTTTTTACAATCACGTCGGCTTTTACACTTTTAGGAATTTATGATGCTTTTATTCAAAAGAAACATTCATTATTGAGATCTTTTCCTATTATTGCGAGACTGAGATGGTTTTTCGAAGAAGAAAGGGAAAAAATACAGCAATACTTTATTGAAGATGATTTAAATGGAACTCCCATTAATAGAGAAAAAAGGAGTATTGTATATCAAAGAGCAAAAAAGGAAATAGAAACTGTTCCTTTTGGTACGCAACATAACTTATATGAAAAAGGATACGAGTTTGTAAAACATTCTTTGTTTCCAACAGATCATAATAATGTTAGTGGAGAGAATGTTGTTTTCGGATCAGATAAATGTTCCCAGAAATATGAAGGTTCCATCATAAATATTTCAGCAATGTCATTTGGTTCCTTAAGTAAAAATGCTATTATGGCATTAAATCAAGGGGCAAAAATGGGTGGTTTTGCTCATAATACTGGAGAAGGAGGAGTTTCACCATATCATTTACAAGGAGGAGATTTAATTTTTCAAGTTGGAACTGGGTATTTTGGTGCAGGAAAAACAATTGAAGGAAAACGCTACTTTGATGATGATGTTTTTAAAGAAAATGCAATAAGACCTGAGGTGAAAATGATAGAGATTAAATTATCTCAGGGAGCAAAACCTGGTCATGGTGGAATTTTACCAGCTAAAAAAAATACACATGAAATTTCTAATATTAGATCTGTTGAGCCTTTTACAAGAGTAGACTCTCCACCAGGCCATTCATCATTTTCTAATTTTCAAGAAATGATTTCTTTTCTTCAGAAGGTAAGAGATTTAAGTAATGGTAAGCCGGTTGGCATTAAATTTTGTGTAGGGAATAATGAAGAAATTGAAGAAATGATTAAAACATTTTCGATTGCAGAAAATTATCCTGATTTTATTTCAGTTGATGGAGGAGAAGGAGGAACAGGATCTGCACCACTTGAATTTACAAACTATGTTGGTACTCCTTTGTTAGACGGACTTTCTTTCGTAAACAAAACGCTAATCAAATATAATTTAAAGAACCAGATTAAAATTATTGCTAGTGGTAAAGCGATTGATGCGTTTGATATTATTAAATTAAAGGCAATGGGTGCGGATGCAGTTGCAATGGCTAGAAGCTTTATGTTGAGTCTCGGATGTATTCAAGCGCGCGAGTGTAATCTTGACTCATGTCCTGTTGGTGTGGCAACTCAAAATGAAGACTTGGTAAAGGCATTGGTTGTCGCTGATAAGAATGTAAGAGTTAAAAATTTTCATGAAAAAACAATAGCTGCTGTAAAAGAAGTAGTTTCTGCGATGGGGAAAAACTCAATTGATGAAGTTACTTCCAAAGATGTCTTTAGAAGAAATAAAGAAGGCGATATTACTTCTTTAGAAAATATTTATTTTAATTAAAGTTCAAAAGCACTTCAATTTTTTTGGAAAATAAATTACTACACAACTCCAATGAGTTTATTTTAAATCGTTATCCTGAAACAAATGATAATACTTTAAGGGCTTGGAGTAATGCTGAGCTTTTGGTGTTAAATTATTTAAAAAATTTAGAACATCAGAATGTACATGTTTTTAATGATCGTTTTGGTGTTTGGAATTGTACTTTACATCATAAGAATGTACGTACTATTTGGACGTATGCAAGTCAAAAGAAAGCTGTTTTAAATAATCTAAGTAGTAATAATTTATCTACAAATATTATTTTTAATTCTCCGCTGGAAGATATCGGAGAAGTACAGTTAGCACTAATTAAAATCCCAAAGTCGTTAGAACTATTTGAGTTGTTTTTAAAACAGATTAGCAAATATTCGGTTGAAAATACTCAAGTAGTATGTGGTTTTATGACAAAGTATTTTTCTAAATCTTATCTCACAATTGCAGAGAAATATTTTGAAAACGTAGAACAATCAAAAGCTTGGAAAAAAGCTAGATTATTAGTTTTAAGATCTCCCAAAAAAGTATTGAAAATTGAAATAGAAAATATAATAAATACAATTAATTGGAAAGAGAATCGTCTGAAACAATATTTAGGTGTTTTTTCTTCGGATAAAATAGATATTGGAACACAATTTCTATTGTCACATTTAAAAGTGAAGAAACATGAGCTTACAGTTTTAGATGTTGCTTCTGGAAATGGAATTATCTCATACGAGGTGCTTCAACAACTATCAAATGCAAAAGTAACTTTAGTTGATGATTTCAATTTAGCGATTGAATCATCTAAATTAAATATTGAAAATGCTAGATTCATTTGTACCGATACAATCGAGGGTGTTACAGAAAATGAGTTTGATTTGATTCTTTCAAATCCTCCGTTTCATTTTGAACATGAAAACAACATTGATATCACACTATATTTATTTCGAAGAATTAAAAAATGTTTAAAAGTCGAAGGAAGATTTTTAATGGTTGCCAATGCACATTTAAATTATAAAACACATCTAGTAAAACTGTTTTCTTCTGTACAAATTATAGCTAAGAATACGAAGTTTATTATCTACGAGTGCAAATGTTAGTTGATTATTAACAAATGATTTATTTTTTACGGTAAAATCATGCATTTAGTTATATCGAACATATCGTGTTAGTAAATCACTGTAAACTTGACGCTTTTATTATTAAATAATAAATTAGAAGTATTTATTACTATAAAAGTTCAGACAATTTAAAATGAGGAAATGATGTTCTTAATATTCTCTAAAAGTGAAATTTTACGAAAGACGAAAGACCGATTCACTCCCTTATTCGAGTTACAAATAGCACTTATTTTATGAAATATTGAACGATAAAAAGTGAAAACATTTTTTTGCTAATAATGATGGTTACAAAAAAGTAGAAACTAATATTTACGGTGTTACAGATTCCTCAGTAATTTTAAAATAGGCAACTCTAATACCATTACAGGGAATAGTGAGTGTTGTTTAATCTCTAAATTCTCTATTATAATAGTAAACTTTTCAAACTATATATAATTGGAGAGTTTTTTGATTCTAAAAGTTGAGTGAAATTCCAAAAGCTATATTTTTTCAGCGAAAATAAATTGACTAGAATGTAGGTTTTGATGTACGCTAAATCTATTACAATTCAAGTTGTTATTTTCTAGGGTGAGCATTCATTGAATTCTATTAAAAGTATAAATGGTCAT
Organism: Tenacibaculum sp. SZ-18; assembly: GCF_002813915.1. Classification (NCBI taxonomy): domain Bacteria; kingdom Pseudomonadati; phylum Bacteroidota; class Flavobacteriia; order Flavobacteriales; family Flavobacteriaceae; genus Tenacibaculum; species Tenacibaculum sp. SZ-18. Next base: position 2,364,631 of record NZ_CP019335.1, on the reverse strand, counting down.
TTTTTATCTAGTATTGACTTAAATAATCTTAAAGATTGTCTTTTAATATAAGTTTTAACTTTTAATAGTTGTTGACAAGGTTGGGAGTGAGAGTATCTAATTTAAAAGGATTGATTAAAAAATAATTCTATTAGTTTTATTTCTTGTGATAGAATTAACAAATAGTTTGTGTATTATAAAAATAAAAAAACTATATTAGCAACAGCTATGAAACCTATTGCTATGTTTTCATAATTGATTTTATTAATTGTTAGGTTTCACAAATCATTTGGGCGTGATTGTGATGTAGTGTTTTTTCATGTATGAGTTGGAAAAGCACAAAACAGTATTAGTACTAGTTACAAAGTAGGGGTTACACTAGTATTAATTTTTCTCATACATTAGTTTTTGACCGTAATTATTTAAATGATAATTACGGTTTTTTTAAAAAACCGTTACAATTAAAATCATAACGGTTTCTTATTATTATAAAATGAGATAGTTTCTAAACTTCAGCTTCCATGTAATCTTCAATTGGATTACAAGAACAAATTAAATTTCTGTCTCCATAGGCGTCGTCAACCCTTCTTACAGAAGGCCAGAATTTGTTTTCAGAGAGATATTCTAAAGGGAAAGCAGCTTCTTTTCTTGAATATGGTAAATCCCAAGAGTCTGAAGTGAGCATTTCCTGCGTGTGAGGTGCATTTTTAAGCACGTTATTTGGATTTTCTTTAGTTGCATCTTCTATTTCTTTACGAATAGAGATTAATGCATCACAAAAGCGATCTAATTCAACGATACTTTCACTTTCAGTTGGTTCAACCATAATTGTTCCCGCAACTGGGAAAGATACTGTAGGAGCATGGAATCCATAGTCCATTAATCTTTTTGCGATATCAACAACCTCAATTCCTTTTTGTTTGAACTCTCGACAGTCCAAAATCATTTCGTGAGCTGCTCGACCCATTTCTCCAGTATAAAGTGTACTAAAGTGACCTTGTAAACGCTCTTTCATATAATTGGCATTTAAAATAGCTACTTTAGTTGAATCTGTTAAGCCTTTTGAGCCTAACATAGTTATATAACCGTAAGAAATTAGGCATGCTAGAGCAGATCCCCAAGGAGCCGCAGAAATAGATGTAATTGGATTGTCTCCTCCGGTTGAAATTAATGGGTTTGTAGGTAAAAATGGAACAAGTTGTGGAGCAACACAAATTGGTCCAACACCTGGTCCACCACCTCCGTGAGGAATAGCGAATGTTTTATGTAAATTTAAGTGACAAACATCAGCTCCAATTGTTGCAGGATTTGTTAATCCAACTTGAGCGTTCATATTTGCACCATCCATATATACTTGCCCTCCATTATCATGGATAACTTGCGTGATTTCCTGAATTGCTTTTTCAAATACTCCGTGTGTAGAAGGGTAAGTTACCATTAAAGCAGCTAAATTATCTTTATGTAATTCAGCTTTTGCTTTTAAGTCCTCTACATCAATGTTACCTTTTTCATCAGTTTTAGTAACTACTACTTTCATACCAGCCATTACTGCTGATGCAGGGTTCGTTCCGTGTGCAGAAGATGGAATTAAACAGATGTTTCTATGAGAATCTCCGTTTGCTAAGTGATATGCTCTAATTACCATTAATCCTGCAAATTCACCTTGTGCTCCCGAGTTTGGTTGTAAAGACGTTGCAGCGAAACCTGTAACAACATTTAATTGGTGCTCAAGATTTTTTAATACAGTTTGGTAGCCTTCAGCTTGATTTAACGGTACAAATGGGTGAATATTTCCCCATTGTGGGTTACTTAAAGGAAGCATTTCAGATGCAGCATTTAATTTCATTGTACAAGATCCTAAAGAAATCATAGAATGATTTAACGCTAAATCTTTGCGCTCTAATTTTTTGATATAACGCATCATATCAGTTTCTGAATGATATGAATTGAATATTTTATTATCTAAAAAAGATGTATTTCTTTTTACATTTTCGTCAATTACTTCTGAGTTGGTAAACTCAGTAATAGTAATATCTTGAATGTTAAAAGCTTGTTCGAAACAATCAACAATTGCGTTTATTTCTTTTAATCCAACAGTTTCATTTAAAGAAATTGATACATGGTTTTTATCAACATAATTGAAGTTTATTCCATTTCCTTCGGCAACAGTTTTTAACTTTTCTGCTTCAACTTCCACTAATATTGTATCAAAAAACGAAGTGTTTTTCTGTTTGAATCCTAGTCTTTCAAGAGCTGCTGCTAAAGTAGTTGCAGCTATATGAACTCTATTTGCGATATATTGAATTCCCTCTTTACCGTGATAAACAGCATACATACCAGCCATAACAGCCAATAAAACTTGAGCCGTACAAATATTAGAGGTAGCTCTTTCTCTTTTAATATGTTGCTCACGTGTTTGTAGAGCCATTCGTAATGCTCTTTTCTCGTTAGCATCTTTCGTCACTCCAATGATTCTTCCAGGAATACTTCTTTTATAAGCCTCTTTTGTTGCGAAATAACCAGCGTGAGGTCCTCCATATCCTAATGGAATACCGAAACGTTGTGTCGTTCCAACAACTACATCTACACCAAATTCTCCAGGTGCTTTTAAAAGAGCAAGAGATAAGATATCGGCAGCAACAGCTACTTTAATGTTTTTTTCATTGGCATTCGCAACGAAATTTGAATAATCATAAACTTGCCCATGTTTACCTGGATATTGTAAAATAGCTCCAAAGTAATCATCAGCAAAATCAAATTTCCTGTGATCTCCAATTACTAATTCGATACCAATTGGAATTGCACGAGTTTGTAAAACCGATAAAGTTTGAGGTAAAATTTCTTCAGAAACGAAAAACTTATTTGCTCCCGCTTTCTTTTTTGCACGCTCTCTTACATCAAATAATAAAGCCATTGCTTCTGCAGCAGCAGTACCTTCATCAAGCAATGAAGCATTTGCTAACTCCATTCCCGTTAAATCACAAATCATCGTTTGGTAGTTTAACAAAGCCTCTAAACGCCCTTGGGCAATTTCAGCTTGATAAGGTGTGTAAGCAGTATACCATCCTGGATTTTCTAAAATATTTCTTTGAATTACACTAGGAAGAATTGCTTCATGATATCCTAAACCAATGTAACTTTTGAAGACTTTATTTTTTGCTCCTAATTCGTTAATGTGATTTAAATATTCATACTCACTTAAAGCTTCTGGTAAATCAAGTGATTCCTTCAAACGAATATCGTCTGGAATTGTCTCGTAAATTAATTGGTCTAAACTGTCTACTCCAACAGTTTCTAACATTGTTTCTTGTTCTTTAGTTCTTGGACCAATATGACGTAGTTGAAACGAATTTGTGTTCATTAATTGTGTTGTTGTATTTAAAATGCAAAAATAACTAAAACTTAAGGATTTTGTAACAAGGAGATTCCTAAATTATTAACTGTTTATAATGGTTATAAACAATTCAATTACCTTTGCCTTGTGGAAAGTTTAAAATCTATTTTAGAGTTTTATATTAATTCAAGTATCCATGTTGCAATGGCGGTTTATTCTTTAGTTAGAATTACTGAAATGTATTTTGGATTACCCTATAATGAATCGTTAAATTATTTTATCTTTTATGGAACAATTACGGGGTATAATTTTGTAAAATATGCAGGAATAGCAAAATTACACCATAGGAGTTTAACAAAGAACTTAAGACTAATACAAATTTTTTCTCTTTTTGCTTTCGTTCTAATGATTTATTATGCGGTTAAGTTACCTGTTAAAATATTGCTTTTTTTTACTCCTTTTTCATTATTGACTTTGTTCTATGCAGTTCCTGTTTTTAGAAGGTTTTCAATTAATTTAAGAAGCGTCGCAACCTTAAAAATTATTGTAATTGCTTTAGTTTGGACGGGAGTTACGTATGTTATCCCAATTAATGCTGTAAATGAGCTGGAAAATACTAAAGTAATAGTTGGTTTTTTTCAACGTTTTTTATTTGTAGTAGTTCTGACATTACCTTTTGACATCCGAGATTTGCGCTATGATTTGAAGTATTTACAAACCATACCTCAGTTAATAGGAATAGAAAGAACTAAAAAAGTCGGTTTTGTGTTATTGGCTTTTACGATGGTTATTGAGTTTTTTATTACTCCAAACCATCATTTTAAGTTCGTTTACTTGTGTGTATTTGTAATGTTGTTGTTTTTTCTTCAAAGAGCAAAAAGAAACCAAACAAAGTACTATGCATCATTTTGGGTAGAAGGATTACCCATTATTTGGTGGTTAATTTTACAGTTTAGGGTATAAAAATCGATCTTTTTTAAAGGTCTTTCTTTATTTTAGTTTTAAAATTAGTTGGAGGCTTTACTCTTTTTAAGACTGCCGCTATTTTAATTATGAATTTTGGCTTACAAAATATAGAGTAAGTATTTTTGTTGTATGAAAAAGTCTTAGCTCCATTCCAAGATATATTAGTTTTATTTCCTCCATTTATACATTTCTCTTTATTTCTTTTAAATCTCAACAACCTTATTCATTCAAGGTGATATCTTCGAAATTCCGATACATAGTTTGTGCTATTCAAGGATCTACCTTATTTCCTTTGAAATGAAACTTAAAATATTGTTTGCCCTTGGGTTAAATTTTTAATAGAACCAAATGTTTTATCATTACCTACAGGATTAATACTAAAAACTGCTTTTACCTTTTCAACGATATTTATTGTTGTAGATAAGTTTTTTTAAGAGTAGTGTAGTTAAAAAAAGTAAAGTTAGAGAGGCAACAAAAATTAACTTTTTTTATTTTATGTAATAAATGTCACTTAATAATAAAAACGATAGTTTTTCAAATGAAAAAATTAGAATCGAAGAAAATAATCGATGACACCTGTTTTTTCTTAGAAATTATTAAATTGTGTCAAATAGGTTAACATCTACGCCATTACCTTACAAATTGATTAAAGTTGCTAGGTATTTTGTTGTTCTCAATCTATATCCTTTCCTTATGTTAAAAAATAGTATTATTATCGATAATATTGTGATAATTTTGATTCAGTAATACATTTTGTCTCTTTCAAATCAGTTATAGAAATTGTGTCTATGGAATTCTGAATTCATGATGTTCTGTGACTTTTCCTAAATGGAAATTTCGTGTATTTAGGATATAGTATTATGGGATAATGTTCTTTTCTGCTTAAATAAGTTTGTTTTTCAAAGGTTCGAACATCTATTAGTTTTGTTGGTAACAATTATATTATTGTCGTCAAGTAAAAATAATAATATGAGCTTTATAACTTCAGTTAATGATTAAGTCAATTCTGATTTAAATGGTAGCTTTTTTGGTTTTAGTAACTTTTTAGTGCAAAGTTTTTCTTTTCTGTTGATAGTTGTAGTTTAATTTCAGTAATGATGTCTTAAAGTTATAATGGATTATCTTCATTCAAGATTAGTTTTCGTTGTTCAATAATTGTTTCTTCAGAGTTAATTATTGATGCTAATTATAAGTTTGATTATTAGTTTTCGATAAGAATAGAGTTTCATCATTATTACACTTCAAAATTGATCAAATTAAAGTGTTCTTAAAAAATGAAATATTCGGATGTAATGTATAATTTGAATTAATTTTTAATAAAACAGGGAAGTTGTCAGACTATCTTTTTGTTAGAATTAAACTCTTTTGATTTTAAGAACTTTATATTTAATTATTAGTTGTTTTTTAATATTTTACAGAACTATCGTAATTTTGCAAAGTAAATATTAAGCTTCAATGAAAATAATTATCTCTCCTGCAAAATCATTAGATTTTGAAACACCAGCAAACGTAAAGGAATTTACACAACCAAGATTTTTAGAACAGGCTGAAAAGTTAAATAAAAAATTGAAAACAATTTCTAGAAAGAATCTTTCGGTGTTAATGAAAATTTCAGATGATTTAGCATCGCTAAATTATGAAAGAAACCAACAGTGGAGTTTGCCTTTTGATACAGCAAACGCCAAGCAAGCCATTTATAGTTTTACTGGTGAAGTTTTCAGAGGAATTGATGTTACCACTTTAGATGAGAGTAAAGTTCCAGTTTTACAAAAAAAATTAAGGATTTTATCGGGGTTATATGGTTTGTTAAAACCTTTGGATTTAATTCAACCATACCGCCTGGAAATGGGGACAAGATTAAAAGTTGGTCGCAAAGACAATTTGTATCAGTTTTGGGGAAATGATTTAGCTGATTCGCTAAATTCTGAGTTAGAAGATAATGAATTACTAATTAATTTGGCGAGTACTGAATACTTCAAGGCATTACCCAAAAAAACTTTGAAAGTACAAATGGTTACTCCTGTTTTTAAAGATTTAAAAAACGGACAGTATAAAACTATTATGACCTTTGCGAAAAAGGCAAGAGGATTAATGGTTCGGTATATTATTGAAAATGATATAGAGAGTTTAGAACAATTAAAAGGTTTCGATACTGATGGATACAGATTTACAGAGGAATTGTCATCAGATTATGAATTAGTCTTTACAAGATAATCTGTGGATTAACAATCTGCCAATCCAACAGTTATTGCTAATCCACCTTCCGATGTTTCTTTATAGTTTCTATTCATGTCTTTAGCTGTTTCCCACATGGTTTCTATAACTTTGTCAAGAGGAACAACTGCATCTTCTGGATTTCTTTCTAAAGCTAATTCAGCTGCGTTAATTGCCTTGATAGCGCCCATTGCATTTCTTTCAATACAAGGAATTTGAACTAAACCACCAATTGGGTCACAAGTTAAACCAAGATGATGTTCCATGGCAATTTCAGAAGCTTCTAAACATTGTGCTGGAGTTCCTCCAAGTAATTCTGTTAATGCTGCTGCAGCCATCGCAGAGGAAACTCCGATTTCAGCTTGGCAGCCTCCCATTGCTGCAGAAATTGTAGCATTTTTCTTGAATAAACTTCCAATTTCACCAGCGGTTAATAAAAATTTTCTAACATGATCGATAGTAGCTTCATGATTTTCAATTACCATGTAGTACATTAAAACTGCGGGAATTACACCAGCACTTCCGTTTGTTGGAGCTGTTACAACTCTACCCAAGGAAGCATTAACCTCGTTTACTGAAAGAGCGAAACAACTTACCCATTTTAGAATTTCCCTAAATTTTACTTCTGTTTTTCGAATACCTTTTATCCAATCCGTAACACCATTGTATTCCGTATCTTTTATGAGTTTTTTATGAGTGGAAAAAGCACGTCTTCTAACATTTAAACCACCAGGTAAAATTCCTTCTGTATGACACCCAATATACATGCATTCTAGCATGGTATTCCAGATATTATCTAACTTTTTGTAGATTACTTCCTCTTTAGCTAAAATCATTTCGTTGGCAAGTACAATATCAGAAATATTTTCACCTTTTTCTTTACAGTATTTATCTAAATCTATGGCTTTGTTTACAGGATATGGAAATGTAATTTTATTTTCTACATTTTCTATTAAATTTTCTACACCTTCTTGAATTACAAAACCACCTCCGATAGAGTAATATGTTTCAGTTGAGATCTCATCATTGTTAGTGTTGAATCCTCTAAAGGTTAATCCGTTTGCGTGAAATTGTAAAAACTCTCTATTAAAAACAATTTGATCCATTGAAAAATCAATTTCTCTAATTGCATTAAAGTGTAATTTATTTCGAAGCTTTATGTTTTCAATATGAGTATTAATTTCGTTTATTGGTATGAATTCAGGATCTGTTCCACTTAATCCTAAAGCTACTGCTAAATCTGTAGCATGTCCTTTACCCGTTAGTGATAAAGATCCATATAAATCGACTTTTATTGAAGCTACATTTTCTAATAGATTTTTAGACTCTAAATTTAGAATCCAGTTTTGAGCAGCTCTCCATGGTCCTAATGTGTGAGAACTTGACGGACCAACCCCAATCTTTAACATGTCAAAGACACTAATAAATTGATGCATAAAGTAATTTAACGATGTTTGTTAAAACAAAAATATAAAACCTGTATTGAAAACAATACAGGTTTTATAAAATTTATTTCAGTCAGAAATTACATTCCGTAAACAGATTCTTTACCGAACTTTTTAGTTAAAAGATAGTAAACAGCAGCACGATACTTATTTCTTTCAGATTTGCCGATTTGTTCAATTACCTCAGCGATACCTTCATCTAAGTTTGGACCATCTTCTAAACCTAACTTTTTAATTAAGAAGTTTTTCTTAACCGTTTCAAGTTCTTTTGGATCTGTGCCTGAAACCGTTTCAGCATCTTTTTTGTAAATCGAAGGTCCTAAGCCTTTAGTCACTGCAGCTAATAAATCTGCATCAAAACTTAAACCTTTATCGTTCATAAATTTTGTATACAGCTCTACTTTTTCGTCGAATTTGCTCATAATTTTTATTATTTGGTTAATTTGTATTTCAACTCATTCAAATATAAAAAAATAATATAGCATATCAAATTGAATGACAACAAATGCTTCTGAATGATTTAGTTAGGTATAAATGTTTTTTTTTTGTTAATTAAATTGTTGAAAACTAAACGGCTTTCATGTGTAAAACCGTCCTTCTTGTAGTAGATTTATGTAAGTAATTCAAAATTGCATCTTATGTCTTTATCAAGATTTGAATCAATGTTAAAAACTAATGATGTGTATTTTTTTGATGCTACGGAATTTGAGGAGATTGTTCAGCATTATTTAAATATAGGGAAACATACATTAGCTAAGAAAGCTATTCATTTAGGATTAGACCAACATCCACATTCAATTGCTCTTAAATTATTAAAAGTTGAAGTATTTATTTTTGATGATAATTTTGAGGACGCAGTTAAATTGATAAATCAGATAGAGGCAGTAGAACCTCATAACGACGAAGTTTTTTTTCAAAAAGCAGTTATCTTATCAAAATATAAAAAGCATCAAGAAGCTATTGATGTTTTAAAACAATCGTTAGATTATGTGGAGGATCCTATCGATGTGTGGGCGATGATTGGAATGGAGTACTTGTATTTAGACGATTTTGATAATGCAAGACTAAATTTCGTAAAATGTATAGAGGTAGACTTTGAGGATTATTCTTCTCTTTACAACATTGTTTATTGTTATGAAATGCAAGAAGATTTTGAGCAGTCCATTACGTTTTTAAGAAAATATATAGATAAGAATCCCTACAGCGAAGTTGCCTGGCATCAATTAGGAAAACAATATTTTGAACTTGAAGATTATGAAAATGCCTTAAAAGCTTTTGATTATGCTGTAATTATAGATGAAACTTTTATTGGCGGATATCTTGAAAAAGCAAAATCACTTGAACAATTAGGTCATTTTGAAAAAGCAATTGAAAATTATCTTATTACACTAGAGTTAGATGATCCGACTGCATTTGCTTATGTTAGAATAGGTGAGTGTTATGAAAATCTAGAAGCTCCTGGAACTGCTATTGAATTTTATAAAAAAGCGGTATATGAGGATCCATTATTAGATAAGGCTTGGTTATTACTTATCAATTTATATTGTGAAGCAGACAATTATAATAAGGCTTTATATTATATAAACAAGGCTTTGCAAATTGATGATTCAAACATAATATATTGGAGAAAGTATGCCGAAATAAATAGTAAGCTCAATTTTTTTGACGAAACTGTAAAAGCGTTTCAAACGTGCATTGAACTCGGAGATGTTGATATTGAAGTTTATTTAGCCTTAGCTGATGTACTAATTTATTTAGGTGAATTTAAAAACTCGATAAAAGTTTTAATAAAAGCTAAAAATACATACAAAGAGTTTGCTGAATTGGAGTATCGACTTTTCGGTTTATTTATGATTCAAGGGGAAGAACAATATGCTTTCATCCACTTAAAAAATGCATTATGTATAGATTGTGAAGGATTATCTTTGATTGAAGATTTATTTCCTTCAGTTACTGAAAATGAAAAAGTACAAAGAATTATTTCTCAGTTTTTATGTAATTAAGCAAACTATTATCATATTATTCTAAAAGTTTTCTTTTCCAAAGTTGTTGAATTATAATAATTGAAACTATCGCTAAAATAGAAAATATTATTCCTTTTGATGTTTCTCCATAAATCCAATTTCCTGTTGCGAATAAAACACAGTAAATTCCAATTGTTCCTACTAAAAAAGCGATTATTTTACTACCAATGTTTTTGAATTTGTTTTCTGATTCAAAAATTAATCTATTGAAGTTATCCAAAGTTTCCTGATCTGACGACTTAGTTAATAAAGTGACCATAATCCATCCTACAGTTGTAATTACAACTCCAGTAATCAATTGTACGGAACTAGAAACTGTAACTAAAGGTTCATCCATTTTTCCATTTAAGAAAAAGAAAAGAGCAATTAAAAATGAAATCAACATCGCAGCAATTTCACTAAATGGATTAATTCTATACCAAAACCATCTAAGTATAAAAAGTAAACCAGTTCCTGCTCCAATTTGTAAAAGTAAATCGAAAACTCCTTTTGCGGATTGTAAGTAAAAAGAGAATAAAGCAGCAGCTAACATTAGCAATACTGTAGTGATTCTTCCGACTATTACTTTTTGTTTTTCTGACGCGTTTGTATTAATAAACCTAGCATAAAAATCATTTACTACATATGAACTTCCCCAGTTTAGTTGTGTACTGATGGTGCTCATAAAGGCTGCTATCAAAGAAGTAAGTACAATTCCTAATAAACCAGCAGGAAGATAAGTCATCATGGCTGCGTAAGCAACATCTTCTCCTTGCATTTCACTAGTTAAATTAGGAAAAGTTTGATTGATACTTTCTACATCTGGAAATAAAACCAATGATGCTAAACCAACAATAATCCATGGCCACGGGCGTAAGGCATAGTGAGCAAAATTGAAGAATAATGTTGCCCATGTTGCATTTTTTTCATCTTTTGCTGCCAGCATTCGTTGAGCAATATATCCACCGCCGCCAGGTTCTGCTCCTGGATACCAAGTACTCCACCATTGAACAGCGAAAGGAATAATAAATAAAGTGATTAGACTCTCAGTATTTGAAAAGTCGGGTAAAATGTCAAGTTTTGTTGCTACAGATGATTGTGATAATAGAGTATTCATCCCGCCAATTTCTGGTAAATTAACTATATAAATTGTTGCCCATACAGATCCAATCATTGCAATTATAAATTGAACAAAATCTGTAAGTAAAACACCTTTTAATCCTCCAAGAGAAGAATAAATGACAACAATGATAGATGAATATATGAGCATTTCAGCCTGAGAAATCCCTAATAATATAGCTGCAATTTTAGCTCCTGCCAAACACACACCAGCCATTGTAATTATATTGAAGATAACTCCAAGGTAAATGGCTCTGAATCCCCTTAAAAAACCAGCTGTTTTTCCTGAGTATCGTATCTCATAAAATTCTAAGTCGGTACTTATTCCCGATTTTCGCCATAATTTTGCATAAAAGAAAACTGTGAGCATTCCAGTAAGTAACATTGCCCACCAAACCCAGTTTCCTGAAACTCCATTTTTTCTAACAAGTTCCGTAACTAATCCAGGTGTATCGGCAGCAAAAGTTGTTGCTACCATTGAAACACCTAATAACCACCAAGGCATATTTCTTCCTGATAAAAAAAACTCAGAGCTGTTTTTTCCTGCGGATTTTGAAGCTCTAATTCCAATTAATAGAGAGATTATGAAAAAGATAACAATAATGGTGTAATCAAGTAAGGTAAGTTTCATATTTTAGGTTTAAATGCTAATGTAAATAAATAATTTAAAAAGGCTTTAAAAACGGTAAAAATCGAAAACGATTTCGCATTTTTATCAGTGAATATTGTAAATAAGTAAGTAAATTTGAAATCGAACATATGGGAAATAAAATAAAAAAAATAGCGGTTATGACGTCAGGAGGGGATTCTCCTGGAATGAATGCAGCCATTAGATCTGTTGTTAGAGCATGTGCTTATTATCGAACAGAATGTATAGGAATTTACAGAGGTTATCAAGGAATGATTGAAGGTGATTTTGTTACGTTGTCAGCAAGAAGCGTAAACAATATCATTCACAAAGGAGGTACGATTCTAAAATCAGCGAGATCAAAAGAATTCATGACTAAAGAGGGTAGACAAAAAGCTTACGAAAACTTAAAAGAACATGAAATTGATGGACTAGTTGTTATTGGTGGAGATGGATCTTTTACTGGAGGAGTTGTTTTTAATGGAGAGTATGATTTTCCTGTGATTGGAATTCCTGGTACTATTGATAATGATATCTACGGAACTTCTCATACACTAGGTTATGACACTGCTTTAAACACGGCAATGGAAGCAATCGATAAAATTAGAGATACAGCTTCTTCGCATAATAGACTATTCTTTGTAGAAGTTATGGGAAGAGACGCAGGTTTTATAGCTTTGAATGTAGGAGTTGGAGCTGGTGCCGAAGAGATTTTAGTGCCAGAGGAAGACTTAGGATTGGAAAGAATGTTAGAGTCTTTAAAGAAAAGTAGACGTTCAGGTAAATCTTCGAGTATTGTTGTCGTAGCTGAAGGTGATAAATCTGGTAAGAATGTGTACGAATTGGCAGATTATGTTGAAGAGAATATGCCAGAATATGAAGTGCGCGTATCAGTTTTGGGACATATGCAACGTGGAGGATCTCCATCATGTTTTGATAGAGTGCTGGCTTCAAGGTTGGGAGTGAAAGCAGTCGAGTTTTTAATAGATGGACAATCAAATTTAATGGTTGGTTTACGGGATAATAAAGTAGTAGCAACGGATTTAGAAAAAGCAATAAAGGGACAGAATTCTATTGATAAAGAATTACTGAGAGTGTCAGATATAATGACAACATAAACAGATTAGATATATAAACAAACAAATTAGAAATGATAAAAATTGGAATTAACGGTTTTGGAAGAATTGGACGTTTAGCTTTTCGTTCTGCAATCCAAAGAGATAATGTACAGGTAGTAGCTATAAATGATTTATTAGATGTAGATTATTTAGCTTATTTGCTAAAATATGATTCTGTTCATGGTCGCTTTAACGGAACTGTTGAGGTGAAAGATGGGAACTTAATTGTAAACGGTCAAACAATTAGAATAACAGCCGATAGAAATCCAGCGAACTTAAAATGGGATGAAGTTGGAGCTGAATATGTAATTGAGTCAACTGGATTCTTCTTAACAAAAGAAAAAGCAGGATTACATATTAAAGGAGGAGCTAAAAAAGTAATTATTTCAGCTCCATCAAAAGATGCTAATATGTATGTAATGGGAGTTAATCATGAAGAATTATCTGCCGATGAGGCGATTTTCTCAAATGCTTCTTGTACAACAAACTGTTTAGCGCCTTTAGCAAAAGTAGTACATGATAATTTTGGTTTAGTTGAAGGATTAATGACTACAATTCACTCTGCAACTTCAGGACAAGATGCAGTTGATAGTCCAAATTCTAAGTGGAGAAGAGGACGTTCTGTATTAAGAAATATGATTCCTACTTCTACTGGAGCTGCAGTAGCGGTAACAAAAGTAATTCCTGAGTTAAAGGGTAAATTAACAGGTATGGCTGTTCGTGTTCCTACTGCAGATGTATCATTAGTAGATTTAACTTTTAGAACGGAAAAGGAAACTACTTTAGAAGAAATTTTAGCTAAATTAAAGGAGGCTTCTGAAGGTTCGTTTAAAAATATTATTGGGTATACTGATGATGAAGTAGTGTCACAAGATTTTGTTTCTGATATTAGAACATCAATTATTGATGCAGGTGCAAGTATTGAATTAAATGGTAATTTCTTTAAAATTATCTCTTGGTATGATAATGAGTATGGATACGCAACTAAAATTGTAGATTTATTGGAGCACTCGGCTTCTATGTAAATATTTGTTAAGTTTAAATGATGAAAAAAACCACATAACAGATATGTGGTTTTTTGTTTTTAAGAACTAATTAATATTTTGACAAACAAAATTAATTCAAAATATTGGCCAAATAGGGAAACAAAAGACTCATTTAAAGTTAAATTTAGATGAGTCTCTATTAATTCAAAAAATTGAAATGAAAACGATTGGGTTACCAAGAGAATGTTTCCCCAGTTTCATAGTTTATTAAAGTTCCATTTCCACTGGCATTCCAAGTACATTTTACAGTAAGCGTATTATCTTCGATTATCTCTAGTATACCAGAATTATCGCTATTTACAATCAAAATATATTGAGATCCATTACTATCTTTAAGATCTAAAGTCGCGGTTCCGTTAATGTAAGTCCATTTCATTGTTAAGGAAGTTCCGCCCATATCATACATATTTAGTTCAGCAAGACTTTCATCTTTTAAGCTAAATCCATCCATTACTTTACCTGAATAACTTGGACTTTCGATGGTATAACTAAACGTGTAACGATCAACTAACTCAGTAACTGTATAGTTAATTGTAGATTGTCCGTCTGACCAAGTATAGGTTTGAGAATTACTAGTTGTTGATTTTTTAGAAATTTGATTTGATTTTTGAGCTGTTGCATCGGTTGGAACGTTAAAAAAAGCTGAGAAGACCAACCCGTAATTTTTAACTAGATTAATATATGTTGCCGTTGTTTGAGCATTGGTATCTGAACTATTTGCCAGACCATTAGGGATTTCTATATTATTAATTTTTTCTTGAAATCCTTGCATTACTTCAGACAAATCTTTGTCTTCAATGTTATCAATATTTTTCTCATCGTTATTACTGCAAGCAGACAATGCAAATACACCGATAATTATTAGTAAGTTTTTTAAAATTTTCATAAGTTTCTATTTTAAATTATTGTGATTTTATTACAAATGGTAAAGTACTCCTACACTAAAAGTTGCTTGATCAAACGTGCTTAAGACGTATTTAGTTTCGAAAATCCCTGTGAGTGATGATGATAGTTCGTAGTTTAAACCACCACCTAAATTAAATCCAATTTCTGTTGTTGAAATACTGTTCCCTAAGACGGTTGCACTTGATCGAGTTAAGTTGATACCAGCCAGAGGATATAAGGATAAACCATTATTTTTTGAAATAATATAATGAGCATCAGCATTTATTCCTAACACTGAAGTACTAGCTCCTTGCACACTTTCCCCAAAGAAGTAATTTATAGATGGTGAAGCTAAGAATTTTTCTGATATTTCAATTGTGGCTTTTGCACCTATACCAAAGTCTGTATCTGTTCCATAAATTGCTTGAATTCCAATTTTAGTTTGAGAATACATGATAGTAGTTGCTACTAAAAATAAAAAAGTAAATGTTATTTTTTTCATCTTATTTAATGTTTATACTTGTTAGTGATGAAAAAAGCTCAAAGGTTAACACTTTTTTTATTTTTATTTAGTTGAGGTAAGTCTGTCTTAGTTATACTGGGCTTTTCGTAGACTAGAAAAAACTTATTTTTTAAGTAAATGGTTTAGAATTAAAGAAAAGTTAATTCAAATTAAAAAATATTTATCTTGAGTTTTTTTTAATGAAAAGCGTAAAATGTTAAGCTTTAATTGAAATTTTATCTTTTCTAGTTTCAAATAGATTTATTTCTTTAGTTATATGATTCAATATTTAATGATATAGGGATTGAAATAATAAATATTGGTGATCATTACTAGCTTTTTAATTCAACGAGAATTAGAAAGCTTTTTTGTAAAGAATCATCTGTTTCTTTCTCAGATGATATAAGTATAGAGACTCCAGTTTTTTAGCGTTTTAGTTGGTAGTTTCTTATCAGTACAAATAGTCCAACGGCAAATAAAACAACTATAATCCAACTATATTTGGTTGATGAAATTATAGGTTTTGTATCACCATTAATTACAAATCCTGCCCAATAAAATGGATGTTTTAGTTTCTCAATGGTCGTGTTTAAATATTCCCTTTTAGCTCTTTGTAATGCAGTTTTTTTATTTTCTCCTCTTTTCAATTCTTTATAAAAAAAACTCATAATTTCCGATGAAGAACGATCATTTACTTTCCACAAACTTTTAACTAAAGATTTAGCACCAGCATAAGAAAAAGCTCTTGCCAGACTAATATTACCCTCGCCATTTTCCAATCTTCCAATTCCTGTTTGACATGCGCTTAAAGCAACTAAATCTGCATTAAGCTTGGTATTATAAATATCTTTAACATACCAAAGATTACTTTCTTTTTGTGTTGGTGAAAAGGCTAAATAAGAAAAGTCAGGATATTCATCGTTTGCAGAAGCATGGGTTGCAAAATGTAAAACCTGATAATCTTTGAGTCGATTTTTGATTTTATTTAAAGTAGCGTTTTTACCAATTATTGTATCCGTATTAAATATTGTCGCGATATTATGTACCTCCTTGGTGTTAAAAACTAGAGGACTAAAATTAGCTCTTGTTTCCTTACTTGTCATATTGTAAAACTCAGGTGCTATTGCAAGAATTTTTTTCTTTGTTGATTTTTCAGATTGAATTTTATCTATTTCAGCTAATAGAGTGAAAGAATTACCATAACTAATGGCGGTAGAATTTAATAAGTAATTGGTTTCGGAAGAAGAAATTGATAATGCTTCAAAAGGAATATAATATAAGAGTCCATCAGGTAATATAGTAATGTCAGATTTACCTTTTAATATGTTAGGGATTAATTTATTAAAAAGAGAGAATACCTTAGCAGTATCGTATTTACTTTTGAAATTGGAAACCACTTCATAAAAATTTGAAAGTTCTTTTTGAAACTCTTGACTATTCTCAAATCTTAATAGATCAACTTTATCATTGGTGATTATAAATTGATAAATATAATCCTTGCCGTAAAGGAATGATAATTTACCTTCATCCTTTTTTAGTCCTTCTTTAACAGTATCTAAAGAAACTACTTCGTAATTGTATTTTAGATTGTGATATTTGGGTTGATTTTGTTTGATAGAATCTAGAAAATTATTGTGTAACTCTCTCGCTTTAATTAATTCTTTTTGTTTATTTCTTGAAGTTTTAGAAATATAAATATCAGTTTCTAACTTAGAAATATTTGCTTGAAGTTGCTGTTCTCTATCAATAATTTTTTGAGGAATATTATCGAATTTTAAAGCTTTCGTAAGGTTTAACGCTTCCAGTAATTGGGTAGATTTACTTTTCTCTAAAATGTTAAATGCATCATTTAAATACTTTTTTGCTCGGGTTGAGTTGTACAATAAAAAACATTGATTTAAAGCTGTTTCATAAATTGGATAAATGTCATTTATTAAAAATTGTTTGTCATTTTTATTTTCTAACCTAGGTTTAATTACATTTAAAACATCCAGTGCAAATTTACTCACGTCCAAGGCTTTATCTAAGTCTTCTATATTTGATGTTTTTTCAAAAACTTTGGTGATGATTTTTGATTTTAAATGTAAAATTTCGATGGTATTATCATTGATTAATATATCGCTTACAGAAGAGATTGAAGAAGACTTTTTTTGTAAACTAAGGTTCTGTAGGGATTTATTAATGTAAGTTAAAGCTTGATTAAAATCATTGGCTAAATAATAGGTGTGGGCTATTTTCTTTAGAATTAGAGCAATATCGATATGTCTTTCATTGTTTCTATATGATTTGTAATGTTTTAGAGATTGTTGGTAGTAATTTAATGAGTTAGTATATTGCTCTTTTCTTGCGTAAACATCTCCGTATAATTCTAAGAGAATTTTATAAAATGGATCTTCCTGTCTATATAGATTTTTAGATTTTGATAAAAGTTCAATTGCTTTATCAGTTTTATCTATAGTTATATAACAGTTAATTAAGGCTTGATAAGACGCGATTAAAGAGTTCGTGTAAGATTTATTTTCATAAAAACTGACAATTTCCTGCAAAAGAACAGTACCATTTTTATATTCTTTTCTAGCATTGTAAATATTTGCGAGATACCCTTTAAGTAGCATTTTTCTAGATTCAACATCTTGGAAATATTTCGGATATTGATCTAATAAAATGGCTGCTTTTTCATTAAAATTTTCTGCAAGATTATACTTTCCTTCACTAATGTAAATATTAGTTAGAAAGGAATAAATACTGGCTAGATTTGTAATGCTCTCATGAGTTTTCTGAGATTTCAACGAATCATATAACTCAAGAAAAAGTGGTTTTGCTCTTTTGTAATCTCTTAATTTATAATAATAATTTCCTTTATTTAATTGGAATAAGGCAAGAGTTTCGGAGTAGGAAGTTGAACTTAAAGAATCTTTAAAATTAACCAATAATGACTCAAGTTCGTTTAAGTTTTTCTTTAAAACGGGTAAATTATAATGATAGTCACTAACATAAATAATATATGATAAAAGATTGGCTTGATATTCGTACCACTGTTGGTGTTTGCTAATTTTTAATGCATTATTAAAGTAATGATAGGCACTATCCTGATTTGAATATAAGAATTGATAAGCCTTATTTGTATAAACTTTAAAATTTACATCATTGATAGAATCGTTTTGAGAATAAGAATAATAGAATAGTGGGAGGAATAAAAAAAGTAGTTTAGCTTTCATAATCCATATAATATGGAAGCTAAACTACTAATTTTTTAATCAATAGAACTAAAATTCTATTCGATATAAATGTTTAAACTGTATGATATTTTCTTCTCCTGGTCTACATCATATTTATCGATACTTAATATAGCATTTCCTCTATAATCTTTTTTATCTAATTTTACCGCTGGAAATCCTTCGAAATTTTCTGCAGCAAATAATTGACTATTTTCGCTTATTTCTTCTCCTTCTTCCGTTACAAGTTTGATCGAAACTTCTTTGATATTATTATGAAATAATATAAAATCAATATGTTCAAATGATATTCTACAACTAATAGTTTTTTTAGGACATGGAACTGGAGGAGGAGGAAGTTTTGGCATAACAGGACGAATTCGGACATATTTAAGAATCCTTTCGTTTTCCTCGATTTGTTTTTGTAAAAGCTCTAATTTTTCAATATAGTCTTCATCTCCCTGCTCTATTTTGAGTAAATATGCTTCTTTAAGAACATATAATTCGGTAATCGTAGATTCTAAATAATAGGCATACAAGTGCTCTTCATAATAAGTATTTTCGAGATTTGCTTCTTCCTCTAAAGATTTTTGAGCTACTTTAAGTTCTGAACTTTGTTTTTCGTTTTCCAGTACTTCAGTGTCCGTATTATTAGAGCACGAAAAAATTAACAAGGGGGTAACGAGTAGTTTTAGTATTGAAATTTTCATTTTTTTATTTTAAATGTTCCTATCCTTTTGTGTAAGTAATACTTCAAAGGTTAACAGTTAAATAAAAAAACTTTAACTTTTAATTGCAATCATGCTGATTTCTACATTTACAAATTTCGGTAGGTTAGCAACTTCAACAGTTTCTCTCGCGGGTGCGTTCTCATCATTAAAATAAGAACCATAAACTTCGTTTATTTCAGAAAAGTTATTCATGTCTGAAATAAAAATAGAAGTTTTGATAACATTTTCAAAAGTCATTTCCCCAGCTTGTAAAACGGCTTTCATATTTTCCATAACTTGCTTAGTTTCTGTTTTAATATCATCTAAAACTAATTCTCCAGTTTTTGGGTTAATGGCAATCTGACCTGAGGTATATAATGTGTTTCCTGATAAAACTGCTTGATTATATGGACCGATAGGAGCTGGTGCTTTTGTTGTATTGATTATTTTTTTCATAAATTATTCGTTTAAAATAAGCGTCTGTCTGGCGGTTGATTTTTATCCCATTTTAAGTCGCTTAACATTGATGATTTTATTCCGATAAAGAAATAGTAAGATGTAAATCTACCGAAAGGAGTCCAGTTGAAATTAAACCTCCAGCTATCTAAATCTCTACTAAAATTAAATGTCGCATTTGTAAAGGCTCCATCTGTAAAACTATACCCAGAATTTACTCCGAGTTTCCATTTTGGAGTAAGATCTATACTACCATTGAACGAAGTAACATGGTTTCGAATTCCAGAGAAATTATAGCCATTATTGTTATATATTATACTATAATTAAAACTCAAATTCCAAGGCATTTTATTCCGATAGAGATCTGCTGTTTTCTCTTCTTGCTTGCCTTGGTTTCCCGAAGAAGCTCGATTTGCAAAGCCTCTATTTGGGTTTATATTTGATCCTAAAACGTCAGGTAAATTATTACCATCGTTATTTTTATCATCTTTTTTTTCCGAATCGTCCTTCTTTTCAAAATCTTTACTTGAAAAAGCGTATCCAGTTGTTAATGCTAAATTTTCAAGTCTGAAAATTGCTTTGTTAAACTTATCAATTTCAACACCATTTTCTGTTACTTGATATGGGTTTAAAGTACCTGTAAAGTTTAGAACCATTTTGTTCTTAAAAAACGGAATTCCCATATTGAAATTTACATTACTCCAACGGAGGGAGTCTCCAGCAATATTATAACTAGTGTTAAAATTTAAGTTGTTAATAAGTGTAACTTTTCTATCTTTTTCATCGCTATCTTCATCTTTTGGACTAATCTTGGCTTCAAGTTTATTGTTAACAGCAAATGTCAACCTATTTTGTATTCCTCCAGTTGGTTGTCCAAAAATTCCACCTTCAAATTGTGTGTAAGTAAGAAAATCATCAGGCTCATCACTTCTAGGAACCGTTAATTGATATTTAGAAGCAAGATCAGGAGTATAGTTCCACGTAATCGTCGGTGTTATGGTGTGTCTTAAAGCTTTTAAGCGTCCTTTACTAAATTCAAAGTTTCCGTAAATAACAGTACTTAAGGATGTTCCAAAATTATAACTATTGAATCTATTAAATCCACTAATGGTATCATTCACAACAGTTCCTTGATTTTCATTAGCTTCATCTGGAATTGAAGTGTCATATCTCTTATTAATTTTACTAAAATACCAAACGTCTCTGTAGTTAAAAACAGGTGTTAAAGTAAAATATTTAAAAGCTTTCATATTGGTGGTAGCACTGATTGCGTGTTCAATCCCAGATTTTGATCCTTCAAACATTTTTGAAGTTAAAAAATCATCTTCGGTAGTATTTACATCCAATCTACCTTTTACATTGTATGTGGTACCTATTCTCTGAATCGCATTTTTCTTCACTCCTCCTTTTCCTGCAAATGGATAAATTCTATCCATGTTTATTTGGACCGAAGGCAATGTCATAGTTACAGTTTCGTTATTCGAATTTTGTTGGTGACTTAGGGTAATGGTTGTATTAAAAGGAGTACCAACAAATTTTTTGTAATAACTAATAGAGGAGTTAAAACTATTATTGAATTGCTGGTTTTGATCAATTTGATTTAAAGATTGTCGGAAGAATTGGCTGCTACTGCTAATATTAACCTGCGCAGATAAGTTTGAGTTCGGACTTGTCTTCGGATCTTGTCTGTGATTCCAAGAAATGTTGTAATTGGCGGATTTTGAAAAATCACTAAAACCTTTAATCCCATTGGTCAAGTTTTGATATCTAAAACTAAGTCTCCCAGAATATTTATATCTCTTTTTGTATGCAGAATTAGAATTGATTGCCCAACTTCCATTAGAATATATATCCCCAGTAAGTTCAAGATCGAAATAATCGTTTAATGCAAAATAATACCCACCGTTCTGTAAGAAAAATCCTTGCTGATTGTTTTCTCCCCAAGTAGGAATTATAAATCCAGATGTCCTTCCTTGTGTTAACGGAAAGTATGCAAAAGGCAAGTATAGAGGTGTAGGCACGTCGGCCAAAACTAAATTACTTCCTCCAACAATTATCTTTTTTCCTGGTACCAATTTCGCTTTATTTGTTGAAATATAGTAGTCAGGAATTTTCTTTTTTGAAGTAGTAAATCTTAATTTACTCATATAAACCGTAGAGTCATTAATTCTTTTGGTTTTTTCACCGTAAGTAATCATTTCTCCTTGTACAGTTTTAATACCATAAATTAAGGCTTTTTCACTTTTGAAATTATATAAAATAGAATCTTGTTCTGACTCTTGATTTCCTTGTTTGAAAATAGGGCGTTGTACATAACCTGTGCTATCTTTAATTCCCGTGGCGTAAACAGTATTGTTTTTGTAATCAATGATTATTTTTCCAGCTTTTAAATTGATGTCACCATAATCAACTTCTGCTTCGTTATATAATGTGATGGTTTTGTTTTTTGCGTTTTGTATGGTATAATCTTGAGCGTTGTGAAGAATGTCGTATTGAATCGCTTCTTTTGGTTTTATGATAGAATCTGTTTTAGTTGAATCTACTTCAATTTCAGTTTTTACTCCTTTTTTTAAGTCGATTTGAGTTTTTTTACTGATTGTTTTCACAGAATCTTTTTTGATCACATTCTGTTTTGGAATATCTTTTTTTCCAATCTCCTGAGCTAAACCTTTTTGAAAACAAAAGAAGGAGAAAACTAAAAGTATGTACAATGAATTTGCTTTCAATCCGATAAATGCTATTTTTGTGTCACATAAAAGTATGGCTCAATCTTTGGAGCACCAAATTTCAGAAGCCAAAAATAGTTAAATTTTATTGATGCAATTCTTAAAATTCAGCAAATATAAAACCAACACTTCAGCATTGTGTTTTCTTTTGTTTTTGATACTTTTTATTTCGAACAATACGAGAGTTGATGCACAGAAGAAATATATCGTCGTGCTAGATGCCGGTCATGGAGGGAAAGATCCAGGTAATTTAGGAAATGGGTATAGAGAAAAGAAGATTGCCCTGAAGGTAGTTTTGGAGGTTGGTAAAATTCTTAAGAAAAATAAAAATCTTAAAGTAATTTACACACGAGATAAAGATGTCTTTATTGAATTACATAATCGTGCGAAAATAGCAAATGATAATAAAGCTGATTTGTTTGTTTCGGTTCATTGTGATTCATACACAAACCCAAAAGCACATGGAGCAGGTACTTTTGTACTAGGATTAAGTGGTAATAAGCAAAATTTAGAAATTGCGAAAAGAGAAAACGCAGTAATTCTTTTAGAAGATAATTACAAACAGAATTATGATTACGATCCAAATTCTCCCGAATCTGTAATAAGTTTATCAATGTTACAGGAAGAGAATTTAGATGAAAGTTTAGCATTTGCAGAACTTGTTCAAGGTAATTTTAGAAGAGCTAAAAGATTCGGTAGAAGCGTAAAGCAGAA
Organism: Tenacibaculum sp. SZ-18; assembly: GCF_002813915.1. Lineage (NCBI taxonomy): Bacteria > Pseudomonadati > Bacteroidota > Flavobacteriia > Flavobacteriales > Flavobacteriaceae > Tenacibaculum > Tenacibaculum sp. SZ-18. The sequence goes on along the minus strand of NZ_CP019335.1, from coordinate 2,341,571 downwards.
TAACTTTTTGGTACTAAGAGAAACTGTAATGCCAAGCGTTCTTATAGAATTAGGGTTTCTTACAAATAAGGCAGAAGGAAAATTTTTAAATTCGGGTGCAGGTCAGTTAAGGATGGCCAGTGCAATTGCAAAAGGGATTGAAAAGTATATTGACCGTATTAAACTGAATACTGTAGAGGACCAAAAAGTTATTAGAAAGAAAATACCTGAATCGAAAAGTGATATTATAAGCAATAAAACAAAAAGGACTGACAAGCCGAATAGTTTAGTTAAAATAGGATCAGATAAAAAGGAGTTTTCAGTAGTAGTAACACCACCAAAAAAAGTAAAAGTAAAAGAAACTCCAAAGAAGGAAGTGGTTAAAGTTGTCCCAATAAAAAAAGATATTACTAGTTCCGATACAGTTGTTGCTGTTAGGAATAGTCAGAAAAAATTGATTGAGAAAGTTAAAGAGAATAAACCAACAATTGCTTCAAATACTGAGAAGCCTAAGGTAATCGAGAATAAAATTGATAAAATTGAATTCAAAGTTCAGATAGCAGCATCCAAAAGATACCTTTCTCAAGATAACTTTAATTTTCAAGGATTAGAAAACGTAGAGGTGCTTGTGATTGATGAATATTACAAATATTATTATGGTTCTTCAGAAAGTTTTACAAAAGTAAAGATAGCGTTAAAAGAAGCTAAAAAAGCTGGGCATAAAGATGCATTTATTGTGGCTTTTTTAAATGGGACTAAAATATCCCTTAGAGAAGCGCTAAAAAAACCATAATTTAGAAAAAATCTAATCTGTTCTCAAGAAAATTATTAGTAATTTCGTGGCTAGCAAACTTTGCTTATGTCAAAAGAACTTAAAACAGGAATCATAGCATTATTAATTATAGCTCTAGGTGTTTGGGGGTATAATTTTATGAAGAGACAGGACTTATTTAGTCCAAACTCACGGCATTTTTATGTTGAATATGATAATATAAATGGATTAAACGAGGCGAGTGTTGTCACTATTAATGGACTTCAAGTAGGAAAAGTTGATGCCATTAACTTTAATCCAAAACTTGATAAACGAGGTAGCTTATTAGTGCGCTTGTCATTAGAAGATGATTTTCAGTTTTCTAAAGCTAGTATTGCGAAAATATATTCAGCTGGATTAATGGGAGGTCAAAATTTAGCGATTATTCCAAATTATGAAGGAGAAATGGCAGTTTCTGGTGATTATTTAAAAGGAGAAATTGAGTCTGATTTATTCTCATCTGTTGGTGAAAAGTTGAATCCAATTCAGGCGAAGCTTGAAAATGTTTTAGTTGAAGCTGATTCACTTCTTATAGGTTTAAATCAAGTACTTGATAAAAAGGCTCGTGAAAGTTTAAATCGTAGTGTCATTGGTATCGAAAATACAGTTTCTAGTTTGAATAACACAATGGTTTCATTTAATGACATACTCGAATCAAACAAAGAAAAGATAAGTGTAACTTTTGATAACACGAAAAAGATTACAGATGATTTTTCTAAAGTTTCCGGTGATTTAGCAAAATCTGATCTTGGTGCGACTGTAAAGAAATTGGAATCGACACTTTCTAACGTTAACAACTTAATTAAAGGTATTGAAAGCGGTAAAGGAACGGTAGGGAAATTAATGTCTGATGAACAACTTTACACAAATCTTACAAACGCAACTAAAGAAATGGAAGAGTTGCTAAGAGAGATGAAACTAAATCCTAAGCGTTTCGTGCATTTTTCTTTATTTGGTAAAAAACCAAAGCCTTATAACGAGGATAAGAATAATGAAAATGTAAGTAACGAATAAGGAATTACTGAAAATAAGAAAAAAACAAACATCATAACAAACAACTATACAGTAGTTTTAATTATTTAAATTTTTATAATCAATTTTTTACATGGAAAAAATCATACCAAACATCTTTTTTGCATTTATTTTAATTGCAGGTATAGGGTATTTTGTGATGAATGTTCGAAAACTGATTCGCAACATTAAATTAGGGAAGGATATTGATCGAACTGATCGAAAACCTGAGCGTTGGAAGAATATGGCAAAAATTGCATTAGGGCAATACAAAATGGTACGCCGTCCTGTTTCTGGAGTTTTACATATTGTAGTTTATGTTGGTTTCATATTAATTAATATCGAATTACTTGAAATAGTTATTGATGGGTTATTCGGAACACATCGTGTATTTCAACCTTTAATAGGAAACGGTTTATATGGATTCTTAATTGGTTCTTTTGAAATCTTAGCATTATTAGTTCTTGTGGCTGTAATTATTTTCTGGTTTAGAAGAAATATTGAAAGAATTAAACGTTTTATGAGTGCGGAAATGGAAGGATGGCCTAAAAACGATGGAAATATTATTTTATATTTCGAAATTGTTTTAATGACATTATTTTTAGTAATGAATGCTACTGATACACCATTTCAAGAAGCCGGTGCAGGTAATGTTATTTCTCAATTTATTGCACCTTGGTTTGAAGGGGTTTCAGATAATGCACTTCATACCATTGAAAAATCAGCTTGGTGGTTACATATTGTTGGGATTTTGATTTTCCTTAACTATTTATATTATTCTAAGCATTTACACATTTTATTAGCATTCCCAAATACATTCTTTGCGAATTTAGATGCTAAAGGACAGTTTAATAATTTAGAGTCAGTTACGAATGAGGTCAAAATGATGATGGATCCAGATGCAGATCCATACGCCATGCCCGAAGAAGGTGCTGAAGATGAGGTTCCAGAAAAGTTCGGAGCTTCTGATGTTACAGATTTGAATTGGGTTCAGTTAATGAATGCTTACACCTGTACTGAATGTGGACGTTGTACATCATCTTGTCCAGCAAATTTAACAGGGAAAAAGTTATCTCCTCGTAAGATTATGATGGATACTCGTGATCGTTTAGAGGAAGTAGGAAAAAATATCGATGCCAACGAAGGTCAGTTTAATCCTGATGGTAAACAATTATTAGATGATTACATTACGAGAGAGGAGCTTTGGGCTTGTACTAGTTGTAACGCTTGTGTTCAAGAATGTCCTGTAAATATCGATCCATTATCTATTATTATGGATATGAGAAGGTATTTAGTAATGGAAGAGTCTGCTGCGCCGCAAGAGTTGAATATGATGATGACAAATATAGAAAACAATGGAGCGCCATGGCAGTATAGTCAAATGGATAGATTAAACTGGAAAGACGAATAGTAATTTCTAAGTTAATTTCAATCACTAATTTTTATTTAAATAGAAAAGTCAACTTAAACGATAAAAGATTATGAACGTACCAACAATGGCAGATATGATGGCTCAAGGAAAACAACCAGAGGTGTTGTTTTGGGTGGGAGCTGCTGGAAGTTACGACGATAGAGCGAAAAAAATAACAAAATCTTTTGTGAAGATTTTACAGCAAGCAAATGTTGATTTTGCGGTTTTAGGAACTGAAGAAAGTTCTACCGGTGATGCTGCTAAAAGAGCTGGTAACGAGTTTTTATTTCAAATGCAAGCAATGACAAATATTGAAATTTTGAATGCCTATGAAGTAAAAACAATTGTAACTTGCGATCCACATTCTTTTAATACATTAAAAAACGAATATCCTAGTTTAGGCGGGAAATATAAGGTTTATCATCATACGCAATATATCAATAAATTAATTGCTGATGGAAGATTTAGTATTGAAGGTGAAAACTTAAAAGGTAAACGTCTTACCTATCACGATCCTTGTTACTTAGGACGTGCAAACGATATTTATGAAACTCCACGAGATTTAATTCGTCGTTTAGGGGTTAAATCAACTGAAATGAAGCGTCATAAATCTACAGCTTTGTGCTGTGGTGCAGGAGGTGCGCAAATGTTCAAAGAACCCGAAAAGGGAGATATGGACATTAATATCTTACGAACAAAGGATGCCTTAGAAACGAATCCTGAAATTATTGCAACAGGTTGTCCTTATTGTAATACAATGATGACAGACGGTGTTAAATTTAATTTGAAGGAAGATCAGATCGTCGTAAAAGATATTGCAGAGTTAATTGCAGAAGCTAATAATTTATAATAAAAACAAATATGTCAAAGAAAATTTCAATCCTATTAATTGCATTATTGTCATTTGGAAAGATTGTTGCACAAGATTCAGCTTTGGATAAAATGGCAATGGAAATTTGTGAATATTTCAATAAGAATGAAAAGGAATTTAAAGATATGTCTACTTCTGATTTGACCGCTAAATTAGGAGTGCAAATGGTGCAAACTTATTTAAAGTACAAAGATGAATTAGCCAAAGAAGGAATCAATTATGATTTAACGAAAGGAAGAGCAGAAGGAGAGAAAATGGGTGCTAAAGTAGGTGTTAGTATGATTAAGTTTTGTCCTGATATATTAATGGCTATCGCAGGAGATGAAGTCTACGAAGATGAAAATGAAGTTGTTGAATCTTATTTAGAAGGTACCTTGAAAAAAGTAAGTGGACAAGATCTATATGTTGTGGAAATAAAAGATACAGACGGAAAGACTCAGAAATTCGTTTGGTTAACAAATTTTGAAGGCTCAGATCGTTTGATAAATCTAGGAAACGATGTAACAGGAACTAAGGTCGGTGTATCATACACTAATCTTGAGTATTTTTCACCAAAATTAAAAGAGTATATCGTGAGAAAGAAAATCACACGATTAGAATTTTTATAAAATTTACATGTTTAAAAACTATATTAAAGCGGCTAGGTTAAGAACCTTGCCGCTTTCTGTTTCAGGAATTATTGTTGGAGCTTATTTAGGTTCTTTTGATAGTTTTTTGCCAATATATGAGAAAATGAGAGATACGACCATTTGTATTGCAAGGGTTCCGTCATATCAATCTTCAATCTTTTGGTTGGCAATCTTAACTACAATAGGTTTTCAAGTGTTGTCCAATTTTGCTAATGACTATGGTGATGGTGTTAAAGGAACAGATAAAAACAGAGAAGGAGAAGCAAGGATGGTAGCTTCTGGTGTGATAACTCCAAAACAAATGAAAAAAGCAATGATAATGACTGCAATTTTTACCTTGGTAGTTGCAATTGGTTTAATTTATGTAGCTTTTGGAAAAGATAACTTTGGTTTCTCATTATTGTTTTTCGGTTTAGGGATTGCCTCAATTGTTGCTGCAATTAAATATACAGTGGGAAATTCTGCATATGGTTATAGTGGTTTCGGCGATTTATTTGTTTTCTTGTTCTTTGGTTTGCTTGCAGTGGTAGGAACGTATTTCTTGTACACTAAAACTCTTTCTTTTACAATTTTTTTGCCAGCATTTACCATCGGAGCTTTGAGTACAGCTGTTCTTAACTTAAATAATATGAGAGATAGAGTGAATGATGCCAAGGTTGGAAAAAATACATTAGTCGTTAAAATAGGAAGTGAATTTGCAAAGTATTATCACTATTACTTAATAGGATCGTCATTCTTGTTTGCATTTCTGTACGTTGGAATTCACTATCGAACTCCATTTCAATTTTTATTTTTGATAGCGTATATACCATTAATAAAACATTTACTTTTCGTTCATAATAATAAAGAAGAATCCCTATTAGATGGAGAGCTTAAAAAAGTAGCATTAAGTACTTTTTTATTTGCGATTCTTTTTGGGCTAGGAAACGTTTTGTAAATTTACTAATAACTTCAAACAACATTAATTCTACTTATGAAAATAACATTTTATGGTCATGCCTGTTTTGGTATTGAACTTAATAATACACATATTTTAATTGATCCTTTTATTACAGGAAATCCGGCAGCCTCACATGTAGATATTGATCAAATTAAAGCTGATTATATTTTAGTAACCCATGCGCATCAAGATCATATTCTTGATGTCGAAGCTATTGCAAAAAATACAGGAGCAACAATTGTTTCGAATTATGAAATATACATGTACTACACAGCTAAAGATTTAAAAGCACATCCTTTAAATCATGGAGGTACTTTTAAAACAGATTCGTTCTCAGCGAAATATGTAAATGCAGTACACACATCATCTTTTCCGGATGGGAGCTATGGAGGTCAGCCAGGAGGTTTTGTCATTACTTCTGAAGAAAAATCATTATACGTTGCAGGAGATACGGCAGTTACAATGGATATGAAGTTAATTCCAATGACAACTCAATTAACTGCTTCTATTTTACCGATTGGAGACAATTTTACGATGGGAGTTGATGATGCCATTATAACTACTGATTTGGTGGCTTGTGATAAAGTCATTGGATGTCATTTTAATACTTTTCCTCCAATTGAAATTAATGTGGAGGATGCAAAGAAGAAATTTGAAAGAGCAGGTAAGGAGCTTATTATTGTCGAAATTGGTGAATCTATTGAATTATAAAAATGAGGAGAATAAAAATTATTTTAGGAATCATAATTACAATTGCAATTATATTCTTATCAACAGGATTAATTTTTAAAGAAACAGCTTACATAACTGAGGTGAAAGTGAATAAGCCAATCGATGAAGTTTTTACTTTGTTCAATGATAGTTCACAAATTAATAATTGGATTACTGATTTAAAATCGATTGATCCAATTGACGTAAAACCTGAAAAGACCGGAAGTACCTATAAAATGGTAGTTGAAAATAAAAATGGAGAGGAAATAACCTTACAGGAAAAGATTATGGCTTATGTACCTAATGAAAAAGTAACGTTGTTTTTTATGGCGGATACGATGTTGAAAACAGATGATTATACTTTTACATTTGAAAATGGAGTAACAACCATTAGTAACAGTTCCATTTGTAGAGGAAATTCATATTTATTAAGTTGTTTATTTCCTTACTTTAAAGCTGTTTTCAAGAAACAAGACCAAGAATATTTAAATAATTTTAAGTCGTTTATCGAGAAAAAATAGAGATTTGATTCAAGCTGAATTTTACAAGTATATTTTAGAGTTCAAAACTCCTAGTGGAACTTCAAGAGGTGTCTTAAGAACTAAAGAGACTTTTTTTTTAATTTTAAGTAAAGATGGAAAAGAAGGAATTGGAGAATGCGGCTTATTTCGTGGTTTAAGTATTGATGATAGACCCGATTATGAGGAGAAATTGCAATGGGTTTGTGATCATATTAATTTAGGTTTACAAGAACTTTTAAAATCAACCATCGAATTTCCATCAATTCAATTTGGATTAGAACAAGCTTTTTTATCTCTAAACAGTTCGAATAAATTCCATTTATTTCCTTCAGATTTTGTTGCTTATGAATCTCCAATTTCAATTAATGGCTTAGTATGGATGGGAGATAAAAAATTCATGAAAGACCAAATTCAAGAAAAATTAGAACAAGGGTTTTCATGTATTAAAATGAAAATAGGAGCTATTGACTTTGATGAAGAATTACGATTATTAAATTATATTCGTGAACAGTTTTCAGAGAAAGAAATTGAATTAAGAGTCGATGCAAATGGGGCTTTTTCTCCAATGGAAGCACTTCAGAAATTAGAAAAATTATCCCAATTTAAATTACATTCAATTGAGCAACCGATAAAGCAAGGTCAATACGAAGCGATGGCAAAACTTTGTAAGGAAACACCGTTACCTATTGCTTTAGACGAAGAATTAATAGGTGTGTTTTTGAACAAGGATAAAAAGGAATTACTAGAGTATATTAAACCACAATACATTATTTTGAAACCTAGTTTGGTTGGTGGTTTCGTTGGAAGTAAAGAATGGATAGATATCTCTGAAAGTAATAATATCGGATGGTGGATAACTTCAGCACTCGAAAGTAACATTGGTTTGAATGCAATAGCTCAATGGACATATACTTTAAAGAATCATATGCCACAGGGTTTGGGAACTGGAGGTTTATTTACAAATAATTTTGATAGCCCTCTTTTTGTTAATCAAGGAAGTTTGCAATACAGTTCTCAAGATAAATGGAACTTTAATTTAAGTTAATACAGCATGAATTACATACAACAAGCATACAAAGGTGATATAGGATTTTGGAAATATTTGATAATTCCAGTAATATTTATTGGGATCGTAATTTTAAATATGATCACCATTGATATGTTTGATATTGATCAAGCTGAAATCATTCGTAATGACATAGCAGAAAAAGGAGAGAACAGAGTACTTATTGAATCATTAGCTACTTTCGTTGTGTTCCTAGCGGCGCTTTTGTTATGGGTAAAATATGTACATCGTCAGTCGATAACTTCATTAACGACCTCAAGGAAAAAGATAGATTGGAAACGAGTATTTTTTGCTTTTTCTGTTTGGGGTTTTATGACAGTTGTATTTGTTATTTATGGTTATTATACCGATCCGGCATCATTACAATGGAATTTTGAACCTAATAAATTCTTGGGATTGTTAGTAATTGGAATCCTAATGATTCCTTTACAGACAAGTTTTGAAGAGTATTTATTCAGAGGCTACTTACTACAAGGTATCGGTGCGAAATTTAAAAGTAGATTAATACCGTTAATTATTACTTCAGTAATTTTTGGATTACTGCATATTGCGAATCCAGAAGTTGGTAAATTAGGGAATATCGTTATGATTTATTATATAGGAACAGGTTTCTTCTTAGGAATGATAACATTATTAGATGAAGGACTTGAACTTGCTTTAGGCTTTCACGCCGCAAATAATCTTATTGGAGCTCTTTTGATAACTGCAGATTGGACTGCTTTTCAAACAAATTCTATATTTAAAGATCTTTCTGAACCAGATGTCTATTTCGATATTATTATTCCTGTAGTTGTTTTTTATCCACTATTATTATTGTTTTTCGCTAAAAAGTATAATTGGAGTAATTGGAAAGAAAAGCTTACAGGTAGCATTGAAAAACCTGTAAATAATCAAGAAAATCAAATTGAAGGTTTAGCTTAAATTTTTTATATGGATTTTAGTCAGATTCATTCAAGTTTTAAATTAAACGGAATTAGATTCAATTCCAAGGCCGATTTAATTGAGTATGTTAAAACGTCATTTTCTTCTACCCATGACTTTTTTGTGAATTGGTTCAATGATGAAGATTATTTGATAGTACAAACATCAGGTTCTACGGGAAAACCAAAACCAATTAAATTACTAAAAGAGCAGATGATAAATTCTGCTTTAGCTACAGGAGCGTTTTTTGAAATTAAGGAAAACACGACAGCTTTACTTTGTATGTCTGTAGATTATATTGCGGGTAAAATGATGTTAGTAAGAGCTATGGTTTTAGGCTGGGATTTAGATATATTTAATGCAGTTTCGAATCCACTATCACTTACGGATAAGAATTATCACTTTTCAGCAATGGTTCCGCTACAATTAGAAAAATCTTTAGACCAAATAGAAAGAATTGATAAATTGATAGTTGGTGGAGGAGTAGTTTCAGAAAGTTTAAAAAGCAAGATTTTAAAAGTTAAAACCGAGATTTTTGCGACCTATGGAATGACGGAAACAATTACTCATATTGCTGTAAAAAAGTTAAATCAATTAAAGGAAAGGCCTTCATTTTATAAAGTTCTACCAAATGTAAAAATATATATCGATCAAAGAAATTGTTTAATGATTAATGCTCCTTTGGTTGCAAATGAAATTGTTCTGACGAATGATGTTGTTCAATTAGTTTCTGAAAATGAATTTGAATGGCTTGGAAGGTATGATAATGTCATAAATTCAGGCGGAATTAAACTCCACCCTGAAAAAATAGAGCATAAGCTTTCTAAACTAATTCAAAACAGATTTTTTACTGTTGGTATTAAAGATGAAAGGTTAGGAGAGAAGTTAGTTTTAGTTATTGAAAATAATGCGACTGAAATTAACTCAGAAGAAGTTATTAAGAGAATCAATGAATTTCCCGAAATCAAAAAATATGAAGTTCCGAAAGAGATATATTTTGTGAAAAGTTTCATAGAAACTGAAACAAAAAAAGTCCAACGTAGAAAAACCATGGATTTAGTATTGAATACTTCGAAGAAGTAATTATCTATCTTCATCAAAAAATTATTTTGTTTCAAATCTAGTTCGATATTTTGTTAATAAAATTCCATAAACTTCTTTCATATAGTTAGAAGTTTTTACATTTCTGTTTATATTATTATAGTTCATTTGTAATTACTATCTATTTCTTAGCATTCCAAAACAATTTTACGATAATTGTATTTTAAAAGCTTTTTTTGTTCAAAGGAAGAGAGTAATCTTTTACAAAGTAGTATCAATTCCGAAGATATTTGCCGAATATGAAATTTCCTATTTAAATCGTTTGTAGTCAGAATCAATAACTCTTTCGATTTTCGGTTTTTGGGTCTTGAGTTCTTAATATTCATGATTGATGGACTTTAATTAAACTCCTTTTTCTAAATTTCTAAAAGAACAATTCAATTTTAAATTATGGTATTTAAACTCACTAGAGTTATGCGTTAACTCGGATAAAAGGCTTGTTTACTAATTCAAAAGTAAGTTGATAGGGTAATTTTTGTAGTTTTATGGAAACTAAAATGTAAATACTATGATGAAAAGAGAAATATTACTTTTTTTCCTTTGTTGTTTATCAATTCTTCAGGCACAACAAAAAAAAGTTACAGGTACAGTTTCGGATAAACATTTCCCAATTCCAGGAGTAAGTGTATACATAAAAGGAACAAATATTGGAACTAGTACAAATATGGAAGGAAAATATTCGATAAAGGCTTCAGCTAATGATGTATTGATTTTTTCTTTAATTGGTATGAAAACAAAGCAAGAAAAAGTAGGTAAAAGAACCGTAATTAACGTTCTTTTAGAGGAAAGCGATGCAACTTTAGATGAAGTAGTAATTTCAACAGCTTCAAATTTAAGATCTCGTAAAAATAAAGTTTATGCAAGTATTGCTAGTCAAATGGCTATGGGTAATACTATGAGTTATGATTCGGATCAAAAACAAATTAGAGACAAAAAGACGTCTCCTTTATTTATCGTTGATGGTATTCCTGTGAAAGCTAATTCTCAGGTAATATTAAATAAGTTAGATCCGAAAGAGATAAAGGCTGTAGAAGTTTTGAAGGGTAATAATGCAATTGAACTTTATGGACCCAAAGGAAAAAATGGGTGTGTAATTATTACTACAAAAAAAGGAAACTTTCAAATAGAAGAGAATGACTCTTATGCTAAAATAACCGAGAATCCTTTTAAAAATGTGGTTGCTTCTCCATTGTCTACTTTCTCAATAGATGTAGATAAAGCTTCTTATAGTAATATAAGAAGAATGATAAATAATGGTGAGGTCGTAAAAGAAGATGCTGTGAAAATTGAAGAAATGATTAATTATTTCGATTATAATTATCCACAACCTCAAGGGAAACATCCTTTTTCTATAACTACAGAGTTTATTAAAACACCATGGAATACTGAAACGAAACTTTTAAAAATCGGATTACAAGGAAAAACATATGAGAATAAAGATTTACCTCCATCAAACCTTACTTTTCTAATCGATGTTTCTGGATCAATGGGAGAACCTAATAAATTACCATTATTAAAGAAGGCTTTTAAGTTATTAGTGAATCAATTAAGAGAAGAAGATAGGGTTTCAATTGTTGTTTATGCAGGGGCAGCAGGTGTTGTATTAGAGCCAACTTCGGGAAGAAATAAAGAAAAAATTTTCACGGCCTTGAATAATTTAAATTCGGGAGGTTCCACAGCAGGTGGAGAAGGAATTGAATTAGCGTACAAATTAGCAGAAAAGAACTTTAAAAAGAGAGGTAATAATAGAGTTATTTTGGCTACAGATGGAGATTTTAATGTAGGAAGAAGTTCGAATAAAGCTATGGAAGAATTGATTGAGCAAAAGAGAAAATCAGGAGTTTTCTTGTCTGTTTTAGGTTTTGCTTACGGAAATTACAAGGATGATAAGCTTGAAATTTTAGCAGATAAAGGAAATGGAAATCATGCCTACATTGACACAATGCAAGAAGCTCAAAAAGTTTTTGGAAAAGAGTTCGGTGGAACTTTATATACTATTGCAAAGGATGTTAAAATTCAAGTTGAGTTTAATCCGAATAAGGCAAAAGCCTATCGATTAATTGGGTATGAAAACAGATTGTTGAATGATGAAGATTTTATTGATGATACCAAAGATGCTGGTGAGTTAGGAAGTGGTCACTCTGTAACAGCTTTATATGAAGTAATTCCCGTTGGTGTAGATAGTAAGTATTTAAATAAAATTCATGATTTAAAGTATACGAATAATAAGGACAATTCTTATCAAGACGAATTACTTACTGTAAAGTTTAGGTATAAAAAACCTGATGGTAAAAAAAGTATTGAGATGGAAAGAGTAGTAAAAGATAAAACAGTAAAGCCAACTTCTGACATGAATTTTGCTTCGTCTGTTGCATTATTCGGAATGTACTTAAGGAAATCTCAATTTATGAACGATGCGAATTTGGAGGATGTAATTAAACTTGCCGCAAAAGGTAAAGGCCAAGACGAGTATGGTTATAGAAGTGAGTTTATACGACTCGTTAAAACCTACAGCGATTTTAAATAGATCAAAAAGCACTAAGAAATTGGTGCTTTTTTATTTTTAATGATTTATTTTTTAATTCCTTTAGAATTTATTGAGGTCTTTTTATGATTACTTTTTATATTTAATTCAGAAAGTTTTTTAATTATTGAATACTTATTTGTAATTATCATAAACCTATTATTAGTAATGAATGTATGCGCCTTAGATGGATCAAATTAATAGATACTTGAAAGTCTGTAATTCTTTCTCTGATTTTTTTTAAAGCTTATTACGAGGTTACTTTTCTTAGTACTTCCGTTGAATTCGGTCATTGGAAGGGGCGAAAACGTTTAATTTATTTTAAAGTTCTTTTGAATATTTTTCAGAGTATATCAAGGAGAATTGAATCACTGCAATTGGTATTTCTTAGATCCTCTAGAAAATTATAGTAGCTAAAAAAAAGTGATGGTTTTGCTGAAGAAATTTTTAATAATTAAACCTTTATATAAAAGTAAAGTCTAAATAGAAAACTAATTAATTAAGTTAGAAATGAGTAAAGTAACGGGTTTTAAAATTTTCATGATATCAATATTATCTACTGTATTATTTACTGCTTGTAGTAATAATGAACTAATTTCAGATGATAATGGAATACCTGAAGTAAAATCTGAACCCTCATATGCGGTTTTAAAAGAAGATAATATTGTTTATGCTAATGGACTTAGCCATGATAATACAAGCAATTCATCTTTTACAATTCCTTTAAAATTAGATTTGTACTATCCCGACAATAATACTAGCAACAGACCTTTTTTTATGTTTATTCATGGAGGTGGATTTAAGGGTGGAACAAAAACTAAGCCCGAAATTGTAGAGATGGCGAATTACTACGCTTCTAGAGGATGGGTTTTTGCTTCTATAGATTATAGAACTGTAGAAGAATTGGGTATAATTAAAGGAATGACTCAAGAAGAATTATTAACCTATTATAAAGGAATTGCACCTCGAGAATGGATAGAAAATGCTTTACAAGGATCTCAGAGTCCTGACGAAGTTCAGCAAGCTACTGCTATGTATATTGCCCAAAGGGATTCAAAAGCCGCACTTCGTTGGATTATGGCAAACGCAAGTACATACAACATAAATAAAGATTTTATTACAGTTGGAGGAGCATCAGCTGGAGCGATAACGACAATCGCATTAGGTATTTCAAATCAAGAAGATTTTAGAGACGAAATTACTGTAAATGACGATCCAACACTTTCTTCTACTAACTTAAATGAGTTTTATGAAGTTAAAAGTATGGTTTATTTCTGGGGTTCAAATATAAAACTAGATGTATTTGAATCAGTTTATAAATTAAACAAGTACGACAGATATGACGATAGTGACCCTGAATTATTTATGGGGCATGGTACCGCACAAGATCTTGTCACTCCTTATGAAGAAGCTCTTGAATTGCAAGAAATTTATAACTCTTTAGGAATTTATAATAAACTAGCAACCCTTGTACAACCAAATGGAGATCCAGCTGGACATGGCGCTTGGAATGGAGAAGTAGGAGGAAAGGGCTTGTTTGAATTAACTTTCGATTTTTTAACTGAAAGACAAAATTTAAAAGTAAAATAGCATCAACAAAGAAGACAATTAATTATGGCTACTTGTTAAATCTAAAGCTTACTACTTTTAATGATCGTACTAACCATAGTCGAGATGTTGCCAGTAATAGAAAAACAATTCGTTAAAGTTCACGAGATAAATAACAAACTGTAAATTTTTGTAACATTAAATAGAAGTTATATACTAATTGTTTAATGATTAAAGACATAATATTTCCAATTAAACAAACTTTTTCTAATCTAAAATTAAATAGAAATAAAGAGATAAATCAAAGGTTAAAAGAATCTTTTGGAAGGTTGAAAGATAGTAGTTTTGATTTTGAGAGTATTGAAAAATACTTCAGAAAAAAAGACAATTCAAAAGTACATCAAGTATTATCAGACAAGACATGTAATGACTTGGATTTTGATGACTTATTTATGTTTCTTGACAGAACTAATTCAAAAGTTGGTCAACAATACTTTTATAATAATCTTCGGACAATAAAAGTAAATGAAAAGCAAACCAAGTTGAACGAAGAAATAATAACTGAATTATCAGAAAATCCTGAATTACGAATTTCAATTCAAAAAAAGCTTGAAAAGCTAAAACATCAAGATGCATATTATATATGCTCTTTATTTCAAGAAGAACATCTAAATCCACCAAATTGGTTTATAGTACTAAAACTATTGTCATTTGCTAGTTTAGCATCACTCATTTTGAGCTTTTTAAACCCTATATTTTTCATAGTTCTATTAGGTGTATTTTGCGTGAATTTTGTACTTCATTATTGGAATAAAAATAACTTATTTCAATATGTAGGTTCAATTCCTCAGCTTCTAAAACTTAATAATGTTGCATCACATTTATTTACCAACCCATTATTTAAAAAATTGGATCCTGACTTAACAAAGTCAATAAAGCTAATAAATGAAGTTAAGAATAGGATGTCTTTTTTCTCACTAGAAGCCAAACTTCAAGGAGAATTTGAAATCATAGCTTGGTTTATATTTGAAATTTTTAAAACAATGTTTTTGCTTGAGCCTTTATTATTGTTTGGTATTTTAAAAAGGCTGAATTCGAAAAGAGAAGAAATAGAAAGCGTTTTCAGGTTTGTTGGGCATATTGATATGCTAATTTCCATAGCATCTTTAAGAAGCGGACTTGAAGTATTCTGCTTACCAATTATTACAAATGGAGATAATATAATTGCTAAAGATATAAGTCATCCTTTAATTTTTAAATGCACAACGAACAATATAAATATTGGTGAAAAATCCATACTTCTAACAGGCTCAAATATGTCTGGAAAAACATCTTTTATTCGCGCAATTGGACTGAATGTAATAACAGGATTTACAATTAATACTTGTTTTGCAAAATCAATGACTTTTCCATTGTTAAAGGTGTTTTCGGCTATAAGAATAAGTGATGACTTAATGAACGATAAAAGTTACTATTTTGAAGAAGTCTTAACCATTAAGGAGATGCTTAAAGAGAGTTTAAGTGGAAATAAAAATTTATTCCTTTTAGATGAATTATTTAAAGGAACCAATACAGTAGAACGAATTTCCGCTGGAAAATCAGTATTATCTGCTCTAACAAAAGAAAAGAGTAAAATATTGGTTTCAACTCACGACATAGAACTAACGGATATGCTTTCAGATGAATTTGAACTATACCATTTTAGCGAAACAGTAAATGACAATAATGTAGGTTTTGATTATAAACTGAAAACAGGAAAATTAAAAAATAGAAATGCCATTAGAATACTGGAAATTAATGATTATCCAAAAGAAGTTGTTAAAGAAGCAATCGAAATTGCCAATGATTTAGATAAAACATATTTTATAAAAAACAATACTGGCAACACCATATAAACCTATTTGCTAGTTTTAGATTACTTAGGAAAGTATTCGCAGGCTTTTTATTTGTGATTTATTTGCTAATTTAAGGCTTAAATAACACAACTAATCTTACACAGCAATTTTGTGCTTCATTACTACAAAATGCTAAAAAATGATAAAACCTTTTAGAAATATTAGACAAAACTTGCTTTCGGAAGGAAAAACTATAAAATATTTGAAATATGCAGTCGGTGAAATTATACTTGTCGTTATTGGGATTTTAATTGCACTCCAAGTAAATAATTGGAATCAAAATGAACAGTTGAAAAAAGATGAATTAAGGATTTTAAAAAGCATGCAAAAGTCAATAAAAATTAATATTGATGAGTTTGATCAAACTCTCAATAATCAAATTCAACGAAATGGAAGTCTACAAGAAGTTAAGAATATGTACATATTGCTTCTTAACAAGATGGGTAATGTTATAGCAAAAGGTAAGAGTTTAAAATCAGAATATCATAGTTTAGTTACAGATTTGGAGAATGAAATAGAAAATAACGAAGGCACAACACCATCTAAACTGCTTTAAAACGCATCTTAGCCAAAATATAGGAATTAAAATAATCTCTAAAATGGAATTCATCCAACGTACAGCACTATTGGAACCTGAAAAGCTTGAGGTTTTTGATTTATGGAACAACGAATATCCTGATAAGCTATCTTTTAATTCAATTAAAGAATTTGATGCATACCTCAATGAACTGAATGAACAAAGTCATCTACTTTTAATTAATCAAGAACGGAAAGTTAAGGGTTGGTATTTTGACTTTAAGCGAGATAACGAAAAATGGTTTGCAATTATTTTAGACTCAAAGCTTCACGGAAAAGGATTTGGAACTAAAATTCTTGAACTCGCAAAACAGAAAGAAAATGAATTAAATGGTTGGGTAATTGATCATAATAAAAACAAAAAGAAAAATGGTGAATTATATATTTCACCATTGAATTTTTATCTAAAAAATGGATTTCGAAAATTGACGGCAAATAGATTAGAGTTAGACAAAATTTCTGCTGTAAAAGTAAAATGGAAGAATGTAAATAGCTAGTGCAACACCTAATTGCATTAAAACGCAACTTACAGGAAATGTCATCTACAATTATAAAACTCCTTTTTATTATAATAACCTTGCCTCCTAGTAAGTAATTTTATAGTTATGCGAAGTGACTTATATCAAGTGGTTTATTTTTAAGAAAAAGTCAATTTAGAACTGATGATAAATTATTCTGATTGTAAACCTTTTCTTTATAAAATGTAGTATTTGAGAATTGGAAAATTGACACAAAATAATCCAAATAGAGTATTACGAATAAGATATCTTTTGTCAAGAAGTTTATTTTAAACTTTACGGAAATTCATATATGTAAAACAAACAGAAAATTACAATACAAAAAATAGTTTTTCGGAAATGATATGGAATTTCGAATTCTTTTTTGAAAATATAAAATTGATAATCAAGATTTCATCAGAACATGAAAAATCCTGAAAGTACAAATAGAATATACAAATAGCAATGGAATTTGAATGAGAAAATTATAAACAAGTTTGGATTTAAAAATGTAGGAATGAAAGATGAATTAATCAGAACAAAAGGTGGCACAACTGAATAAGAACACCTGATAACAATTGTTATAAGTAGCACGAGATAAATTTCATAAACATAACTTTTGATTTGTTTTCCGCTTGCAATTTGTATCTTTATTAAAGATAATAATAAACATAAAAATAGCTCACTAAGGTTAGTGTTTGATTGAATCAAAAAGACTTACTACTTATTAATAGAATAGTTGAGCATTACCAAGGTACTGTAAATGGATAAAAAAATAGGTTTAAAAGAAGCAATATCTATTGGTATTGGTGGAATGGTTGGTGGTGGAATTTTCGCAGTACTAGGTCTTGCTGTATCTCTTGCGAAAGGAGGAACGCCATTAGCCTTCTTATTTGCTGGTATTTTAGCATTGATAACTTCTTACAGTTACGTCAATCTTTCATTAAAATATCCTGACAGAGGTGGAACTGTTAAATTCATCAACCAAGGTTTTGGTAAAACAATATTTAGTGGCGGAATTAATAATTTGTTATGGATAAGTTATATCATAATGCTATCATTGTACGCCTCTGCATTCGGGTCTTATGCACCAAACTTATTTGAGCTAACTCAAGACAAAACAATTGATTCACATATTTATGCAAGTTCTATTGTTGTGTTAGCTACAGCAATTAATTATTATAGTATCACTGTCGTTGGAAAAATAGAATCGTTAGCTGTAATTATTAAATTAGTAATTTTAGTCTCATTTATTTTCATTGGTGTTTATGGTTTAATTGGGAATCCAAATATTGCTCAATTATCAATCACAAATTGGGAAAAACCAATAAATTTATTTGCTGGTGGTATGGTTATTTTTGTGGCTTATGAAGGTTTTGAACTTATCGCAAATGCAGCACCCGATATCGAAAATCCTAAAAAGAATATTCCACGAGCTTATTACTATTCTGTAATTTTTGTAATAATCTTATATATTATTATAGCACTAGTAACAGTGGGGTCACTTCCGTTCGCAAAAATAGCTGCAGCAGAAGATTATGTTCTTGCAGAAGCCGCAGAACCAATGTTAGGAAAAGTTGGATTTTCCATTATTACCGTTGCAGCTTTAATTTCAACTTTTTCTGCAATTAATGCATCTCTTTATGGCGGCAGTAAAGTAAATTATGAGATTGCAGAAGATGATGAATTACCACATCATTTTTTAGCAAAAATTTGGAATCAGCCAATTGGTTTAATGGTCACAGCAGCAGCAACTTTAATTCTAGTTAATATACTTAACTTACAAAGTATATCAACAGCGGGAAGTGTTGGTTTCTTAATCATTTTTGGCATGGTTAACCTAGTTGGATATCGATTATCCAAAGAAATCAATAGCAATAAAACAATATCTTTAATAGGTTTTATTTTATGTATAATTGCTACAGTAGTATTAATTATTCAACAATATACTTCAAATACTGTAGGTGTAATAATTGCAATTGTTCTTACTAGTTTTTGTTTTTTAATGGAGTGGCTGTATAAAAAAACAGAAAAGAAATAAAACTATGTCCTACAAAACCTGTAATTAATTGCGGCTGAATTTCCGAAGTATAAATTCAATTTGATTAATTATCTTCCCTCAACAATGGAAAAAGAGGTGTATTATTTTTCCGTAAAAAAATTAAACACGAATACCTTGACTTCAATAAGAACTAGAATCTATGAAAAAAATATTAATCGGAATTATAATACTCTGTTCTCTTCAAATGTTTGGTCAGAAAGACACTTTAAATTACACAAAAGAAATATTAAAAAAGGATATTTCTAATCTTCTTACATTAACTGAATTTAATTATGGAGTCAGTGAAGAAATTATTAAAAGAGCAAAACCTATAGGTTATATTGGAAATAATTATCAAAGATTTCAAATACAAATTATTTCTGTAATTAAAAATCAGGATATTCCGTCAAAGTACTTCGTTTATGGTAAAACTAAAGTGAAAAATAATATTTGTGAATTTCAAGGAAACATCATTATTGAAAATGTGAAAATTTTTTCCGACTTAGAATTTCCTGAGGTGAATCAAGGAATAATCAAAGGAAAGTATAAATTCTTTGAAAACATTAATCAAAAAGGTAGTGGAGTGTTTAATGGAGTTTTTGAAACAAATTTTTATATAGACAAGAATGGATTAATTCAATACAATGCTTTAATGTTTAGTGCGGACGGATTTTATAATAATATGTTTCAAGGAACTTGGATTAGCTATAAAAACGGAAAATCTAAAAAGTGCAACTGGGGAGATTATAGAATTCCAGATAGTGGAAAATTAGACATTGGAGTTGCAGAATTTGGACCTAATCCTGATTATAATCAATTTGGTTGGGAGAATTATAAAAACGCTCACTTTAGTAATGGAGATAAAGGTGAAAATGCTAAAGAAATCGAAAATAGAAAATGGTGGATTGGAGAAAAATAGAGATATACTAACAACGCTTAACACCAATTATGGCGAATTCGATTACCTCCGAATTCATTCGAAATATTTAACAGACAGCTATTTTAATGGGTGAAAACGTAATCAAGTTAATCAATAGAAAGTGGTATACCAGTTTTGAGTACTGAAAAAAACAGAAAATAAATTTATATAGTTATTTAATTTCATAAAATATTAAATTAAGAAATGTTATAGTTTATAAGGATAAAGGTTATTCGTTTAGATTAAATTTTGAAAAACCAAAAGGTCAATTCTTTTAATTAATTTTATAACAAACAAATCGAAAATAAGACAGCATAAAATATTGGAAAATTACGGATATTCAAAAATGACCAAAAAAGAAATCAACAATATTCTGAAGACAGAATCTGGAATTATACTATTGGAAAAGGAGTCAGAACAATCTTTCTTGGAAGTGATTTTAAGTAATTGGATTTCTATTTTTTCCGCTATGTTTTTTTTGACAAGAAGAAAATTAGACATTCTACTTTTAATTGAAAAAAGAATAACTCTGATAGTACAAAATAAAGTTTATGCTGAACGTAATTTTATCAGAATTAAATCGATCCATTATAATGGGATTAAATCCATTCTTGAGGTGACTGACCAAAATCATCAATTTTCATTTCCTTTAAATAAATTCATAATTAGCTACGAAGAGTCAAGGCTGATTAAACAAAAGTTGGTAGAATTTATAAATCAGAAAAAGTAACCAAACTGTTTACAAAACTTAAAATAGATATAAACGTGGCTTTACAAGCAAAAAAAATTAAACAATAGATATGAAAAAAAGAATATTAATAGTAATAATTGGAATTGTAATAATCATAATTACTTATTTGGGAATTGAAATGCTTGAGTTTGGAAAAGGAGTTCAAGATGATATTCATAAAAATGAAATTGAACGAGAGGAAAAGCCAACTGTGAAATTAACGAAATTTAAAAACGGACGTTGGTTAAGTACAGCAGACTCTCTTTCTGGGATTGAAATTAAAAATGGTAAATGGATAATGTTTTATAAAGGAGTGAAAACCGAATCTTCTGATATGTATGATTATACTATACGAAAAGAAGATAGAAAAGAGTTAGGAAATGAGTACAAATATTCAGAGTTTCTAATACTATCAAATGATTCTGACACATTAGAATATAAAATACTTGGATATAGTGATGATTTTATGAGTTTAATATATACTCCTAGAGGAAATACACTCATTTATGTACCTGAGAAAAAAGGAATTCAGACTTCTCCAAACACAAATATTAATCAACCTAAAACTGATGGAAATTCCGAAAATATAGTTTTAGCTACCAAACATTGCTTGATAAATAAAATAGTAATAGAAAACGGAAAGAAATATGTTGTAGCAGATTATGTTGACTTTTTAATTGGTGATAAGGCAATTGAAAAAGCTAAAGAAAATGGTGATGCTGACTATGATATTAGTGAAAAAGGAGATACTTTATATTTTGTAAATAACGACTATTACGTGTCTAATGTGAATCCAAAACTTAGAACACTTGAATTAGATGATAATGTGAAAATTGAAATTTGGGATTATTTTAAAAGTAATGGAGTTTTCAAAATAGTAAATATTAATGAACTCCAAAAGTATCTTTCAACCAAGCCAATAATGATTTTGAAAATTAGAAACGGAATTGTAATGGAAATGAGAGAACAGTTTGTACCATAATTGAACCTTAATACAGACTAATAATTAACTAATTGTTATCCAATACCTTTTATCAATATGTTTGAGTTAGGGAGTTTATTTTCAATTATGGCATGATTTTGGCTCATGAGAAAATCAATTTTATGATGTTAGTTTTATTTATTATACAGAACAACATTTTCAATAAATCTTTAGTATTTATCCTATCTTAATCAATGAACAATACAACCATTCAGAATATAAGATTAACAACTTTATTATGGGTGATTAGTTGTAATGAAAAATCAACTTTAGTAACATTTCAAAGCATAATCGATAAAAGTGAAACAATAAATATTGAAGTTTTACAAGATTTAGTACAACTTTTCCCAGAATTATTTACGTATCAAGTAACTACAATAACTCTTGAAGAGTGGAAAAGAAAAATGCTAAATAATGGAAGCAGTCCTCATGAGTTTGATAAAATATCAACCAATGATGTTTATGGTAATCAATTTGTAAATTCAAGTGGTAGTAATAGTATTAACGATTCAATAATCAAATGGGGAATAAATCATATTTCTGAATATTTTGTGGAGAAAGAACGGAGAAGAAAACTCAAACCTTCATTTATTCCATCAATTTTTTTGATGTTAATTTTTGCCTTATTTCTATTTATGGTCTTAAAAAAGAGTACTTATGAACTTCAATTTGCCGAAACAAAATCTGAGATTAAAACAATAGAACTCAACTCAAATATAATTTATCCGAGTTATAAAGGCTTCGTTGATAGATTAGGCAAAACATTGATATTCGATCTCTATTATAATAATACGATAAGAAACAATGAACTATATTATTGTCGCATTGAATTATATAAACTAATGCCATTTATTGATAAAAAGGATTTTGATGCTATTGATTTAATGCTTAAAAACTATCAAAAGTTAATTACAAAGTATAATGCTGGGCAAGATTTATCTGAGCATCAGAAGGATGAAATTATTAATAAATATTCAATGTTGATAAAAAACTCGTGGGAAGCTATTCTGAATCAACAATTAAAAATTAGTAACTAAAAACTATGATTATTAGTTGATAGTTTCGAAGAAATAAATCTCTTTTAACCTAGTGTTTATATTAAAAAAGACAATAACTATGAGAATTCTAAATGTACTTATTCTAATCATTCCATCATTATTAATGTGTCAGGAGTTTAGTTTCGATGTTAATACCAATGAAGGTTTTATCGAAAGTGTTTATATACTCGATGGAAATAGGGTTATAAAAATATCCGAAAGTATTGATGAAATCTATCAGTTTAAGTCAAGTTCAAGAGCTAAAGATTTTTTACAAAATCGAGATTATAGTAGCATCCCTAAGAATAAATATCAAGTGGGGGAGACAACAATATTTATGAATTCTGTATCTTCTGTAGAATATTATACGAGTAATACAAGTTCAGGGTTGTCCGGACAAATTAAATCCATCAATAATTTAACATTTACATATGCACCTGATAATAGCTGGAATAAAAACTCCGGAGTAGTTGGTAAGCTTACCAAAATTGGAAATGTCTCTATCACCTATTGGACCTCTGCTGGGTATACCGAAAGAGGCAGGTATAGAGGAAAAATTAAATCATTGGGAGGAAGACAGTTTCAATACGAAGGTTGGTCAAATTGGGGTGAAAAAGCAAGAATAGTTGGGAAACTTACTTCCATTGGTAAATTAAAAATAAATTACTACGAGACAGATTATGATAGAGGTTACAAAGGCAAACTTAAATCTATTGGAAAGGTTAAATTTGTGTATTATGGTGAGACTAGAACCAATAGTAAAGCTAATATTGTTGGAAAATTTAAACAGCGATTAGGAAAAGATCTGCGACTTACGATTCATTAATAGTATCATATTGAGAAGAAAAAAGTAGTAATACTCAAAAGGTGTAAAATCAAGTATGGTAAGAAATGGTTAAATTTTACACTATTTAATAGATGTACATAATCTTCGTTGCAACCCAATAAAAAATACAACTTTGTATCGAAAAAAGTAAAATATTAAAATTTAAGAGTTCAAAATTATCACATGAAATTTACCATTCAAAATTTTACGATTGATTCATCTTTTTTTATTTTACCTGAAATGAGTTTAAGTTCATCTCGTAGTACTATGAAAAAAATGAATTTTAGTTTTCAGATTTCTAAAGAGAAGTTAATATACCTTTCATTAGAAGAATATAACAAAATGCGATATGAACTTGAAGAAGATCAGAAATTAACTGGTAAAGTTGAAGATCTCCTTGGTGAATTCGGATATCCGAATATACAAGATGTTTTTCAGAATGACGCTTTAACTCACGAAGTTTTTGGCTGTTATTTATTAGATATTTGGTTAAGTAAGTGCTTAACCTACAATGCTAATAATCATCATAACTATTATTGGATAGATCGAATTGAAAAAGCTGTAAACAGAGGTGAAGACATAATTTTCACAGGGATATGTTATAAATAGAAAGGCATTTATACAAATATAGTTTTGCGTTCTGATATTGGTTTGTTTTAAAATAATACAGATTTCTAAATTTATCAACAATACAAAATCTATATCCATGCGAAATATCAAGTGATTCATTTTTAAATAAAAAATGCAACAGAACAGAACAATTCAATATATATAGTATAGTAAAAACATTTTCCTCAAACAGTTAGAAAAACAAACAATCAACTGTTTTATTCTTTGCTCGGTTTATTTGTTTTCTTTTTACCTACTATCTGGTTTAGTAGATATCTTTTCAGATAAGAGACAAAATTTTTTGAGATTCTATATCAAAACACAAAAAGAGAATTTGCACCAAAATCGATTGATGAATTGTATCATAAATAACTTTTACGATTGGTTTGAAGGTGGAGTTGTTTCGACTAATAGATATTGACCAAGCTTTACTAAATCGTAGTACACTTTAAAACTAATTAGTGAACAATCATTGAAATTGATAATTAGTTTGAAATTAGCTACTAAGCAAGACAATAAGTATGGTTTAGGAATTTATAATGGAAAATACAATAGAAATACTTATTTTCAATATTATGGATTATATAAAACTTATGTTGGTTACTCATTAAAAGCCTCAGGATTTATCCTATAAGGCAAGCAACACCAAATATTAATGTTTATGAATTTATAAATGAAATTCTTAAATTCATTTCATAAAAAATATAAATTCAGAGGAACACAATTAAATAATATTATATGAAATGGCTCTACGAAAATTGGTTTAAATCAACAATATTTTTAGCGATTTATGTTTTAATATTCTTATTTCTTTTTTTATTTCAAACAAATTTCTCCTTGTTTCTGATTTGGCTGCAATTCGTAATCTATCTCGTACATCAGTTTGAAGAATATGTATTGCCAGGAGGATTTCTAGAATTTTTAAATAAAGAATTATTAGGCTCTGCAGAAAGTGATTTTCCCGCTGATAAAAAATTTTCTTTTTGGATTAATATTCCAATAATATTTGTTGGATATCCTGTTTCTGCAATTTTATCGGGTTATATTGATTTGTCTATAGGAATTTGGACAGCATATTTTTCAATAATAAATGCTATGTCTCATGTTGGGATGTTTTTAAAACATAAATATAATCCTGGATTTTTTATTAGTCTATTTCTAAATATTCCAGTAGGAATTTATACTATATATTATTTTGTCTCTCAAAATCTAATCTCATTAAATTCTCATATCATAGGACTTATAATAGGATTGTTAGTTCAAGGTTTTGTAATGATGCTAGGATTTAAAGTGTTAAAACCAACAATTAAGGACAATTAATGGAATAACAGATCAAATTAAAACATAATATATTCCAAGTAAAAGGATATTAGTCTTTGGAGATAATCAACTTCCTCTAGTTAATTTGAATTTAAATGACTGAAATTTACTTACTGTTTTAACTTAAAGTTGATTTAAAAGTTCACTATTTTAAGTAGCGCTGTTTCGCATAAACAAATAACATTTTAAGTTTTATTGAACATCCAATTATAAAATAATAAAAATAGTTCCAACTGTTAATTGTATCTCAAAATAAGGGTTGCAAAGATGATGTGTTTTTTCTTACTAAATTTGAGTAATCACAAATAGAAATTGAAAATATAGACCTAAGTTTTAGGTATACAAAACAAAAATTTTATCACCTATTACTTATGGAAAGGAAATATGTCTAGATAGTTTCTTATGACAGTTGATTACTCTAAAATTGATGCAGTTATATATAATATCAAAATACTATCCTTTACCGGAAAACCATTAGCCTATAAACTATTTCTATATAATTGATAAAACAAAAAATTATAACTAATTTTAAATTGTGTAACAAATGAAAAAATCAATTGCAGGACTAATCGCAATTTAAATACATTAATAAGCCACAAATCATGACATATAAATTCTTAAAACTATCTGTAATAATAATTCTGCTTTCTAATCTGATTTTAAGTTGTGAAGATAAAAAAGAAAATACCTTTTCTGTTTTACAAGTTAGTATTAAAAATCATAAACAATTAGACAGTCTGATTATATATGACAAAGAAAACTCTTGGGAAATAAAGTCTACAATTAGGTTCAAACAATCAAATAGTGTTACGGATACTTTAAATATTTCTGAAACTAAACGATATGAAATTTATTCATTTATTGATGGAAAACAAGGTAGTTTAGGAGAGCTCTTTATTTCCTCTAATAGTAACATAATACTTTCAATAGATGAGAATCAACTTTTTGAATCTGTAAACTATTCTGGGAGTTTTGAGACACCTAACAACTTCTTAGCCTTTTCCAAGAATTACCAGAACGAATTGACTCAAATAGTTCGCAATGGAATAGAGGAGGATAAGCTAGAGAATATGATTAAAGAAAAAAGTAATTTAATTAATGAAAAGGGAAAAGCTTTAAAAATAGTCGATAGCCTTAGCTCTTATGTTGACCAAAAATTCAATGACTTTTCCGAAATTCTTAAGCAAAAAAACATCAAATACTTATACAAAGCCTCACTAATTGGTAAAATTGGTAACGATTTTAAATTCAAAGATTTAAAGAACAACGTTAAATCATTAAAAGACTTTAAAGGGAAATATGTTTATATCGATGTTTGGGCAACATGGTGTAAACCTTGTAAAGTAGAGTATCCTTTTTTAAGAAAGTTAGAACAATATTTCTCCAAGAGCAATGAAATAAAAATAATTTCGGTAAGTACCGATGAAAAGTTTGAAAAATGGAAAAAATATATCGATGAAAATTCAATTGAAGGTACCCAACTTTATTCGGGTGCAAATTCAGATTTTGTTAAATTTTACGATATTGGTGCTCTACCAAGATTTATATTTTTAGACAAAGAAGGTAAAGTTATTAATCCTGAAGAGATAAGACCATCTAACCCTGGATTATTGGAAAAACTAGAGGCAAACCTTCATTAAAACATGACTACAAAAGATTTAAAGAAAATTTATAAGCAAAACAAGATCGGAAACAGTATTACAGAAGAGAATCATTGTTACGAAAATGCAATTACTGAACGTATTTACTGAATTTTAAAATACCAATTATATCTCGACTAGGTCTTTGATAGCATACTACATGGAAAGCGTGTAACATTAAAATAAACAAAAAGGTTATAGAAAGATTGTGATTTTGAAGTCATAAAGTGACTCGTATGATAATCATTCTCGAAGAATTGTCAAGATAGGATCTGTATGAAATCATTAACGACAATTTATACATTAACAAGTTCTTATAGATAGAAAAAGCGAATTGGTTTACACTTCAGTAAACCCATTCGCTAATTTTATTTGTTAGATGATCTAATTGTCAAAAGGCTTCTATAATCTGGTCCATCAAAAAATTCGATCTTACAAAGATTATAGTACGTCTAGACCATTTAAGGTTTCGCTAGGAACGTTTTTTTTATATTGAATACCAACAAGCTTATTTAATGATAAAAAAGCAAGCTTTAACTCAAATACTAAAAAGCTCTTTGCTTCACTAAGGCTTTGACCATTCTTCTTACAATTCTCCTTGCAAGTTGGTCAGGCTTCGTATCTGGGCTTCCATTTGTAGCTCTTCCTTCAACCACAGCAACAGGGGCACTAAAGCCATCTTTTTTAGAATAAATTGTTAAACGTAAACTCATTTCGGTAATGAAATTAACGTTTTGTGTTGTACTTACAGAACCAGATGAAGAATTAGAATTTGCTTTGTATTTTCCCGCCCATCCATTGTTAGTTGCAGAGCTTGATCTTTCTCTTTTATTGTTTACCGAAGAATATGCAGAGGAGGTGGTTCTGCTCATCGTAGCCTCTGAAGAATCTATAACATCAACTGAGATTAAGGTTTTAATATTATTCTTGTCGAGGGTTTTTGCAAAAGCATCCTCAGATACTTCAGAACCTGGAAAGAAAAGAGAATTGTAAGATTTTATCTTAGCTCCAGCATCCGTAAAGTATTCGAGAGTTTTACTCATCAATTTTGCCTTTGCTTCATCAAATGAAATTAAGGTAGCTCCCTCTATTGAGTGATAGAGATCCCCGTATTTATATATTTTGTTACCAATTTTTTCTTGAGCTGTCACAAACGAAGGCAACACTAGTAATAATAAAAGTAGACGTTTCATAGAGTCTGATTTACAATTTAAATTATTTTAAAACCCACAAATATTACAATAAATTTTTGGGTTGACAAAAATACCAAAATTCAGCTAAATATGGAAAAAAATATGCTTGAATAAATTTAAAAATAGTTGGTTTTCAGATAGTATCATTAACCTAATATCTAAGAATAGATAAAAAGACAAATTGAAATTGAATGAAATGACTAATGAAAGTGTAAATAGAATGCCAAAAATAACGATCTTCAATATAGCATACTATTTATTGCTAGTTCTAACCTATTTACAAACATCCTCAACGTTTATTGTTCTACTTTTCTTTTTCTTAACTTCGTACTTAAAGGCACAAAAGAATATGCCGACATTGTGCTGAATATCGGAGTTTTTACAAATAGATTCTGATATAGTAGTGGTTTAGATGGGATTTTTCTGTTCTATTTTTAGAACAGAAGTCAATTAGAAATTAATATTATCATTTATGATGATTTTAGTGATACCCGAAACAATTGATTAGAAGCGGAATTCAACGAAGGTTAAATGTATAAAAACTATGTCGATCACAATAAGCCTTACTAGTTTAGGTAAGGCTTTATTTATTAGTTTTCTTTTTTTCATTAAAACATTTTTTTGTATTCCTTTGAGTCAATTACTTTGTTAATATGATCTTTAATTGCGACTGTTGTACTCGTCATATTTCCTTCTTTCGACTGGATTGTATACTCCATTATATATCCATCTATAACTCCTTTTTCTTGAACAAACCAGTTTGGTAATTTGATACTTGGAGCGGCCCAAAAGTTAATTTTTGTGGTACTATCAGCCATTGCATACTCATAACAAATTGTACCAAGAATAGTCTTAGAATTCCCTGTTTTTTTTAATTTTTTGTAATTATACTTGTTCATTTGATTGGTTAAGTCACTCATTTTTTCTTGCCCCATCATTCCATTGGACAAACGCATTTTCATACCATTACTTTCTACAAATATTTGTACATTTTCATTATCCATAACAATAATAGATTCTCCTTCCATTCCTCCGCTTGAATATGCTCCTAGGTCCGCTCGTATTGCGATATATTTTGCGTTGGGATTTAATAGATAGGATATTTCATAATTTTTGTCTTCTTTTGGAACTGTAATTTTTGTAATTGTTTCGTGACTAAATTGATAAATTCCAGGTGTTGTAGTGTGAGTATTATTAGTGTCTAAATTGTCTAATTCCCTAGATGACGGCTTATCATTTTTAGTATTATTTTTAACAATGGTTTCTTGATTTTGAAATAGAGGAGTTTTACCATCGATATTTCCACTTACAGTAGCGTCATATGGTATCTTATTATAGATTTCATTAGTTGAATTTTTGTTAAGTTTTGTAAGAGAGGTCCTTCCAGAAAAACTAATTTTAATGTTGTTATCAGAAATTTCATCAATATGAACTTCTCCTTTGGTGATATTGTATTTTTGATAATTTTCTGTGATAGCACGACTAAAACCATCTTCTGATTCTTTATTGTAAGGAAGTGTTGGGTCATACCCAACTTTGAGTGATGCTTCCTCTGGAATTTTAAAAGTAGCTTTCGTCTTTACATTGTTTTTCAAGTCCTTATTTGTAACTAGAGTGAGAAAAAAGCCATCATAAACATCTGCTTTATGTGACCACCAATTTCCATAAATGTTGTAACCTGTATTGGTTTTATCTACTTTTATCTGTCTAACTTCTGTTAAAGTTATATTTCCATAAGTTTTGGAGTGATTAATAGTTACATCACCAAAATCTTTTTCTTTTAAACTTGTCGCTTCCTCTTTTGGAGCTGTTTTTCTTTTTTTATTTTCTTTAGTTTCTACAGTTTGATCTATTGTTTTATCAATTTTTGTGTCAATTTTTTTATCGAGTTTATTGATAACTTTATTTTCAATACTTTTTGCCTTTTGATTAACTCTATTCTTTAATCGTTTAAAAAATTGTGCATCAGCGATTTGAATTGATGTTACGAAAGCGATAAAAAAGAATATGTGGAATTTTGATTTCATAATAAGTACATTTATTTACTATTTGTGTCTTCATTTAGATAAATATTAACAGTAAGGTTATTTTTTAGAAATTAATTTTCATTTAATTTTTGTATCAATAAATTAAAAATGAAGTACTAATGATAAACTCAGAATAAATAAAGAGTTAATTATGACAAAATTTTTCATCCTGAATATTTCAATTTTGGATTATGCGTTAATTTGAAACGAAATATTCAATCTATTTGTTTTGGTGGCTCGCTCAAATAAAAGAATAATATCATTCCTTACATATTGTTTTATTTTAAGCGTAGATATTAATTTACAATCTAAATGCAATATGGTTTTTAAAAGAATTAATACAAACTAGAAAATCTTGAGTGTCCAATACAACTTGAAGATTCCTAAATGATTTAAAGAGGAAAATGTATAAAACCACAAGTATATAGATAAAATACTGGATTACGAGTTGTGTTTTTGACAATTATTGGAAAATTAAATTGATAGACTAGTTTGGTAATAGTTGGGGTTCTCTGTGATATAAAATAATAGATAACAGTAAATTTAATTTTAAGATTATTTTGAATTCAAAAAATATAACCTTTTGATATGTTTATACATAAACAGGTGTAGTTTTATGTTTAATTAGTTAGAATTCTTTTTGAAGGTGTATCGTTAATTACGAAATTTTATCATGATTGAGTAATATATTTTAGAAGATTGGAAGATTTCTATTTTTTCAAATAACATATTTTAAATATAATTTCTTTGTGTAATTACTGTTTTAAAAGAAATTTAAAACCCGTATTTTTGACTCAAATAAATCTGAAAATACCATGTTTACAAACAAAATACCAGTAACCATTATAACCGGATTTCTAGGGTCTGGTAAAACTACATTAATTCATCAAATAGCAAAAAATGCCAATGGTAGGCGTTTAGCAATCATCGTGAATGAGTTTGGAGAGTTAGGAATGGATGGAGAGATTTTAAAAGGAAATGACTGTGGATGTGAAGAAGAGAATATTTTAGAATTAAGTAATGGGTGTCTCTGCTGCACTGTACAAGAAGAATTTTTACCAACAATGCTTCAGTTAATGGAGCGCAAAGATCAAATTGATCATATCATTATAGAAACATCTGGTTTAGCTTTACCTAAGCCATTAGTTAGAGCATTTAATTGGCCAGATTTAAAACCGCAAATTACAGTAGATGCAGTTGTTACTGTTGTGGATAGCGTGGGGCAAGCTACTGGAGAAATTTGTGATAGAGCGAAAGTTCAAGAGCAACGTTTAGCAGATGATAGTTTAGATCATGAGTCTTCAATTGAAGAATTATTTGAAGATCAATTGTCATGTGCGGATTTAGTAATCATGACAAAGTCAGATTTAATAGATGAAGAAAAATTCAATGAAGTAAGAGATATTATTCAGAATAAAATTGGAAATCAAATTAAGATTATTTCTGGTGTAAAAGGAAATATTCCTGTTGATGTTATATTAGGCTTAGATGCGAAATCTGAAGATTTCATTGAAGAAAAACATTCACACCACGAAGCAAATCATCACCATCACGACCATGATCAACATGGACATCATCATCATCACGAACACGATCATGACCATCACCACCATGATCACGATCATGATGATACAATTAACTCATTAGTATTATCGGTTAAAGTACCACATACACCAAAGCAATTAATAAGAGCTTTAGAAGAGCTTGTTGCGGAATTTGAAATTTATAGAATTAAAGGTTTTATTGACGTGCCATACAAACCTATGCGTATGATTGTCCAAGGTGTTGCAAGTAGATTTGAAAATTATTTCGATAGAAAATGGAAAGAAGGAGAAAATAGGGGAACTCGTTTAGTTATTATTGGAGAACAATTAGTTGAAAGCGATTTAGAGAAAGCAATTGAAAGTAAATTAACTGTTATAGCTTAATAAATGAAGATATATACAAGAAAAGGAGATTTAGGAAAGACTGGAGTTTTTGGAGGAAAACGTACTTATAAAAATTCTGCGAGAATTGAATGCATTGGAACTTTAGATGAGGTAAACTCAACAATCGGTTTATTAAGAGCAAAGTTAGGCCCAGAACATGAATGGCAAAATAATTTACATCGTATTCAAAAAGATATGATGGATATGATGTCACATTTAGCACGTCCATCAGATTCTAAAAAAGAAAATCCAAATCCGAAACCTATTGATGGTGCAGAATTCTGCGAGGAATGGTTAGATGCTCTAGAAGGAAGTATTAGTTCACCTTCAGACTATTTTATTTTACCAGGAGGAAACGAAATTTCTGCCTTATGTCATGTATGTAGAACTCAAATCCGTAGAGGAGAACGCACTTTAGTAACCTTAATGCAGGAAGATTCAGAAAGTGTTGAAGAGTATATTATGGCATATGTGAATAGATTATCGGATTTATTTTTTACTATGGCTAGAGCTGAAATGGATAAAGAAGGTGTAGCAGAAGAAAAATGGCAATTATTTCTTTACAAACGAAAGAAGAAAAAATAACCTATGGTATATGGAGTGGCTTTAGGCCCAGGTGACCCTGAATTGTTAACTATAAAAGCATTACGTATTTTACAAGAAAGCGATGTTATATTTTATCCAGGTTCTACTTTTAATGGTGTTCAAAAGAGTTTCGTTTATCCGTTACTAGAGTTTCATAATTTAAGGAATAAAGATCTTAGAGGGTTCTATTTAGAAATGTCCGATGATAGATCACAATCAAAAAAAATTTATGAAACTACAGCTTTTGAAATTCAGAAATTAGCTAATCAAGGAAAGAAAGTAGCAATTGTTTGTGAAGGAGATTTGAGTTTATATGCTTCTTTCACTTACATAATGCAACATTTACAAATATTAAACGTACCAATTTCGTTAATACCAGGAATTAATTCCTTTAGCCTAGGAGCGGCAAAACATCAAGTTCCATTAAGCCTTTTAAACGATAAAATCGCGATAGTACCGAGAGTAAAAACCATTGAAGAGATTGCAACATATTTTAATAGTGTAGATACTTTAGTATTAATGAAAGTAAAAACAAGTTGGAAGCATTTTTACGATCAATTGAAAACACAAACATGGCAATTTTATTATTGTGAACGTTTAGGAACAGATCAAGAGTATATCACCACGAACTTACAAGAAATTTCAGAGAGAGAAATACCGTATTTCTCCCTTTTAATTATAAAAAACAACAGAATAAATGATTAAAGTTGTTGGAATAGGTCCGGGAAATCATCAATATATGATTCCTATGGCTGCAGAAGTAATTGCAAAAGCAACAGTAATTATTGGGTATCATTACTACTTTCAATTCATTCAACATTTAATAGAACCTAATGCAGTTTGTATTGGAAAAGAGTTAAGTGAAGAAGAAAAAAGAGCAGAAATAGCAATAGAATATGCTCAAAAAGGAGAAAATGTAATTGTTATTGGTTCTGGAGATGCCAGTATTTACGCAATGGCTTCTATTGTATATCAGAAAGTAGCAGAACAACAATTAGAAATTCCAGTAGAAACTATTCCAGGGATTTCAGCATTTATTACAGCAGGAAGCAA
Source organism: Tenacibaculum sp. SZ-18 (assembly GCF_002813915.1). Taxonomy (NCBI): domain Bacteria; kingdom Pseudomonadati; phylum Bacteroidota; class Flavobacteriia; order Flavobacteriales; family Flavobacteriaceae; genus Tenacibaculum; species Tenacibaculum sp. SZ-18. Next base: position 2,307,669 of record NZ_CP019335.1, on the reverse strand, counting down.
ACTAGGAGCAATTTTAGGACATGATTTTTGTTGTATTTCTCTGTCTGATTTAATGACATCATGGACAACTATTGAAAAGAGAATAAAAGCGGCAGCTCAAGGTGATTTTGTTACAGGATTGTATAACCCAAGAAGTAAGAAGAGATATTGGCAATTACAAGCTTTAAAAAACATCTATTTAAAGTATAGAGAAGCATCAACACCTATCGCTATTTGTAAGCAATTGGGAAGAACAGAAGAAAATATTCAAATAACAACGCTAGGAGAATTAAATGTAGAAGACGTAGATATGTTCAGTGTTGTCATGATTGGAAATAGCCAAACATTTAGGTATAGAGATCATTTAATTACACCAAGAGGATATTTAAATAGAAAACCAGAAACCGGACAAGAAATTCAGGATGCAAGCTTTAGAGAAATCTTAGAGAATTTACCTGAAAAAAATCTAGATAAAGATCATTTATGGGCAGCTATTCGTTGTATCCATACTTCAGGAGATTTCGATTATATCAACTATATAGAAACCTCGAAAGGAGCTATTGAAAAATGGAATGATTATTTGAAGAATGGTGGAGTAATTGTTACTGATGTAACTATGGTAAAAGCAGGAATCACAAGAGCTTTTACTGGAAAATATAACAATGAAGTTGTTTGTTTGTTAAATGATGAAGAAACGCTAAAGCTAGCAGCAGAAGAAGGATTAACCAGATCTCAGGCTGGGATTAAACGTGCTGCTATGAAATATCCAAACGCATTATTTGTAATTGGAAATGCACCAACAGCCTTAATTGAAATTGTAGATCAAGTTCATGAAGGAACAATACAACCAGTAGGAATTGTAGGAGCACCAGTAGGATTTATAAATGTGATAGAATCTAAAGAACGTTTAAAAATGCAAAAAGAGACTTCATTTGCGCTAATTACAGAACGGCGTGGTGGAAGTAATTTTGCAGCAGCTATTGTAAATGCAGCTTTTACTTTTGATGAAGTTTCTAAATTAGAATTATCCTAAAGATGGAAAGTGAAACACAACGTTTTTTCAATGAAAAAGAACAACAGGTTCTAGAAGAAATTCTACTGCATCGTAGAGATGTTAGAGGAAATCATTTTAAAAAAGATCCTATTGGAGAAGAGGATATAGATAGAATTTTACAAGCTGCCCTAGCTGCACCATCAGTTGGATTTTCACAGCCTTGGGAATTTGTTATTATTTATGATGAAAAAACTAAAAAAGCGATACGTAGTTCATTTCAAAAAGAAAATGAAAAAGCAATAACTCAATTTTCAGATGAAAAGCAACAAAAATATCTTCAATTAAAGTTAGAAGGAATTACTGAATCTCCATTAAATATTGCGGTGTTTTACAAGCCTAAAAAAGAACCGGTATTAGGACAAACAAGTATGCCGAATATGGGGAAATACAGCGTAGTTTGTGCAATTCAAAATATGTGGTTAATGGCAAGGTCACTAAATATAGGCATGGGTTGGGTAAGTATTTTAGACCCTAAAAAAGTGAAAGATATTTTAAATGCTCCTGTTGACAATCAATTAATTGGATATTTATGTTTCGGTTATACAGATAAGTTCTATAATAAACCCGAATTAGAAATTAAAAAGTGGGACTATAAAAAGTTTCAGCAAGAAGTTGTAATTCAAGAAAAGTATTAATGATATTTCATGTAATTGGTATAGGGAATTCAAAACCTGTTTTTTCCAATGAACAAAACGAGTTAATTAGAAATACAAAGGTTTTTAGTGGAGGTAAACGTCATTTTGAATTGGTTAAAGATGTACTTCCCGAAAACTACCGATGGATATATATTAAAAGTCCTATGGTAACTGTATTTCAGGAGTATGAAAGTTTACAAACCAATGTTGTGATATTTGCTTCTGGAAATCCATTATTTTATGGTTTTTCAAACACACTTCAGAATAAATATCCAAATGCTGTAATCCATACTCAGCCTTATTTTAGTTCGATTCAATTACTAGCAAATAAAACAAATACCAATAGTAATGAGTTAATAGCGGTTAGTGTACATGGAAGAACTTGGAAAGCACTAGATGCTGTATTAATTCAACAAAAAAGTTTGATTGGCGTATTAACAGATGTGGTTAAAAGTCCAAAGGCAATAGCAAAGCGATTACTTGAATATGGATTTACAAATTATAAAATAAGTATCGGAGAAGATTTAGAAGGTGAACAGGAAAAAGTTCAAACCTTAAAATTATCAGAAGCTCTAAACAACGATTATCATAAATTGAATTGTGTGTTATTGCATAGAATAGAGAAAAGAGAAAAGCATTTTGGAATTAAGGATGGAAATTTTAAAGGATTACCAGGTAGACCCAATATGATTACGAAAATGCCAGTTCGGTTAACGACTTTACATTTATTAGAAATACTAAAAACAAAAGTATTTTGGGATATCGGATTCTGCACAGGCTCAATTGCTATTGAAGCAAAGTTGAAAAATCCTAATATAGAAGTTATAGCTTTTGAAAAAAGAGAAGAATGTGAAGATATACTTTATCAGAATCAAAAAACATTCGGAGTCCCAGGAATTCGAGGAGTTATAGGTGATTTTTTTGAACAAGATATAGAAAATTATAGTCAACCAGATACAGTTTTTATTGGCGGACATGGAGGTAGATTAGAAGAGTTGCTAAAAAAAGTGAATCAAGTCATTACTCCTAATGCAATTATTGTTATGAATACAGTGAAAGAAAGGAGTAATAAAATATTTAAAGAGAGTTGTAAAATCCTAGGATGGGAATTAGTAGAAGAGATAAATTTAACCTTAGATTTGCATAATCCGATATGCTTATTAAAAGCAACTAAAACAGAAGGAAAGTAATAGTATGGCAGAGCAAGTTTTAAAAGTAGCAATTATCAGTTTTACAGATAAAGGATCAGATATTGCTATAACATTACAAAATGAGTTTTACAGAAGTAAAGTTTTTACAACAAGAGCAGTTGAAGAAACAAAAGATATAAAACGGATTGATTCTGTAAAGGAGTTAATAGAAGCTTCATTTCATAAATACGATGCTTGGCTTTTTATTGGAGCTTTAGGTATTTGTGTGCGAAGTATTGCAAATGTAATTCAAGATAAAAAAACAGATCCTGCGGTAGTTAATATCGATGATCAAGGAAAATTTGCACAGTCTGTGTTAAGCGGACATGTAGGTAAAGCGAATGAACTAACGGCTCAAATTAGTAGAATATTACAAGCAACTCCTGTTGTTTCGACATCTAGTGATTTACAAGATTTGTGGAATTTAGATATGTTAGCAGAACAATACGGTTGGACTCAGAAATGTAACACCGAATTAAATACTATAATTTCCTCATTTGTTAACAGAAAACCGATTGCTTTAGTTTTAAAAGTAAAAGATAAAGGAACTGAATTTTTAGAAAAAACCTGTCCGGATTTTATTACCATTTATTACAGTTTAGATAATGTCGTTAGAGACAAATATGAAGCTTTAGTATATGTAGGTTACGAGTTAATTGAATTAGATTTACCGACATTAGCATTTTATCCAAAATGTATTGCACTAGGAAGTGGTTGTTCTAAGGATATTGAACCAGAACTCTTTGAGAAAATGTTACGTGAGGAGTTGCAAAAGCAGAAAGTGGCAATTGAAAGTGTAATGGCTATTGGTTCTGCTGATATTAAAGCAGAAGAACAAGCTTATCTCAACATCGTTACCAAATTAGATATTCCACTAATTACCTATAATGGAGACGAACTTAATAGTATCGATGTGGCAAATCCATCAGAAGTAGTTAAGAAAAAAGTAGGAGTTTATGGTGTTTCCGAAGCATCTGCAGCCTTAATCGCTAGTGAAAGTGAATGGTTGGTAGAGAAAACAAAAGTAAATACCGATTCTGGTAAAAAATTCACTTATGCAATCAGTTTAGTTACTGATTTTGCTAGAAAACCAAGCATTGCAATTGTTGGAGCTGGTTCTGGAGATCCTGACTTTTTAACTTTGAAGGGTCAGCAATTATTGGAGGAAGCAGATTGTATTTTATATGCTGGGAGCTTAGTTCCAGAGGAATTAACACATATGGCAAAAGAAGGTGCTTTGGTTCGAAATTCTGCTTCGATGACTCTGGAAGAACAAATAGAAATTGTGGATAGTTATTATGAGCAAGGAAAAAAAATAGTAAGGTTACATTCAGGTGATCCTTCTATTTATGGAGCAATTCAGGAACAGATGACCATTTTTGACGCCAAAGGATATGACTATTTTATTGTGCCAGGAATTTCATCGTTTCAGGCAGCTGCCGCTTATTTAAAATCCGAGTTTACCATTCCAGAAGTTGCCCAAACAATAATTTTAACAAGAGGAGAAGGAAATACACCTACACCTGAACATGAAAATATTGCTGATATGGCAAAATTGCGTGCTACAATGTGTATTTTTCTAAGTGCAGGAATAGCAAAGAAAGTTCAAGGGGAACTACTAGAACATTATCCACCTGAAACTCCTTTAGCCGTATTATACCGAGTAAGTTGGAAAGATGAAGAGGTATGGACAGGGAAACTGACAGAATTGACTCAAATAATAAAGGATAATAAATTAACTAGAACGGTTTTAATAGTTGTTGGAGAAGCTGTTGGTGCAAGAAAGAATAGGTCTTGGTTGTACGATGATAATTGGCATCACATTTTTAGGAAAAAGGCAAAACTTGTAAAATAGTTTAATATGATACTGGTTTTTGGTGGAACTACAGAAGGCAAGCAAGTAGCATCATTTTTAGATGAAGCTTGTATTCCTTATTACTATTCGACCAAAACGAAAGTTTCATTTAAAGGTAAAGGAATTCCGATAAATGGAGCATTAACAAAGCATGAATTAGAGCAGTTTTGTATTGCTAATAATATCAAATGTATTGTTAATGCTTCTCATCCATTTGCTGAAATTCTTCATGATACAGTTGCTTCAATTGAAAATGATATTCCAATAATTCGTTTCGAAAGAGAATTTACCGCAAGAGTGAAACATAAACTTGTAACCTATACAAATTCTTATGAAGAGTCACTATGTGAATTTAATAAAAGACAGTATAAATCAATATTAGCACTTTCTGGAGTTCAGACAATCACTAGGCTCAAATCATATTGGGAAAATAATAAATCTTGGTTTAGAATTCTGGATAGAGATGTTTCCAGAAGTATTGCAAAAAAAGCAAATTATCCTTCGTCACAATTGCTTTTTGGATATCCTCAAAATGTAGAAGAGGAAATTAATTTGTACAAAGAGCTTAAACCAGATATAATATTTACGAAAGAAAGTGGAGTGAATGGAAAATTAGATCAAAAAATTTCTGCGGCGCTTAAAACTCATATTCCAATAGTTATTTTAAAAAAGCCTTTGGTGTCAAATAGGTATCTTTGTATAAATTCTATTGAAGAATTGAATCAAACGATTATAGCATATATTGAGTGATTTACAAGAAATACCCGATAAACCTCTTCGCAAAGGATATACAACAGGAGCTTGTGCTACAGCTTGTGTAAAAGGAGCTTTATTAGGTTTAATCTCTCAGGAGAAACAGGACAAAGTATCAGTATTACTTCCTGTGGGAGAAACAGCAATCTTTTATCTAAAAAATGCTACTATTTCTAAAGAAAGAAGTGTAATTACTACTGTTAAAGATGCTGGTGACGATCCGGATGTTACCCATCTTGCAGAAATTACAGCCAAAGTTTCATTCAATACAACTAAGAAAATTATTTTTAAAAGAGGAGAAGGTGTTGGTTTAGTAACTTTACCTGGATTGGAAATAGCTGTTGGTGAACCAGCAATTAATCCTGTTCCTAGAAAAATGATGACTACAGTATGTCATAAAATGTTATCAGATTATAACCTTACCGATAAAGGAGTTACTATAGAAATTTCTGTAAAAGATGGAGAAAAACTAGCAAAAAGAACGTTAAATGGTCGTTTAGGAATTTTATATGGAATTTCAATTTTAGGGACTTCTGGCATCGTAACTCCGTTTTCTGCGGCGTCATACATAGCGAGTATTCAACAAGGAATAGATGTTGCCTTGGCAAATAATAAAACTCAATTATTAATTAATTCTGGCGCAAGAAGCGAAAAATCACTTCGAAGCATTTTTCCTGATTTCCCAGAAGTAGCTTGTATTCATTATGGAAATTGGATTCAAGAAACTTTTGAGAAAATCCAGAAAGAAAAAGCTATAAAAATTGTGAATATGGGAATCATGTTAGGCAAGGCTTCTAAATTAGCTAAAGGTCATACAAACACACATAGTAACAAAGCAACTTGGGATAAAAACTTTATTTACAAACTGGCTTTAGATTCTGGTTATAATGAAGAAATTTCTAGTAAGGTTTTAGCACTAAATATGGCAGGTAGGTTGCAAGAAATCTTTACTTTTGATGCAGAAGAACCTTTTTATCAAATGTTACTTCAAAAATGTTACGAGCATTGTTGTAAAATAGCGCCAAATGTGACATTGAATTTGTATTTAATAAACAACAACAACCAAGTTATATCCTATAAAAAAGTATGAGTTTTTTAAACTTTACACGTCCATTAATCGCGGGAGTTTTACATTCTTTTGAACCAGATCACGTTTCTGCCGTTTCAGTATTAGCTGCGGAAAACGCAATTAACAAGAAAAAAGTAACTTTAAAAACTGTTTTTACAGCTTCACAATGGGCTTTTGGTCATTCTGTTACTTTATTACTTTTCGGAGGAATAGCATTATTATTTAGATCGGTATTATTATCATTTATCGAAGACATCTCATATTTTGCTGAATTGGCAGTCGGACCAATTATGATTTGGTTAGGAATTACAGCAATCAGAAGAAATCATAAATTAAAAGACATGATGTCGGATCACAAAAAAATTGAAGAACATGAACACGATCCGAATAATATAATTCACTTACATGGTAAATCGGGAGAGGAAATAGCAATGAATCCAATCAATAGATCTTTTTGGGTCGGTATGTTACATGGTTTAGCAGGTACTGGAGGTGCATTAACATCTGCGTTAGTAATTAGTGCAAGTACAATTGCTGAGGCGATTTGGATTTTAGTTATAGAATCTTTGGGTGTTATTTTTGCCATGGCTGCCTATAGTTATGTGCTTATTTTTACGATGAGTAGATTTATAGAACGAAACATGTCAATTTTTAAATGGTTAAATGCATCAATAGGAATTATATCAATAATAATTGGAGGCATTTGGGTATATAAAACTTTATTAGGTTAGTATGCAAAACAAAATTAATTTTCCATTTACAGCAATTGTCGGTCAAGATGATTTTAAATTATGTTTGCTACTGAATCTAATAGATCCAACTATTGGAGGAGTTTTAGCAACTGGAGATAAAGGAACAGGTAAAACAACCACGGTTAGAGCATTAAGTCAATTAATGGGAGAAGATTTTCCGTTTGTAAACTTACCTATTGGCGCAACTGAAGACCGTGTATTAGGAAGTGTAAATTTAGAAGCACTTATTAATCAGAAAAAAACTATTGTAGATAAAGGTTTATTAGCAAAATCACATCAAGGATTTTTATATATAGATGAAATCAACTTGTTGAATGACTACTTAATGGATGTGCTATTAGATGCTGCTGCATCTGGTGGATATCATTTAGAAAGAGAAGGGATCTCTGAATGGTTAGATAGTAGATTTTGCTTAGTTGGTACAATGAATCCTGAAGAAGGAGAATTACGTCCACAGCTAAAAGATAGATTCGGATTAAGTGTTGCTATTTCAACACCAAAAGATATTAAGCTTCGAAAAAAAATAGCATTACAACGTTTAAATTTTGACACGAATTCTACTGAATTTTATGAACAATTAAAAGAAGAAGAATCAGTATTAAGAGCAGAAATTATTTCAGCAAAAAATAAATTAGTAGACGTAGTATTAACAGAAAAAGTACAAAACGAAGCTGCTAAATTAACTGTTGAAGCCAATGTAGAGGGATTAAGAGCAGATATACTTTTATTAAAAACTACTAGAGCTTATGCAGCTTTATTAGGAGAAAGTGAAACTACAAAGGCAATGTTATATAAAATAGCTCCTTTTGTTTTAGCGCATAGAAGTAATGATTTTACTCCGTCAAAGGATAAAGAGAATTCAAGTGAGCGGACTTTAAAAGAAGAAGAGAAGAAAGAAAATAAAGAGCTTCAACAAGGATCAAATTCGTTTCAACTTCCAGAGAATATTAAAAATGGATTACAATTTTCTATTCCGCAGGCGTCAAAAAAAAAAGTAGAAGCACTACCAACGAATAATGAACTTGTAAAAAGTCCATACATTGCTAAAGAAGCAGATCATTTGGCAATTGTTAAGACAATTAAAAATTATATTGTAACTCGAAAGTTTACCAAGATATATCAACAGATTTCTGAGAAAGCATCGGCTAAAATTGTTTTTTTGTTAGACACTAGTGCTTCTATGGCAGTTGATAAACAATTAGGTTTTGTTAAAGGCATTATTCAGAAAACAATAGCTTCTTATCCTTCAAAAAAGATTGAATACGCTATTGTAGTTTTAGAAAATTCATCAGCAAAAATTTTACAATATTTTACTACAGATAGTAAGCGAATTCAAGAAGCTAGTTATCAATTAAAAGCTGGAGGTAAAACAAACTTAGGAAGTGCTTTTTTGAGAGTGTTTGAGTTGTTGAAATCAATAAATACTAAAACCGTACAACTATTTGTATTAACTGACGGAAAAATTAATGCGGGTCATGAAAGTCCATTTGATTTTGCTGTGAAAAATTACAAAATGTATTTGTCTAAATTATCAAATACTACAATTGTAGATACAGAAAACAGTTTTGTGAAACTAGGCAAAGCAAAACAATTGGCCAAAGCTTTAAATTTACGATATGTACCTTTTTCATCTTTATAATTATGGCAAAGGCATTTTTAATAGCAGCTCCTTGGAGCAACTCAGGAAAAACAACGATAACACTTGGTTTAGCTCGTTACTTTAGTAATAAGAACTATAAAGTACAAACTTTTAAATGCGGACCAGACTATATAGATACAATTCATCATTCCAGAGCAGCTAGAAGATCAAGCATCAACTTAGATAGTATAATGATGTCAGATACGCATATTCAAGAAGTATTCACAAAATATACTAATAAAGCTGACATTTCTATTGTTGAAGGCGTTATGGGATTGTTTGATGGAGCAGTTAAAGACAAAGGAAGCTCGGCTGAATTGGCAAAGAAACTTAATATTCCAGTCGTTCTAGTAGTTAATGCAAAGGCAATGGCCTATACGATTGCTCCAATTTTATATGGATTGAAAACGTTTGATCCTGAAGTTAAAATAGCAGGAGTATTGTTCAATTTTGTGAGAACAGAATCTCATTATGCATTTTTAAAAGAAGCTTGCGAAACCGCTGGAATTCCTTCTTTAGGATATATTCCTCCAAGCGACGATATTAAAATTCCTTCGAGACACTTAGGTTTACATATTGAAGATAAATTCGAAGAATTAATAGAAAACGCAGCAAGTCATATTGGTACACATACTAATCTAAAAGAACTTTTAAATGTTGCGACCTCGATTAAAAAAACTTCGATTGAAGATACAAAGAAACAAGTTAATCTTTCAGAAAAAAAGACTTTAAAAATAGCTGTTGCTAAAGATGAAGCATTTACATTTACTTATGTCGAAAACTTAGCCTATTTAAAACAGTTAGGTGAAATAACGTTTTTTAGTCCAATTCACGATACGAAACTACCTAAGGCTGATATTATTTATTTAGCGGGAGGGTATCCAGAGTTATACTTAGAACAATTAAGTTCGAATACTAAAATGAAAACAGCTATAAAAAATGCTGCTGAAAATGAGATTAAAATTTTGGCAGAATGTGGAGGAATGATGTACTTAGGAAATCAAATTATTAATGGAGAAGGAGATTCTTTCACCATGACAGGAGTTTTTGATTTTAGTACAACAATGGAGCAAAAGAAATTACATTTAGGATATAGAAAAGTTGTTTTTGAAGACGAAACGATTTGGGGGCATGAATTTCATTATTCCTCGATGATTCATGATAAATACAATTCTACAGCAAAAGTTTATACAGCAAGAGAAAAAGAAATAGCAACTAAAGTATTTTCATACAAAAATGTGATGGCAAGTTACATTCATTTGTATTGGGGAGCAGGAAACTTTAATTGGTTTACAAAAAAATAGAAAATTATGCATTTAATAGCAACAATACCTGGAGGTTGGAATCCAGACGATGACGGAGTTTTTTACATTGAACAAAAACCAGGAGATATTGTTTTTTTAAGTGCAGGTGATACCGAAATACATACGGTAAATGAAGCTTATAAAACACTTTATGCCGAAGAAAGTGATACACTGCCAAGTTTACGTATGACCAATTTGGTATATCTAAAACAAGAATTGACTATAGATAATTATGTAGAAGATGTTTTAGAAAAAGCGAAAGTTATTGTTTGCAGTCTCTTAGGAGGAATAAGTTATTATAAATATTTGGTTGAATCGTTAGTTGAACTACAAGAAAAAACCAATTGTGTGTTACTTTTTATTCCCGCTCATGAGCCCGATTACGAATTGATGAAGTTGTCTTCTGTACCAATACAAACGGTGCATCATTGTAGACAATATTTACAACAAGGAGGAAAAGCAAACGCAATTAACTTTTTAAATTATATCCGTAAGAACTTTTTCAATCAAACTGTTGAGGTAGTTACAGCTGAACAAGTAGAGGACTTATTCTTATATACATTTGACAACGGAATTGTCACACAAGAGGAATTAGATTTAAGTTTAGCTCATAGCCAACCAATAACAATTTTATTAGCATATAGAACTCATTTCTTGGCCAATAACTTAGAACCTTTAGAAGTTTTAAGCCAATCTTTATTAAATCAAGGAATACAGCCTGTTGTGGCTTTTGCGAATAATCTGAGAGATACTGATACCTTGTTTAATCTTGAAAAACTAATGACGAATTCAGGCACTAGAAAAATATCAGCCATAATTAATACAACAGGATTTACAATTAAATCTTCTGATACTACAGATTTTATATTTGATAGATTAGGAATTCCTGTTTTACAAGCCATTTTTTCTACTACAAATAAAACAGTTTGGGAAGAAGGTATGTTTGGTCTTCCACCTACTGATATTGCTATGAATGTAGCTTTACCAGAAATTGATGGAAGAATTATAGGTAGAGCAGTATCTTTTAAAAAAGAGGTTCAAAAAGATGAAATTACCGATAGTACAATCGTAAAATATGAAGCTCACAAACCAGCTTGTGAATTTATGGCGCGATTGGCAAAGAACTGGATTAAATTACAAGAAAAGAAAAATGGAGAAAAACGAGTAGCTGTTATATTACCTAACTATCCCAATAAGGATAGTCGATTGGCTAACGGAGTAGGGTTAGATACACCTGCAAGTTGTACCGTTCTATTAAATGCATTACAAGAAGCGAATTATAATTTAGGAGAACAATTACCACAATCTGGAACAGAGTTAATGCATTGGATTACCCAGGTTACAACCAATGATATTAGCACAACACAAACTCGTCCTCACGCAATTATATATGGTTTATCAGATTTTAAAAAACGATTCGCTAATGTTTCAAAAACATTACAAGAAAAGATAATTGAACAATGGGGAACTCCAGATAATGATCCTTATTTTACAGAAGGAGGTTTTATCGTTTCCGGATTTTTATTAGGAAATATTTTTATAAGTATTCAGCCTTCCAGAGGTTATAATCAAGATCCTCAAGCAATTTATCATTCTCCAGATTTAGCTCCAACATATCAATATTTAGCCTATTATTTCTGGTTACAAGATACATATCAAGCAGATGCTGTGATTCATTTAGGAAAACATGGAAACTTAGAATGGTTGCCAGGAAAAAGTGTGTCTTTAGATCCTAAAACTTGTTTTCCAGCGATGTTATTCGATGCGTTACCGCATTTTTATCCATTTATCATCAATGACCCGGGAGAAGGAACTCAAGCAAAACGAAGAAATCAAGCTGTAATTATAGATCATTTAATTCCACCGATGACAAGAGCTGAAAGTTACGGGAGTTTAATGAAACTAGAGCATTTAGTTGATGAATATTATGAAGCTTCAAATTTAGATCCGAAACGATCAAAAGCTTTAGAGAACGAAATTGCCAATTTGGTTAAAGAAACTAAACTGAATGTTGATTTAGGAATTACTTCGGATGATGTAGATGAACTTTTGGTAAAATTAGATGGATATTTATGTGAATTGAAAGAAGCACAAATTCGTGATGGATTGCATATTTTCGGAAAAGCTCCAGTTGATGAACAATTAATTGATTTATTAATTGCTTTACACAGAATGCCAACTTACGAGCAGAAAGGAATAACACAAGTTTTAGCCGAAGATCTTGGAATAGAACAAAATATTTTAGCATTAGATTATGCTGAAAAATTAGAGATAAAGATTGGTGAAAAAAAATGCAAAACTGTAGGTCAAGTTGTTGAGCAATTAGAGTTTATAGCAAAACAACAACTGATACAATTTTTAGATGCAAATATTTTATCTGAAACATACCCTAAACTAAATGAAGTTTTAGCAATCATAAAACATAAAACCTTAGTTGCTGTACACAACACAACTGAAGAAATTACAAATTTATTAGAAGGATTGAATGGAGCGTATATTCCTTCTGGTCCGTCAGGAGCTCCAACAAGAGGACGTGTAGATTTATTACCAACAGGTCGTAATTTTTATTCAGTTGATGTTCGAACAATTCCTACCGAAACTGCTTTTCGTTTAGGTGAAAAAAGTGCAAAACTAATAATAGATCGTTATATCCAAGAACATGGAGATTATCCCGAAACAATTGGAATTTCTGTTTGGGGAACCTCTACAATGCGAACTGGAGGAGATGATATTGCTCAAGCCTTTGCTTTAATGGGTGTAAAACCAATTTGGAAGAATGCTAATAGAAGAGTAAGCGATTTTGAAGTTATTCCATTACTTAAATTACAACGTCCAAGAGTAGATGTTACATTACGTATTTCTGGTTTTTTTAGAGATGCTTTCCCAGATGTAGTTAATTTATTCAATACTGCTGTAGCTAGAGTTGCTGAGTTAGATGAATCTTTAGAGGAAAACCCGATTCGTAAACGATTTGTAGAAGAATCTAACGATTGGAAAGCAAAAGGTTTAGTTGAGGAAGAAGCTAAACAACGCGCTTTATATCGAGTTTTCGGATCTAAACCAGGCGCCTACGGCGCAGGTTTACAAGCTGTGATTGATGAGAAAAATTGGGAAACACAAGAAGATTTAGCCAAAGTATATATTAATTGGAGTGGTTATGCTTATGGAAATTCTAAGAAAGGTGTTTCAGCACACGAATCATTTACAAACAGGTTGCAAGCGATGCAAATAGTAATGCATAATCAGGATAATAGAGAACATGATATTTTAGATAGTGATGATTATTATCAATTCCAAGGCGGACTAGCAAATGCTGTTGCTACCGTAAAGGGAAGTGAAGCTGAAGTATATTTCGGAGATCATTCAAGGCCAGAAACGCCAAAAGTAAAAACATTAAAAGAAGAGTTGTTAAAAGTATATCGATCAAGGGTGATAAATCCAAAATGGATTGCTGGTGTGCAGCGCCATGGGTATAAGGGAGCTTTTGAAATGGCGGCAACTTTAGATTATTTGTTCGCTTATGATGCAACTACAAACTTGATTGATGATTTTATGTATGAAGGTATCACAGAGCGTTATTTGCTAGATAAAAAAAATAGAACCTTCATTAAAGACAACAATCCGTGGGCGTTAAAAGATATGAGCGAGCGTTTGCTAGAAGCAATTCAACGTGGTATGTGGCAAGAACCTTCAAGCGAAATTAAACAACAACTAGAAGATCTATACCTTGAAGGAGAAGGAATTGTGGAGTAATATAAAATAGGCTAATCCAAGAGTATTAATCCATTAGATTCTCATTTAAATTCCTAAAATCTTTTTAATTGTATTACTGATACCTCCTTTCGTTTCTCCGGGTTTTTCATCTTCTTCAAATAAAACACCTTTAACATTTAAATGGTGTCCCATTTGCTCTTGACCTAAATATTCTTCAAAACCAACAACTTGCTTTCGGTATTTACACATCTGGCAATTCATATTAGCCATACCATTTTTAGCCTCATCTAAACGCTCATCAAAAGCTTTTAAAATTAATTCATCAGTCCCAAAAGGATCGGTATAAATGTATTCATGTTCAGACTTTTCATGCATGGCGGCAACTGCTCCGTAAATACGTTCCAATAATACACCGGTAAAGAAGAAAAACGGGATGATAATGGTACGTTTAAATCCTAATTTATTTACCAATTCTAAACTCTCTTTTACATTCGGATAAGCAGTTCCGCTGTAACCAACAGTGGCAAAACCAAAGCCTAAACCTTCCCAAAGCATATTCATTAATTTAGCAACATCACTATTCGCATCAGGATCTGTTGTGCCTCTACCTACCACAATTAAACATGTTTCTTTTCTATCTAAAGGAGTAAGTTTTGCTTCAGTTTCTGTGATTCGTTTCACGGCTAAATCCAATAAAAAAGAGCTCACACCAATATGTTTTGCCATTGAAATAGTTAGGTCATCGTGGTAAGTTTGTAAGGTGTTTAATTCAAAAGGAATATCATTTTTAGCATGCGATCCAGCAAACAAAATTACAGGTAAAGCATATATTTTTCGAACTCCATTTAAATACATTCGTTCAACAGCTGCTTCATAAGTTGGGTGGTTAAACTCTAAGAAACCATAATCAACTTCGTATTTGTCTTCATAACGTTCTTTTAAAACGGTAACTAATCTTTTAAACGATGTAACAGCAGCCGCTCGTCTAGAACCATGCCCGCATAATAAAATTCCTTCTTTCATTGGTTTTGTTTTAATGGATTGGAGTAGCTCCAATAATAAAAACTACAGGCATTGGAATAGCACTATCGGCTATTTTGCTTTCTATATTAGCCAAAGTACCTGTAATAATTTGTTGATTTTCTCTTGATACGTTTGAAATAGCGTTTACTGGAATCGTCTCATCTTTACAAACTTCTAAAAGTTTTGGAATAATTCTATGTAAACTTTTTAATCCCATATAAATAGAAATCGTATTTCCTGCTTTTAGCATATGTGCAATTCCGTTGAGTTGTTCAAAAGAATAATCAGCAGTATGAGCAGTACAAATGAGCATTGCATTTGAATGATTTCGTTCTGTTATAGGGATATTTAATGTGTTTGCAGCTGCAATTGAAGCGGTAATTCCAGGAACTACTTCAAACGGTAATTCATGTTTTACTAAGTATCGAGCTTCTTCAGCAGCTCTCCCATAAATATAAGGATCGCCTGATTTTAATCGTATTACTTTTTTGCCCTTTAAATAATATTCGTGTAACAATTGATTAATACGATCTTGTCTACTAATTTGATCTGATTGATCTCCAAATTTTCGACCTACATATATTTTCTCAGCAGCAATATTTAAATCTAAAATATTTGAAGAAACTAAGTTGTCATGTAAAATAACATCAGCATTTTTAATCAGTTTATAAGCTTTTACTGTTAGTAATTCTGGGTCTCCAGGACCTGCACCTATAATAGTTATCTTCTGCATTTACGAAACAAGAATTAAAGGATCTGGATATTTATAGTTATACTTTAGTAACATTTTACTTTTCGTGTTTGATATCTTTTTAAACTCAATACGGTCAAAAGCTTTAAATTCAGGAGGAATTAATCCCTCTTTTTCAGCAGCCAAAGTATAAAAAGTTTCTCGTAACGGATGCTCATCAGCACAACCATTAATTATAGTTCCCCAAGCATTTTCAGAAATAATAGCATTGATTAATCCGATACAATCATCTTGATGGATTACATTGATCGGAGCTTTACCATTTGCAACTTCTTTTTTCTTTGCTAAAAAACGTCCTGGGACTCTATCATAACCAATCAATCCAGCTAAACGAAGAATGGTAAGATTATTTCTCACATGTGCTTGTAAAAGTTGTTCAACAGCTAAAACTGCTTTCCCTGATTCTTTTTCAGGTTTGTTTTCTATGGTTTCAGTAACCCAATCGTTTGTGTTTTGGTATACAGAAGTAGAACTAACAAAAATTACTTTTTGTTCTGGTTTTATATATGGTAATATTTCTTTTATTTGTTCTTGGTACACATTGAAAATATTAGGAATACGTTTAGGGGGAAAATTGATGATAACTACTTCACTGTCTGAAAAGAATTCAGTCACTAAAGTTTTCTCATAGGATTCACCTAACTTAAACACGAAAGGAATAATATTACGTTCCTTAAGTGTTTCTTCTTTTGAATGTGATGTTGTTGAGCCTTTTACTCTATAATCTCTATCCATTAAATATTCAGCTAGAGGCAAACCAAGCCATCCACATCCTAATATGCTAATTTGTTTATTGTTCAACAGGTAAAACTATTTTAGGTTTTTTACTATCCATACTTAGGTAAATACTAAGAATATATTCCCAAAGTGTATTATTATTTTTTGGAATTCCCAATGATACTAAAAATTTTCCTTTCCTATTCTTTAAACGAATATGAGCAATGTAATCAGTGTCTTCTTGCTTCCAGATAACTTCTGCAACACCAACTTTTCTATCTTTAATTTCTTGAGTAACATCATTTTCCATTACTTTAGTAATCGGACCAATGGCTAATATTAAATATGTTTCTGGTCCTTCTACAACAATATCAAAATCGTCGGTATAAGTAACCTGATGCGATTGTGTGATTATTTTCTGATTTTCATTTGGAAAATTTACTTGAATATTAGATGGTGTTTCAAAAAGTTTTTTAAATAGTGGGTATAGAAATTGATCTGAAGCGGGAGAACGAGCTACTAATGCATTTCCATAATCTTTATCATCTTTCTCCTTAAAAACAATTGGTTTGACAGTTCTTTCATTTTCTGAATCCATTACTTCATCTCCATCTTTATACAAAAGATATGAATCGATATGTTTATTTTCATTGATATGAGTATCGATAATTTCAACAGCTTTTTCTGGAGTTACGTTTTTATACCAGTAATTTCCAGGTTGTACGATCCAAGTTGGAGCGTCTTCACAACGACCATTACATCGAGTTCTAATACTGTGAGTTTTATCCCAAAGTCCTCCATTTCTTAGATGTGCTCTGGCTTCACGAACAGCCATTTCACTTTTCGCTTTTTTACACGAACCACCATCACAAAATAAGAAAGTAGTTGTAGCTTTTGATACATCTTTACCCATATTTTATTCAATTTTTTGATTTTGACAATATGAGAATATGTTGTTTTTAGTATAATTATCAGTCTTTCGATTTTGAGATGATAAAAATACACTGCGCAATACTAATCTTTTCATTATTAAAAAAGAATTTTAGGCAGGTAATTTGTAGAAAACGCTACGTAATGTGTAGTTTATAATTTTCCAACTCTTTACCCGAGAGTTATTGATTATTTAATGAATTTTGGCAGGTCTCCTGACTCAGTTCTAAAAACATCGCCTTCCCACCTAATTGGTTTATTAAGCAGTGGCATCTTGATCTTTTTTTAAACGAACTTTACAGTTGCGGGAACAGTTTTGGATTTACACCAAATTCCCTTTTAATTTTTATTTTCATAAAAAACCTTAATCCAGTGTAAAAATAATGCTTTTTAATTTAACAAAGTGTTAATAAATTCTACACGTTTTTCAACTGTTGTTTTTGGTATTTCTAAAATTTTAAATCCTAAACTAATGTAAGTTTTTAACAATAACTGTTCTAATTCTTTTGCTTCTCCAAAAGTCTGTAATCTTTGTTCGTCTTGAGTATATATTTCCTTCCAAAGTGGACAGAATAAGACTGTTTTATGATAAAATTTGTGATAATTAAAATCTAAAAAGTCATCAGAAACAGGTTGTTTTTTTAATAATAAATAGGCAATGTTATCAGCCAAACCTCGATCTACAAAAGCATGTTTAAAAATAGGTGTACTCAATTCTTTAATAGTTTGTTGGTAAACAAGATTTGTAAAACCAAAAACATCTTCCCAAGGAGTTTTATTACTGTTTTTTTTCTGTTCAGAAATTATAATTTTTCGAGATACTTCCTCAAAAACAGTGTGATCGTTTTTCTGTAACCTATTAATAAGTGTCGTCTTACCAGTGCTTGGTGCTCCTGTAATAATGTATCTTTTCATATATCACCAACAAAGGTAGCAAAAGACCCCAGTTATACTAATAAAGAAAAAAGTAGTAAATTGATTTATTCTTGATACTGTATAAAAATCGTTATCCTCAATTTTACGATCATATATTCCTATAAATGGTTTTTGTACAAGTCTACCGTGATAATAATTTGGACCTCCAAATTTGGATTTTATAATATAGGCTAATGCTGCTTCAGGATATCCTGCATTTGGACTTGTATGCTTTTTCCCTTCTTTAAAAACACTAAGTGTATATTTCATTTTTCCTGAAATAAAGAGCATAATTATCGCTGTTATTCTTGATGGAATATAATTAAAGACATCATCCAGTTTCGCAGCAAATTTTCCAAAGTAAAAATAACGTTCATTTTTATAACCTATCATGGAGTCTAAGGTATTAACCATTTTATACAACATAGCGCCAGGGACTCCAAGTATTATATAAAAAAATAGAGGAGCAATTACACCATCACTTAAGTTTTCGGATAAAGTTTCAAAAACAGCTTTTTTAATTTGTTGTTCATTCAATTGAGAAGTATCTCTTCCTACAATCCACGACAACCTTTTTCTCCCTTGTGTAATTCCTTTAGCTAATTCATCAAAAACAGCTTTTCCTTCTTCAATCAAACTCTTATTAGCAATGGCATAGAATAAAAATATACTATGAACTATTATATATACAATAGGATACGGTTTTAATAGAAATTCTATAAGGTAAAATGAAAGAAATGTACCTGAAGTAAGTATTAAAGTTAATAACATACCTTTTGAAAATCGAGATTGACCTTGGTTCAATTTTCGTTCTCCAAATGCAATTAAATTTCCAAATAAACGAATGGGATGTGGTAACCATCTAGGATCACCTAAAATTAAATCTAATATATAAGCAATAATTAAAGGAATTAAAAACATTAACTGTTCCATGAGCATAAAGCTTTAATTAATAAGGTGTTTTTTTCCGGAGTTTGACTGGCAATTCTTATATAGTGCTCATCTAAAGACCTAAAGTTTGAAGCGTTTCGTATCAATAGTTGATGACAATTGATTAGATATGATTTTAATTCTGAAGCTTTTGGTTGAGATAAACGAATTAAAAAATAGCTTGTATTTGTAGGAATTACTTCAAAGTCATCCAGTTTGTCTATCTCATTTTGTAATATTTTTGCATCATAAAAATACGATTCAAAATCAGGTAGAATTTTGTTATAGTTTTTAAAAATGAATTGACCAGCTTGTAAAGCAAGACTATTTACATTCCAAGGCATTTTATGTTGTAAAAGTTTATTAATAATAGATGAGGAACTCAGTATATATCCTAATCGTAAACCTGGAATGCCAAATAGTTTTGTTAACGATTTTACAAGAATAATATTTTGATATTCTTTTAGCAAGTCAATACAAGATATAGAATTGCTTGTAAATTCAGTATATGCTTCGTCGATTACAAAATAGGTATTAGGATATAATGTTGCTATAGTAGCAATTTCTTCACTAGTATTTTCAAAACCATCAGGATTGTTAGGGTTACAAATAAAAGCGAGTTTTGCAGTGAATTTATGTTGGAGAATAGATTTACGCTCAATAAACTCTAACTGTAAATTATTAGCTTTTCCGGCTTGTTCATATTCAGAAAAAGAAGGCGTGCAAATGGTAGTATTACTTCCGTAAAAAGCATTGGTAATTAAATAAAAAGCTTCAGTTGCTCCGTTAGTTACCAGGCAATTTTGATTGGAAGTATTATGATGTTTACTAAGTAGTTCAATAAAATCTTCACTGCTGGGAGCAGGATAACTTTCTATTAAATCTAGTTGTTTTCTTAAATGTTCTTTAAGCTCTGTATGAGCGCCTAAATTAAATACATTAGAACTGAAGTTTGCTTTAAAATCAATTCCATTAAACTTATGCGTATCGTCTCCGTGGCCGTATTCTATCATATATTAAAAACTACGAATGCATTTGACGGATAATATAATCTATGTCTAAATTCGATTCTAAATGAATGGCAAGCTTATCATAATTATCTTCCTTATATTTTTGGTAATCGAAAGTTGTTGTGTTTTGTTTAATGCTAAAATTACTCAAAAGGTCATTAATAACTATGCTATTATCAAAGATTCCATGAATGTAAGTTCCCCAACAATTTTCATCAAAATATCCTTCTAAATTACCATTAAGAGTGTTTAATTTTTGTTGATAATCAAAAGTAGTAATTCCCATATGAATCTCATAACCAGTACAAATATTAGGGTATTCTTTGAATTTAAAATTACACTGTAATGTTGTTTTTTCTGAAGCCATTGTTGTGTCAGCGGGTATAATTCCTAAGCCAGGTATGGTTTGGATTTTATTTTCAACATGATGTGGATCAGAGATTGAACGTCCCAACATTTGAAATCCACCACAGATACCTATAATTTTTTTCTTACGTTCATATGCATTCAAGATTTCTTTAGCGATCCCAGCATTTCGTAAAAATTGCATATCAGAAATTGTATTTTTACTCCCTGGAATAATAATAATTTCTGCTTTTTTAAGGTCTTCTGGATTTCGAGTGTAAAATAAATGCACTCGTTCATCTTTTTCTAGTCTGTTAAAATCAGTAAAATTAGAAATAAACGGTAGTAATATTACAGCAATATTAATTTTTCCAGAATTGAAAGCTTTATTTTTAGTGTCTAGGGCTAAAGAATCTTCCTCTTCAATGTATATATCCTTGGTAAAAGGAATAACTCCTAATACTGGAACATTAGTAAGTTCTTCAATCATTTGTTTTCCTTCTTCAAATAAAGAAATGTCACCTCTAAATTTATTAATAATGATTCCTTTAATTAATTTTCTTTCATCTTCATCAAGTAATTCAATGCTGCCATAAACACTTGCAAAAACACCTCCACGATCAATATCTGCAACAAGATAAACATCAGCATTCGCATACTTAGCCATACGCATATTTACAATGTCCCGATGTTTTAAATTTAATTCGCTAATACTTCCGGCTCCTTCTAAAACTATTGGATTAAATTGTTCCTGAAGATTATTAAAGGCTTTTTTAACTTCTTTAAAAAGTTCTTGTTTGTTATTCCCTAAAAAATAGGAACGAGCAGTTTGATCTCCGATTGGTTTTCCGTTTAAAATGACCTGAGATTTGTTTGCTCCTGAAGGTTTTAGTAGAACGGGATTCATTTCTGTAGTACATGAAATTTTTGCAGCTTCTGCTTGTACTGCTTGTGCTCGTCCAATTTCTAATCCATCTTTAGTTACAAAACTATTTAAGGACATATTTTGTGCTTTAAATGGAGCAGGAGTAAATCCTTTTTGTCTTAAAATGCGACAAATACCAGTTACTAACATACTTTTACCTACATCAGAGCCAGTTCCAACTAGCATTATTGGACGTAATTTTTGAGTCATTATAAATTTCAAATTAAAACGCTAAAATAGTAAAGATTCTTCATGAATTGCCTTCTTGTCAGAAAGACACAAGTTTAATTACTGTCGTTATCAGAATAGGTCTTATTGGTTTTTAGTAAGGCTTTTGTGTTTTAATTATAGTTCTTCACATTATTCTATTATCCATCATTAGAACATATTCTTATTTTCTGTGAATTTGAGGAATACAAAAAGTAGTTTTACCAAGTGCTTTCTTCATTTTTCCAAATGAAAAATAAAATTTCTTTCATTCGGTTGATTAGGTTATATTTATATTTAACATCGATTCTTGAATGGCAGAGCCCTTTTTATATTGTTTCGTAGAATTAATATAATCCTCTATTGTTTGTCATTCTTTCAAAAAAATAACTTATGAAAAAAGCGCCTTTACCTCAAAATGAAGAAAAAAGAATTGAAGCTCTAAAAAGTTTTAATATCCTGGATACTTTACCTGAAGAGGCTTATGATAATATCACTAAAATTGCTGCTCAAATATGTGATGCCCCAATAGCACTGGTTTCTCTAATAGATCCAGATAGACAGTGGTTTAAGTCTGCTTATGGCATTGAGGTAACAGAAACCTCTAGAGATCTCGCTTTTTGTGCTCATAGTATTTTGGAGCCTGATAGTTTATTTATTGTTCCTGACGCAACTAAAGATGAACGTTTCCGTGATAATCCTTTAACAAAAAATGATCCAGGTGTGATTTTTTACGCAGGAGCTCCTTTAAATACCAATGAAGGTTATCCGATAGGAACTTTGTGTGTAATTGATAATAAGCCTCGAAAATCTCTGTCGGAAGGACAAAAGGAGTCGTTAAAAGCTTTGTCGCAACAAGTCATGAGATTGTTAGAATTAAGAAAGAAAAATGATATTTTAGAACAGGCAAATAAGGAGATTACAAGATTAAATGATGAGCTAAGTCATTTTGCATATCGATTAACACATGATTTAAAAACTCCGATTCGAGGAATTAATTCTTTGGCTGAATTTATAAAAGAAGATTTTGAGGAATCGAGTAATTATAAAGTAATGGAGTTGATTGATTTGATTTCTTCTAAAACAATTTACATGGAGTCAATGATTGAGCAATTATTACAGTATACTAAGGTTACAAATATTGATTTAAATTTTGAGAAGTTTAATTTGAAATCCATGTTCGCTGATATCTTGAAAAATTGTGATTTAGAAAATAAGATAAAGTTAAACTTTTCAGATATAACTCAGACCATCACACATTCTAAAATATCCTTTATCCAAATTTTTCAAAATCTTTTAACGAATTCTCATAAGTTTTGTGACGAAAGTCAATGTAATGTAGTAATTAAATTTAGCAAAACAGATGAGTTTTTGAAGTTCGTATACATGGATAATGGTCCCGGAATTTTGCAAGCATATCGAGATAAAATATTCTTAATATTTGAAACTTTAGAAAATGATAATTATCAAAGTACTGGAATTGGTCTAGCAACGGTAAAATCAATAGTTTCAAGGTTGGGTGGTGATATTTCCTTAACAGATCGACCTGATGGAGAGAAAGGAGTTTGTTTTGTTTTTACAATCAGAAGTTCGACTTATTTGAAAAATATTAAAGGAAGAAACTATTAGATTTTTGGAAATAATTGAATGAAGGTCAATAAAATTCACTGTTTCTATTTTTGTTAAATTCATAGGTTAATGTGGTTTTATAGATGACATAAATTGAAAACTAATATTATAAACTGAAAATAAAAGACTTTTTGTACAAAAAGGGGTAAATAAATAGGGTGTTCTATTAAAAATTAGAAAGCGCGTTTTACGCAGATTTTTATACTTATGTGTTCATTAAGTATAGTTTATATGAGAGTGGAGGGAGCTTTTATGTTGGTAGACTTTAAAGTTGCTCCTTAGAAAGGAAATAGAGTTCCTTAGAGGAGCTAATAAAAGGATAATATTTTGGTTTTATGATGACTAGATAAAATTGTATTTTGACAGTTAAACCTTATTTTACATCAACTCATCTATACTTATTGTTTTTTTATCGTTTAATAACATAGGTTAACCTAAAGAATGTAATCTTTTCATTAAATTATCTTAAATTGCATGTAGGGATTAAATAAACTTAGGAATGCAAAATGTATTAACGATCATGTTAATTGAAGATGATCAGATTGAAGTCATGAAATTCAATCGGATCCTATCCAAGATGGATTTAAAACACAATGTAATAGAGGCTCACAATGGAGAAGAAGCTTTAAATCATTTATATAAAAAAGAAAACCTTCCGAGTATTATTCTTTTAGATCTTAATATGCCTAAAGTAAATGGCATTGAATTTTTAAGAATTTTAAAGAATGACGATGTGTTGAAATATATACCTACAATAGTTTTAACTACATCAAATAATTATAAAGATATCTTCGAATGCTATAAAATTGGCATTGCCGGCTACCTCGTAAAGCCATTAAAATATGAAGATTATAAAAATAAACTAATAAAATTATTATCTTACTGGAGCGTTAATGAATTGATTACGGTTTAAACTTAAGCTGTCAATAAAAATTTTTGCTTTACCATTAGTATTTAAACTTGTAAATTCTTTCATTTCACAACATACATTATTTATCAAGGTAGAATTTAAAAAAATTCTAAAACTAAAGTTTATGAACGAGAATGAATTTCTAAGTTTAAAGAAAGCTTTAGAGGAGGAGCGAATTGCAAGAAAACTAGCCGAGCAAAAATGTGTCGAGTTGGAGGAGAGCTTTCTTCGCAAGGAATCTGAGTTTAGAGGCGTTTATGAGAATCTTAACGATGCATTTGTGTTAATCGATTTGTTCGGAAATGTGTTAAAGATGAATAGCATCGCACAAGGATTATTCGGATATACTTATGATGAAAATAATCCCTTAAATCTCTTAAAGCTTGTTCATTCTGACGATTATGAATATACCCAAGAAGCATTTAGAAAGCTGATGAAGTTTGGAAAGTACTCTAAGTATAGATCTCGAATAATTGCAAATGGAAATATTGAGAAAATCCTTGAGGTAAACTGTAGTTTAGTTCGAAATAAGGATAATAGTATTATTGGAGTCCAAGGGATTGCAAGAGATGTAAGTCAGGAAATTGAAGTCCAAGAGTTGTTAGAACAACAAAAGAAGCAATTAGATATTATTTTCAATAATTCTCCTGTGGGTATTGTTTTATCCAAAGAAAAAGATGATGATTTTCTGCTAATTAATAAAGCTATAGGCGACATGTTGGGGTATTCAATGGAGGAACTCCAAAATGTGAAGGTAGATCAGTTTACTCATCCAGATGACAGAGTGATTTCTCGCAGATATCGAGATCATTTAGAATCTGGAAAAATAGATAGTTTTAATATGGAAAAACGATACATTCGAAGAGATGGTGAAATTCTATGGGCAAAAACTATCGTGAATTCTGTAAAAAACTCCGAAGGCAAAGTAAATTTTCAAGTAGCAATTGTTGAAGATATAACAGAGAATAAAATTGATAAAGAGAAGTTAATAGAATCTGAAAACAGATTATCTTCTTTAATATCTAATTTAGATAGTGCTGTGCTATTAGAAAACGAAAAAAGAGAAATCTCTATAGTTAATAAGAAGTTTTGTAACATGTTTGGAATCTCGGTTCCAATTGAAAGTCTCATAGGTAAGGATTGTGGAAATTTATTTAAAGAAATTAAAAAGTATTTTGAACAGCCTGATAAATTAGAATATCGAATCAATAAACTTATAAAAGATAAAAAAGTAATCCTTGGGGATGAACTACGATTAAAAGATGGTAGGATTATAGAAAGAGATTATGCACCTATTTCTCAAAATCTCGAATATAAAGGTCACCTTTGGACGTACAGAGATGTTACTTTATCTAGAAGTTACCGAAAGAACTTGGAGGCTCAGAAAAAGAGGTATAGCAATATTATAGCAAATCTTAAATTAGGTTTAGTTGAGTTAAGTAATGAAGGTAAAATTTTGTCGGCAAATAAGAGTTTTGTTAAAATGACAAGTTTAGACGAGGAAGAAATTTTAGGTAAGAGTTTACGAGGTTTATTTAAAAGAGAACGTATTAAAGATTTAATACAACAGCGTAATAATGATAGAAGAGAAGGTAAAACAGGTTCCTATGAATTTAAGTTTATTAATAATGCAAATGAAGAAAAGATATTACTGGTGAGCGCAGCTCCAAGTTATAGTGTTCGAGGTGAAATGACTGGTTCTATTGGAATTATTTTGGATATAACTAATATTAAAAAACTGGAATCTCAAAAAGAAGCGCTTTTAAAAACTCTAGAAAGAAGAAATGTTGAACTGGAGGAATATGCTCATATTGTTTCTCATGATTTGAAATCTCCTTTAAGAAGTATATCTGCGCTTACAAGTTGGCTGAAAGAAGATTATGGAGATAAGCTAGATAGGGATGGTGCGAAAAATATTGACTTAATACAAGAGGTGGTTCAAAAAATGGAGAGTTTGATTAATGACATATTAAATTATTCAAGTATTAAAGAAAAATCTGAAGATCTTGAGAAAGTTGATATGTATGAATTAATTCAGGATATCAAAAAGTTGATATTTGTGCCAAAGCATGTAAGTATAAATATCGATGAAAATCTACCACTAATCCGGGCTGATAAAGTAAGAATTCAACAACTTTTTCAAAACTTAATTAGTAATGCTGTTAATTACTCTGATAAAGATGTAGCTTATGTTAATATCAAATATAAGGAAAAGAGAAAGCATCATATTTTTATGGTAGAAGATAATGGTGTCGGAATTCCTAAAGAGTATCATGAAAAAATCTTTCAAGTTTTTGAATCCTTAGGTAATCATAAAGATTCTACTGGAATTGGATTGTCTATCGTGAAAAAAATTGTTGATGTGTACGATGGAAAGATATGGGTAGAAAGCGAGGAAGGAAAAGGAACTACGTTTTTTATACAATTTAAGAAATAATTTAAAATCAAATGATTATTGAACAGCCAAATATTAACTACATTAAGGAGCTTTCTTGTGGTGATGTTGAGTTTGAAGAGAAAATGGTGTCAATTTTAAGAAGAGAGTTGCCAGAAGAGATGAAAAACTACTTAAAAACATTGGAAATCAACGATTTAAAACAAACAGCTGAAATCGTACATAAAATTAAACATAAAATTAGTATTTTAGGACTGGAAAAATCATACGAGTTTACAATTCGATACGAAAAAGAGCTATTAAACGGTGATAAAAGCAATCACGAAAACTTTTTTAAGATTTTGGCTACTATGTCTGATTTTTTGACCAAATAAATAAATACATCCTAAATGAATTGTTTAATTATTGACGATGAATCTGCTGCTAGAGCTATAGTAGCACAGTTGTGCAAAAATGAGGGAAACTTAACCGTTGTTGATCAATTTTCTAATGCTATTCAAGCAATAAAATATTTGAATCAAAATGAGGTTGATCTTATCTTTTTAGATATTCATATGCCTGATTTTACTGGTTTCGATTTAATACAAACGTTAAAGAATCCACCTAAAATAATTTTAACAACTTCGGATGCTAAATTCGCTATTGATGCATTTGAATACGAATGTATCGTAGATTATTTGGTAAAACCAATTACACTTAAGAGATTCCAAAAGGCAATAGAGAAAGCTAAAAAGATTTCTACCAAAATTCCAGTTCAGGAAGTTACTAGTTTAAATGGAGAAGCTAAAGAAGAAGAATCGCAGCTATATATTAATATTGATAGAAGATTAATTAAAATAGAAATACCAAGTATTTATTTGGTTGAGGCTAAAGGGGATTACATTTTAATTAAAACAGATACAAAAAACTACACTGTTCATTCGACTCTGAAGAAAATTGAAGAAAAATTGCCAAAAGATTTATTTTTAAAAGTACACAGATCTTACATCATTAATTTAAAAAGGATTATTGATATTGAAGATAATAGTGTTTTAATAGCTAACGACGTAGTACCAGTAAGCAGGTCAAATAGGTCTGAACTTATGAAAAGATTAAATTTACTTTAATCATTTAGTTATAGAAAAGAAATTTTATAGCATCGATTTTATAGTAAAGAGTTTTTTGTCGTTTAGTCCACATATATTCTCATTTTATCTACACTAACAAACCAAATAGCAAACTGGGTAAATTTATATCAGAAGTCTGTCTTATCTTTAAAACGTAATTAAGATTGACATTTTAAACATTACATTAAAACATTTATAAGTTTTTTTCATTTTAGAGTTCTTCAGCTCTGTAAAATTGAAGGTTTTTAGATTTATTTGGTTGATAATAAAACCCTTTCATACTTCGCCAATATGAAAGGGTTTTATTATTTTACAATATTGATTTTATTCGATTATCTCTATTGATAAAAATGTTTATCCAATAGGTATTTACTGATTTCTCTAATTTTAGCTTTTAGAAAAATATGTCCAAATAATACTCATATTTATTGTTTTTTGAATTGTATTTAAGATTGTTATGTTTTGTTAAAGTATATTTTTTTTGAAAAAAAGAGAATTTTAACTCTGAACCTAGTTGAACTTGATGAAATCCAAAATTTTAGATTTATTTGATTTATTCATAGAAGCCCTTTCATACTTTATTAAAAATGAAGGGATTCCATTATGACCTTTATTTATGTTGTTGATATAGTTTTAAAGGATTTTTGTTTTCACAGTTTATCGAGTGTTGCAGACAGCTGGTCTAATATAGTAGTTCGCTACAACGAAAAACAACAGTTTTTCCCTTGAATTGAGTGTATCTTTGAAACGTAGTTAAGTTTTAGTTTTTTTTCATTTAAAATACATTTAAAGAAAAAATAATTAAAGGTTTTTAGATTTATTTGGTTGATTAAGAACCCTATTGCCATTCTTCTTGTGCAATAGGGTTTTTCCTTTCCCAGAATTTAGTTAAAAGTAGAGCTTTTTCGGTTTATCGAATGTTTACTACCGTTAATCTATAGTTGTGAATGCACTTAGCGAATTTACAATTCTCAAATCGTAAGTCTTATATACTTTTGGAGAGTACAATAAAGCGTATATTCTATGTTTTGTGTACAAAAATATTTGTTTTTCATTCATTGAAAAACACACTTCATAAAATTGAAGGTTTTTAGATTTATTTGGTTGATTAAAAACCCTTTTACACCCCCAATGTGTAAAAGGGCTTTTTGTTTTTATGATGAATATGATTTTTTAAAAGCTTTTGTTTTATTACTACTTGTGTTTTTTTTATTCATAAAAAAATTAACTCTACATTGTTTTTATAGGTATATTTATGTAACTTAGAATGTAAACAAACTACCCCGAAAGCTTGAAAATTTTAAATAACAAATTGCTAACTCCAGAGAGAGTATTCATGCTAAGTGCAATTATCGTTAATGGAGGGAACTACTTATATAATTTATTAATTGGTAGAATTCTTGGACCAACAAAATTTGCCGATGCAGCTATTTTAATAACCTTTCTTTTGGTGTTATCTTTTATTGCGATGACTTTTCAATTGGTAACAGCAAAATATACTGTGCTTTTTGATAATAAGGTTTTTGAGCGATTTATGTTGTTTATTTTGAAAAGAGCGGTTCTTTTTGGAGTTGTCGTTGGTGCTTTGATTGTAATTTTTTCGAAACGACTTCAAGAGGTTTTTAATACTCATAATGCTATTATGTTTGTAGTATTTGGAGTAAGTGTGCCAATCTATTTTTTGATGAGTGTGAATAGAGGTATTTTTCAAGGGTGCAAAAATTTTTTAAAATTAGCTATTACATACCAAACGGAAATGATTTCTCGTTTATCAATTACTCTTTTACTATTGTATTTATTTGTTGAGATTGAATCCTCAATCCTCATTTCACTTGGCATCATCATTTCTTTAGTTTTTGGGTTGTTACCATTAAGTAGAAGTATGTCTTTTTTTAAAAGTGGAATTTTAAGTGATAAGAATAGGGAAATTGTTTATAAGTTTTTGTTGCTTACTGCCTTTTATGAGTGTACGCAAATCATTATAAATAATAGTGATATTCTATTGGTAAAGACCTATTTTGATAATTATAATGCTGGATTGTATGCTTCTCTAGCTTTAATTGGTAGAGTTGTGTATTTTATTGCTTGGATGTTTGTTATGTTGTTATTGCCTTCGGTGGTAAGCAAACAGAAAGAAGGAATTCCTCATAAAAATGTTTTGTTGAAATATGTCGGTTATATTTCATTGCTTTCTGGCTGCATCGTATTGGTTACGTTTTTATTTCCAGAGTTTGTTGTTGGTGTATTATTTGGAGAGGCTTACCTCGGTATTGCTTCTCTTTTGTGGCAGTACGCATTAGCTACTTCAATATTTGCTGTCTCTAATGTCTTTGCATATTATTTTTTATCTCTTGACGAGTATATACCGGTAATTTTAACTGGTATTCTAGGAATTGCACAAGTTTTTTTAATAGTTTTTTTTCATGAGTCGTTGAATGAGATAGTGATTATGCAAATTATTGCAATGAGTATTCTTTTAGTTGTACAGTTGTTGTTTTTCTATGGAAATACCAGCAATAAAACAAAACAAATCGAAAGTTAAAACTTGCCTATCTATATATAAACTAACCTCTCTATTAGGTGTAGTACACTTAATAGATAAACAAAGATTAATATGAAATTAGCCATTGTTACTGCGTTTCCCCCGAGTAAAGTCACGCTAAATGAATATGGATATCATTTAGTGAAACAATTTAGATTAAAAGATAAAGTTGATGAATTAATTTTATTAACTGATGAAACTGTGACTAAAGACGATGTTCGTTTTGACGAAAACGGATGTAAGATTATTGTGAAGAATTGTTGGAAATTTAATAGTCATAAAAATATCATTTCGATTAATAGAGCGGTAAAAGAAACTAAGCCAGATGCTGTGTTATTCAATTTGCAGTTTTTAAAGTTTGGTGACAAGAAAATTCCAGCGGCATTAGGATTATTAACTCCTTATATCTGTAAATCAAAGAATATCCCTACGATCGTTTTGTTACATAATATTTTAGAACAAGTAGATTTAAATAGAGCTGGTTTTACTAAAAATATACTGCTTCAAAAGGTTTATGGCTTAATAGGAACTGTTTTAACCAAGTTTTTATTATCTGCTGATTTAGTTGCTTTAACAATTCAAAAGTTTGTGAATACTTTAAAAGATAAATATAAAACAGATAAAGTAGTTCTTGTTCCACACGGTACATTTGAAATGATCGAAGAACCAGATTATACTTTACCTTCTGGGCCAAAACAAATTATGGCTTTTGGAAAGTTTGGAACGTATAAAAAAGTAGAAGTTATGATTGAAGCTGTTGAAGAGGTGAGAAAAAGTACTTCCGAAGATTTAGAAATTGTTGTAGCAGGAACTGATAGTCCGAATACACCAGGCTACTTAGATAATATGAAAGAAAAATATAAAAATGTTCCTGGGTTACGATTCACGGGTTATGTGGCCGAAGAAGATGTTCCTATCATATTTAACGAAAGTACAGTTGTGGTTTTTCCTTACACCTCTACTACAGGGAGTTCTGGGGTATTACATCAAGCGGGAAGTTATGGAAAGGCAGTTATTATGCCTGTTTTAGGAGATTTGAATGATTTAATCGAAGATGAAGGATATCGCGGAGAGTACTTCGAGGCAGATAATGTTGATTCTCTAGCTCAAGCAATTAAAAAAGTTGTAGAGAACGATTCTTACAGATTGAAATTAGCGAAAGCGAATTATAAGGCAGCAACATCATTGCCAATGTCGGAAATAGCAGAAATGTATTTAAATCATTTTGAGGCAATTCAAAAGAAAAAAAAGACTGATTATTAGAAATTATTAATCAGTCTAATTTATAGTAACGAATCACTATTTATTTAAGAACAAAAGTTTCTTTTAAAGTCTCTGTAGAATTTCCTCCGACAAAAACTTCAAATTCACCAGGTTCTACAACAAATTCACCATTTGCATTAAAAAATCCTAATTCATTATTGTTTAGTGTGAATTCGATTGTTTTTGATTCTCCTTTTTTAATTTTAATTAATTCAAAACCTTTTAATTCTTTTACAGGTCTTGTAATACTTCCAAATAGGTCTCGGATATAAAGTTGTACTACTTCTTTTCCATCATATCCACCAGTGTTTGTTATTTTTACAGACACCGTTAAATTGTTACCTTTATTAATTTCCTTACTACTTACAGTTAAGTCTGAATATTCAAATTTAGTATAACTTAATCCGTAACCAAATGGATAAAGCGGTGTGTTTTCAGAGTCTGTATAATGAGACCAGAAGACATGAGGTTCACGATTTGGTCTTCCTGTGCTCTTATAGTTGTAATAAATAGGGACTTGACCAACATTTCTAGGGAAAGTCATCGGTAATTTTCCACTAGGATTGTAATCACCGTAAAGTACTTGTGCCACAGCATTTCCAGTTTGTGTTCCAAGTTGCCAAGCTTCCACTATAGCTGGTATGTTTTTGTCTGCCCATTCAATTGCTAATGGTCTTCCGTTATTGAGAACAAGGACGACGTTTTTGTTTACGGCAAATACTTTTTCTAGTAATTCTTGTTGCTTACCTGGTAGGTCTAATTCAGTTCTACTTCTACCTTCTCCACTTTGAAATCCGTGTTCTCCTAAAACCATAACTACGACATCTGCACTTTTTGCTATTGAAATTGCTTTTTCGATATCATTGTCATTAATTGTTTTGTTTATAGTTAGAGGTTGAGTAAAAGCTTCGTTACCAGTAATTAAGTCAATTCCTTTTTGGAATGATAATTTGTTTCCTTTGTATTTAGACATTCCCTCATAAACAGAAACAGCAGAATTATCTTCAGAGGCTAACCTCCAGCTACCAAGCGGACTATTTTTATCGTTGGCTAGAGGACCAATTAACGCAATTTGTTGTCCTTCTTTTTTAAGAGGTAAAAGATTATTTTCGTTTTTTAATAGAACAATTGATTTTTTAGCGACATCTAAAACAGCTTCATGATGTTTGGCATTTCCGATATTTTCTTTTTCATTAGTAGAATCACAATATTTAAAAGGATCATCAAATAATCCTAACTCGAACTTTACAGTTAATATACGTCTTACTGCGTCATCAAGAATACTTTCTTTTACCGTACCATTTTTAACAAGACTTGTCAATTCTTCGATATATACATTTCCTTCCATGTCCATATCAGAACCAGCAGTTGAAGCAATACGAGCGGCTTCTTTTTTGTCTTTGGCATGTCCCCAAGCAATAAGCTCATTTAAAGAGGCCCAATCAGATACTACGAAACCATTAAAATTCCATTTTCCTTTTAAAATTTCTCTCTGTAAGAAGCTGCTTCCTGTTACAGGAACACCATTTAATTCATTAAATGAGTTCATAAGAGTTCTAACGTTTTTATCGACAGCTGCTTTAAACGGTGGGAGCACAATATTATAAAGAGTTGCTGTTCCTATATCAACAGTGTTGTATTCTTTTCCAGCTTCAGAAAACCCGTAGGCTGCAAAATGTTTCGCACAAGCCGCAATTGTGTTAGGTTTTGATAGGTCATCTCCTTGAAAACCTTTAACTCTCGCTTGAGCAATTTTCGAGCCTAAATAAGGGTCTTCACCGGCTCCTTCCATTACTCGTCCCCATCTCGCATCTCTAGAGATATCCACCATAGGAGCAAAAGTCCAGTTAATTCCAGCTGCAGAAGCCTCAATTGCTGCTACTCTTGCTGAGTTTTCTATCGCTTCTAAGTCCCAACTTGCGGATTCAGCAATAGGAATTGGGCTTAATGTTTTATAGCCATGAATAACATCAAATCCAATAATTAAAGGTATTCCAAGTCTGGTTTCTTCTACTGCAATTCTTTGAACTTCTCTTACGTTTTCAGTTCCACGAACATTTAGCATAGAACCTACCCAACCTTTTCTTAAGTGGTCGTACTTTTTTTTGGCATTACCCTTTTTAGGGATAGGTCCAGTAACATCCCAAAAACCATTATATTGATTCATCTGACCAACTTTTTCTTCAATTGTCATCTTTGAAAGAAGTTGACTCACTTTTTCGTTTACCGTCTCATTTTTTGTGTCTATCATCAAATTATCTTTTTTATCACCTGAGCATCCAGAAATAAATACCACAGTAGCATACGTTAAAATCATTTTTCCTAAATGACGTTTCATGAATTCTTGTTTTAGAAAAGTGATGTAAATTTATGATAGATAGGTGTAAAAAAATTCGCTCAAATAATCAAAATATGATACTTTTTTAATTTTTATTGTATTTTTTTGAAATCTATTTGACAAAATAATACTACAATGCTTTTTGGATTCCGTTGAATTCAGATCGAAATTCACTAGGTGTGTTGTTTTTGATTTTTTTAAACATTCTATTAAAGTTAGCTAAATTATTAAAACCGCATTTGTAAGCTATTTCTCCAACGCTTAAATCTGTTTCCAGTAATAATCTGCTTGCGTAACTAACTCGAGTGCTGTTGATGTAGGATATAAATGTTTTGCCTGTTCTTTTTTTGATGAAACGATTGAATGATACTGGTGTCATGTTAATTAGTTCTGATATTTCATCCAGAGTTATTTTTCTTTGGAAATTTTTCTGAACATATTCGTATACCTTTTTTATTTTATCACTATTTTCAAAGTCGTTATAATTTGAAAATGAAGTTGATAGTAATTTTTGGTTTCTTGAGTTTGATAGGTCGTGAAGTATGGAAATGAATTCTAAGAAATAGTCAATTCCAGAGATTTTCGGTAATTCCATTAATCGAGGCATGAGTTCTTTGATGGTTTTTTCTGAGAAAGAAATTCCATGTATTGATCTGTTTAACATGTCTCTTATTGATTTGAAAACCCTTCTTGATAAAAGTTTTTCATCTAATAAATCATTATGTATATGAATAGTGATTTCATGAATTTCTTTGTTGGTGCAGTTGTGTAATTCCCAACAATGTGGGAGGTTCGGTCCAACTAAAACAAGTTCGTAATCGCCGACTTCTCCCATGTGATCTCCTATGACTCTGCGTACTCCTTTTCCTTTATGGATAAAATTAAGTTCGTATTCGGGATGGAAATGCAAGGGGAAATCGAATTCGTCTTTTATTCTATAATATACTAAAAAGCTGTCGGATGGCGAGAGTTGAGTTATCTCTCTGTGGATGTTTTTGTTCATGGTTTGTCTATTTTTTTGTGTAATAATATTAAAAAATTATTAATGATTGATAAAATTATATTGATAAATTGTTAATATTGAGTATATTTTTGTGTAAAACAAATTAGTTTACTGATAAAAGTAGTTTTCAAATTGTTAGTTTTAGTTATTAGAATAATAATTTAGATACTGAATAGTTACTTTTTAGTCAAAAAAACGCCAAATTAATTATCAATATGAAAAAAAATATCTTTAAGTATTTTTTACTAGCGCTCACGTTCGTATCCTCAATAGCGGCAACTGCGCAAGATGTAAAAGGGGTAGTCTCTGATGCTTCTGGAGATCTTCCAGGAGTTAATGTATTAGTTAAAGGAACTAATAGGGGTGTCGAAACTGGATTGGATGGATCTTATGTTATAAAAAATGTAAAATCAAATGATGTTTTGATTTTTAGTTTTATAGGTTATAAAACTGTTGAAGTTCCTATAAATGGAGAATCTGTAGTAAATGTAACTTTAGAAGAAGATTCAGATACATTAGAAGAAGTAGTTGTTGTAGGTTATGGAACTAAAAAGAAAAGCTTGGTTACAGGTGCTATCTCTAGTATTGATAGTAAAGAAATTAAAAGTATTTCTAATCAAAGAGTAGATCAGGTTTTACAAGGTAGAGTTTCTGGTGTGACAGTTTCGTCTTCTTCAGGTTCTCCTGGCTCAGGAACAAAAATTAGAATTAGGGGTACAGGTTCAAGTGGAAGTGCAGATCCTTTATTTATTGTAGATGGTATGAAGGTTTCTACAATTGATAACATTGCACCATCTGATATAGCTAATATAGAGGTGTTAAAAGATGCTGCTTCTGCTGCGATTTATGGTACTGAAGGAGCAAATGGTGTAATTATTGTTACTACTAAAAAAGGAACAAGAGGAGGTTTGCAAGTAAACTTCAATACACAAATTGGTTTTCAATTTGTGAATACAGATATGGAGCTAATGAATGCTTCACAATTTGTTACGTATTTAAATGAAGCAGGAAATGCATCAATTGTAAACAATGGTGTGGATACAAATTGGATTGACGAAACTTTTGATACTGCATTTATGCAACGTTATGATGTTAGTTTATCTGGTTCAATGAAAAATACATCCTACTATTTTTCTGGTTCTCATACAAATCAAGAAGGTGTCGTTGTGGGTGATAATTCTTCTTTTAAAAGAAACACCTTCCGTTTAAATATTCAAAGTCAAGTTACAGATTGGTTAGAAATAGGTGTAAATTCGAATACTTCATTTATTGATAGAAAAGGTATTGTTGAAAATAGTGACACCAGAGGTGTAATTCAAAATATGTTAATCATTGATCCTTTAACTCCTGTAATTTATACTGATGGTGTGCCAGCCGATGTGTTTGATCGTTCGGAAGCTAATGGAGTTCCTGTTTTAAGAGATAAAGATGGTAATGTTTATGGGTATCCAACATATTCAACTGGTGAGGTAATTAATCCAGTAGCTTATGCTAACGCAATTCAAGAGAATATAAACGAAAATGATCAGTTTTTAACGACTATTTATGGGAAGTTTAGCATTATGGAAGGATTGACTTTTACTTCAAGATATGGTTATGAACAAAATCAATTTTTAAGTCAACGGAATACAAATGCTTATTACGTTGCTTCAGAGGCAGCAAATACCCAATACAATATTAACAGGTCTAAACAAAATTTTAGAAGATGGTTATGGGAAAATTTTGCGACTTACAACAAGTCATTCGATAATCATAACTTTAAATTACTTGCAGGGTATTCTGCAGAACAAAGTAGAAGACCGGCATTTACTAATGAAGCTTATTCTATTGCGGTAACAGATTTTAACGGTTTCAATATTAATTCACCAACAACAATTTTTGACCAAAATTCTCCAATACAATTAGCATATAGAGATAATTTAGTTTCAATTTATGGAAGATTATCTTACAACTATATGGGAAAGTATTTGTTTGAAGCATCTGTTAGGCGTGATAAATCAGATAAGTTTCCAGCAGGTAATAGAGCTGCTGTTTTTCCATCATTTTCTGCAGGATGGTTAATGTCTAAAGAAAATTTTTGGAGTGATGAGTCTGCTATTAATTATATGAAATTAAGAGCAAGTTGGGGTCAAAATGGTAATAAAAATAACTTAAGAGGTAATGCAGATATTATTGCAATTACAAATCAAGTAGGTGGTTTAGGTTTAAACTATTTAGGAAATGTAGGAGCTCAAATTACAGGTTTTGCTAATGAAAATTTAGTTTGGGAGACTTCTGAGCAATTGGGTTTCGGTGTTGATTTAAGAGCTTTTAATAGTAAATTGAATTTCACTGCTGATTATTACAAGAAAACAACAAACGATTTAGCTTTTGTTGCTGGTGAGTTAATTACACCAGGTTCTGCTGGTTTTGTTTCAAATGATTTTAATGGAGGTACAGTAGTTAATCAAGGTTTTGAATTCGAAGTAGGATATTCAGATACTACTGAAAGTGGATTTAGTTACCAAATTAACGCAAATTTATCTACCTTAGACAACGAGGTTACAGAGATTCAATTTGTTCCAGAAGGTACGTCAATTGTTGGTGCTGGAGCCCCTCAGAATGCTGACGGTGTTACAAGATTTACAGAAGGTTTACCAGCTTGGTATTTTTACGGTTATAAAACCGATGGAATTGACCCTGCAACAGGGGAAATTAACAGAGTTGATACAAACGGAGATGGAAGTATAACTAATGATGATAAAACTATGATAGGTTCTCCACATCCAGATGTGTTATTTGGTGGAAATATTAGATTAGGGTATAAAGGTTTTGATTTCAATGTACAATGGCAAGGAACTATTGGAAATGAAATTATAGCAACATATCACCAACCATCTCGCCCAATTACCAATAAGCCTTTACATTTCTTTGAAGGAAGATGGACAGGTGCAGGAGATTCTAATGCGACTTTCCCTTCACCAGGAAATATTACCTCAGCGTATGATACTGATTTAGTAGTGGAGGATGGATCTTTTATGAGAATCAAACAAATTCAATTCGGATATACTTTACCGCAAAGTATTACCGATAAATTACATGTAAGTAGTTTGAGAATGTATGTGTCATTTGATGATGTATTCACATTTACAAATTACAAAGGACTTGATCCGGAAATAGGAAACTTCGGATTTAATGATATAGGTGTTGATAGAGGGTTTTATCCAACTGCAGCAAGAGCTTTATTTGGTTTCTCTCTTAACTTTTAATGACTAAAAACTTACACAAAAAAATGAAAAGAACGACTTATTTCATAGCATCTGTTTTATTTCTAGGTGCTGTTTCATGTAGCGAAGATTTCACAAATAATCCTCGTGAAGATGTTCAAGATCTTGCAACTTTCTTTTTAGAAGAAGAGAATGTAGAACAAGCCGTAATTGGTGTTTACGATTTAATGCAATATAATTATAGTAGAGATTGGCATAGTGCTTTCTTGGTAAAATTGTTACCTGGTGATGATGCAAATGCAGCGGGAGGGAATTCAAATGACCAGCCACAATTGCAGGATATTGATGATTACGCAAATGTGGCAACTTCAAACCCTTCAATAGAAAGTGTTTGGAACTTGTTTTACCGAACAATTGCGATGTCTAACTTAATTATTGAAAACTTACAAGAAAGTAATTTGGCTAATAAAAATAAAGCTATTGCTGAAGCCAAATTCTTTAGAGCTTGGTGTTATTTTGAGTTAACTACAATGTTTGGTGATATTCCATTGCGTTTAACAGTACCAAAGGGAGCCGAAGATTTTGGATTGACTAAATCAAGCAGGACAGAGGTGTATGTAGCTATTGAAAGTGATTTAAATGATGCGATTGCAAATTTACCTGAAAAATCTGGAATCGCCGATCCTTTCAGAGTATCGAAAGGGACAGCTCAGGCTGTAATGGGAAAAGTGCTAGTTTTTCAGGAGAAATATGCTGAAGCTATTCCGTTTTTTGAATCAGTAATTAATAATCCATCTCACGATTTAGAACCAACTTCAGGTGATGTTTGGTCGGTTAATAATGAGTTTGGTATTGAGTCGTTATTAGAAATTGGATTTATTTCTACAACTGGAAGAGATTGGGGGAATGTTGCTTGGGGAGGAAGAAACGAAAGTAACTTACATATCCAGTTAATGGGGCCAAGAGGAGATGGTATTTTCGGTGTTGGTTCAGTTGGTCTGTTAAATGGTTGGGGATTCAATTTGCCAACCAGTAAGTTGGCTAATGCTTTTGATTCTGCGGGTGATACAGATCGAAAAGGAGCTACTTTAATGACAGAGGCTGAGTTAATTGCAGCTGGTGGTTCTGTTGATGCATCTGCCGCAACAGGAGGTGTTATTTGGGATTATGAAGGAGCGATTAGATTAAAATATGCAACAAAATCAGAAGATACTAGTGACGATGGTGTTAGAGAATTAAACTATAGTACAAACTTTCGATTATTAAGATATGCAGAGGTTCTTTTATTAGCTGCTGAGGCTTATAACATGTCAGGAAATGATTCTCAGGCGAGAATTGAGTTAAATAAGATTAGAAATAGAGCTGGATTAGCAGATATTCCATCTTCAACTGCTGGTAACGATTTATTTGATGCAATTGTAAATGAGAAGTTTTTAGAGTTAGCTCACGAAGGTCAACGTTTTTGGGATTTAGTTCGATGGGGAAGAGCCTCAACAGAATTATCAGGTACGGGTTATTCAGTTAAGAATAATTTGTATCCTATTCCACAAACAGAGATCGATAAAAATTCTGAGTTGACTGCTGCGGATCAGAATCCAGGATATTAAGTTTGTGAACTTAGATTATTTGTAGATTGTATTTGAATTAATAATCTAATTATAAGTAAAGCAGTATGAAAGTGCATACTGCTTTACTAATTTTAATCAATATCTTATTCCATAATGAAAAAAGTAACTACGCTTTTTTTACTTGTATTAATTGTTATTAATTGTGCTAAAGTTGAAAATCTAAAAAGGAACAGAAAAAAGTTTGTTCAGCTTTCCTCAAGTAAGTCACAAATTCATTTCAGTAATACACTAACAGAAACTGATTCTTTAAATTATTTCAAGTATACTTCAATTTACATGGGAGGAGGAGTGTCTGTTGGTGATGTAAATAACGATGGATTATTAGATATTTTCTTTACAGGAAATCAGGTTTCAAATAGATTATATGTTAATAAAGGGGATTTAACTTTTGAAGATATTTCTGAGTCAGCTAAAATTGCAGGTGATTCAAGATGGTACACAGGTTCGACAATGATAGATATTAATAACGATGGTTATCTAGATATTTATTGCTCTGTTGCGGGAAAAGATGGGAATAAGAAGAATCAACTTTTTATAAATAATAAGAATAATACATTCACAGAGTCTGCAGAAAAATATGGTCTAGCAGATGAAGGAAATTCTGTTCAAGCTACGTTTCTAGATTATGATAATGATGGTGATTTAGATATGTATTTAGCTAATTATCCAATGGCACATCCTTCAACTCCAAATATGATTTATAAAAATCGAATGCAAAATGTTAAAGATGTTGAGTCGGATAAGCTATTCGAAAATCAAGATGGAAATTTTATTGATGTTACAGAGAAGGCTGGAGTGAAAAATTATAGTTTTTCATTGGGTATTTCTGCAGCCGATTTAAATAATGATGGCTGGACAGATTTATACGTTTCAAACGATTACAGTATACCAGATTTCATGTATATGAATAATCAAGATGGTACTTTCAAAGAAGTAATTAAGGAAGCAACTAGTCAAACTGCTTTTTACGGAATGGGAATTGATATTGCGGACATCAATAATGATGGGCACTTAGATATTTTTCAAGCTGATATGGATTCAGATGATAATAGAAGGCAAAAGGCTAATATGTCGAGCATGAATCCAAGATTGTTTTATGAAACTGTTTTGTACGGTTTTCATTATCAATACATGCACAATTGCTTGCAATTGAATTCTGGTTATAACGAAAACGGAATTCCGAAATTCTCTAATATTTCACGATTAACGGGAACATCTTCTACAGATTGGAGTTGGGCTCCATTATTTGCAGATTTTGATAATGATGGATACAAAGATTTATATGTAACTAACGGAACAAGAAGAGAGGTGAACAATAAAGATTTTTTTAATAAAATCGATGGTGAAGAATTTAAAGAGGTGTCTCTTCTAGAAAAAACAAAAATGATCCCTAGTGAGAAAATAGACAATTTCATGTTTAAAAACTTAGGAGGAATTGAATTTAAAAAAGTAAATAGCGATTGGGGAATTTCTCATGAAGGATTTTCGAACGGAGTAGCTTACGCAGATTTAGATAATGATGGTGATTTAGAAATTATTGTAAATAATATTGATGAGGAGGCAACCATATTTAAAAATACTTCTTCTGAAGATAAAAACTTCTTGAAAGTACAATTGAAAGGTAATGAGAAAAATACTTTCGGATTAGGAGCAAAAGTGTTCGTTTATTCAAAGGATTCAAAGCAAGTTCAGGAGTTAACACTAACTAGAGGTTTTCAATCTTCTGTAGCTCCAGAATTACATTTTGGTTTGAATAAACAGAAGAGTATTGATAGTGTTAAAGTCCAATGGAATTCTCAGAAATCTCAAATCATAAAAGATGTAAAATCAAATCAAACTCTAGTTTTTGATTATCAAGAGGCTGATGAAAATTATGCTACAATAAGTTTACAAGAAAAGATGTTTACAACGAATTCTAATTTCAATAATAAGATTAAACATACCGAGAATTTACATGACGATTTTGAAACGCAGATTTTACTTCCTCACAAAATGTCAACATTAGGACCAGCAGTAGAGGTTGCGGATCTTAATAAAGACGGATTAGAGGATGTTTTTGTTGGCGGTGCTTATGGAAAATCAGGTGAATTGTATTTCCAAACTACAACTGGTTTCGAGAAACAAAATCAAAATGCATTTAAGCAAAATCAATTATCGGAAGATGTTGGTGCATTATTTTTTGATGTAGATAATGATAATGATTTGGATTTATATGTTGTCAGTGGAGGTTATGAGTTTGACGAAGACTCAAAAAGATTGAAAGATCAGCTCTACATCAATAATGGATCAGGTGAGTTTGAAGATGCTTCCAATTCATTACCAGAATTGTATTCAAGTGGATCCAAGGCTTATAATATAGATTTCAATAGAGATGGGAAACAAGATATTTTAGTTCTTGGTAGACAAATTCCAGGTAAATATCCGTTGCCAGCTTCGTCGTTTTTATTAAAGAATACTTCTGATTTAAACACTATACATTTTGAAAATGTAACGAACGATTCTGCTCAAGGTTTACTTGGTTTAGGGATGGCTACAAGTGCTGTGGTGACCGATTTTAATAACGATTCTTGGGATGATATTATAATTGTTGGAGAATGGATGCCAATAAAAGTATTTAAGAATAATAAAGGAGCTTTTGAGGATGTATCGGAAGAATTAGGATTATCAAGAGATACTACAGGATGGTGGTGGAGTATTCAGAAAGAAGATTTCGATAATGATGGAGACATGGATTATATTCTAGGTAATAATGGTCTTAATTATAAATATAAAGCTTCGGAAGATGCAACTTTTGATATTTATGCTAAAGATTTCGATAAAAATTTCACTTCAGATATTGTGTTGAGTTACTATAACAAAGGAAAGCAATATCCAGTAAGAGGAAAACAGTGTTCATCAGAACAGATTTCTGGAATAAAAAGAAAGTTCAAAAGTTATGATGCTTTTTCAAAAGCAACGCTAATAGATGTTTACGGTAAAAAGAATTTGGAAGATGCACTGCATTATCAAGTCAAATCTTTCGCTAGTATTTATCTAGAAAATAAAGGAAGTCAATTTGTGCGATATGAGCTTCCAATAGAAGCGCAGTTTTCGAGTATTCAGCAGATAATTGTAGAAGATATTAATAACGACGGGAATATGGACGCAATTATTGCGGGGAATCTCTATAATTCAGAAGTTGAAACTCCACGAAACGATGGTAGTTACGGACTAGTTTTAAATGGAAATGGAAAAGGTGAATTCAAAACCTTGTCAATTGAAGAAACAGGATTCTTTGCTTCGGGTGATGTAAAAGATTTAAAGAAAATATCAATAGGAAATACTCCTCATATCATTTCAGTAAAGAATAATGATTATTTGGAGTTTATAAAATTCAATAAGAAACAATGAATAAACTAGGATTATTTTTATTGGTATATCTTTTAGTTTGTTGTAAAGTAAATGAAAGAAAAGAAGGTAAAGTGGAGCTAGCAATTAAAATAAATGCTCAATTGGGTGAAGGTGCTTTTTGGAATTATAAGTCAGAAGAATTGTATTGGGTAGATATCGAAGGAAAAAAATTACACATATTCACTCCAAAAACAGAGGAGAATAAGACTGTTAAAATGCCTTCTAGAATTGGAACTGTTGTTCCTACGAATAAACAGAATAGTGCGGTTATAGCTCTAGAAGATGGAATCTACATTGTAAATACGAACACTAGTAAGTTAACCTTATTAATAGATCTTGAATCAGATGCCACTGAAAATAGATTTAACGATGGTAAATGTGATCCTAATGGCAATTTATGGGTGGGTTCAATGCATTTGCCTCAAACGCATCAAAAGGGAAATTTGTATAAAATTGATGGATCTGGAAACGCGAGTAAAATGCTAGGGAATATTACCATTTCGAATGGAATAGTATGGACTAGCGATAAAAGAACAATGTATTATATAGATACGCCAACGGGTCAAATTAAGGCCTTTGATTTTGATAACAAGAAAAATACAATTACCAATGAACGTATTGCTGTTACCATAGATCCTAAAGATGGATTTCCTGATGGAATGACTATCGATGAAAATGATATGCTTTGGGTAGGAATGTGGAATGGAAATGCGGTAGCAAATTACAATCCTAATACAGGTAAGTTAATTAAGAAGATTAAAGTTCCTGCGCATAATGTTACTTCATGTGCGTTTGGTGGAGAGAATTTAGATGTTTTATATATCACAACAGCAAGCACAGATATGACGGATGAAGAACATAAAAAGTTTCCTTTAGCAGGTTCCGTATTTAAAATTCAATTGAAAGAAAAAGGAGTGAAAGGAAGTTTTTTTAATTTGGTAAATAAATTGAAGTAAATCTTAATTCAACATACGAAGCCTAGAAATAAAAAGAATTTAATGTAAAAGCAATTTATAATTTAGTCTTTTTGTGTCAGCGTAAATCAGTTGTTATAATGAATAAAAATCTAAAAGCTGTTATGTTAATATCCATCTTGGATTTATTCTTTTTATAAATAGTTTTAGAAAAAAACAAATCAATTTTAATAGAGGTGAATTTAAAGTTGTGTTAGGAGAAGATAAACGGAACTAAAAAAACGTGGTAAGAGCTTTATAAGCTTTCTTTTGGTTTTGATTTGCTTTGAAGTACAATTAAAAATTATCAACACAAAAGAATATTGAATAGAGGCTTGTGAGGAATTTTTGTTATACATAGAATTTGAAATGGAAAAGCAACCATTTTTATTAGTAGTTTATAGCACTAAATATCGAATAAATAAAAATATAAAATGTCAGAA
This sequence comes from Tenacibaculum sp. SZ-18, assembly GCF_002813915.1. Classification (NCBI taxonomy): domain Bacteria; kingdom Pseudomonadati; phylum Bacteroidota; class Flavobacteriia; order Flavobacteriales; family Flavobacteriaceae; genus Tenacibaculum; species Tenacibaculum sp. SZ-18. The sequence continues at coordinate 2,263,166 of NZ_CP019335.1, read as the reverse complement.
ACAACGAAATTGTCAGTCAAAGAAAAAATAGGATATGCATTAGGAGATACTGCTGCTAACATCGCATGGAGAACTATCGGTCCTTTTTTACCCATTTTTTACACGGATGTTTTTGGTTTAGGAACAGCTGCGGTTGCAACTTTGCTTTTAGTGATTCGTTTAGGTGACGGTATTACTGATTTGATAATGGGTAATATTGCTGATAGAACAAGCACAAAATGGGGGAAATTCAGACCTTGGTTATTGTGGACTGCTTTACCATTTGGAGTTGCTTTAGTATTACAATTTACAACTCCAGATTTAGGCTTGTCAGGTAAATTGTTTTGGGCGTATGCAACATCTATATTTTATACATTAGCCTATACCGCTAATAATGTTCCATATTCGGCATTAATGGGAGTAATGACCCAAAACGTTGAGGAGAGAACAATATTATCGTCCTTTCGTTTTTTTGGAGCTTATCTGGGAGGAATAATTGCTACTATTGGTGTGATTTCTTTAGTCGATTTCCTTGGGAAGGGAAATGAGAACTTAGGATATCAATACACCATGTATGTACTAGCTTTTATTTTAGCTACTTTTTCGTTTATTACCTTTTATACTACAAGAGAACGTGTAAAAGCTGTAAAAACAGATAATATTTTTAAAGATTATAAAGATCTTTCTACGAATAAACCTTGGTTGATTTTGTTATTTATAGGATTTGTATTCGTAACATATAACATTATCAAACAAAGCTCAATAATGTATTATTTTACACATTATGTGCAAGATGAAAGTGGGTTTTTTGGAGCACTTACTAAATGGGGAGGCAAAAATGGACTAGCGGGATTGTATTTACTCTCGTTATTAGTTATATCTATGATTTCAACAGTTTTTGCTCCAATATTGACAAAGTATTTTGGAAAAGTAAGATTATTTATGTTGAGTATTTTGTTTTCAGCAAGCTTCGCTGGAGCAATGTACGTATTAGAGCCAAATGAAATCGGATCAATTTTTACACTAGGGATTTTATCTGAATTTGGAGCTGGATTAATGCCAATTTTATTTTTTGCAATGTTGGGTGATTCAGCTGATTATTCTGAATTAAAAAATGGTAGACGAGCAACAGGATTAATTTTCTCTGCAGGGACATTTGCTATGAAATTTGGTTCAGGTGTGGCCGGTGCGATAACATTAGCGGTATTGAATTTGTATAATTATGATGGACAATCTTTGGTAAAAACTCCTGAAATGTTAGAGGGAATAAAATTGAACATGAGTGTCGTTCCGGGATTATTTGTTTTATTGGCTATAGTTGCACTGTTGTTCTATCCTTTAACTCCTCGAGTTATGAAAGAGATTGAGAGAGCGTTACAGCAAAAAAGAGCAGAAAGTGTTACAGAATAAAAGAATAATATTCTTTTTGTCACATGGTTTGTTTTTGTGTAGCTGTACAAAATCTAAAATTATTTTTTCAGATAGTTTTGAGAATGAATTCCTAGATGAGTGGATCAAAAGTGGAGAAGGAAAAATGTATTTAGACACTTCAAAATCCTATTCAGAAAAAAATTCAATTAGTTTTTAAAGTTATTTGGAATTTTATGAAAAAAGGAAAAAGAAATGGTTTCCCTTACAATGTTTTTTCAATAGAAAATCGAGTAATGCTATATCTCTGATTGAAGGAGAGTTTGTGCACGAATTAAAGTCAATTGATATTGATAAATATTGTTTAGTTATTGATGATAATCAAAATTGAAACGTTCCTGTTTTAAACAATTTCCATTTGCTTGGAATGATTATCAACAAGGTGGAAATTCTAGAAAAAATTTGAATAATTCTGTTATTTTTTAAAAGAGGTTAAATTAGAGAATACTGTTATTCCTGAGTAATTAGTTATTATAGACAGCTGTAATGAGGTTTCTATTTTCACGGAAATGACGTTTTTTTTAAGTAATCTTTTAGTATACGACTTGTCGTTCCTACGTATATTGGAATCTGATGAACATTAAAAAAGAAATTTCATTGCTCATTACGAAGCTTAAGAAGCTGAAGTAATCTTTTACTTTCATCTTAAATTTGATTTAGATAAAGAAGGTTGCCATAAAAAAACTCTATTTTATACTATTTTTTTGCAATGAAATAACATCAATTCCTCATGAGTTGAATTGCTCTATCAATATCTTCAGTAGGTAATTTACAAGCTTTATTAACGCAGACATAAATTAAAGTTTTGTCCACATTGTATCGATTTAACAGAAGAGGTAACTCACTTTTTTGAGTACTTCCAGAAATCAACATATTAGGAGTGTATTTTCTTTGAAACAATTCTTTTGTTTTTTCAATAGCTCCCTTACCGCAAATAACAGTTTCAAAATATGGAGCTGTAAAGTTCAAATAGTTGTCTAGCCAGTTTGAATATGCGTGTGGGTATTTTTCAATTTTCGTTTCCATATTATGCAACATGGTTTTACTCAGTGCTAAGTACTCTTTGTTTTCAAAATAATGACTTAATAAGAGTAGGTTTTTACTCATTACAGAATTAGAAGAAGGAATAACGATATCTTCAATTTCAAAGTTATTAGCAATTAAACCAAAACTCTTCTTGGTTGAATATTTAAAAAGCTCCTGTTCTGCATCAAAGAAAATGTCAAAACTTACTTTAGCTAATGTATTCGAAATATTAAGCCAATTTTCGTTTAGCGTAATCTGATACAATGAGATATATGCGTTAATCAATAATGCATAGTCTTCTAAATAACCATCAATCTTTTTATTGCCTTTACCAATTGTTCTTAAAACATTTCCTGCTTTATCAATAGCTCCATTTTGTAGTGCTTTTCCATTTTTAATGGCTTTTTCTTTAAATTTTTCATCTCCAAAAACTTTGAAAGCATCCACATATCCTTGTAATAAAAGTGCATTCCAAGAAGTTAGAATTTTCGTATCTAAGGAAGGTTTTTGTCTTTTGAGTCTTGCTTCTAAAAGTTGTTTGTTCCAATTCATAACCAGATTTTTAAGCTTTTGAATGGAAATGTTGTTTGCTTTGGCAAATTCAGAATTAGGAGTTCTTTTGACTAATGCCGATTTACCTTCAATTTTTTCTATTTCATTAATTCCGTAATACGAATCAAAGAGTTTTTTGTTTTGGGTAATTAAGGAAATTAACTCTCCATTTGTCCAAGTGTAATATGCTCCTTCTTCCAATTTATTATGTTCATTAAAACTATCAGCATTTAAAGAAGAATAATACAGTCCATTTGCATGGAATTCTTTCTCGATAAATTCAATAGTCTTGTATACAATTTCTTTATATAAAGGTTTCTTGGTTATTTGATAAGCAATAGAATACAATGAGATGAGTTGGGCATTATCGTATAGCATTTTTTCGAAATGTGGAATGTGCCATTTGTTATCAACAGTATATCTGGCAAAACCTCCTTCTAAATGATCATGTAAACCACCCAAAGCCATTTTGTCCAATGTGTTAGTCACAAAATCAAGAAGTTTAGAGTCATTATTTTGATAAGCGTAACGCAATAAAAACTGATAGTTATTCGGTCTAGGAAACTGAGTTGATCCTATAAAGCCACCATTAATTGTATCCAGCTTTTCAAACCATAAATTCACATTTTTATCTAATGTTTCTTTAGAGAAATTGGTTTCTGAACTGTTCTTGCCAATCACTTGAAGTGACTTCATATCATTTGCTAATTTTTCGGCAAAGTCATCAGTCTTTTCTGGATTATTAGTATAAAATAATTGAATGTTTTTAAGATTTTCTAACCATTCATCTTTTTCAAAATACGTTCCTCCCCAAACAGGTTTACCATTAGGAAGAATTATACAGTTTAAAGGCCATCCTCCATTACCTGTCATAATTTGTACAGCAGTCATGTAGGTTTTATCAACATCAGGATGTTCTTCTCTGTCTATTTTAATATTGACAAAGTTTTCATTCATGAACTTTGCTATCTCTTCATCTTCAAAAGTTTCTTCCTCCATTACATGGCACCAATGACATGAAGAATAACCAATAGATAGTAATACAAGTTTGTTTTCTTCTTGGGCTTTTTCAAGATATTTAGTATCCCAAGGAAACCAATTTACTGGATTATGGGCATGTTGCAGTAAATATGGACTTGATTCATGTATTAAACTATTAGTATGTTTTTCTTTTGATTGAGAACAAGAAAAAAGAAACAATACTATAATAGGATAGAGGAAGTGGTTTTTATTCAGTCGCATAACCCAAATATAACGATTAGGAAATCACTGTAAACAAAAAGAGATTGCCAAAAATGACAATCTCTAGTATGATTTTTTCAAAGAATATTTATTTCTTTCTAAACCAGTATGCAGTTCTTCCAAGTAAAGAGAAACCAATATATCCTCTAATTTTTAATTTATCAGCTTCTACAAGTTGAATGTAACATTTATATTTTTTCCCATTTTTAGGGTCTAAAATTTTTCCGCCAGACCATTCCTCTCCGTCTTTTTCTAGTCCAGTTAAAATATTCATTCCTAATATTTTTTGGTCTTTGTTCTTTCCGCTACATTTCTCACAAACAGCGTTTTGTCTGTTTTGATCTGTTATTTCTACAATCTTAGCATATGCTTTTCCTTCTTTTTCATACACTTCAATTACACTATCGACTTTACCTGTTTCTTCATCTCGGTTTTCCCATTTTCCGAAAATGCTTTGCGCACCTACAGTTGTTGCAAACGCAACTAATAAAAATGTAAATACTACTTTTCTCATATATGTAAATTTAATTTGTTCTTGTTAATCGTACTGTGCATCAAAATTATCTTTCCATTTCTCTTGAACACGCATTACTTGTTCAATAACATCTCTTGCACAACCTTCACCACCGTTTTTATCGGAAATATAAACTGATATTGCTTGCAGTTCTCTAACAGCGTCATTAGGGCAACAAGGAATTCCAACTTTTCCCATTACTGGTAAATCTGGAATATCATCTCCCATGTACAAAACGTTTTCTGCTTTTAAATCGTATTTTTCAACTAACTCTTTATATTGATTTATTTTAGTGTGTGCTCCTAAATAAATATCAGTGATTCCTAAGCCTTCCAAACGTTTTCTTACTCCTTCATTTTTTCCTCCAGATATAATACAAACACGATATCCTGATTTTACAGCAGCTTTTAAAGCGTAGCCGTCTTTTATATTCATTTGACGAACCAATTCTCCGTTTGGAAAAACAGTTACAATTCCGTTTGTTAATACACCATCAACATCAAAAATAAATGTTGTTACGTCGTTAAAAAGTTGTTTATAGCTTTTATCCATTTTGGATTGATTTTGTTATAAGTTGATATATTTCTTTTTGTTTGATATCCAGTAAATTTAGATGTCTTTTAATAGTCTCTTGGTCATTACGTTTTGCAGGACCAGTTTGTGCTTCATTTGGAGAGACTTCTTCAATTTTCAAAGCAGTTTCTTTTATCAATGGCAACAATACTTCAAAAGGAACATCGTATTGGTTGCAAATATCATTCCCAATTTTATACATATGATTGGTGAAATTATTTACAAATACGGCGGCAACATGTAATTTACTTCGTTGTTCAGAGGATATTTTATAAACTTTTGGAGAGATGTAATGAGCAAGTTTTTCTAATAAACTTAGGTCTTTAGTGTTCTCAGCTTCAATACACAATGGAATTTCATTAAAGTCTACAGGTTTTGTTTTCGAAAAACTTTGAAGCGGATAAAAAATACCTTTTCGACCTTTATTTTTTAATGAGTTTATAGAAACACTTCCAGAAGTATGTGTTACTAATTTATTTTCAGGTAATTGATTCGATAATTCACTTATGGAATCATCGGAGATAGCTATAATGTACACATCTGCATCTTCTAACAAGGCTAAATCATCTGTTAGAGAAACTTTGTTTTGAAAATGGTTGATAGATTTTACATTTCGTCCATATAATTGTTTTAAAGTAACATCTTTAGAAGCTAAAAAAGCTTCTGCCAAATGATGTGCAACGTTTCCTCCTCCAAGTAATACAACAGATATCATAATAGCGAAGATATTGAATTTATTTGAAGCTGTAGAATGCTTTTAGTAAATTGGGGGACCAAATATTTATTATGAAAAAAACAGATCAACTTGGAATAAATACTATTTGTACGCATGTAGGAGAGTTAAAAGATGAACAATTTAAAGGGGCTGTTTCTCCGATTTATTTGTCTTCTTCTTACCAGTTTTATGATGTTGATGTTAAAAGATATCCTCGATATTTTAATACACCAAATCAAGAAGTACTATGTAAAAAGATTGCTGCGTTAGAAAAAACTGAAAATGCATTGATTTTTGGTTCAGGAATGGCAGCTATTAGTACAAGTTTAATGGCTTTTTTACACAAGGGAGATCATGTTGTTTTACAAGAAACTTTATATGGAGGAACTTATAACTTGGTAGTTGAGGAATTTAATAAGTTTGGAATTGAGTATACGTTTACAGAAAGTTTAGAAATTGAAGATTTTAAAAAAGTAATTCGATCGAATACAAAAGTTGTTTTTATAGAAACACCCTCCAATCCTCTGTTGAAGTTAGTTGATATTAAAGCGGTAGCAGATTTGGCAAAGAAACATGGGATTGTTAGTATGATTGATAATACTTTCGCTTCTCCTATTAATCAAACTCCAATTGATTTTGGTATTGATATTATGATTCATTCGGCTACGAAATATATGGGAGGACATTCCGATATTTTAGCTGGAGCAGTCGCTGCATCTAATGAGCATATTGATAAGATTTGGAATATTGCAAAGAATTTTGGAGGAAGTTTAAGTGATTTTACCGTTTGGATGCTGGAAAGAAGTATAAAAACCATGAATTTACGTGTGAAATGTCAAAATGAAAATGCGTTAAAAATGGCGAATTATTTAGAGCAAAATCCTAATGTTGATAAAGTGTATTATCCGGGATTAGAATCACATGAGAATCATGAACTAGCGAAAGCGCAAATGAAAGGTTTTGGAGGTATGTTGTCTTTCGAATTAAAAGAAGGAATTGATTCTATGGAATTTCAACGTAATCTAGAACTAATTAAACCGTCTATGAGTTTGGCTGGAGTTGAAAGTACTTTATTAAGCCCATCTCAAACATCCCATGCTTTATTGTCTCCGGAAGAAAGAGCAAAACAAGGAATTAAAGATGGATTAATTCGTTTTTCAGTAGGAATCGAAGAAGTAGAAGATTTAATTGCTGATATTGAACAAGCAATAGGAAAGTTGTAGTATGAATTATAAAGTTATAGTATCTATTTACTTGACGTTTTTATGTTTTGGATTGCAAGCGCAAGTAAGGTCGAATAAATCTTTAAACTCATTGGGTGATGATATTCAATTTGTTTATAAGGACACAATTTTAGAGAAAGGATCGATGGAGAAAATAAAGGAGGTGGCGGAGATTTTAAAACAAAGTGATAAAAAATATTATGTAGATAGTCATACTTGTGTTGAAGGTAATCAAAATGATAATTTTTTATTAACTAGAATAAGAGCTTCGATTATAAGAAAAAAACTAATTGAGTTGGGTGTTGATTCGTTAAAAATTACTCCTAGAGGTAGAGGTGAAATGTTTCCTGTTTATATTGTTGTTTCTCCTCGACATAATTTTAAAAATAGAATCATCCGATTTACAACAAGAAAGCAGTAAAAATTATGAGTAGATTAATGTTATTTGTTTTTCTATTTTTTTTAAATTTTATCAGTTTTGCTCAAAAAGAAAAAGAAGATGAATATTTGAAAAATCTAGCAAAAAAGATTCAATTTGAGAATAAAGAATTGTATTTCAAAGAAGGTTCTTTAGAGGCAATGAAGGATGTCGTGCATTATATTAATTCAAATGAAGGTTATTATTTAATTACTAGCAATACAAGTCTAAACGGTAGCGCTAATGCAAATCAAAAACTGACTAGTTTTAGGGCTAAAATGATAAAAAGACTAATGGTCAATCTTGGCGTAGATTCTTTAAAAATTAGAGTTGCAGGTTTAGGTGAAAATTACCCGATTAGTTCACATCCTTCAAAAGAAGATGATAGAATAGAAATAACGGTTTATGAAAAGAAAAAGTAAATTAAATTATAAAGAAGTTTTCTTTTTAGTCGGATTTCTGATTAGTTTGAGTGGAATTGCTCAAAAAGAAAAGAAAGACAGATATCTAAATGGTATTGTGAAAAAGATTGGGTTCAGAGGTAAGCAAGCTGTCTTTACGGAAGGATCGTTAGATGCTATGAAGGAAATGCTACTTTACATAAATAATAATGAAAGATATTATTTATTGGAATGACATACTTCAAGTGATGGACGAAAGGAAGAAAATCAGGAGTTAACTGATAAAATTGCAGGAATGATTGAAAGGATTCTGATTAATTTAGGACTAGATAGTTCAAGGTTTACTGTTATCGGAAAAGGAGAATTATTTCCTTGCTGCTTTTCTCCAACTAGGGCAGGTAGATATAGAAACCGAAGAGTTGAAATCAAAGAAATAAGTGAAGAAGAATTAATAAAATTAAAGAATAGTAAGTAATGAAACTAGATATATTAGCTTTTGGAGCGCATCCAGATGATGTAGAATTAGGTTGTTCAGCAACTATAGCGAAAGAAATTTCTTTAGGGAAAAAAGTAGGAATTGTAGATCTAACACGAGGTGAATTAGGTACGCGAGGTTCTGCGGAGCTTAGAGATATAGAGGCAACTAACGCGGCTAAAATATTAGGAGTTTCTGTTCGTGAAAACCTTGGTTTTGCTGATGGTTTCTTCGTAAATGATAAGGAGCATCAGTTAGAAATTATAAAAATGATTCGTAAGTACAAGCCTGAAATTGTTTTATGTAATGCAATTGATGATCGTCATATCGATCATCCAAAAGGAAGTAAAGTGGTTTCTGATGCTTGTTTTTTGAGTGGTTTGGTAAAAATTGAAACAGAACTTGACGGTGAAAAACAAGAAAAATGGAGACCGAAAGTTGTGTATCATTACATTCAGTGGAAAAACATTGAGCCAGATTTCGTTGTGGATGTTACAGGGTTTATGGATAAAAAAATAGCTTCCGTTATGGCTTATAGTTCTCAATTCTTTGATCCATCAAGTAAAGAACCAGAAACACCAATTACAAGTAAAAACTTCACAGAAAGTGTAGAATACCGAGCAAAAGACCTTGGAAGGCTTATTGGAGTGGATTATGCAGAGGGCTTTATCACAGAGCGTTACGTTGCGATAGAAAATTTAAGTAAATTAAAATAAAAAAATGTTTGGTCACATTTAAGAAAAGAATTATATTTGCACCCGCTAGATAAATGGTGATTGTAGCTCAGTTGGTTAGAGCGCCGGATTGTGGTTCCGGAGGTCGCCGGTTCGAACCCGGTCTTTCACCCAAATCTCGAAGCCCTTTGTTCAAAAGGGCTTTGAGGATTTTAAAAATTCCTTTGATTCTCCATTTTTTTATTGCCGTGTCAGCTGTCGTGTCAAAAACTTTGACTCATGACTTCAAAAAAAATTACATTAGTAAACGGTTGCTACGTAACAAAATTTAAAGTTTTTCCTTCAAATTGGAGAACAGGCGGAAAAGAATTACTTCTAAAAGATTGGATAATTTCATATTATTTTCATGATCCAAAACAAGATATAGAGCTTTTTAATTCTGGTAAAAGAATTCGTGTTAAAGGCATGAATGAATTCAAAACACTTACACAAAGAAGGGAAGCGACTGGAATAATTATTGATTCAATAAAGCATAGTTTAACAATTGAAAACTATAATCCCATTTCAGACAGTTATATGACTTGTGATAGTAAGTTATCCGTAATTGATGAGGACACTTCTATTATTGAACTCCTTAAATATGCTTTAAGTCTAAGGCAAGTTTCCAAGGAATACAGACAAGAAATGATTACTCTTATAGATAGAGTAGAAATTTCCTTAATTATTCTGGGGTATCAATTTATGAATATTACTGAATTTTCTAGAAAACATGTGAAAGCTGTTTTAAGAGATCAGCAGATGAGAAATAAAATTTCAAATAAGAGATATAATAAATATAAATCGATGCTTAGCTCACTCTTTAAAGAGTTGATTGAAGAAGAAATTATTGAATACAATCCAACATCTAACATTAAAAAATTAACGGAACAAAAAAATGTACGTGAGGTCTTAACTGATGATGATCGAAAATTAGTTTACTCTCACTTAAAAGAGAATTATTATACTTTCTGGAGGTTTATGATGATTTACTTTTCTTCAGGAGCTAGAATAAAAGAGTTGCTTCGTATGAGGGTGAGCGATGTAGATTTGAATAAGCTAGAATTTAAGGTGTATGTTTTAAAAGGCGGTCAAAATAAGGAGGTAATAAAGCCAATTAATAAGAATGAATTATACCTATGGAAAGAATTGATTAATGAACAAAATACTGATAGAATTGTTGTGAATTCAAGCTTTTTTATATTCTCTTCAAATCTCCAAAAAGGTGAGAAGCAAATAAGGAGAGAACAGATAACAAGAAGATGGAAAACCCATGTAAAAGATAAGTTAGGTGTTACCGCAGATTTCGCTTCTTTAACACACTTATATGCTGATACTGTTGCAAGTGAATTAGACTTAAAACATGCTCAAAAATTAAGATCACATACTACCGATAGAATGATGAAGAAACACTATGCAATAAACGAAAGTCAAAGACAGTTAGAAAGACTTAAAAATATTGATATACGTTTTGTTGTGGAGTAGAATTAAAATCAATAAAAAGCTCGTTGATTTTGGGAAGCTACCAAATATATAACAAATGAAGACTAGTGATTTACATGTACTAATGGTTTGTTTTTCTTGTCTTAGAGTGATGATGTTAAATTTGGCTAATTGATTATTATTTATAATTATTACGTTTGATTTATGTTTAAAACTGTAATAAGTCGCATAGTCGACTAAGGGTAAACCCTGAGATGAAAATAAGGGTATTTCCTACTTTTGAGAAATTATATAAGTTTATAATATTGTAAAGGATAAGGGAGTTTATAAATTTATAATTGTAGGTCAATCAAAAAATGATTAAAATTGTAATCCCTATAAAAAATTGTATTAATCCGTTTCCGCATAAAACTAACTGTTGAAAAACCGTTGGTAACTGAACTTGTACACATGCTATTAACGTAGTTTAATGTGTTAACTTTACTATAGTTATTAATTAAATTTAAATATAGTAAAGATGAAAAATTTAGGAAAAAAATTAGTGGTAGTATTAGTAGTAGTATTCGGATCATTAGCATTAGGAAGCTGTACTGATACTTCAAAAGAAGTAGAAGAATTATCTCAACAAAATGAATTACAACTTATCGAGCCAGGAAACGACGGAACGATCGAAACAGAAGACCCAGAAGAAGAATAAGAATATTTTATTCCCTTTATTGCAAGGGACATTCCTTTTTTTTATTGTTTCACTTTCCTTATTCCATATTTTCTTTAGCCCTAAAAGCGAGATGTATGGTGTTTACTCAAAACAGTACAAGGACAAAGTGAAAGAAAGAAATAAAGTTTTATTAGATCATTTTGAAAAAAATGGTGATGATAAAGCCAAGGAGATTTACATGTCCTACAAAAAGGAATTAAAAGAAATTAGTAATAAAAGAAAGGCAGAAGCTATTGCATTCTCATTCAGAGGAAGGAATAGTTTCCACTTTTGGATTTTTGTTTTTGGTTTAGTTACCGCAATTTTCTATTTCTCATGTAAATCATTACATGATGAATTTTCGAGAGGGAGTACTTTCAAACATCAGTTTGTTTCTCTTACTGGGATTGGAGTATCATTCTTCTGGTTTATTCATTTAATATTCTTCACACAAAATGACTTTAATAAGCACACATATTTTTACGCCATTTTTGGGTGTGCTGTGCTTTTAACAGTGTTTACATTTTATTTGGTTAAACACTTCACTTATAAAGACCAAGCAATAAACAATCTTACGAATCTCCTAGTTAGAACTAAAGAAGATCACTACGAAAAAGTAGCCGTTAAAGCTTATTACGCAGAGAAAAATGATAAACCTATTATATCTTTAGATACCACTAAACAAAATATTAAAGATTTTGATAAGGATGTAGAAGAAACTATAAAGGATTTATGATATGAGAAGTTCCCTGAAAAATAATATCATTGTTAGATTTTTACGTAAGCTTTTTCGAGATAGAGAAGTAATTACAAAAGACCAAAAGACAAGACTGACAAGACCGACTTTAGTAGAAGTATGTAAGAAGGTAGCTGAAGAAGAAATGAAAGAAGATAAACTTAAATCTTCTCTCAAACATAAAATAGAAGCTTTAGCTAAGGATTTAGACACTTTAGATGTATAAATAATATAGAAACTAAAAATACAATTATTCAAACTAAATTATCTACTAATGAAAATTAAAATATCACTAATAGCACTTCTCGTTACATTAGCTTCATTTAGTCAAAAAAAAGTTGAAAAACTTAAAGAGTATACCGCTCCTAATGGGGTAAATTATAAAATAGGAGACGAAATCACACTTAACAGAGGTTCAAATGATAACGGATCATTCAATTATGTTATGATTGGAGGTTGGGCAGCGTCAACTGCTAAATTACCAGCTACAAATAGTGGATTGGTTGTAACAATAAAAAAGATTAAAAAATATAACAAGAAAAGATATAAAGGCGTTGTCTTTACAGTAGGTGGAGGAAATATTACCAACTATCTAATAATGATTAAAGAGGCGATTGATTCTTGTGAAATAACTCCATGTAAAAGCGAAAATGAAAAAGTTGTAAAAACTGAGAGTAAATATGATAAGATAAAAAAGATTAAGGAGTTGTTAGATGATGGAGTCTTAACTAAAGAAGAGTTTGAAGCTGAAAAGAAGAAAATACTTAATTCAAAGGACAAATAATAATAAATAAAAATACTCTTTTATATTATAGAAAAAAGGCTCAATATTTAACTGAGCCTTTTTTTTATTTCTTCTTTAGTTCGTCTACAAGTTTAGTTAACTCATCAATCTTATCGTGCATGTTTTCAAGAGAATCTTGATTGTTTTTAGATTTTAAAATTCTATATAAAGCATCAATCTTAGGATTAGAAGTAAAATCGTCTATATACATAATGATATAGTCTAATATATCCTCTTTACTGAAATGCTGTAAATCGTTGTATTCGTAGCTTAAATTCATTTCACCTTGACCAGAAATCAACCATTCTTTATTGATTCTTAATTTGTCCGAAATGATATTTACATAAAAATCTTTAACATTATTTCTCTGAATAGCTTTTCTAATTGCATCACCACTAATACCTCCAATAAGGTCAGCCAGAGCCTGATAACTCTTGCCTTTTTGCTTTCTTAAAAATTCTAATCTTTCCCCTACTGTATTCATTAAAAATGTTAAAATTTAAGAATTATTCTTTAAAATTCTTGTTTATTCTGAAAATGTCCGTATATTCGTAATGTAAAAACAACAACAACAAATATAACATAAAAATGGAAACTTCATTAAAAATTCAAGATTTATCGATCACCGGAGAGATAATGACTTCACAAAAGGAGTTAAAGCTAAATAAAGTTTTGCCTTTCAGTTTATTAGTAGAGATAAAAAGCACTTTAGAAAACTCTCAAATCAGCCTTTTTTCTGACACGGCAACTGTTTTAACTGACGATTCAGATTTAGTTATTGATGCTACCGTAAACATTGATGGAGATAGTGAAGAGATTTATGTTTACAAGAATGAAGAGGAAATTGAGTTAACACAAAAACAAGCTGATTACATCATTGGATTTATGAAGGGTTTTCATGCTTATCATTTCTCTGGAAGTGTAAATACAAGTTACAGTTATGATATGTATGACTATAACGGAGTGAAGCTAGTAGATTTCGTGTAACCCATAAACCAACCTCACATGAACTTAGAATCAACTAATTATCAAGGAATACTTAATAATGGAAATAAATTCAAATTAAGATCTAAAACATCTTATAACGAAATATTCAATCAATTCTGTTTAATGGTTTCAGTAGAAGAATTCATTTACGATGGTTGGTTTACAGATTCGGATAAAACAATATCTATCTGGTACACTAGACCTGAAGAAAGACTTGAAAGCTTTAATACTTGCATTAAAGAATTAGAAAATAGAATTGGTTTTAAGCTAAGTAAAAACAATCTAAAAGCAGCCTAAAATTTGAAGGAAACAGAAGAACTTAATGAGATTGACAACATCAAGAGACTATATAATTTAATTAATAACAAGGATAGTTTTAAAGAGTTCGTCTCAGAGGAGTTTAAAATAAAGCTTAACACGGTTAATACTAACTGGTTTACAACTAAGAGATATTACATACCAGAGAAGCATTGGAGTAAGCTAATACAGATAATGCAAAACTGGATAAGAAATCAAAAGTAAAATGCAAAAAGAACACGATTTAATACTAAGAGCCTATGACATGATTTCACAGGGAAATGAGTTGGTTTCTAGAGGTCAGAATATTTTAAAATCAATCACGGAGAGTGCTGACATAAAGGAGAATCAAAGGAAAAATTCTAGAACCAGCTCGCTATCCCTTGAAACTAAAAATAGGTTGAGAAATCGTGTAGGAAATAGATCATCAAAAAGATAAACAAGTTCTCATTTATGCCCTCTCTCTGAGTTTAGTATTGGTTATTGGTTTTTTTGTGGGAGAGGGCTTTTAAAAGATTAAGGACAGTAGGAAGAAGTAATTTTTCATTGAATAGTTATTTGGTTGTGAGTTTACACGGAGGTTTTACTGTCGCCTCCTTCTTTTTAAAAAAATAATTAAAAATGTATTACAACGAAGAAGGTAAAGATGTTACAAGGCACATAATTAATAATAGAACATTATTAATCGAAGGAGAAGATTTGGAGACGAGAGATTTAGCTGATTTAAAAGCTAAAGAAATGAAAACTTCATCATACGAAGTCTTTAAGAAAAATGACAACGGGAGGTTAAGCTTCATTGGTTATGGAATCCCAAAATAGGCGATCAACTATAGGTTGGGGGACTGGTATTTGGTCGCCTTAATATTAAAAACAAAGAAAATGAATTTTGAATTATTAAGTGCATTGACAGCATTCTTATCTCTTGGGATTGCAGTTTACTACTGGAGACTTTCAGAAAAGTTATACCAAGAGAATCAGGATATTATTAAACATCAAATTAAGAAAGAAAAACAAAAATAAAAATAACGATTCCAGTTGATGGGTGCGATTACTTCAAACCCTGACTGGAAAAATTAAAACAACTGGAAAAAATGAGTACACAATTATCAACAAAGGATTTATTTGGACAAAAGTCTATACAAGAAAGATTTGAAAAATTACTTGGGAAGAAAGCACCTGGTTTTATCTCTTCCGTATTACAAGTAATTAATGGTAATAGACTTTTAAAAAACGCTGATCCAAATACAGTGTTAAATGCAGCAGCTACAGCAGCGATTTTAAACTTAGAGATAAATCCAAATTTAGGCTTTGCATGGATTGTTCCTTACAAAGGGCAAGCACAGTTTCAAATGGGATGGAAAGGTTTTGTACAACTAGCATTAAGAACAGGTCAATACAAGAGGATTAATGTTACTGAAGTTTATGAAAATCAATTTACTTCTTTTAATCGTTTGACAGAAGAATTAAATGCAAATTTTGATGTAGTTGGAACAGGAGAAATCGTGGGTTATGCTTCTTACTTTATGTTGAATAATGGTATGGAGAAAATGACGTATTGGAGTAAAGAAGAAGTTACAAATCACGCAAAAAAATATTCCAAAGCTTATGGTAAATCTCATTCTCCATGGAGTGATAAAGATCAATTTCATGCAATGGCTAAAAAAACTGTTTTGAAAAATATGATTTCGAAATGGGGAATCATGTCTATTGAAATGCAAAGGGCGCAATTGGCTGATCAATCTGTTCAAGAGAATGAAGGCAATTATCAATATATAGATAATGGTCATACTATAGATGTAACGCAAGAATCTATAAATGAGGAGAATGCTCGTATTAAAGAATTTATTAATAAAGCTGAATCAATTCAAGAATTGAAAGATGTCCAAGATTCTCTAGATAGAGAACAAATAACTCTATTTGATCAAGACCTCAAAAATAGGGAGAGTGAGTTACTTCAAAATGAACTTATAAACTAACATTATGAATTTCGATAATTATTTATTCAGACCTCATGCGATTGTTAATATTATGGGAGGAATTCCAAAACCATTAACAGAGAATCAGGAAAATACTTTGTCTGATTTAAAGAAAAGGTATGATGATGGAGAGAAACCATTAACGGAGAAACAACTTTCAACTTTAGGTGGGCTATTAGCAAGGAAAAATGAAAAATGTAAGTTAACTGATGGTTCTAAAAAGTATCTAGAAAGGCTAGTATATGAAACCTTGACGAAAAGGAGTTCAAGAGTAAAAAACAAGTACACTGATAAAGGAATTCAAGGCGAAGATAAATCCTTTACTACTTATTCAAGATACATCGACAAATTAATGTTGAAGAATAAAATTAGGAAAGAAAATGATTACTTCTCGGGCGAATGTGATAACGCCCAGGCAAAGATTAGGGATATAAAAACTTCATGGTCTTATGAAACTTTCCCACTGACGGATTCTAAGATAAAGAATAAAGGATATGAATGGCAATTAGATTGTTATATGGATCTATGGGGATTGAAGGAAGCTGAATTAATTTATGTCTTAATTGATACGCCAAGTCGCTTGTTAGAGGATGAATTAAGAAAATTGGATTGGAAGTTTTTCTTATTTAATCAAGATGCTGTCATTAAAGGAGATAAAGAGAAGGAATTAGTTGTAGAAACTATTTGTAATCACATTTTCACTACTCAAGGATTAACAGAGTTTATAGAAACTACCTCTTTCAATATTGAGTTAAGTTGGTTTGAAGGTGTTTTTGTGGAGATACCAGAAGAAATGAGAGTAAAAGTATTTCGTCATGAGTATTGCGAGGTTAGAAATAATCAATTAAAGGAGATGGTTGGTTTAGCTAGAAAATACATGAACGAAGTTCTAATGTCAATACCAGAAAATCAAAAAAGGTTAGTAGAGTTAATCGATAAAAAAGCAGCTTAAATATGCCATCAACTTCAGCTATAGTATTAAAAAAAGAAAAGATAAGTATTGTTAGAGGAAAAGGACTTCCAAATACTGAGAGAATTGATTTAATAGTAATGCCTGAAGGTCAAACAAAGGCTTGTCGTTTTCAAGTTAGAAAGGATAAGTATTCACTTTTAGAAAATATTAATGTTAAGGACTTTATACTAATTCATTTCATAATGGAATTTAATGAAGTTTTGAGAAGTGGAGAGAATAGAAGATTCGATAACAATATTTTGATAGGGTTAGAGAAGTGTTGATTTTAAAAGGAATTACTATGGAAGTTGTATTGACAATAGGGGATTATGTATATCCAGGGGGCTACCTTAATAATTTACAATTATTCATAGAAGAAGAGATAAGAGAAGGAGATCTATCAGAAAATCAGTTAGAAAAATTGAAAGGAGAAAAAAGAAGAGTTGAGGCTCAATTAGACCAATTTAGTAAAAGTAAATTTTAACAATTTAAACAGTTCTTTATCAAATTATGGCTAGACCAATAAAAAACGGTCTAGACTACTTTCCTTTCGACACTGACATATTCAGTGATAGAAAAGTTAGGAAATTACTTAAGACTCATGGTTGCAAGGGTTTTACAGTGTTTAGCCTCGTGCTTTGCGAGATATACCGAGGAAAAGGGTGTTTCGTCTTGTGTGATGATGATTTTTTGTTTGATGTGTCAGACAAGCTAAATATTGCCGAAACCGTAGTAAATGAAACAATAAACTTTTGTGTCTCTAATGGGCTTTTCAATAAGCGTGTTTTTGATTGTGAAAGAATTCTTACATCTGCATCCATACAAAAAAGGTATATCTCCGCAAAACGTGGTAAGGTAGTTATAGACACGAAAATAAATGTTCTTGAAACAGAAACCTCAGTTAATGTAGCAATAACCCAAGTTAATGAAACAGATAGTACACAAAGTAAAGTAAAGGAAAATAAAGTAAAGAAGAGTAAAGAAAGTACTATCACATCGAATGTCTTAAAGCCCATTGAACAATTATCTATTGAATACTTAAAAAACCAACGAGTATGTAATGCTGTTATAAACAATAAAAAAAACAGAATTCAAGATTTAACCCATCTAAAAACCAGAATAAAGGAGTTCGTTAAAACTTTAGAGGAGAGGAACACATTAGTAAAAACGGAAGAGGATTTTGCGAGTCATTTTAGAAACTGGCATCTGAAGTCTAAGGAACAAAAAACACATAATCATACAGATACAATACCACTAGTTTAAAATGGAAACAGAATTGAAAATATTGCCAAAAGCAATAGATTTAGAACAGGCTGTATTGGGAGCTATGTTAATTGATTCTTCTTCCGTAGGAATAATCATTGATGTTTTGCACGAGGAAGTATTTTTTGAGCCAAGAAATAGAGAGGTTTTTTCTTCAATAAAAAGATTGTTTTCCGAATCTAAGGCTATAGATATGCTTACTGTCTCTAGTGAGTTAAAAAGATCAGGTAAAACCGAGAAAGCAGGAGGTGTTGTTTATCCTATAGAGCTAAGTCAAAAAGTAGCATCCTCAGCTCATATTGAATATCATTCTAGAATATTGATTCAGACATACATTCAGAGATCAATAATTGTATCCAGTCAAAGCTTTTTGAAGGAGGCATATAAGGATGATGTTGATGTATTCAAATTACTAGATAAAACATATGACTTTCTTAATAATATAAGTGAATTAGCTGTTAAGAAGAATGAAGTAAGGTTTTCCGATATAGTGGATTATGTAAAGGAGAAAGGGAAAAAAATATATCGTGGAGAAATTACTCCAGGTTTAATAACACCAATAAAAAAATTAACAAATAGTTCTGGAGGTTGGAGAAATGGGGAGTTAATCATATTAGCAGCTAGACCAGGAATGGGGAAGACAGCCTTCGCTTTAAAAGCTGCTTCTACTCTCATGATGCTTGAAGTTCCAACAGCTTTCTTCTGTTTAGAGATGAGTAAGGAAACATTAGTGAGCAGAATAATTTCAATGGAGAATAAGATTCCACTTTCTAAATTCAATAAAGAAGGTATTAATGATGAAGATGAGAAGCTGGTAGATAGGTATCATCAGATCATTAAATCTAAACCATTATTAATTGATGATACTACTAGTTTATCTATCGAGCAACTTCAGATTAAAGCCCAAAGATTAAAGAGCGTGTATGGAATAAAGATATTGATTGTTGATTATTTGCAATTAATGACTTCTAGTAGTGTGAAATTTAATAGAGAACAGGAAATATCAAAGATTTCTAGAGGTCTGAAAACTATCGCTAAAGATCTGAACATCCCTGTAATTGCATTATCTCAATTATCTAGAGCTGTAGAGTCTAGAGGAGGAACTAAGCGTCCTTTGCTGTCAGATCTTCGTGAGTCGGGAGCTATTGAGCAAGATGCCGATATGGTTGGGTTTTTATATAGACCTGAATACTATGGAATGACCGAATGGGATGAAGAACATACTTCATGTCTTGGAGAGGCTGAATATATAGTAGCTAAAAATAGGAATGGTGGTCTAGTCAGAGCTAGAATGAAGTTTGAAGCTGAGTATACATTGTTTAGTGATCTAGAAAAAGACGAAAATTTTCAAGATCAGATTCAGGGAATAAGTCCAGAGGAGGCATTTTAGTTATGTTGAAATCCATTGAAATATCAAAAGCAATGTCTCTTTGTATTAATAACGGGGTTAGAATTTATCCGGTTACTTCAATGGGAAAGTATGTTAAAATTCAAGTAAATAATAATGGTAGAAAGCATACATATCCAGAAGAACTTCACAGGACAAAGGATATTAACAAATCTATTATCGAGAAGTATAAATATTATTCAAATAAAATTTTAAAACAATTTGAATTTCATGAAACTATTACAAATTATAAAAAATGAGACTGAGGTTTTTATGGAAAGATTACTGGACATGAAAATAGGAGAGAAGATCAAGTTTAAAACACTTCTTGATTTAGAATTGTTCTCCGAAAAAAGCGGAAATCCACCTAATACTTTATTTGATATGGACTTTAAAAACGAAGAATTTATCCTAACAAAACTTTGTGATGAAACTGGAAAAGTCAATTAACAGTTTAAGGCTAGTAACGATTTTAATGTTGCTCTATGTTTTGGGTTATACTTTCAAAGCTTACTATCTATTTTACGAAGCTTTAGGTGTAAACATTACCAACGAAAATAACAGGGTTATTGCTTCTCTTTTTAGTGCCTTAATTGCAGCTTCGTTTTTATTGGTTTCATACATCCATAAGGACAAATTGAAGATTAAAAATGTCTCGTATTACATCTTTTTCATTGATGTTGCCATGATGCTATTCATCTTAAGAGTATTTCAGAGTTCCGGTGTTGTGTTATTCAGGTCAATTTTTATAAGTGTGTTTTATGCCTTGATAGGACTGGTCTTAATAAGCATATACAAAGCAAAGTATGAGCAAGAGTTAGCAGAAGTTGAGCAAAAAGAAGCTAGAGAAAAGCTACTTGAAAAACACAAATGTGTATGTGGAGCAAGGTTCGAAAATGCAAGTCAATTAAGCGGACATAAAGCCCATTGTAAAATCTATAAAAAGCATAAAGAAAGTGAAGAACAGAAAGATAAAGTGTGATCAAACAATGTGTGAAAATCACCAAGGATGTACAACAGAGGGATATGTGAATTGTAAAACAAATCCTTTGATTGTAAAAGGGAAATGTTTGAGTTCAATCATAATATTAAAGGCAAAATCATTGTCGTAACGAATGAAATAATGATTAGTATTTCAGAATTATCAACTAAGGATCTCAATAATGTGGCTTCAATTTGGGCAATAAAAAGAGAACTGCCTCATCGTCATTACATGAATCTTTTGAAGAGAGTAAGAAAGGGAGAAATCGAAGTTGATGAATTACCTCTGTTTATTTGTAAAATTCTCAATGAGTTGGGGTATGAAATACCAATTATAAAAATAGTGTAGGTTCTCCGATACCTCAAAGGCGGAAAGTTCATTGACATAATTGTAGTAAATAATATTTTTTTCTAATTTTACTAGAAAGGTATATACATATTAATACGTCGATTTCTATACCAAATCGGGTGTATAACGACGTATTTTATGCGTATATAAACAAGTTACCTGCAAGCTGAAAAAAATGAAAAATATGAAATATCACTTTATAATAATCACCTTATTCTTAGCAATTTCAAATTGCTTTGGACAATACGAAGGACCAGTTCCAGCAATCACAAGTGGTTATGGTTCGTTTGGAACAAATGGAATTTCAGTATCATATATTACAAACGATAATTTCTTAGCACGGGACATTTCAGTCTTTTATCCAAAAGGCATAACAACAGCCGTTCCGACTATTTTCTTTTTACACGGATGGGGGGGGATTTACCCATCATTTTCCCAAGAAACTATCAATAACTTGGTTTCAAATGGATACGCTGTAGTACATGTGCCGTACAAAAGCTTTGGAGTTACCAATGCGGAAAGATATACCACGCTATTTGATGGCTTTGTCAAAGCAGCCCAAAATCTACCGAACATAATTGACACTTCACGCGTAGGTTTTTATGGTCACTCGCTTGGTGGTGGTGCTGTTCCGAGAATATCGTATAGGCTATTTACTGAAAATAATTGGGGTGCAAATGGAAAATTCATTTATTGTGATGCCCCTTATTATTCATTTGAGCTAGGAACGAGTTCTCTTGCGAATTTTCCGACCGATTGCAAGATGCTAACTGTTCTTTACGATAAAGATGACATTAACGATTTGAGAATGGGAATGGATGTTTTTAATAATATATCCATTGATAGCAATAACAAAGATTGCATTATCGTTTATCCTGACTCTGTTTCGGGATACGTTTATGAAGCGAATCACAGTGAAGCAGCGCAGTACACAACAAATAGTGTGTATAATGCTTATGACTATTACATTACATTTCGGTTACTCAATGCACTTGCAGACTATACTTTTACAGGTAACTTGACAGCTAAGGATATTGCACTTGGAAATGGAAGTGCTGCCCAAGTGAGCATGGGGTCACAATTAAACCCACTAACAGTTACAGATAACCCCTCACCAATTTATCCTGAATCGATATATACGAATCCTTGTAGTGACCCAATAAATGAAAGGACTGCATTTTGCTCAGCAATTCTTTCATTGAATGAAATTGATAGTCAATCAGAAAACATCAGTATTTATCCAAATCCTACAGAAAACCAATTAACAATAGATATTGATGAAATCCAATCGGAATTTACTGTATCAATATTTGATATGAATGGAAAACTTATTCTTGAAAGTTCAAATCAAAAAATATTAGACTTGAATGTGATAGAAACAGGAGTCTATTTTATACATGTAAACATAAATAGCAATCTTTCAAGCTATAAATTGATTAAGAAATAAGAAAGCCAGCAGGTAACAATGTATATAAAAAATAGGCGAAACAGCAATAAATTCAAAGCTTTTAGCTCTTATCAAACTTTGTGCTTAACCGAAAGTTTAATGCTTCGAAATCACCTACTTTTCATATACTAACCGTTAATATTATTTACTACAAACACCTTAATTAAGGTGTTTTTTTATGTCTAAAATTTTAGAAACAAATTATAAACTAATTGTAGTTAAAATAAAAGCTCCCTAAGGAGCTTTGATTAAGATAATTCGCTAAGTTCTTCTTTTATACAAAAGAATTCATCTCTCTTTGGAACTCCAATTGGAGCAACCCTAGATACTAAGAAATCAAAATTTCCAGAATGACCATTTTCAGAACTGGAAAACTCGGATTTCTCAAGAACTATTCTAACTGGAAATGATTCATTACTCGTAGCTGAAGTGAACTTGTAAGTTACATCTTTTTCTAACATATAATTTGATTTTAAAAATTGATAGTAACAAAAATAAATATAAAAACAACACACTCATTTTTGAGTAAAAAAAGAAAAAAATTAATGAAATTATGATTTGGAGAGATAAAGAAAATAATGAAATCAAAGATGGAAACACACTCCTTTTTACTTTAGAAGATAAAGTTGAAAAAACAGGTTTCAACAAATTTGTAACAGATGTTCAATTGTGTTTTTGGAGTGATATTGAAAAGAGGTATATCCCTTTTTCTGAACAATACGATCATACTTTTATCAAAGAAAGTGAGGTAGTCAAAAATCAAGTAAACCAAAAATATTAAAACTGATGACAAAAAATGATTTAATTGCGAAATACAAGCCATACCCAACTTATGTTCAGATTGCTAAAGAAGGTTACGAAGTAGGTTTAAAAGAGGGTAGAGAAGAAAATAAGAACCAATTAATAAGAAATCTCGAGAAAGAAAACGAAGAACTCAGAGCTTATAAAATCAGTATGGAAAGCACATTACATGATCCAGAAAAACTAGCTTGTTTAATTGGAGGTTTATAAAAGGTGGTGAAAAAATCTATCAATCAAAATTTTAGTGCTTGTGTTTGTTTTTTCGGATGTAGCTATTCAACCATACTCCAAAAAGCCAGATAATTATTAGAATGGGTATGTAAATAAGATCTTTCATTAAAGTTTCATGATTAAACTATCGCGATAATTTTTGAATAATGTATTTAGTACCTGATTTGGTTGTGTATTCAATTTTATCAGATTCTTTAAATTTTCTGAATAGGGAATCATATCCGAGAACTTCGGAGTCATATAGTTTTAATTGAACACATAGTGGTCTTAATGTAGTATCCCAAATAACAACTCCCTTTTCAGGGATTGAAGCCGTGTAAAATTTATTTGCTTTTAATGCCATGCTACAAATGTATATATTAATTACAAAAAAAAGTAACTTTTATTTGTAAAATAGCTTGTATAACAAATAAAAGTAACTTATATTTGTAGTGTAGTTATAAAACAAATAGAAATTATGAACTTTCAATTAAAATTAAACAAGGAGAAATTACAATCTTTAAATGGACAATTAGCCTATGCTAATGAGGCTTTATGTCAATCGGATATTAAAGATTGGGAGATTAAAGAGTTTGAATTTGTGAAACAAGAAGTAGAAAAGGATATTGTTAAAACTAAAGCCTTAATTGAAAGAATAATAGCAATAGTATAATACAAAGGTTGAAAGTTGCTTAAAAAATAAGTATGAATTACGTAGGTCAATCATTTCATAGTATGCAATGTGGTCATGCATGTATTTCTATGATAACAGGAGAATCAATTCAAGAGATTTGTAAAAATCTTCAAAACAATTGGTCATTAAGTCTAAGAGGAGACATAATGTTTTATCTGAATTCTAAAGGTTATAAAACAAGATTGGTTCAAGGAGTAGATATAACTCTTGATGAAATTCCTAATGATTCAGTAGTAAGGTTTCAATACCCTAATGAAATAGGTCATTTCGTATTAAAAAGAAACAATAAGTTCTATGATCCTAATATAGGAGAAGTTCTTAAATACAAAGATGATCATGTTGTTACACATTGGTTGCAATATCAAATTATAGAAAAGTAGCTATTCAGTAAAAACAAAAAAGTTAGCTTTTCATATTACACTGTTTTTGTAAATATCTTTATTTTCAATATTTTTGAAATTGTCCCGATAAAAAGAATATGTAGCATCATATTAGGTGTTATGTATGCTTGAACCAAAAGATAAATAAGACTAAAAACATTATATGAAATATTTAATAATCCTATTTTTTGCATTTAGTTTAAATAGTAATTCACAAACTTCGGATTGGAAATTGCTAGAGGAAAATGAAGAATTTAAAATCTTTACCAAAGATCATTCTAAAAAATCAGCATGGTATATGATGGAATACAAAAAGATTAAAATTGAGGAAACCATTTTAGGCAATAAACAGAAAATAAAAAGGGTTCTTATACTTCATGAGTTTGATTGTGAAAATAAAATGATGGGAACTTTAGCCGAAATAAGTTATGATGAAAATGGAAAAACTATAAACTCAAATGATTACGGAAAATATGCAGATTTAAAGCATGTTATTCCTAATACACTTGGAGAAAGGATATTATATAATTTTTGTAATTGATGGTCTTATTAAAATTAATTTCTCTAAGGAAATAATTTTCGATATTTTTGAAATCACCCCGATAAATATTAACACTAAAAAAATCCTATAGTTCTCGTTGTTCTTAATAATCAATCGATATAGAGAAATACATACCGATATAACGAGTTTTATCACATTAAAAACCAAACATTATGAAAACTTCAAAAATTACTCTAAATCTTCTTTTCTGTATTTTATTTACCAATTTGATTCTTGCTCAAAGTACATCAGATTACATTTCCTTTACTACACCATATAATTATGATGGGAATATTTATCACGTAGGCGATGATAATAAAATATCCAAAGCGGCTGTGAATGATTTAGCTCATGACAAAACATTACTAAAATCCTTTTCAAATATAGTATCTAATGTAACCGTTTATCAAATGACTAAAGAAGGAAAATTAGATGTTCTTGGAGTTGGTGTTTCAGTAAAAGACAAATATTATCAAGTAATCTATGATTTTTCTCAAACACAAACTTTAGATACCGACTTTAAAGAATATGAATCAATTTTAGTAGGTGTTGGTGTTAGAATGGTGGCTAAAATAAAGACTTTAAAAGCAGGTATAAATTTATCAAGTCCTTTTAGTTTAGTAGCAGATATTGATAAAGTTGAAGGAGCATTGGAAGTAAGAGTAAGTGGAATTGGTTCACAAAAAATAAATGATTTAATTCCGACTACTTCTGATTTATCACCTGCATCTATTTCTAACGCTCTACAAGCTGTTGCATCAATAAAATCACATATGTATGATAAGGAAACTATAATCAATCCTCAAATATTAGCCTATAGCTTAAAAGGCAAAAAAATAAATCAAGGTGTTACTAAACTGACAATAAATAAATAATAACTGCATACAACATTGTCTATAAGTAATTGAGTTTTCAAGTACATTTAAATTCAACAAGACAATTCAATAATCTCCTGAAGTAATTCCTCGGGAGATTTTTTATTAAGACGTACTATAAATTTATTTCCTAATAGAAATTATTTTCAATACTTTTGAGAAATACCCCGATAAATAGAAACACTAAAAAAATGCTATAGTTTTCGTTATCCGGAATATTTAATTGATAAATAGTAATATTTATGCAGATATAACGAGTTGTGGTTAATTAGATAAAATGAAATTATTCGGATTCAATAAGAAAATAAAAGAGCCAAAGTTTCGAATAACGGAACCTGATAGAGATTGGGTTGAGGATAATTTTAAATGGTTGATTAAAGTATTTGGCTACCCTAGTAGACAAAGTGAGCAAATTCTTATTACGGATAAATTCTTTCCAAAGACCTTTTCAACCAGTGATTTAATAGTCCAAAACTTGATTGAAGACCTCTGCAACTTGCTAGGAGTAGATTCTATTAAAATTAGGTTTGAGCTGCACGAGGATTTACGAGATGTTTATGGGATGCCATTTGAAATGGAAGGCAAGCCATTTGAAACTGAAACAGAGGTGACGGAGAACAATTACAAAATTCACATTGCCAAAAGTATTTCTAAACGACCAAACCGACTCGTATTTAGTCTAATTTATGAATTCATTAAAATTCGACTAAAAGAAAATAAACTGCAATACGACACAGGAGATGATACTTCATTATTCATATTTATTGCAGGAATCTATTTCGGCTTTGGAATTCCACTTTCTCAAAACTTAACTGATAGAGGAAGAATTGATGATGGATTTTGGGAAACCAAATGGAACTATGTTTCTGAAATGCCAAGTGAAGTAATGGCTTTCGGATTAGCAACTT
This sequence comes from Tenacibaculum sp. SZ-18, assembly GCF_002813915.1. Lineage (NCBI taxonomy): Bacteria > Pseudomonadati > Bacteroidota > Flavobacteriia > Flavobacteriales > Flavobacteriaceae > Tenacibaculum > Tenacibaculum sp. SZ-18. The sequence continues at coordinate 2,236,202 of NZ_CP019335.1, read as the reverse complement.
ATTCGAAGCTAATAGAACAAGATAATCCAGAGTGGAAAAATGAACTGTCTCAAGAAAATAAAATACTATTTGAAGGTGCTATTGCTTTTCTTAATGATTCGCCTTCGACAGTTTTCAGTAAAGCTGAACTTGATGCCAATGATTTATTTCATTTAGCTGACCAAGAGTATAAAAAAGGTAATTATGAAGAAGCTATTTCCAACCTTCAAAAAATCTTATTTCTAACGAACGATGAATTGCTAAAATCTGATGTTTACAATAATATTGGATATTACCAGATAAGAAGTGGTGCCTATGAGAAAAGCATTACAAATTTTGACAAAGCACTTCAAATAGATCCAAATTACGGTTTTGCCTATGACAATTTAGGATACTCCTTAATCCAAATGGGGCAAATAGAAGAAGGTAAGCAACAACTTGAAAAGGCTTTGAAAACGGAAAACAATGACAATGCCTATACATACAGAAACTTAGCCTTGTATCATCTAGCTAAAAATGAATTAGAACAAGCTGAGTCAAATTTTAAATTGGCTTTTGAATCCGAAACTGTTCCAGTCGACCTTTTGGAACTACATTACGCAAATTTCCTTATCAACCAGGGGGAAACTGAAAAAGGTATTGAGTACTTGGAGAAAGCCGTTGAAAAAGGTGAACCAGAAGCTATAGAACGAATGAACGAAATAAAGAAAAACTAACCACAACAAAGTGTATAGTGCATACCCTGCGGGATACGCACCATACACAAAACGTTAGTAACAATTAAAAAAAATAATGGAAATAAGAAATAAAGTACTTGGATTATATTTATTAAAAGATGAGTTAAATTATTTTCATGAATCTTTAAATAATGAATTTAATCCCATAAAGAAATTTAGATTAATAAAACAAAACCTCATTGTATTAAATACTTTTATTGAGTCTTTAAATAAATTCAATTTATATCTAAGAAACAATGATGAATTAAAAGATAAAGCGAGAAGCATTAGAAAAAGAGGAGGTTTAATTAATCATATGAGAAATAAAATTGGAGGACATTTAGATGAAGATATATTAAAAAGAGCAGCTCAATGGTCACCTGATTTTTTTTCTAAAAAAAATAAAGAAAATAAAACAGCTCAAATATTTATTGGATATAAGACAATATTGGAATCTTCAATCAATTCATATATTGATATAAATGATAATAAATTACAAAAAGAATTCGGAATAGAAATAGATTTAATGATTCCATCAGATTGTGAAATTTTTTTTAATTATTTAGGTTGTTTAAATGTTGATTCAATTAATTGGATATCAAATATAATTGAAGTTTTAGAATTAGATTTTGAATACTTTGATGATGATGAATTAATAAATAATTTTAGGATAGCTTCATATACTGACTTTAATTTAAAAAAAGACTTCAAATTACCAGAATTAGAAGAAATTGAAGATAATGAAATGGCAGATTTACTTATAGAGGCAATTAAAGAAACTGATTTATTAAAAAAAAATGAAAAATTAAATGATTTGATATTAAAACTTGAACAAAATAATGAAATGTTAAAAAAGGAATTAAAAAATAAAAGTTGCTAACAAAGTGTAAATTTCACTTCCTGCCGCAGGCGCAACACAGGAAGCAAAACTTACACAAACCGTTACCGACAATATAAGAATGCCATACAAAATAGAGGAATTAGATTTTAAAAGAGATGTAAAAGGTGAACAAGTAAGAACTCGGAAGATTTTTGAAAATTTAAAAGAAAAAGCGATAAACAATATAAAACTAACGGAGCATGAAAAAGATTTTTTTTGTTTGGGCGTCAAATTATCACAACTTGAAGACGGTTTTGTTAAAGACTATGACTGTTGCGAAAACTTTAGATTTAAAAGTTTATACCTTACTTACTTTAAGGATTTAACGGGTAAAAGTACTTATGAAAAAGTTAGAGGTACTTATTTATATAATCCTTCAGTATTTGAAATAAAGAAAGACCTGAAATTTCTTGATTTAATAAAGGAAAAATGGTATAAGACAATTAATATTACTAAGCACCGAGAGAAATTATTATCAGAAATATCAAAAGAGGTAAGAAATGATTTAAAGGAATTAGAAAAGAAAAAGGGTAAGTTATTTTTTAGACGTGATAAAGAAAAATATACCCTAAATAAAAAGAAGATATTACTCCAGTCTAAATACATTTATTGTATTTCTCTTCAAATTTTTGAATTATTTGATAACAAAGAATTTATTATTACACTCAATAAGACAAAAATTGAAATAAATGAATTCAGTATTATCCATATCCTGAATAGACATTTTGCAGAAATTACTAAAGTTAATACCACAAAAACTTTTCATAATGAGGATTTTGAACCTAAATTATTAAGTAAAAAATTGAAAGACATTTTTAATGAAATTGATAACTCTGGAATTTATGCCGGAGAATCTATAAATAAAATTTCTTTTCAGTACAATGGAACAGATTACCAAATATGGGTAAACAAAAGAATTAAACAAATTAAAGGAAAAGGAAATGTTGAATTTAATCGTTTAGAAACTTTTTACCCTTTAAAAGACCAACAGGAATTAACAAAACTATCTACTAATTATGATTTACATAAAATCAATGACGATTTATATGTATATAAGAAAAAACTGTAGGTAACAAAGAACTGAGATAAAAAACAAGCATTTTTAGCTTAATTTTGACACAAAGTTTTCATCATAAGGCAAACCACTTTTTACAATAGCAAAAGCCTGTTTTAATAACTTGTTACACACTGCTATTAATGCTAATTTCTTACTCTTCCCTTTAGCTACTAGACGTTGATAAAGTGCCTTACAAGCCTTATTATATTTATAAGCATTAAAACTACACATGAATAATAAATTCCTGAGTTTAGTATTACCTATTTTACTAATTCTAGGTTTCCCTTTTATACTGCTACCTGACTCTCTAATGATAGGGGTGATTCCTGCGTAACTACATAATTCTTTTGCTGAATCAAATCGTTGAAATCCATCGGTAAATACAATTAATGCTAAGGCTGTTTTAGAACCAATACTTGGAATTGATGTAAGTAAACTCAATTCTTTTTGGTGTTCTTCTTTTACCTTTAGGGTCAATAGTTCTTCTAAACTTACAACCTCTTTATTCAGCGATTTTAATTGTTTCTTCAATGATCTCAAAACAAATTTACTCGGGATTCCTAAAACTTCTTCTCCATGGATTTTATTCTTTAACTGAGTACGCTGCTTCGTATAAACACTTAATAAACGTACTATTTGCAAGCACTCCTGTTGAACTTTACTCTCTCCTTTCCATAAACTTGGCGACTGACTTAATGCATAATTATATATTTGTTTTGCATCACTCTTGTCTGTCTTTATTTTTGAAAGATTCATTTGAATATAACGCTTAATCTTTAGTGGATTTTCAACACAAACTCCAACTCCATTTTCCAATAAAAAATATGCTAAACGAACATGATAATAACCTGTTGACTCCATAACACATATACTGGAATATGAAGTCATTTTTAATAGCTTTTTAAAACCCCTAATTGAATTACTAAACTGATGAAAATTACCTTGATGATCATAAACATCTAAAACATCTTTACTTACATCAATACCAAAATATACTGTATTTTTATTCATAGAAAAAAAGATTAGAAAGAAAACTATTGACAATTCAACAACTTAAAATCGAGATAATATTCTCATAGAACTGAACGAATTTAAAATAGTAAAGCATAGGGATTATCAATGTTGACGAAATCTAGGTTTCTCGGTGTATCATAACCTTATTCTACGCTTTTTTCTTTCTGATTAATAAATCTAAAATTAATATATTGCTAACTTAAGTGGTGTATAATTAATTGCAACTGAAATTCTATTTCATCAATAAGAAAGTTCAATCATCTCCTGTAGTAATTCTTCAGGAGATAGTTTTTTAGTAAGTCTTTCCAAGTTCTTTTCAGCTTTAGAAACATGACCAAATAAGGAGTGCGATACTCCAATCTTTTTTATAAGATTAATAAAATATTCTAATGCTATTATGTTCTGATAGCGAACAAACTGATCAGCGTTTAAGTGTGGCACACCTTGACTTTTAACTACGTTGGAGAAATACTTTGAATACATATTGCAAAGTTCGTTATAATTTGTAGCATTGATTGCTTGATTTTGTAGCATGTTAATAAGTCTTTCCAAATTCAAACTAAATATTGGCTATACAGCTACAGTTATTATATAGTTTTATTAGTAAAAAGTTCGTTGATTATCCAGTAAGAAAAAAAAGAGGAAAACCAATGAATGATGCTGAAGGAATTGAACCTTTTTTCTACCCGGAACAATAGTCTTTATTTTAATAAATATATAGTTGGTCTTGAAATTATTACTTATATTTACTTAGTTAATCAAGTCAACTGACTTGTTTTCATTTTCTGTTTTAATTAATTTATTTACAACAGCTTTCCACAGACTTCAACAGACTTCTTTTTTTAAGAAAGAACACAGTTGAAAAAGCACATTCAAATTTATCATAAAACGTTAGGTTTAGATTTTTGTGATTATAGACCTTCGGAACTATCTAATGCTCCAGGAGTTGATTTACACCATATCGAATGTAAAGGTATGGGAGGGAATCCATCTGGAGACAAAGACCGTATAGAAAATATAATAGCTCTAACAAGAGAAGAGCATATTAAATACGGAGATAAGAAACACTTCATGTCATTTCTCTTTAAAGCTCACATGAGATATTTAGAGAAAAGAAAAATCCCATTTGACAAAGAATACATTTTACAAAAGATAAAGGCATACGAAGCTGTATGCGAAAACACCTATTAACATAGTAAAGAAAGCTAAAGATGGAAATAATCAATAAAAAAATATTCATAGAAGGAAAGGAGACAAGAGATCCTCAATTAATTGGTTTTGCAATGTTGGACCTATTAGATAACTATGATGAAGTTTCAATTATTTTTAAAAACAAAGAGACAAACGATTTTGTAAGTTTCAATAAAGAACTAGGGGAAAATCTAAAAGAAAACGGAATTGAACCTCCAAGAAAGGCATGTTAGAATTAATACTATACATGATCTTCATATTAGCAATTCGTAAAAGAAGAGAATAATGGGAAAAAACAAATACATAGAGACTCCTGAGAGAATGTGGGAACTCTTCACTCAGTATAAAGAAGATGTAGATACAAATCCATTAACTAGAAAGGATTGGGTAGGAAAGGATGCGGAAGTAGTTAATAGAGAATATACAAGAGCTTTAACTATGGAAGGTTTCGAGTGTTTTGTAATGAATCATACAGAAATAACCTATCCAGACTTAACAGAATATTTCGAAGGAAAGAATGAATCTTATAAAGATTATTTCCCTATCTGTTCACGTATAAGAAGAGAAATAAGAAAGGATCAGATAGAAAAAGGATTGGCAGGATTAATAAATCCAAGCATTACCCAAAGATTGAATGGTCTAGTAGATAAGAAAGAAACTAGACTAGATATAACTGAATTTTACGTAGGAGACGACGAAGATTAGATTAATGCCAAAGGTTAAATTAAAATTCAATTGGAAGTTATTTAATCCTAACTTTCATCATTTAGAGAAAGAGCTTACCAACATATACAGAAGATTTATTTGGTGTTATGGAGGCTCTTCTTCAGCAAAATCTTATTCTGTTGCACAGGCTATTCTAATAATTGGATGTTTAATAGAGAATTCAGATACATTAGTTTTTAGAAAAGTATCAGCAACTATTGATGAGACGATTTACAAGGACTTTAAGAACATTATTTATGATTTAAAACTCGATAGGTTCTTCAATTGTCAAGCAAAGAAGATTAAGTGTGTCAATGGAAGTCAAATTGTATTTAAAGGATTAGATGATCCTGAAAAAATAAAAGGAATTTCATCGTTTAAGAGGGTTGTGTTAGAAGAAGTGTCTGAGTTTGATTATGCAGACTTCAAGCAGATTAGAAAGCGTTTAAGAGGAATAGAAGGACAGCAGATTGTTTGTATGTTTAATCCTATCAATAAAGAACATTGGATTAAGAAGAAGGTTTTTGATATGGAAGAGCAAAACCAACTTTCTAAATCTTTGGTAGATCATAATGGAGTCTTAAGACTGAATGTTGAAGAAAAATATACTCATGTTTCGGAGAAATGGGAAGGAGGGAAAATAAAAGTCAATGGAGAGGAATATCCACCGAATTTTGTAGTTATCAAATCAACTTATCTAAATAACTTTTGGGTTGTTGGTTCTCCGTGTAAAAGCTTTGGCTTTATAGATATTCAAACCATAGCAGATTTTGATCATGATAAAAAGACGGATTATAATTTTTATTCAATATATGCTTTAGGTAATTGGGGTAAACTTAATAAAGGAGGTGAGTTTTATAAGAAGTTTAAAGCTGAAAAACATGTTACTGATAGAATACCTTATGAATCAAATAAACCACTACATATTTCCTTCGATGAAAATTTGCATCCGTATTTATCCTTATCTATTTATCAGGCTAGTGGTCTAAGGTCATGGAAGATTGACGAGATATGTTTAGAGCATCCTAATAATTCATTGGCTCATGTATTGAAAGAATTCAAACGTAAATATCCACCAAATAGAGAAAAGGTTTTTCTATATGGGGATAGAACCAGTTTAAAAGGAGATAGTAAATTAAAGCAAGGGGAGAACTTCTTTACTTTGATAGAAGATAGTTTAAAATCGGATGGCTATACTATTACAAGAAGGTTACCATCTAAAAATCCAAGTGTAAGTAGTAGAGGAAACTTTATTAATGAAATCTTTGAAGAGAATATCTTCGGTATTGAATATCTCATTTCAGATAATTGCACCAAAACTATAGAAGATTACGAAAGTGTTAAAGAAGCTCCCGACGGAACTAAACTAAAACAAAGGACTAAAGATCCTGTAACAAAAATCACCTACGAAAAATATGGACATCTAACAGATACAGACGACTATTTTATTTGTGAGTACTATAAACTTGAATACAACAAGTACTTGGGTAAAAGAAAAAAACACATCGTTTCCAAGCCAATTAATAGTCATTAAAAATATTATTTAGAATAATTCTAAATAAGAAAATAATTCATATATTTGTATTGCTTATTACTCTGATACACATTGGTGTAATGGGCAACCTATCAGTTTTAATAAGCATAGAAATCCTATTCACCATGAGTAGGATTTTTATTTTAAAACTGTTTGTCAATGACATTATCTACTGAAGAGATAATTGAAATAATCAAAAGCAACCCTAATAAAGCATCAATTACTGAGGCAATAAAGCAGCATAACGAGTTGAATATGCATGTTAATGCTGTTGGGGTACATGAACATCTTGCTTCGCTAAAAGATTATGAGACTGACTTACAAATTAAAGTAGGATCTAAAATTATAGAGTCAAACAAAGGTTTATATAATTCTTTATTAAATCCAACTACTAAAGTATTTTCTGCCAAAGGAGGAACAAAGCGCTATGAGTTACCTAATTCCTCAAAAGATAAATTTAGAGAGGAGCTAAACAATGTTGCGCATGGTCTAAATGTTAGAAAGTGGTTAGAAAAGAAAATATTCAATAAGTATATAACTGATCCTAACGGAATCATATTTATAGAGGTAGAGAATGAGAATCCTAAAGCAACTTTTAAAAGCATTACATCTATTTATGATTATAAACTAGTTGGGCAAAAAGTAGAATATGTTGTTTTTAATCCATTCAAGAAGGATGAAGACTCTGATAAATTTTATTATCGAGTAGTAGATGATCTTAACGATTACATCTTTGAAAAAGATAATGATACAGTAAGGTTAATTGAAGAGGAAACATTCGAGAACCATTTTAATGAGTGTCCTGCGATTGTTGTCTCGGATATTTTCGACGATGTTTCGGGAATAAAATCTTCATTTGTAAGTAACACTCTTGAAAAAGCTAATAAATTTTTATACGATAATTCAGTACACTCAAAACACAAGCTATTATTTGGTTTCTCTAAATATTGGGAATACGGTATAACTTGTAATACATGTAGTGGTGAAGGTGTTGTCAGAGGTGAAGACGGTGGAGAAGTAGAATGCTCCTCATGCCATGGAACAGGTGTACGTTCTTTAGGTGATGTAACCGACAAACGAGTGATTCCATTACCTATTGATAAAGAAAGTCCAGTATTAAAAGAGTTTTCAGGACATGAAACACCAGACCTTGATATTTGGAAACAATACAAAGAGGATTTAAAGGATCATAAGAAAGAGTTATACAAGGAACTTTGGAATGTAAATTATACCATTGAATCTCAAGGTCAATCTAAGACAGCAACTGAGGCTGTGATTGATGTTCAACCCATAAATGACAAGTTACACTCTGTTACTGATAATTTCGAAAAGTTAGAAAAGTTTGTAACTGATCTATATGGAGTTTTTCACTACGAATCGCAGTATAAAGGTAGTTCTATTAATTACGGAAGAAGATATTTAATCGAAAGCCCAGATGTTTTATGGAAGAAGTTATGTAATGCAAAAGCTGAGAAAATGCCTTATGTGTTCTTAATAAATCTTACCAAAGAATATATCCAATCACTTTACGCAAATAATGAGGAAGAATGTGCTATTCAGATGAAATTACTGAAGATAGAACCTTTTGTCTTCATGACTATTGACGAAGTGGTAAAATTAAACATTGATTCTATTGAAAAGAAAAAGAAGATATACTTCCAAGAATGGTATAAATCTAAATCAGAAACCCAATTATTACTAGGAAGAAAGGAAGAATTAGAGAAAGATCTAGAGGTATTTATTAATACAAAATCATACAAAGATGAAACAAAAAAGATTTAAAGAAATCGACAACAAAGGACAGGTTTGTCGTGTAGTAACTATTAACCAGGAGACTGCGAACAGATTAACGAAAAGTAAGAAGCACGAATTTACTTACGAGTTAGAAAAGAGAGAGTCTAATGAAGAATCTAAACTAATTGTTCTAAATGACAAGCAGTTCGATTTAAAGTTAGTCATTAATTCTTATAACCAATTAGAAGGTGTTGCTAAGATTAATAAGAATACTGGAGAAGAGAAAGTTTTAAAAGCCATTGAAGCTTTAGAGGCTGAAGTTAAAGAAGCTTTGGTTTCTAGTTTAACAAAATAATTTTTTTCCAGAATGAAAAGAGAAGAATTTATAAAAAGTCTAGCAGATACGCTAAAAGTTGATGCCAAGTTACTGGCGACCGAATTAAACAAAGAAAACGACATCAAGTTTGAATTACCAAAATTGAACTCATTTACAGATGAAGAATTATCTACGAGAGATGAGAACATCAAAAAAGTTGGTTATGACGAAGGTGTAACAGTTGGTTTTGACCGATCAGCGAAAAAGATAAAAGACATTTCTGGAGTAGAAGTTGAAGGAAAAGATATTACAAAGATTGTAGGAGCAATTGTAAGTAAGGCAAATACAGAAGCTAAGATTGAGCCAGACGCTAAACTTCAGGATGCATTGGATTCTATTACTAAACTTCAAGGTACTATTTCATCTTTAGAAGGAGAGCGAGATAAAGCAGTTGGAGATTTCCAATCATTCAAACAACGACAAACTATTCTAGCGGCAATTCCACAGAATACTGTAGGTCTGTCAAGTGAAACTATCTTAACAGAAATGCAAGCGCAAGGGTATTCTTTTACAGAAGAAGGAGTTCATTTGAATGGAGACTTAGTAAAGGATGATAAAATGCAAAATCCCATTCCTATGGTTGATGTATTTAATCAGTTCATGACTGATAAAAACTGGTTAAAGAAATCTAAACCAGGAAGAGGGGGAGATGATACGGCAGGTGCTACACCTGTTAATTACAAACAATTTATTGAACAATGTGAAAAGGATGGAATTAATCCAGCAGGAGAAGAAGCTATTGCACGAGCGAAAGAACTAGCTATGGATAATCCAGAGTTTTACGATTAAAAAAAATAAAAAATGTCATATAGTCAAACAGAGCTTTTAAAAGCAATCACCAAAGCAAATGGAGCTTTTCAAGAGGCTGAAATGCGCGAATTAAAAAGAGGGGCTTTAAATGTTTTCAGAGCGAACGAACCGCAAGTGTTTGTAAACTCAAAAGAGATGAAAAAGTCAGATTCTCAACCAACAAAAGCAATTTTATTTGCTAGAGATTATCAACCTTCAGGTGATACAAGAAAAGCTGACCACACTATGGGAGATTTAGGTAGTACGATGGAAAAAGATATTTCTTATAGTACAGTATCTCAGGTTTTTAAAGTGTCACATAAATTGGCAGATAGAAATCAAATGAGTTATGAAGAGATTTTTAACAATAAGCTTAGAAACGCTCTTTTAAACTTATATAGAGACGAGAATCAAGCAATTATTGATTGGTTAGCATTAAACAAGTCGCAGGTTGCAAGTAATGAAACTTTGATGACTTGGAACCCTACTAGTTTTGTATATGAGAATACAAATTCATCAGAGGAGAAGGAGTTTTTAGGTCAAAATATTCAAGCTGCAATGCGTGCAAACGGATATGATGGAGCTTATGATATAATTACAGATCAGAGAATGTTCGCAAATCTTCAAAAGTTAGGTTTTAATGGAGTTTCAAATGCTGATAATACAGCAGCTCAACTAAGTGGATTAACTATAGTTGAAGAAATAAAGGCTTCAAATGCGACTTACGGTGGATTCGGTTATGGAATGTTGAAGGGTATGGTAGGAATGTCTTCTTGGATTCCTTCTAAGAACAGAAAAGGTGATGGAAACATTGACGGAACTGCTGGTCTTTTCGCTACTATGATTGATCCTATTTATAACACTCCTTTAGCGGTACATGTTACTAGAAAAGTTGCAGATACACAATCTACTGGTGGAGAAGCTCAAGATATTGTTGATTTCTATGAAATATCTAGAGATAATACAATTGGAGGAGCTTTCTTAAGTACAGCTAATGAGTCAGCAGTTTTCGCATTTGGTCAACTTAAATCATAGTTAGTGAATCATTTAGAAGCATATGAATTATTAAAAACTCGTGTTGAGTGGAAAACTCCTCTTAACACTAGTTTTAGTTATTTGAATTTTAACTCACCTGAAAGTGGTCGTTACCTACAGGAAGAACATTCAAGTGTTCGAATTCCTATTATTTATGAAACGATTGTTCATATTGATATTACCAATACTCAATTCAAGGATGAATTAGATTCATTAAAGAAAAGAGCGATTCTTCAAATGCTTCATGATGTTTTCTATGACCAGAAAGAAATAAAGGAAATCTGGATAAATGAAAATATTTCTCTTTTTGATTATGCTATCATTTTAAAAAACACATCATCAGTATTGTTTGATATTCTAAACAGTACTCGAATTAATCTTACTGAAAAATTTAACACCAATAATATCAAACGTTGGTTTATTGATTTAAACGGTATTAATGATAAAGAGAATGGTGTTTTTGTGAAAGGTTTTATAAGTAGATATAAAAGAGAAATTGAAAGGATTCGTAAAGTATTATTTATCAATCAGAAGTATCACAAAATTGTAACTGCAAGATGATAGTACTTAAGATTAATCCAGTAGGAATTGATAGAGAAATACAGAATTTACAGAAGTATTTAGAATCAAAACTTTCTACTTGGAATTTGGAGATTTATGGGAGAGTCGAAACTATAGAGAATAAACTTCATATTCATTTTAAAAGAGATGATTATAAGGAAGTGTTAGTGTTAAATAATTCTTTTAGTGGTAGAGTTTTTTTCATCGACTCAAATAGTTATACGGTAAGTAGAAATAGAGTTAAGACAAAGCTAGAAATTGTTTTTCTGCTTGATTTATCAAAGATTAAAACTGGGATCTCTCATAGATGTGATGAAGAAGTTAGGGTTGAGTTAATCGAGTTGATTAGTAAAAAGATAGGTGATGATATTAATGTAAGTAAAGGTCAGGAAGTTTTGAAAAATTATCAGACTGAATTAACTGATATGCAACCTTATCATTTTATTGGCATTTCGTTCGATTATACTTACTCTCAAAATAATTGTTTTAAATAAAAAAATACCAAAAATGGCATATATCGGATTATGTACAAATAATAAAAAGAAATCTAAGAATACTGGAGCTTCTGATCAATGTTTAGAAAGTAGATTAAAACTACCTGTATTATCAAATGGGTTTAAGTTTCCAGATGTTAAAGCATTTAAAAATGTTGATGTATGGAAAGCTGCAATAGCTTCAAAAAGTTTAGTGCCTTTGTATGATGTATTTGAGTTAGCTGATGCTAGTACTGAGGATACAAAGTATGAGACAGGAAGTTTTTCACGAGTTGTAGAAAAAGGAGTTGAGAAAATCACCTTTGAGTGTTACTTGAGTCCTTGTTCATATGAAGCTTTGAAGTCCTACGAAGATACTGAATATGACGAGTTATTTGAATTCAATGCAGAAGGAGATTACTCAGGAGTTTTTGATAAAGACGGAAAGAGTGTTCGAGGGAGAAAGATCACAAATTTGAATGTTACTCGAATGAGGGCAACAAAAGAAAAAGTTCCTTATGTAAAAGTTGAAATCACTTTTCAAGATAAGGATGATGTTCTAGATCAAGTTATTGTTTCTGGAGACTTAACAAAAGAGGATTTAGAAGGCATCTATGATATTAATATAGATGTTATTGAGTCAACAATGACATCTTTAAAGTTCAAAGTAACTTCGGGATGTGCAGGAGGAACAGAAGTAAATACTCTTACAACTGATGATTTAGAGGTTAGACTTGCTGACGGAACATTATATCCTACTTCATTTATAAATCCTATTGATAGCATTTATGAAATGACAGGAGCGGAGTTTGTTTCAGGAATGGAATTACATTCTAAAGGTACTGGACCCGTTATTGTTCATTCTAATGCAATGTATGAAGCTGAACCTGTAAGTTTAACTATACCCTCTAATTAATGGAGAATTATAAAGGGATAGTCTTTGAGAAAGGATATAATCGTCCTTTCTCGGACTTTAAAAAAGAGTTTGGAGGTACTTTATATTTTAAAAGAATCCACCCAAACAAGAGAGAAGAAGAGCTGAAGAAAGCATATAAGGTAGCCACTCATGGGAACAATTCACGATCTTCAAGAAAGGGCAAAAAAGCTACGTCCACGGAAGATAAAGAATGATTTATATTCTTTCATTAGGACTCTTGAAGAAGAACTTGCAGCATATAATAGGGCTACAATAAATCAGGAAAGTGAAGATATTTTCGGGAAACCGTTGGGGTTTTATTCAAAAGCAACAGAATTAATCACAAACGGAAGAAAGAAAGCAGGTGATCCCTTTGATTTATTAGAAAGTGGAGACTTTTTAGATGGTTTATATGCTAAAGTTGATAGGGATAATGTCTTTTTTGACTCAAGAGATTCTAAGAGAAAAGAGGTTTTAAAACACCTGTTATCAAACAATGTTTTTGGATTACAAGATGCAGATAAGAATAAGGTAGTAGACACTAGGTTACTACCTTATTTTCAAAACTATTTTAGACGAGAGTTTTTATTATGATTTACGATTCTATTGATGTCATACCGGCTAAACTTTTTTTTAGAATTCTTGAAACTGGTGAAACTAGGTTATTGGGAAATGGAGAGAATTTAGAAGAAGTTAAACTCTCGGAAGCATGGGGAAAGATATTACATGAATACGAATTAGTAGATACTGACCAGAATAGTAAAAAAATACTTGAATTATCAACCCAGATAGAATCTATTAGGTCTAAAAGAATGTCAATTAAGTATGCTGTTTTGGCTTTGAAATACAGCAAGGATCAAGAATTAATTGAGCTTTTAAAGTCTTACAGATATAAACAATCAAATGAAGATTTTACAGCATTTCTCAATCGAGTGGAACGAGAAAATTCAAATGAATTAGTAAAGATTTCAAAGTATGAATCTCAACTAGATAAATTAAAGGGAGATGACCTACAAGAGCAAACCTCGTTTGATGAAGTTGTTATTAGTTACTCAGTTATAGCAGGTACAGGATTTATTGACACTAATAAAATCACACTTTCCCAATATTTAGCATTAATAAAAGTAGGAACTCAAAAAATACAAGCTTTAGAAGAAGATGTCGAAAGGTAAAATTAGTTTTAGTGATTCAATTGACGAAAAGATTTTCCAAATAGGAAATGATTTAGCAAAGAGTTTACAACCTGGTATTGATAAGGTCGAACAATTAAAAGGAGTTTTTGATGCTTTAAAATCATCAGCTCTTGCTCAATCTGAGATAGAGAAACAATTCAAGATTTCTAAAACTAGAAAGGATTTTCTGGAAATAAAAAAGAAGGAAGCTCAGGTTAGTCAGATTTCTCTTAAGGCTAAAATGCAAGAGGAGAAATTGAGGCAAACTATAATTAATACGGAAAAGAAAGAAATTGAATTAGCGAATAAAAAAGAAGCAGTTCAAAGAAGAAACAACAAATTAACCTTAGAAGAAAAAGTTCAAAATCAAGCTCTAAATCGAATTAAACGACTTCAAATTCGTGAACAATTGGGTCTTGTTGATGCTTATGAGAAACTTAACAGAAAAAGAACAGAAGCCCAAAGGAAGCTCAAAAATTTACTCAGTTCAGAGAAACTCAATGAACGACAAATTCGAAGAGCGAGAGCAGAATATGAAAAGTTAAATAATAGAATTTCTAAGGTTGACAATGCAACTGATGAGTTTAGTAAGAATATAGGTAACTATTCTTCTTCATTAAATTCTTTAAAAGGACTGTTGGCGAGTATCGCAACAAACTTTGGATTGATTGGAGGTTCATTTGCCTTTATTCAAGTTATGCGAAATGGATTAAAGATTATTCGTGATTTTGAAAAACAAAACGCAACACTTGCAGGAGTATTGCAGGTTGAAAAAGAAGAATTGAATGATCTGAGAGATAGTGCAAGAGAATTAGGAGAAACCACAGTTAAAACCGCAGGAGAGGTAACTACTTTACAAATTGCCTACGCTCGATTAGGTTTTAGTCAGAAGGAAATTTTAGATTTAACAGAATCTACAATTCAAGGTTCTATTGCGTTAAATTCCAATCTTGAAAGTACCGCAAAATTAACAGGAGCAGTTGTCAATACTTTTGATGACTTATCTACAACCGATGCGCCAAAAATTTTGGATGTTCTATCCTTGGCTACAGCAAAAAGTGCGTTGGACTTTGAAAAACTTGAAACAGGAATTCCAATTGTTGCGGGTGCTGCTAATTCTGCGGGAATACCTTTCACGAAATTAGTTGCTTTAATGGGTAAGCTCTCGGATGCAGGTATTGATGTATCTACTAGTTCAACTGCATTAAGGAATATATTCATAGAAAGTGCTGCGCAAGGTTTAAACTATGAGCAAATCTTAGAGAAGATTAAAGGAAGTCAAGATAAGTTAACAGCTTCTAATGATGAATATGGTAAAAGAGCTGCTGTATCTGCTTCTATTTTGGCAAACAATATAGATCAAACTAAAGAACTTGATTTAGCTCTTCAAAATGCTGGAGGAACTGCTGAAGGAATGGCGAATAAGGAACTTGATACTCTTGATGGAGCTTTACAATTATTGAAGTCGGCTTGGCAAGGAATAATTCTAGAGAATGATAAGGCAACAGGAACTTCTAATGTACTTAAAGAAGCTATTCAGTTTCTTGCAAATAATCTAAAGTTAATTGTTAAAGTAATTACAACTGCAACTGGTCTTTGGTTAGCTTACAAAGGAGCAATTGTAGCTGTTACTATTGCAAAGAGATTAGCAACATCTTTTACTGTAGCATATAGAATAGCAATAGTAGCACTAAATAGAGGTTTGATTCCTACTATTAAGAACCTGAAGTTGTTTAGAGTTGCGTTATCAAATCCAGTAATTGCAGCAGCAGTTGTAACTATTAGTGCTATTGTTATAGCGTTTAGAAAAATGAGTTCTGAAATGACTATTGCAGAGCGAAAAACTAAATTATTGAACAATGCGAGAAAAGAAGCTAAGAAGGCTATTTCTAATGAAAAGGCAAGTATTGATACTTTAATTAATACTGCTAAAAACGAAAATTTATCAAAGGAGCAAAGACTTAAGGCAATTCTAGATCTAAACAGTATTAGTCCAGAATATCTGGGGAATATTACTTTAGAAAATATCAATACAGAGAATACCACTAAAGCTATAAAATCTTATATCAAAGAATTAGATAAAAAAGCTCTTGCTCAAGCTTTAGCTGAGAAAAAACAGGAATTATATCAAAAGTTAATCGATGCGGAAAGTAAATCTATAGAGGACAATGTCAAATGGTATGAAAATGTTACAAATTTAGTTTTATCTCTTGGTGATGCACGTAAGGCAGCAGGTAAAAGTGTGAAAGATGGAATTCAGAACCGAAATAATGAAATTTCAGGAATTAAGGAAGAAATCAAAGCTATTGATAGCCTTATAAAAAAGAAAACGGAATCGGGCGAAATTTCTATAGGAGGAAGAAAAACTAAAGATCAAAAATCTAATAAAGTTACCAATCCAGATGACAATAAAAGAAGGTTGGAAAGAGAAGCGTATGAATTGGCTAAGTTTAGAATTGAAAAAGAAATAGAGTTACAACAAGAAATTGTAAAGAATGAAGAAAAGACATCTTTAGAGAGATTTGATTCCATAAAAACTAGGGTTGAAGCGGAGAAGAAGTTAGCAGAGTTAAAAAAGGAGTATTTATTATCTAATGAAAAACTTACGGCTAATGGGAAGCTTCTAATAGAGGAACAGTACCAAAATGATTTAGATAGTATTCGAAATCGTGAAGATGAAAGTTTAGTAGATCTTGAAGTCGAGAAAGAAAAAAGAAAGGCTGAGAGATTAAAAGATGAGCAAGAAAAAGCCTTAAATGATAAGCTTAAGTCAGAACATGAAGCATTTTCTAAAAGACAAGGTGTATATGAGAATGAAGAGAACCTTGTTGAGTTAAGGGAAAAGAGAATTGCTGAGATTAAGAAAGACTATGCTAAAAAGGCATTAGATTTTCAAATTCAAGCAATTGAAACTCTTTTAAATAATGAGCAGTTATCTGCCGAAAAAAGAGCAAAGTACGAGAGAAAATTATCTAAAATTAAGCTTGAAGTTGCTAAGATTTCATACGAAGATTTTATTGAAAAAAGTGATGGTGAAGTAAAGAAGACTGCGGATAAAGTAGATAAAATACTCAATATTTCCAGTCAATTAAACTCTGGTATTTCAGAATTATCAAATTCATTGTTTGGTACGACTATATCAAATATTGATGCTGAGATAGAAAAGAATGACGAAAAGTTTAGTAAGCAACTAGAAAATGAATCGTTATCTGAACAAAACAAAAAATTAATAGAGGATAAAAGAGAAAAAGAGAAGCAAAAGTTAGAGAAGAAAAGGAGAGCTGAAGAAAGAAAGCAAGCCGTTTTTAACAAGTTATCTGCTGCTGCACAAGCTGGAATCAATATCGGTCTGGGAATTACAAAGGCTCTTGCACAAGGAGGTTTTATACTCGGTATTCCTCAAGCTGCAATAGTTGCAAGTCTTGGAGCAATTCAATTAGCTTCCATATTATCTCAACCTATTCCGAAATATAAGCATGGTAGAAAAGGAGGACCTGCCGAGTTTGCTGAAGTTGGTGATGGTTATGTACATGAAGTTGTTGAGAAAAAAAACGGTGAGTTCTACATTACCCCAAATACTCCAACATTAACTTATTTAGAAGAAGATGACAAGGTTCATAGTAACATGGATGATTTTATTAAATCCAGAACACCAAAACAGTACGAAGAACTTTTTCGTAAAGGAAAATTGAGGTCAATAGACCAGAATGGAAAAAGAGCTATGGATCATAATCGTTTGGTAGTAGTTAAGAATGATTTGAATGAAAGATTGTTAACTAAGGTTATTAAGGATGCATCCAAAAGTACAGAGCAAAGTGTTTTAAGAGCTATAAATAAAAGTCTTCTTGGAACGAAAATTCATGGAGTTGTAAATATAGAATCGAATGATCTTTATAATAAATTCTAATGACGCTGATTACATTAAATACAAATATTGAAAGACATTATCTCCAACATGAGGATGATGTTCAACCTGTCTTAGTTGAAGAACCAATTGGATGGAAAGACAATTCAAATCAAGGCTTAAGTAGAAGTAAAGATTCTGATGAGTTTATTTCAAAGTCAGCCAAGCAAATTAAATTCATCGGTAAAGGGAGAGACTACATAAAAACCATCGAAAGTATTTATGGAACTAGAGCTAAAATTAGATACATTATTGTTAAGGAAAACCCAGAGGATTCATATGATTTTTATAAGGATATTTACTTCTTAGATCTTAAGACTTTTAAGGATAAATCTGGTCAAATCGAAGTAAAAGCTAATGAAGGAGGAATGGCTTCTGTGATTAAAAACAGGAAAGGGCACAAAGTTGAATTTGATAGAGAAACTACTATTGACGGTAAAGAAATTCAAAAAATTCCCACTCGTAAATTATTGTTATCTGGTAGAAGGATTTTTCTAAGATCTATTTTAAAAGAAGAAGGCGTAAGTTTTCAAATGAGAAATGGATCAAAACAAGATTCTAGGGTATTTCTTCAAACAGCAATTCCATTGAAAGTACTAAGTAGATCACATGAAGAAATTAAAGATGTTTATGCCGATGAATTCAGTCAGCAAAAAACTAAGAATCCAAATTTTGGAAGTATTGGTCTTGTTTTTTTTCTAAGTGCGGAGAGAGATAAAAATATTGACTTAGAATATAATATTGATTTACTACTCAAACGGACATCGTACCGAGGTAAAGAACGAGATGGAAACGTTACTATAAACCTTGTTGTTTATCAAAACAGTGCAGATTTAAACCTAAAAGAAAGAATTGAGATTTATAATTTACAGAATCCACACTCTGTAACTTCAAAAAGAATTCAAATACAGGGTAATAAGTATTTAGAGCTGAAAAAAGGAGATTCGTTAAGTATCGAAATTCTATCACATGCGAGATTGGGAACAGGTTTACCTTATTATAGTTGGGGAAGGTTTGATTGGGATGTAGAAAATTCGAATTGTACAATAAACCTATCCGAGGATAGCGAAGTTAAACCTAGTTATACAGATGTGGTTCAAATTCATGAATTACTGGAAAAGGAAGTTGAAATAATATCCGGTAAGGAAAAATCTTTCTATTCAGAGTTGTTTGGGCGTAAAGAATTAGGTTATGAGAATGATGGAGAGTTTAGTGGTATCACAGTTTCCAATGGACTTTGGATTAGAGGATTTGATTCTAAGGAAGATAAGAAACCTTCAATTTCATTTAAGGAAATATTTGATTCATTAAACGCATGCTGTGGAGTAGGAATGATGATTGAGAAGATCGGTTTTAATGAACGCTTAAGAATTGAGAACCTTGACTTTTTTTACATGCCTTATGTAACGATGGAGTTGCCCTTTGTTGTTAGTGAAGTCGATATTTCGCCTGCTATTGATTTTATGTATAGTAGTTATGAATTTGGTTATAAAAAAGGAGGTGATGGTTATGAAGAAGCCACAGGAATTGGTGAGTATAATGGAAAAGCATCATATAGTAATATCCTTGATCATATAGACCGAAATTTATCGGTTTTATCTGATATAAGAGCAGATTCTTCAATGCCAGAATTTGCAAGAAGAAAGCATAAATCTACACATCCATTGGATGATACTAGATATGACATGGATAATGTTTTTATAGATGCCTTAGAGTCAGAAACAGATATTCTAATTGAACGGAAATGGCAGCATGATTTTGATAAACAGCCAGAGGGAATTTATGATCCAGATAGTGCCACTAATTTGAGATTTACCCCAAGTAAAATGAGAGATCGTAGAAAATTGTTTTTGGCTTCTAGTTTATATCATCATCAAGATTCGGACATTCGATTTATCAGTTCTAATTGTAACTCAAATTTAAAAACGGAGTCAAGCGGTGCTATTAGCAAAGAAAATGGAGAAAAGAAGGTTAGCGAGTATGGTCGCCCAAGATTCAAGCCTTATTGGGTGAAGTTTACTCATCCTGTTAGTTATTCGATGTCAAAGAGATTAAGAAGTAAGGTTATTATTGAAGGTAAGGAACGTTATGTCTTTTATGGAATTCTAAAGTATAGAGTATCTGAAAATGTTTTTAAATATGGTTATTTATTCGAAGTAAAAGAAAAAGGTAAAGGTGAGTGGAAAGTTTTAATGGCAAATAGATAAGTTATGATTAAAAGTAAAATTACAATTGAAATCCCTGAAATGAGTATTGGTGATTATATCATCTTTGAAACTAATATCAATAATACTATTAAAACCTTTCGTGTAGATTGGGTTGCACAAGACTTAGGAAATACTATAATATCATTTTATAATATACTGCATGAGTCATTTCAAATATTTCCAATTCCATTTTATAATCCTATTGAGTATAGTAATAGACTTTCCTTAATTGACAATTTGAGTACTCTTGAAATAACAAGAGTTGGAAATATTATTAATATCCAATCAAATGTTGAGGGATTGAATTTTCAAAATGAGAATTCGAATAATTTAAACGTTGTTTTTTTGGTTGATAATCAAATAGAAGTAAGTGATCCTTTAACAATTGATAGTTATTCTTTTACTCAAGACAATAATAATCCTTGTAGTAATATCAATATTAGCATTAGTACTTCTAAAATTGCTGACGAAATTTTAAGTCCTTATGTAGAGGCTAATAACACGAATAACCCTATTAATTTTAGTTATCTAAGAGGGCAGATTTTAACTTTTACTGTTAAGGATTCTCAAACAGGAGTTCTTACAACTAAAAATATTCGTACCCCACAAATGCTCCTGGAGAATGATATTATAATAGAACAGATTAGTAATAACTTAGGAAACTCAATAAATGTTATTTATTCAAACTCTTCAAATATTAACCTCGATCTTGGGTTACAATATTCAATTGATGGTATAAGCTTTAGTTCGAGTAATGTTTTTAATGTTAGTGAAGGTCCAATAACAGTTTATGTTAAGGATTCCTATGGATGTCAGGTTACCAAGTCAATTAACTTTGTTGATACAACCACCAAGATTCCCTATATCTATATTCCAAAAACAAATTCAATAAGATTTGCAGAAAAGGTGCAATGGGATAATTTGATGACTTTTAAGAATGATGATAATACTTTATCCTATGAAAGTTTGAATGATCTTTCGTTGTCAGTATCTCAGCTTTTTCAAGTTAATGATAGCCCAATAACACAATTGAGAACTAATTATGATAATGTTGATGTTGAGATAATTTCAGAAACTAATTCCGTTATAAATGTTTCGAAAGTGAGAGAGTATCTCAATTTAAAGGATTCTAGAGATTGTATTATCTATGATAGAGGTTACGGAGAAGCAGGAATATATTTTTCTAGTGGATCTATCTATGATTATGATAGCGAAAACAAAATAGGAGACTTTACTCTTAATGGAAGCTTACCAACTTGGTATAAAGTAGGAACATCTATTTTTATTGAAGGAATTGGAGCTGTTGAGATTAAGGCTATAGTTTTTAATGAAGCCTTAAATGCTGAAGTAGCTGTGGTTGATTATAATTATAATCAAAGTCAAACCTTTACTAAAGTAAAATCGATATATGATTTAAGAGCTTTTAATTTATTTGAATTTACTTCTAATTTTTCTCAACATAACAATAAGTGCGTTCAGGTGGTAATTACATTTTCAGATCCTAAATTACCAACCAAGATTTATCATTCGGAATTTTTGCAGATTAAAGAGGTCCATCCTGAGTGTTTACAAATTGAGTATTACAATGAGTATAATGGAGACATTTATTATGAGACTGGAATTAAAAATTTGATTAGAGTTCCAGTAAATGATATTGTTGATTCACCAACAACCGAAGCTGAGATTCATACAGGTGATACAAATATAAGCCTTATTGAAAGTGAATATTATGAAGGTGATGAGTTTACTTTTTTACCTCTGTCTAAAGAACTTTCCAAGAAGTTAGAATTAGCATTATCTCATAAGTTTGTCATTATTAATGGAATTGGATATAAGCGAGCTGAAAATCCAGAAAAAGAAAAGCAAGGAAGAAGTAATTTATATGTTGTAAAAGCTAAAATGATAAAGTCAGGAAGTGCTTTTATAAATAATAGCGGAATAATTCTACAAGAGGAAAATACATCGATTACGATTCCATCAATTATAAATATTGGTAATGGGCAATATGTGGTTATTTAGTCTTTGGACTTTAACTTCTCTAATTGAGACTCAGTAATGTGAAGATGTTGCTCGGTAGTATATTGATTTATCACAATTTTAGTAGGTTTTTCACGGTCATATTTATCAATATTTTTATTGACATCTTTCACGAAAGCCTTCGTAATTCTTGTGGTAATCAGGTAAATAATAAATCCTATTGAAATATAAAATAGCATACTCAAATATAACCAAAACCATAGAGTTTAAATAGCAAAAATATTATTTAGAATGATTCTAAATAAATTGTATATTTGTGTAAAACAGTAATTTATGTCGAGCGTTGAAGCTTTATCTCAAAAGGTTCAAAACCTTACTAATTTGTTTCAAAAATTCATTGATAACTCTAAGAGCTATGCTCAATTAGAAGAAGCTAATGAAGTTGAAGATGGAATGCTGATTGCTGTTTATTCCCCAAATAAGACAAAGCTACTTAAGTACCCTTTTTCTAGTCCAAATTTGACAAGTTATCAAAGTATAAGTCAAAAAGATGAGCCAGAAGGTTATGTTGGATTAGATGAGAACTCACTCATATCGGACGGTTTTATTCCTCAGTTGGAAATTTCGAAGATTGACCTCTTAAAAGATGTTTTTAAGGTGGAAGGGATTATTGATGATGGATTTAGAACTTCCATTTTTGGACCAACCAACGGAACTGAATTAAAGGTTGATGACGATCAAGAGGATATTACTTTAAAAGCTGCTAATAGTATTAATCTCGAAGGAAATACTAATTTATTTGGGAACTTTGAAACCGAAAACAATCTACTTGTGAATACAACTGGAAGTCCTGTTTCGAATTCCTTAGGAACTAAAATATTCCTAAAAGACAATTCTACTTCAACAGGAACTTCAATACCGTTTTGGGTTGATTCAGTTAGACATAACGCTAATAGTACTGATGCTTTTTTTGGTGGTATGTTAAGAGCAGACTATAAAGGAGCTGATTATATTAAAGAGGTGTTTTCCTCTTATCATATAGGTCGTTCATCAGGAACAGGGTTTGTAAACAATCTAGGAGGTGCAATCATTCTAGGGAGTTATAGATCATCAGGAGGATGTGAGACCTTATTTGGTGTTGAAGCCATTGCAAATGTTGATGATTATAATGGTTCTTCTGAAATAACCACAGTTCTAAACAGGTTAACCGCAAAAATCAATGATGCTACGATGGAAATCGAAGATGTTTTCGCAGCTTCAGTAACATTAGATCTTAAGAAAGGTGAGATTGCGAATAGAGCCTATGTACTTGAACTTGACTGTAAACAACCTTCAGTAGCAGATGATCCATTATTAAATGTAGATGGAGACTTTGCTTACATTGGTTGTGACGATATATCATTAAATTTTTCTGCCGGAGGTGGTGCTTATTTTATAAAGTCTGAAGTGCAACTTCCGTCTAAATTAAGTGGTCCATTGATACTTGATGTACCATTATCTGAAATAGTAAACGGAAATAGTAAAAGAGCGATCAATAAAGAGTATTTAGAAAGCTTAGGGCTTCAAACCAATCAAGATGCAAGGATAGAAGTGTATGATAATTTTAATAACGTTACTAGTACTGTTTTAAATCTACATCGTCCAGCAGATCCTATTGGAACTTTTCTCGTAAATAAAAATAATGCACGTAAAGGAGAAGTCTATTACCGACACTCGCAAACAGAATGGATAAAACTAACAGGAGTAGTAATTTAATTTTAAAATATAATGGCAGTTAGAGAAAAGACACAAAAGACTGAAAAATCGGGTATAACTGATGAACAAAAGAAAGAACCATCAGGTTTAACGAACGAACAAAAGAAAGCAATTCAAGTTCTGTTTAATGTTGCTGATTTGGCAGTAAGAAAGGGAGTTTTTAATAATACTGATGATGTTGCCTTAGTTCATTCTGGAAAGTCTATTTTAAATGAACTAATCAAATAAGATGCTTTACCCCGAATCATTAAACCAAATAAAAGAAAGTTTTGAATGGGTTAAGTACCTGTTTTATGCTTTGTTCACCTTTTTAGGTATCAAATCTGATGTAGTAAAAATCTTATTCTGGTTAATGCTTATAGATACATGTTTTGGAATTATTAAAACGTTGTCTTTAGGACTGAAATTCAAGATTAAGAAATTGGCGTTAGGATTTATTTCTAAATTGAGTATTCTTCTAATTCCTATGACTATTGCTCTAATCGGGAAAGGTTTAAGTTTCGATTTTAAATGGTTTGTTACTGCGGTCATGAACATTCTAATTGTTAGTGAAGGAATCTCCATTTTTAGTAATTGGCTTTCCATAAGACAGAAAAAAGAAGTTAAGAATGATGATTTAATAACTAAACTGTTAAACGCTATCAGAAACTATCTATTAAAATTGTTTAATACTATCATTCAAACTGCTACAGATAAAACAAATGAAACTAGCCAAAATTGAAATAGTTAGAAAATGGCAAGATAATTTTCAATCTTCTGGAACTTGTACTATTTATGATGCTGACGGATTTCCTCTTTTTTCAGCTTTATCACTAGAGAGAGGCTGGAGAGATAATAAAAAAAATATTTCTTGTATTCCCGAAGGAATATATCCTGTAGTATTAGAACACTCTACTAGATTTAAGAAAAAACTATGGGAGATTAAAGATGTACCAAATAGATCAGAGTGTAAGTTTCACTCAGCCAATTATTGGCATCAGTTAAATGGATGCATAGCACTTGGCTTTAAATATCAGATGATCGATACTGATAATTACCAAGATGTTTCCGATAGTAAAATGATTATGGATGTATTTCATATTACCCTTGGAAAATTTGATGAAGTTGAACTTCACATAATAAACGATTTTTAAATCTAAGGTTTTCTCTACAATTTATATCCTAGAGCATATTTAAGTTTGTAAAATAATTAAAATCTCAGGGTTTCGTGTACAAATCAATTCGAGTAACATCCTTAGATTTGAAAAAAAATATAGATATGTTTGGTTTTAAGAGAAATAAGAAAAAGAAAATTCAATTAGCAGAAGCATTATCATACAATGTTTTAAGTTACAATTACTCTTCATTAATGAGACTTCAACCTGTACTTAATAGAACTGATGATGAAAACCTAATAGAAGATATTAATGCTGTAATCGATCAAATTCAACATGTAAATAAATTTATAAGAGAAACTTTTAAAGAAGAATTAGATTTGAAAAGAGGAAAAGGAAAAAAAGAATACTTTTCTACAGAAGAAAGAATTAAGTTATTAGAATTTATTTATGAAAATAAAGAATTGAAAGAAAGGTAATGATATTTTGCCGTGTCAATTGCCGTGTCAATTTAAATTTAAAGTACTATTTTAGTGTGATTTTAAAATATTAACACACTGATAAACTGATAGTTAACAATATTGAAAAGAGAGTCTTTGGATTGTGGTTCCGGAGGTCGCCGGTTCGAACCCGGTCTTTCACCCAGTAAAAAAGCTTCTCAACTAGAGGAGCTTTTTTGTTTTCAGTAAACTTTATTTAGAGGAACGGTCTTAGTTGTGTTTAATTGATTAAGAGGTTAAAAAAACTAAAACATCCAGTTAATCAATTAGAATTGAGCAATTAAAACTAATGCAAATAAACAATTTTGGAGGATTCATGCTTATTAGTATTTTTCTTCTTTTTCGATAGTAGTCATTTAAATTATATGAATTTATACTCATCAGGACTATTAGACATTTTAGTGTAATAATATCTATTCACAGTAATAATAAGTTTTGGAAATTTAATAACGTATTTATTTCCATATGATTTAATAAGTCGTACTAATATAGGTTTAGCTTTCATAATTCTTAATTTTATAGAAAAAAAGTAATTGATAAAATCTAATTATTAAAAAAAATCAGACAAAACTATAGGTAAGTTCAGGTAAAAAACAAAAAACGAATGATTAATTAAGCAGAAGAGTGATGAATATAGAAATAAAAAAAAGTGAACTTCGGTTCACTTTTTAAGAATTTATTTTTTCTTATATTTTTCTAACCATTCTTGATATCTATGTTTGTGTTTAAACCTTTTGTGTGTCCAAAGATAGTTTTCAGGTTGCTCTTTAATATTGCGTTCTGTTATTTCAAGGTACTTATCTGTAATTTGGTAATTGTCTAAATCACGTGGATTTTCAGTGATAACTTCAAACGTCGTTTCGTAATAACCTCTTTTTATTTTTTTTGTAGTGTAATTAATTATAGACATATCAAATTTCTTCGCCAATAATTCAGCTCCTGTATGAACGGGAACTTTTACTCCGAAGAATTCCTGCCAGTAATAAGTTTTTTGAATTACTGGAGATTGATCACTCAACAGAATATAGGCTCCTTGTTTACCTTCTTTTATGTTTTTCATCATTTTCGGAATCATTTCTCTGGTTTTATATGCAGTCAAATTAAACTTTGTCCTAGAGTTTTTCATGAAGTTGTTGAAGTATGTATTCTTAATAGGAGTGTAGGCTCCGTAAATATGAATTTTAGAAATTAAAGGCATAGAAACAGACCATTCCCAATTATTTAAATGCGCACCAGTAAGAATGATGTTTTTACCATTTTTAGCGGTGTTATTTAAAACTTCAGGATTCACGAACTTATATCTCTTAGAAACTTCTTTTTCAGAAATAGAAAAACTTTTGATGCTCTCAACTATGAAATCACAAAAGTGGTGTAACGCTTGTTTCGTGAGTTTTTTTAATTCTTCTTCTGATTTGTCAGGAAAAGCTAGTTTTAAGTTGCTAAAAACAACCTTTTTTCGATAACCAACAACATGATATACTAACAAGAATAAAAAGTCGGAAAATGCATATAATAGACGCATGGGAAGTCTGGAAATTATCCAGATAATAGGAAACACTAAAATGTAAATAAATAAATTCATTAAAAAATGATTTTTGCAAATATCGTATTTAAATATAAAATAGAACTACCTGAAACTTTTCATTAATTTTGTCCATTATATTAAGAGTTATGAATAAAATAGTTTTAGGATTGATTGTGGCTAATTTGTTAGCCTCGGTGAAAGGATTTCAAGATCAATATTTCTTTGATAAGTACAAGTTTCAAGTGGGAAAAATATTAAATGGAGAGAAGGTGAGAATGGTTACTTCTGGTTTTTTACATGCCGATTGGGTTCATTTTGGTTTTAATATGTATGCCTTGTATTTATTTGGTAGAATTGTAGGTTATAATTTTTCGGATGTAAATTTCTTGCTAATCTATTTCGGAAGTCTTCTAACGGGAAGTATGTACTCTTTATATCAAAATAAAAATGATTATTATTATTCTGCTATAGGTGCGTCAGGAGCTGTTTCTGGTGTAGTCTTTTCAGCTATAATGTTGTATCCGCAGGAGACATATTCCTTTATGTTTTTTCCATTTATTGAATTTCCAGGTTATGTGTTGGGGGTTGGTTACTTGTTGTATTCCATTTACGGAATGAAAGCTAAATTGGGAAACATAGGACATTCTGCGCATCTAGGAGGTGCTATTGGTGGTTTCGCAATAACTTTATTGTTAATGCCTAGCGTTTTTTATAATGATCCTACTGTTATTACCATAATGGGAGCTATAATTGTTGGTTTGCTTGTTTTTGGTGATAAATTAGATAATTTATAAAGTTACCTATTTATAGGGATTTGTGTCTTTGTTGTCTTGATTAGTTTTACGATAGAACTAATTAAATTTTTTAAAATGGCAAGAGGTATATCTTTACATATCGGTCTAAATTATGTAGATCCAAATCATTATAGTGGTTGGGATGGAAAATTAAATGCTTGTGAATTTGATGCAAGTGACATGGAATTAATTGCAAATTCTTGTGGTTTCAATTCAACTAAATTACTTAGGGAACAAGCGACACGTGAGAAAGTGTTTTCTTTTATAGAAAATGTTTCCTCAGAGTTGAAATCTGGTGATATTTTTTTGGTCACCTACTCAGGGCATGGAGGTCAGGTTCCAGATTATAATAGTGACGAAAAAGAAGATGGCCTCGACGAAACTTGGTGTTTATACGATGGTGAATTTATTGACGATGAATTAAGATATTTATGGACTTTATTTGAAGAAGGAGTAAGGGTTCTAGTTTTCTCAGATAGTTGTCATAGCGGAACCGTAATAAAAGAAATTGGAGATGAGAATCAGATTTTAAGAAGGAGTGATGAATTTTCACAATGGTCAATAAAGTCCATCCCAGATGAAGTTTCAAGTAGAAATTTCTTTAGGAATATAGATTTTTATGAAGGTATTTCTTCTAAAATGGCTAAATTCAAAGGAAAAGAAATCAAGGCTTCAGTTAAATTAATTTCTGGTTGTCAAGACAATCAATATTCCTATGATGGTCGTTTTAATGGTCAATTTACGGGCAGATTAAAAACAGTTTGGAATAGAGGGGCCTTTAATGGTAGTTATAAAAAATTTCATAAAGAAATAGCAGGAAGATTACCAGAGTATCAATCACCAAATTATTTGAATATTGGAAAGCTTGATTTAGAATTTAATAAACAAAAACCATTTCAGATATAAAATAAAAAAACCGAAACAAATGTTTCGGTTTTTTTGAGCGGGAGACCGGGTTCGAACCGGCGACATTCAGCTTGGAAGGCTGACGCTCTACCAACTGAGCTACTCCCGCGTTGGTAATGCGGTAGCAAATATAACATCCTTTTTTAATTCTGCAAACTTTTTTATGGAATGAAACTAAAAGTGAATGCTAGATTACTGTTACTGTTGATAATAAATTTGAAATTAAAAAAAAACCGAAACGAATGTTTCGGTTTTTTTGAGCGGGAGACCGGGTTCGAACCGGCGACATTCAGCTTGGAAGGCTGACGCTCTACCAACTGAGCTACTCCCGCGTTGATATTGCGGGTGCAAATATACTATCCTTTTTTTATTGAACAAGGTTTTTGAGTTTTTTTTTATAATAATCTTAATTCTCACATGAAACGTTTAAAAAATGGAACAGGTAAATCGCCTAAAATTTATTGTAGTAAAATTTACATGATTTAGTATTAGTCCCATAGTTGTTCAATTTTATAGATTCATATTCTTTGTATTTAATGGGTTTATTCATTCATAAAAGAAATTGTTTTCCTAATCCTATTTTTTAAATATTTGAGAAATAATTACGTCACCGAATTTAGTACTCTTACCGATATAATTTCATGTAGAGTTCTAAGGTATGTAAAGGCTAGTTATTTTTCCTTCTTGAGATGCTCTAAGACATTTATAATTTTGGTAATTTACCATTTCTAGAACTAGTATTTTTAGAATTTCTAAAGTAGTTTTTGTTTTTCTAATTGATGAAAGAGGAAAAATAGCTTGAGTATTTTCTTTGTCAATTAGTTTAAAAGTAACATGTTTAATAATAAAATTTCAAAGTAATAATAATGGTTTCCGTAAATAAAATTGATGTAAAAGATACTTACGCTTTAAGGTTAGAAGTTTTAAGAAAAAATATTGATTTACCTTATGAGTTTGATGGAGATTTAGATAATGAAACCTTTCATGTAGGAGTGATAGAAAATGGTAATATTGTTTGTATAGGTACATTTATGAAAAACTCTTTAAATGAATTAAATGGAATTCAATATCAGTTAAGAGGAATGGCAAGTTCTTCTGAGGCTAGAGGAAAAGGTTATGGAAAGTTATTATTGAAGTTTGCGACTAACGAATTGTTAAAATTAAAAGTTAAGTTTTTATGGTGTAATGCTCGAGAAGTTGCAGTTAAGTTTTATGAAAAAAATCAATTTGAAATTATTGGGGATCGCTTTGAGAATAAAGCGGGTCCTCACTATAAGATGTTTAAAACTATTAAGTATGAATAAATTCAATAGATATGTAAGTGTTATTTCTTTGTTTGGATTAATTTCGTTAAGTGGTCAAAATAAGGAAGTCATAATAGAGCCGATAAAAGTAAAAGACAATATTTATATGTTAAAAGGACAAGGAGGTAATATTGGACTTTTTATTGGTGAAGACAGTATGTTCATGATTGATGATCAATTTGCAAGGTTAACACCTAAGATTCTTAAAGTAATTAAATCTATTACGGATAAACCTGTTGCTTATTTAATAAATACTCATTGGCATGGGGATCATACTGGCGGAAATGAGAATATGAGCAAAGAAGGCGCCGTAATTATTTCTCACGAAAATGTCAGGAAAAGAATGAGTGTTGAAAGTGTTGTTCGTGGAAAGAAAAAACCTGCATCACCAAAGGAAGCTCTACCGGTTATAACATTTAGTAAAGATATGATGGTACATTTTAACTGCGAAGATGTATTAGTTAGTCATGTACATAATGCACATATTGATGGTGATGCTCATGTGTATTTTACAACAAGTAATGTTCTTCATATGGGAGATACATATTTTCAGGGTAAATTTCCGTATATAGATTTGTCGAGTGGAGGAAGTATCGATGGTTATATTGCTGCGATTGATAAGGCTTTAATAATGACCGACGATAACACAATTATTATTCCAGGACATAGAGGTTTGTCTTGTAGGAAAGAACTTCTTAGTTATAAAGAAATGTTAGAGACTTAAAGAAACAGAGTGCAAGTACAAATAGTAAAAGGAAAAAGTTTAAAAGAGGTCAAAGAAGATAAGTCAATAACGAAAGAATATGCAGAAGAGTATGGATTGGTTTATTTCATCAGAGGGGATTAGGGCTACAATCTATAAAAGTTTAAAAGAGAAATAGAAGAAAGCATTTAAGGCGCTTTTTTGTTTGACTTTATACACAAAAAAAACCCACTCACAGGATATGGAGTGGGAAAATTGCTATGAAAAAGAAAAAGTGTCTAGAACGTCTCCTAGACAATGTAAAAATAATAAAAAAATCATATTAAAAAAATATTTTTTACTTTTTTAATATGATTTTATGTTCTTAAAATACAAAATCCGTAATATCAATAAGTTATGATTTTACGGATTAAGAATTATCTTCACTTAGTAGCGAAGGGGGGACTTGAACCCCCGACCTCAGGGTTATGAATCCTGCGCTCTAACCACCTGAGCTACCTCGCCATTTGCGGGTGCAAATATAATGGAATTTTCATATTTAGCAATAAAAGAAGTTAATTTTTTTTAAAAAGAATAATTATCTATATTGTACAATAAACTTAAATATAAATGAGTAAAGTTAAATTTGAATTAGAGATACCATTACACGCCTCTCCGGCTTTATTATATCAATATTTCGCAACTCCTTCTGGATTGGAAGAATGGTTTGCAGATAAAGTAAACTCAAGAGGTAAAATCATCACTTTTTTTTGGGATGATAGTGAGGAGGAAGCTACTATAGTCACAAAAAAAGCAGACGAAAGAATAAAATTTAAATGGACGGAAAGTGAAGGTGACGAGAGTTATTTTGAATTTCGAGTACAAGTAGATCCTTTAACTAAAGATGTATCTCTAATTGTTACAGATTTTGCAGATGATGATGATGCCGCAGAAGAGGCAAAGATGTTATGGGAAAATCAAATAGACGAGTTAAGACATTTAATAGGTGCCTAAAATATTCAAAAAATAGAATTGGCTCGACATTTGTCGGGCTTTTTTTGTATGTAATCGCTAGATAATTTAGTAATTTCGCATTCTAAAATTTTCTTATGATTAATTATAACGGAAGTCTTATTACACCGGAAGAATTACAACTAACCCATGAGAATAGAGCTT
The DNA here is from genome assembly GCF_002813915.1 of Tenacibaculum sp. SZ-18. Lineage (NCBI taxonomy): Bacteria > Pseudomonadati > Bacteroidota > Flavobacteriia > Flavobacteriales > Flavobacteriaceae > Tenacibaculum > Tenacibaculum sp. SZ-18. Next base: position 2,204,246 of record NZ_CP019335.1, on the reverse strand, counting down.
TTAAATATGGTGATGGAATATTTGAAACAATTAAAGTTCAAAATGGGAAAATTGTTTTTTTAGAAGATCATTATTTCAGATTAATGGCTTCAATGAGAATGCTTCGTATGAAAATTCCTATGACTTTTACTTTAGAGTTTTTAGAAGAACAAATAAGGAAAACAATAACTACTTTTGATAAGAGGGCACTAAGAGTTCGTATAAATGTTTACAGGAAAGATGGTGGTTTATACAAACCTGAAACAAATGAAATTGATTTTTTAATTGAGGTGAAAGAGATTAGTCTAAAGACAAAATCAACTTACAGAATTGATTTATTCAAAGATTTTTATAATTACTCTGGGTTGTTATCAACTGTTAAGACTACCAATAGAATGTTAAATACTATTGCTGCTGTTTATTCAGATGAAAATGATTTAGATAATTGTATTTTATTAAACGAAAGAAAAGGGGTAGTAGAAGTAACTAATGGAAATATTTTTATCGTTAAAGATAACGTTATTAAGACTCCAAGTATTAATGAAGGTTGTATAAAAGGTATAATACGTAAAAAGGTTATTGAAATAATTGAGAAGAATCCTGATTATACTTTAGAAGAAACTTCAATATCGCCTTTTGAGCTACAAAAAGCAGATGAGGTGTTTATTACAAATGCCATTGTGGGAATTCAGCCAGTAACTAATTATAGGAAAAAAGAGTTTAATACGGAGATTTCAGAGAAAATAGGAAAAAGTCTTTCGGTAGTAGTTTTAACTAGCTAAGGTAGCTTTGTCAGTTAAGAAAAATGCTAACGTCAGTTTTATCGACAAAAAAACCTTGATTAGAATATCTGTTTACTGTTAATGTATAATCTGCAATAGCTAAACTTATTGTAAACTCATTTCCGTTCTCGGTAACAAAAGTTAATTTTTGATGGTTTTTTTTCATGACTTCAACATTGTTTTCAACAACGCAATACTACACATATAATGTTTTTCATAAATTTTTATTAGATGTATGGTTGATTATTGTTGGTGAATGGCAAGTGATTAAAGATTTTTAGAAATCACTAAACAAACAGAATAGCCAGATTGGAATCTAGTTCATGGTAATGTCAGCAGGGGCATTTGCCCAAATTTTGTATTTTCCGCCTTTTTGAAGGAGCTGATTTTTCCAAATAGATTCTTCGTCAACTAAGAAAATATTTTGAAAATCATTTTCAGTTATAAACCAAGAATTGGTGTTGAGTTCTTCGTTTAGTTGATTTGCTCCCCAACCAGAATATCCTAAAAAGAATCGAATGTCCGTAGATTCAATTAAATCATTGTTTAATAAGTTCTTTAAGGAGTTAAAGTTCCCTCCCCAGTAAATTCCATTAGCTACTTCAATGCTGTCGGGAAGTAAATCTGGTACTCTGTGAATAAAATATAAGTTGTCTTGCTCAACAGGTCCTCCTTGGTAAACTGTAAAATCACAATATACATCAGGAATTAAATCCTCTAAAACATAGTTAAGAGGTCTATTTAAAATAAACCCTACAGTACTATTTTCAGAATGTTCTGTAAGCAACACAGTGGTACGCTTAAAAGAGTCATCGTTTAATATTGATGGCTCTGCAATTAAAAGTCTGCCTTTTTTAGGGTTTAACATTCGTCTTTTCAATAAAATTCAATAGAAAAATAACAATATTTTTTTAAATTTTTAACTTTTTTTTTGTAAAAAGTGTATCGAACTGCAAGTTTTTTTATTTAGTTATTATAGGTTTTCTTAAAATTTAAAAGTTAATTTGTTTTTTATTAATGACTTAACTTTTGTTTTTACGTAGGATTAATTTTTTCTGCAATGTATTTTGCAGTGTAAGATTTTTTGTTTTTTGCCAATTCTTCAGGAGTTCCTTCAAAAATTAGTGATCCACCTTTTTTTCCACCTTCTAAACCTAAATCAATAATATAGTCAGCACATTTTATTAAATCTGTATTATGTTCAATAACGATTACTGAATGACCTTTGTCAATTAAAGCATTAAAAGAAGAAAGTAATTTATTGATATCATGGAAATGTAATCCTGTTGTTGGTTCATCGAAAATGAATAAGGCTTTATCTTTCGTGTTACCTTTTATTAAAAAAGAAGCAAGTTTAATGCGTTGCGCTTCTCCTCCAGATAACGTGGAAGAAGATTGCCCTAAAGTAACATATCCTAGTCCAACATCTTGAAGTGGTTTTAGTTTTTTCGATACTTTGATTGCACCATGTTCTGAAAAGAATTCGATCGCATCATCAATGGTCATGGTTAAAATATCATCAACATTTTTTCCATTAAAAGCCACTTCTAATACATCTTTTTTAAATCTTTTTCCATTACAACTCTCACATTTTAAATGAACGTCGGCCATAAACTGCATTTCAATGGTAACTTCTCCTTCTCCTTTACAAACTTCACAACGTCCTCCATCAACATTAAACGAAAAATGTTTTGGTTGATAGTTTCTAATTTTAGATAACTTTTGCTCCGATAAAAGCTTTCGAATATCATCGTATGCTTTTACATACGTTACAGGATTAGAACGTGATGATCTTCCTATTGGGTTCTGATCAATAAATTCAACATGTTTTAAACTTCCATAACTTCCTTCTACATCTGAATACTGCCCAACTTTATCACCATATCCAACAAGTTTTTTTTGCATAATTGGATAGAGAATTTTTTTAACTAACGTACTTTTTCCACTTCCAGAAACTCCAGTAACCACTGTTAAGTTGTTTAGCGGGAAGGTAACATCGATATTGTTTAAATTATTTTCACGAGCTCCTATAACTTTAATAAAGTTTTTCGTTTTTCTACGTTTCGTAGGAACCTCTATTTTTAATTTTTCAGATAAATAGTTTGAAGTAAGTGAGTTTGATTTTAAAATATCTTCATAGCTTCCTTCAGCTACAACGCGTCCACCATACGTTCCAGCTTCTGGACCGATATCAATAATGTAGTCTGCTTCTTTCATGATTTCTTCATCATGCTCTACAACAATTACAGTGTTCCCTAAATCTCGTAAGTTCTTTAATACTTTAATTAAGCGCTCAGTATCTTTAGGATGTAATCCAATACTTGGTTCATCTAAAATGTACATGGAACCTACTAAAGAACTTCCTAACGAGGTAGCTAAATTAATTCGTTGACTTTCTCCTCCTGATAGTGTATTTGAGGTTCTATTTAAAGTTAAATAACTTAAACCAACATCAACAAGAAAACCAAGTCTATTATTAATTTCAGTTAACAAACGCTTGCCAATTTTTTCTTCGTATTTATTTAATTTTATTGATTTAAAAAATGCTGCAAGTTCATCCAATGGAGCATTTACTAAGTCTGATATAGTTTTGCCATACACCTGAACATAGTTAGCTTCTTTACGAAGTCTCTTTCCGTCGCATTCGGTACACTTTGTTTTTCCTCGATAACGAGAAAGCATAACTCGATTTTGAATTTTATAACTTTTCTCTTCTAGTGTTTGAAATAAATGATGAATTCCATAAAATTTAGATGTTCCGTTCCAAACCAAATCTTTTTGTTCATTAGTTAATTCAAACCAAGGTTTGTGAATGGGTATATTAAATTCAGAAGCATACAGAATTAACGCTTCTTTATATTTTTTGTAAGAGTCTGTTTTAAAAGGAAAAATAGCATCTTCATAAATTGAGAGTCCAGTATTTGGAATCACTAAATCTTCATCTATTCCAATAACACTTCCATATCCTTCACAAGTAGGACATGCTCCATATGGATTGTTGAAACTGAATAAATGTGTATTGGGTTCTAAAAATGTAATGCCGTCTAATTCAAATTTATTACTAAACTCTTTACGGGTATTGTCTCCTAAATTTTCAATCACACAAACTCCTTTTCCTTCAAAAAAAGCAGTTTGAGTAGCATCAGCTAAACGATTAAAAAAATCTTCGTTATGTTGAATGATAATTCGATCAACCACTAATTCTAGTAATTCATCTTTATAATCATCTGTAGGGAATTTATCAATTCTGTAGACTTTGTCGTTAAATTTTAACCTAGCGTATCCTTGCTGTGTTAACACTTTTAATACGGTTGCTAAATCTCTTCCTTCAGGAATTGAAATAGGAGCTAATAATAAAAGTTTGGTGCTTTCATCAAGCTCCTTAATGTGATTTATAACATCCGTTACGGTATGTTTTTTTACCTCATTTCCTGAAATAGGAGAGAAGGTTCTACCAATTCTTGCGTATAATAATTTGATGTAATCATAAACCTCTGTTGATGTTCCAACCGTAGATCTTGGATTTGTAGAATTCACTTTCTGTTCAATCGCAATTGCTGGAGCAATTCCTTTGATGTAATCCACTTTAGGTTTATGAAGCTTACCTAAAAACTGTCGAGCATAAGATGATAAGCTTTCCACATATCTTCTTTGACCCTCTGCGTATAATGTATCAAAAGCTAGAGATGATTTACCCGAACCAGATAAACCTGTTATAACAACAAATTTGTTTCTAGGAATAACAACGTCTATATCTTTTAAATTGTGAAGCGAGGCTCCTTTTATGATTATATTTTCTTTAGGATTTACTTTAGAAATATCAACATTCATATACTCGAAAAATAAGTTGTAAAAATAAGGCTTTCCAATGTGGAAAAGAAATTGAAATAGGTGAAAAGAAAAACTTCTTCTTAGTCATTAAAGAGAAGGAGTTGTGAAATAGACATGAATGTTTGTTAAACTATTAGAAGAGAATTTGATTCATATAAATCTTGAAAGGATCTGTAAACTTCACTCTTTTTAAATAAGATTATTTTGTTCGTGACATTATCATCTGTAAAATTAAGTTTTTAAATGTAGTTTTCTTTTACTTTCATTTGATCTTTGGAGATTTTTTTGTTTTAATTTTGTTTTTTATGTGGCAATATTTGTACTCAAGTTGGTGAATATTCTTAGCTGCAAAATGGAATAATAGATGCTACAAAGTTTGTATTTTGAAGCCATATCATTCATATAAATAATTTGACTTTTTATTTCAGAAATTACCTCTAATCAAGAAGTTGGTGATTCAAATTCATATATATCATACATCTAGTACGAGAATAACAATAAAAAAGGTTATGTTAAAAGTTTAATTATAGTCTGTTGATTTTTTATTTTTGATTTACAAGCGTTTACATTCTGTTTGTTTTGATATAATTTAAGTTAAGCAACTTAAATTATAAATGAACTGTGATTTTTTAATGGTTTTTTGTATTTTTATATTATTTCTTTAAAAAATATTTGGTTTTCTTAAGAGAAAAACACATATTTGTCTAATATATTATGTATTAAATCGTTAGGCCTATAGTTAAAAACTACTTTTAAAATTATTATTATTTCAACTGAAGAGTCAAGTACTCTTCGTTTTAAAAGTAGAATTATGTTAAGGAGTCAATGTGATGATAGCGTTTTAGTAAAAGAGTATATTAATGGAAAAGAAGTTGCTCTAGAGCTTCTTATAAAAAAGCACCAGCAAAGAATATTTAGCTTCATTTATAGTAAAGTTCAAAATAGAGATATTACTGAAGATGTATTCCAGGATACTTTTATTAAGGTAATTAGAACATTAAAAAAAGGTAATTATAACGAAGAAGGAAAATTTCTGCCGTGGGTAATGAGAATAGCTCATAATCTAGTTATTGATCATTTTAGAAAGAATAATCGTCTACCTAAGTTTAATAACTCTGATGAATTCGATATTTTTTCAATCATAAGTGATAATACTTTAAATGCTGAAAAACGTATTATTAAAGATCAAATTTTAGCAGATGTAAGAAATTTAATAGAAGAATTACCTGAAGAACAAAAAGAAGTATTAAAAATGCGTATGTACATGGATATGAGTTTCAACGAAATTTCAGAATCTACTGGCGTGAGTATAAATACAGCATTAGGAAGAATGCGTTATGCGTTAATTAATTTGAGAAAAGTTATTGAGAAAAATAAAATTATTTTAGTTAATTAATACTAAACCAATAAATTGAGCGTTATTAATACAAACATTTTTACTAAATCAAATATATGGCGCACATTTACTCAAGTAAATCATCAAATTATAAGATGAACCCAAAACAAAAAACAGTAGAGTTTTTATTAAACTTTTCTAAAAGCTTCAAAACAGTAAGGACAAAAGCGAATGTTCTCATTGAATTGAATTTGAATTAAGAGTGAAAAAGCTTCAGCCTGAGAACTGAAGCTTTTTTATGTTATTCTTGCTAACTATTTCTTTTTTGAATTATATTGGTTAATAACAGATTTTCTTCCAATTGTTGATGTAATTATATCATTTTCCAGCTTCCAACCTCTTGCAGGTGAATATTCTCTTCCATAATAAATAATTTGTAGGTGAAGTTTATTCCATATCTCCTTTGGAAACAATCTTTTGGCATCTTTCTCAGTTTGCGCTACACTTTTTCCATTAGTTAAATTCCAACGAAACATCAATCTATGGATATGTGTATCAACAGGAAAGGCAGGGATGTTAAAAGCCTGTGCCATAACTACACTTGCAGTTTTATGTCCAACAGCTGGTAATTCTTCCAAAGCTTCAAAACTTTGTGGAACTTCTCCATTATGTTTCTCAATTAAGATTTTTGATAGTCCATGTATTCCTTTCGATTTCATTGGAGAAAGTCCCACTGGTTTTATGATTTCTCTAATCTCATCTACCGTAAGTTTTATCATGTCATAAGGATTATCTGCTTTCTTAAATAATAAAGGAGTAATTTGATTTACACGTTCATCGGTACTTTGAGCGGACATTAATACAGCGATTAATAACGTATACGGATCTTTATGATCTAAAGGAATTGGAGTTTCAGGATATAGATTTTCTAGAGTATCAATTACAAACTGAACTTTTTCGGACTTGTTCATTTTTTCAGTATTTTTACTTAACAAAAATACGAATTATGACTACACTAAAAATAGGTGATAAAGCACCAAATTTTGAAGCTAAAGATCAAGCGGGAAACACAATAAAATTATCTGATTACCAAGGGAAGAAATTAGTTTTGTTTTTTTATCCAAAGGCTAGTACTCCTGGTTGTACTGCTGAAGCTTGTGATTTAAGAGATAATTATCAAACTTTCCTAGCTAAAGGATATGATGTTTTAGGTGTGAGTGCGGATAGCGCAAAACGTCAACAAAACTTTATCAACAAAAATGAGTTGCCATTTCCTTTATTAGCAGATGAAGATAAAGCGGTGATAAATGCTTTTGAAGTTTGGGGACCGAAGAAATTTATGGGTCGTGAATATGATGGTATCCATAGAACAACTTTTGTAATCGACGAAAACGGAGTTTTAGAAGATGTTATTTCCAAAGTAAAAACCAAGGAACATGCAAATCAAATTCTTGGATAGTAATAACCAATGATTAGGTATAAAAAAAGACTACGAAAACGTAGTCTTTTTTTATTAATCATTTTTGAAATTTAGTTCTTTCTGTAATTCTTTACTGGTTTGAGAACTCCCATCATGACTCCATCCTGGTGGCATAAAAACATATTTTAATCGTGTTCCAAGTGGTAAGTTTTTCTTTCGATGGAAGAAATCTTTATAAATTTCTTTCCATTCATGAAAAATAATATTGATTGGTCCTTTATCTTCTATAGGTTTTGTTAAACCAAATTTTAATTTTTCATATTCTATTTCATCTTCTTCCGCTTGAAATGTACCAAATATTCTATCCCAAATAATTAAAAACATTCCCATGTTTTTATCTAAATATTTAATGTTGGAAGCGTGATGAACTCTGTGGTGAGAAGGAGTTACAAAAATGTATTCCCAAACTCTTAACAAGAAACCAACGAATCCTTTTCTATTATTCTTTTTAATAAAGTTGGTATGACATAACGTTCCATAGTTTTGATTCATTGCATATGCAAACATAATGTGTAATGGTTGAATTCCTATTAAAATTAATGGTATTAGGAACATGAATCTGTAAAATGGTTGTAAAACAGGAGATCTAAATCCTGTTGAAATATTGTAGTATTCTGAGTTATGATGTGTTACATGAACTGCCCAGAAAAACCTAGAATGATGATCTACATAATGATGAATATAATACAAGAAATCTTGACCTACAAAGGCGATTATCCAATATAAAAACCCTGTATTTTCCCAATTAAAGAACCGGTATTCATAAAAGAAATCCATTACAATAAAGGAAGTAACATACATAATGCTGTCTAAACCAACATTAACTAAAGCAAAATAAACATTTGTAGAAACATCTTTAAATTCATAGTTCTTAGCTTTTCTTTTGTAGCTAAAGTACATCTCAAAACCAATTGCTAAGGCACATATTGGAACGAACCATATGTAAGCATTTTGGTGAGTGAAAATATCCATATATTATTTTTGTTTTAGGGGTTCAACAACTTCATTTAATCTTACGCAAAGGTAATCTATAAAGACTTACGAGGATTGATTTTAGATAATATTTGTTTATATCAAAATTATAATCTCCTATCAATCCACTCTTTGAAACTGTAAAAGTTTTGAGGAGCAACACCATGGCCAATTGGGTATTCGGAATATTCCGCTTTTAAAGATAATCTAGATAAATGTTCAGGAGCTTTTCTCGCCCATGTTACAGGAATTACTTGATCAACCGAACCATGAGAAATGTAATAGTCAGTTGTAATTCCTTTTGAGATTTCTAAAGGAATTAACTCTTCATTTAAATATCCACTTAACGCAATAACGTGTTGTACTTTATTTGGGAAATTTAAACTTAAAGAATAGCTTAATATTGCTCCCTGACTAAAACCTAATAAGAATATTTTATTAGGATCATACTGTGTTTTAAGCTCATCAATAAAAGATGATATTTTTTGAACAGACTCTTTTGCTTGTCCAATATCAGAAAATTTATTTTCGTCGGCATCAAAATTGATTGCGTACCATGCATAACCTCCATAACCCATTTCATATGGAGCTCTTACACTTATAATTCTTAATTCATCTGGCAACTCTTCCGCAAAGGAAAATAAATCGTCTTCATTACTACCGTAACCGTGTAATAAGATTAATAAATTATTATCTCCGGTAGTAATTTTAGGTTCTCTGACCTTGTAATATAAACTCATGTATATTATAAACTTTTAAACCAATCTTGGAATTGTGCACCAAAAACTGGAATTAATTTTTTGTCTCCCGATAAACATCCGATAAAACTTATAATCCAGAATAATACCAAAATAACACCTATAAACCATTTAACAAATCCACCAAAGAAACTATAAATTAGCCATCCATTTAAAAAGGCTAATAAATCCCAGCCTAGCATTTGTCTTACATAAAAACTGGTAAATTCGTTTTGCCTTTTAAGATTTAAAATCCAAGCGATTACAGTTCCGACAAACCAAAAGTGAGAAATTAAGGCAAGCGTTTTACCTTCTTCTACAGATGTTAAGTTTTTCATATTTTTAGGTATTTAATAAAAGTTGATTATTAGCATAAACTCCGTATGCTTTTCCTTTTAAATTATGTCCTATAAATATACTGTTTTTTGAAGTTGATAAAATATCTTCTTCTGTAAATGTGTAAGTAATCTCTGGATTGAAAAGTGAAATGTTCGCTTTTGAATTTACTTCAATAGAAGTATTTTCTATTCCAAATATCTTTTTTGGGTTTTCAGTGAAGCATTGAATAACAGTTTCTAAATCTAACTTTGTGAGTAAGGCTCCAAACGCACTTTCCATTCCGATACTTCCACTTTTTGAAATTGAAAACTCTACTTTTTTATGTTCAATATCAATTGGATTATGATCAGATGTTATGATATCAATTGTTCCATTTTTTACACCTTCAAGTAAAGCTTCCACATCTTTGTTAGTTCTCAAGGGAGGATTTACATTATTTTTTGCATCAAAACCAAGCAATGCATCATCTGTAATAACCAAATTATGAACAGCAACACTACAAGTTACATTTAGTCCTTGAGATTTAGCTTGTTTAATTAAGGATACCGATTTAGCTGTAGATATTGTTGGTATATGTAATTTTCCTCCTGTATATTCCAATAAAAATAAATCTCTAGCAACTTGGATTTCTTCAGCAAGACTTGGTATTCCTTTTAATCCTAACTTAGTAGAGTTCAATCCTTCATTTGCAATACCTTCACCCGCTATTTTTTTATTCTTAGGAAAACTTAAAACTAAACCATCAAAGTTTTGAGCATATAATAAAGCGATTTTTAAAAGATTATCATTTTCAATAGGTCTTTTATAATCACCGAACGCAATTGCTCCAGATTGTTGCATATCGTACAATTCGGCCATTTCAATACCTTCACTTTTTTGAGTTAAAGCTCCAATTGGAAGGACGCTAACGGGACTTTGATTAGCTTTATTAATTAGGAATTCTACTGCTGATTTATTGTCAACAATCGGACTTGTATACGGATTTACTGCAATTTGTGTAAATCCGCTTTTGCCAGCAACATGTACTCCGTTTTCAATTGTTTCTCTTTCTTCATATCCTGGTTCACCTAAACAAACACTCGAATCAAACCATCCTTTAGAAATATGTAGGTTTGTTAAATTGATTTCATTGTAATCACTATTAGTCGGGATATTATCTGCAATTTCTGAGATAATACCATCAATAATTAAAATGTCTTTAGTTTGTTTATGAAATGCACTAGTCGTGTCTATGATAGTCGCCGATTTTAGTAGCGTAGTCATACTTTAAAGTATTTTAGAATCAAAGTTTCTAGCAACAAAGATACAATGGCTAATCCTAAAAACCATTTCCAAAGCCAATGAACTTTATTTTTTTGAGCTATTTTTTTTGCAGTTTCTTTAACTGATGATGAAACTGTGACATTTTCGTTATTGGTGAACTCATTTAATAAGTTTGTAAAGTCTAATGAACTTTCAGTTTTTTTATTGTTAAAAGCTATAGTTTGAATTGGATTATTCTTGTTTGTAATTGTATAAAAACCTTTGTTTTCAGGAAGTTCATTCGTTGTTAATTTTACTTTGTTCTGAAAAGTTTGTTGTAAAGGAATAAATGAGTTCTGTTGTTGATTTATCGTAAGAATATCATCTTTATTTAATTGAACATTAACTTCGATATCATTATTCTCTTGTAAACGATAATATAATTTTGATAGTTGTAAACTCTCTTGTCCAATATTATAAAACACAGGGACGATTAACGGTGAATTTGTAAAATTACTGTATTCTTTATTGATAGGTGAAGAGAACCAATACATTTTTGAATTAGCCAGTTTTACTTGAGAAACAAAGCTAGTATTGTTTTCTAAACCAATAATTTGGCTTGAGTTCGTAAAGTTTGTTAGAAAAGTTGTTGTAACGAAAGGATATTGAAAATTCCTCACTTGTTTATCAAATACGTTTTTTAAAAGCGGATGATTAAAATTAATTGAAGTAATTTTTAACGAGTCACTTTTTTTGTTCTGAATGTTTCCAGCTGAAATGTTTTTTAAGAATACATTGTATGAGTTTAAATCACTTTTTAGATTTGGAATTACGATTAAATGTCCGCCATTCTTAGTGAAAGTTGATAATCCTGTTGTTAAGCTTTGAGGAATTTTTTCTAGTTCATTTAAAATCACCAATTGCTGTTGTTCAATACTATTATAATTAACATTTTGAGAGGAATTACTCGTAAAGTTAAATTCATCCGATGTATAAATTCTGCTAAGGAAGTCATTTGATTCTCCTATTGCTAAAACATTGATTTTTTCATTTGAATTTAAACTAAAGAAAAAACTGTTATCGAAGTTATAAGTATCTTTAAAATTAATTTCTAACCTTCCTTTGAAAGGATTGGTTCTTTCAATTGAGAAAGAAATTATTTTCTCTTCATTTTCTTCAACCTTAAATGTTTGTTTTCCGAGTAATTTTTTATCGTTGTAAAGAGCAATTGGAATGTTTTCTTTAGAAGCTCCTTGATTGGTAACAATCGCATTTATTACGATTGTTTTAGATTCATTTTGATTAACAAATACACTGTCAATTGATAAATTACTTTTTAATACAGGAGTAACTTGAACTAAGGTTAAAGGAAGTTTCTCATTTAAAAAATCTTCTTTTTTAGTATTTTGGAAATCTGAAATTAAAATGTTTTCGGTAGTATTTTTTAAACTTGAAATTTTTAATAAAATCTCGTCTGTTGTTAGGTTTTTAGTACTAGACTTTACCTTTTTTAATTGTGATTTGAATGCTTCAGAAGAAATGTTTTTGTAAAAATGGGTATTAGTTAACAGACTATAGTTGGCATTTTCAACTAAATTATCAATTAAATCTTGAGTGGCAGTTCTTAAAATATTTCCTGAGTTGCCATTGGCACTTGTACTTAAAGAATTATCAAGATAAATAAAACTATGCTGGGTAACTTCTTTTTCTTTGTTACTGAAGAAAGGTTGTGCAAAAGCAAATACAATTCCAGTTATTAATAGCATTCTACAGAATAAAAGAAGCCATTTTTTTATTTGAGAGCTTTTACGGCTTTTAATAATTAGCTTCTCTAAAAAAGCGACATTCGTAAAAGGAACTTTTTTAAACTTTCGTAGTTGGAATAGATGAACCAGAATTGGAATAATTAGTAATGAAAGAAAATAGAGAAATTCTGGATGTTTGAACTGCATAATCAAATTTATTTCACCGTAAAAATAGAGAAATAGATTAATAAAATTTTGTTAAGAAGCAATACAAGTTGTGAGCAATCATGTAAATTTGTTACTTTATTTTAAATTTTCCGCGAATGTCTTTAACCGAATGTGATTGTAGCACCTATATTCCTTTTCAAAAAACAGGTTTTTTCTCTACAATAATGTGTGATTATCTTCAAAAGTCAGATAAACTAACTTCTTTTTATGGTAATTTTCCGAGTATTGAAAATTTTGAAAATCAAATAAAACTTAAGCAACAAACATTTTCTAAAGACACAAGAGACATTTTAGTAGGTGCGCTAAAAAGACAATATCAGAGAATCGATATTTCAGAAAAGACAGCTAAGAATTTCGAGTTACTTTTAAAAGAGAATACCTTTACTGTAACAACAGGGCATCAGTTGAATTTGTTTACTGGTCCGCTTTATTTCCTTTATAAAATTATTTCAGCAATTAATTTGGCAGAAGAGTTATCGTTAAAGTATTCGAATGCTAATTTTGTTCCTGTATATTGGATGGCTACAGAAGATCATGATTTTGAAGAAATTAATTATTTCAATTTTAAAGGAAAGAAAGTTCAGTGGAACTCTGATCAAACAGGTGGTGTAGGAAGATTTTCTACAAATGGTTTAGATCGAGTTTTTGAAGAGTTTCAGAATTATCTAGGAACTTCAAGGAATGCAACCTTTTTAAAGGAATTATTTACTAATGGATATTTAAAGCATAATAACCTAGCAGACGCAACACGTTACATAGCAAATGAGCTATTTGCTACTTATGGTTTGGTAATTGTTGATGCTGATGATGTAGAGTTGAAAAAGCGCTTAATTCCTTATGTAAAGGAGGATTTATTTAATGAAACTTCATTCAAAGCTGTTAGTGGAACTAATGAGGAACTTGAAAAGAATTATAAGATTCAGGTGAATCCAAGAGAGGTTAACCTATTTTATCTAACAAATGATTTACGGGAACGTATCATTTTTGAAAATGATAAATTCAAAGTAAATAATACCAATATTGAGTTTAGTAAAGATGAGATTGAACAAGAATTAGAAAATAATCCAGAACGTTTTTCTCCTAATGTGATTATGCGTCCACTTTATCAAGAAGTAATTTTACCAAATCTTTGTTATATTGGCGGAGGAGGAGAACTCGCTTATTGGATGCAATTAAAACAATATTTCAATACAGTAAAAGTTCCTTTTCCAATTTTACTACTAAGAAATTCGGTTCAGGTAATTTCAAAAAAGCAATTTAGAAAATTAGAATCTTTAGGTATTTCGGTACGAGAATTATTTTTAAAACAAAACGACTTACTTAAAAAGAAAGTTACCGAGAATTCAAACGTTAGTTTCGATTTTTCTGCGCAAAAGAAGTTCTTGGAGAAGCAGTTCAATAAATTGAGAGAAATAGCAAATCAAACAGATGTTTCTTATGTGGGAGCTGTTAATGCTCAAGAGAAAAAGCAATCAAAAGGATTAGAAAATCTTGAAAAACGTTTATTGAGAGCTGAGAAGAGAAGACAGTCTGATGTGGTTAATAGAATTATAAACATTCAATCTGAAATTTTACCTGGGTTAGGTTTGGAGGAACGAAAACGAAACTTTTCTGAATATTACTTAGAATATGGAGATGATTTTGTAGTGGCTTTAAAAGATAAATTAAAACCACTACAATTAGAGTTTTTTGTATTAGTGAAATAAAGATGCGTCTAAAGAATTAGACGTTGACCTATTTTTAAAGTAGATGTCTTTCTAATTTTATTTGTCTTGCAAATCCTACGAATAGGTACATGATTTTTATAAGCAATTTCGGATAATGTGTCTCCTCGTTTTACGATGTAAACTTTACGTTTCCTTTTTTTGTATGCCGTAACTTTTTCAAAAGTATCTAGAGTAACGAGATCACTTTGTCTTGTTGAAATATGATAATAAGGAGTAGCCCAATCTTCCGTTACCCAAATATTTTTTGATCGTATGGTTGTTTTATTCTTGAAATTAAAAATATGTTCAGGGTTTATATCAATACCACTATAACGTATTTCTAAGTGTAAATGACTTCCGCGTGATCTTCCTGTATTACCACCTTTGCCGATGAGTTCACCTTTTTTTACAATTGTATTTACCGTTACATCGTATTTAGATAAATGAGCATAAACAGTTTCTAAACCATTATAATGTCGCACAACAATCGTTTTTCCATGTCCTGGATGATAACCAACATACCGAACCTTTCCGTCTAAAACACTATATACATCATCACCAGTAATTAGATCTATATCAATTCCACGATGCGCTCTTCCTCTGCGCCAACCATATCTAGATGTTACAACATGTTTACGTGGAATTGGAGACGCGTAAGTTGTGTCAAGAAAATTAATTTCGAAAGGAAAAGAAACTTTTGTAGAACGATATGGATTAAAATGAATAGTGTCCCAATTACGAGCAAAATGAATGTTACTTAGACTATCTTTTTGCTTTTTAATTTTAGCTGATTGTTTTTTATACTTGTTAATTATGTTAGGTAAATGGATTAAATTCTTGCTAAAATCTTGCCCATATCCGTTACGAAATATTAGTAGTAATAAAGATACCAAAATGGTTCTCTGTAAATGTTTCATAGATAGTACTAAATGTATTTTGTTTTTAAATTTATGTTTGGTTAAGTTGAATTGAATTGATTGTTAATCCATAAAATTAATTGGATTTACAAAGTTCCCGTTGTGTTTAATTGCATAATGTAAATGAGGACCAGTAACCATTCCAGTTACTCCAGAATAACCAATAATTTGTCCTTGTTCGACTTTTTGATCTTTCTCACAATTGAATTTACTTAAATGTGAATAAAGCGTTTGATATCCGTTTTTATGTTTAATAATAACTAGATTACCCCAGTTTCCTTCATACGAGGCACTAGAAATTATTCCATCAGCAGTAGCGATTATCGGAGTTCCTATTTTTGCTTTTATATCAATACCATCATGATGACGAAGTGATTTTAATATTGGGTGTTTCATTGGTCCATATTTCGCTGTTATATCCTTTTTCGTTGTGTTTTTAATAGGTGAAATCGATGGCTTTTCATTTTTTAATTTCTCAATAACTGGAAACAAAACATCAGCCTTCGTAAATGAGACTAGAAATAATAGCATTATAGGTACAATAGCTAAATATTTTAATTTATGATTTTTATGAGTTTTAGATGTTGTTATCATATGAATACGTTTTTTAAGGTTTGAATTACCGAAGTAGCTATACAAATATGGTTTAGTTGTGTTTTCTATTTCTTCTCGTATTAGGTTTAAATAATCTATAATATTAATGTTGTGATCTTCTACTAAGTTTCGATCAACTTGATATTCATGAATTGTTTTTAGGGATTTTCTGTATAAATAGACTAGTGGATTAAACCAGAAGAGTGCAATAAATAACTCTGTAAAAATTAGATCATAGGTATGTTTAAATTCTACATGACTTTTTTCATGTTGGATGATGATTTTATTCAAGTTACATTTATATTTCAAAGGAATAAATATCCAGTTAAAAAAGGCAAAATATACTGGTGTATTCGTAAGTATCAATTTGTA
Source organism: Tenacibaculum sp. SZ-18 (assembly GCF_002813915.1). Lineage (NCBI taxonomy): Bacteria > Pseudomonadati > Bacteroidota > Flavobacteriia > Flavobacteriales > Flavobacteriaceae > Tenacibaculum > Tenacibaculum sp. SZ-18. Next base: position 2,187,986 of record NZ_CP019335.1, on the reverse strand, counting down.
TGATTCCTTTTTAATTACTTCTGAATTCCGTTTAAGGACCAATAATTTATGAGCGGAAAATATGATCTTAGATAAAAAAAATATAATCCCCAAAAGGTATATGGAAGTAATGATAGTAATAAGGTTTATTTCATGGGAATAGATGCGCGAATTATTAATTATCTGTGCATTATTACTAGTAACATTAGCTAATTCAACAAAGGCAGGAATTTCTATATTTTGAGTTTGAATGGGAATAGAAGTTTCGATTATTCCAATAATAAAGGAAAATGGAATAATCAGAAGTAATACTATTCTATTTAATTTGTGGAAAGTTGTATTGCTTAAAATGAATTTATAAGTCCCATAAAGTGTACTAAAAACAATACTGACTTTGATAATAAATATGATAAGAGAATTATCCATTTTCCTTTTTTATATTTTCTATTTTTTTTTCAATTAGATCTTTAATTTCTTCTAATTCAGATAAATTCAAATCTTCATTTTTGGTGAAATATGAAGCGAATTTACCAGATGAACCGTTAAAGAAACTAAAGATGATATCATTCATGTATTCAGAAAAATATTTTTTCTTGCTTACTAAAGGATAATATTCTCGGGTTTTGCCAAAGGTTTTATAATCGAGAAACTTTTTCTTTACTAATACACGAACAACAGTGGAGATGGTCGTGTAAGCAGGCTTTGGTTCAGGAAATTGTTCAACAATATCTTTTAAGAAAGCTTTTTTTAACTTCCATATAAACTGCATTATTTGTTCTTCGGGTTTGGTTAACTTATTCATAAGGCAAATATATGTTTTTTTATTACTATGACTATAGTTATAGTAATAAAAATATATTAAAGTCATCAAAGCTTTTATTTAATAAAGGTTATAGAAGATTTAGTCTAATTCAAAAAAGCTAAAAACACTACCTCCATAACGTTTTTGATAGCTTAATTTGGGATGCGAAGAAATATCTGTATGCTTTGAATGTTCTACTATTAATGTTCCTTCTTCGTTTAATAATTCTTTTTCAAAAACAATATCAGCAATTTTTAAAAATTGTGAGTCTTCAAAATCATAAGGAGGATCGGCAAAAATTACATCTGTTTTAATTGTAGTCTTTTCTAGAAATTTAAAAACATCACTTTTAAAAGTAGTAATATTTAAATCTAACTCTTTTGCTGTTTGATTGATGAATTTGACACAACCGTAATGTCCATCTACTGCATAGATAGTCTTAGTGCCTCTTGAAGCGAATTCATAACTAATATTACCAGTACCAGCAAATAAATCTAATACCGAAATAGAATCAAAATAATAGAGATTATTCAAAATATTGAATAAAGATTCTTTTGCCATATCAGTGGTTGGTCGCACAGGTAAGTTTTTCGGTGCGCTAATTCTTTTACTTTTATATTTCCCTGAGATTATTCGCATTTAGGATAATAATAGATAATTTGAATGTGGTACAAAGGTTTCAGAATTTTGTAAGAAATCACAATTAAATTCTAAAAACTTAATATTACTTATGTACTCTTTTAAGAATGTAAAAGTATCAGAATTTTCGGAAATACTTCCAAGGAGTTGAACTTGTATCGATAATAAGTTTAATTCAAGTTGCTCAGAAACAAATAGAATATAGTAAAGAAAGTCTTCTTTTGAATTATATTGAAAACTGTTGTAGAGCGTAAAATTTGTGTTTTTGAAAACTATAACATCTAAGGTAGTTTCATTAACATGAACATATAAAGTATCCGAGAAACTTCCTTTCTGAACGTCAAAGATTTTTTCAATTAGTATTGACGAATGATGTTTAAATTCAAATTCACCAAAATTTTGGAATAAGAAGTTATTGATATTTACATACGGAATGTATACATTTTTTGCATTAAGAGAAGGCAAATTATCAAAAGTAATATAGTCTGATTCAAATGTTTTTATGTTGAAATCTATATATGTTTTTAAGTTGTCTTCATCAAAAAATTCAGATGGAATTTGCGTAGTTAGTTGATTTTGGTGTATAGCAATAATTTTATCAAACTCTACTTGTAATTCCTTATCTGTTTCAAAAATAGATTGGATTTTTTCAAGTAAAAGATTTGGTGATTCAATTGAACGATCAAACAAATATTTTGTTAATACAATAATTTCATTATTTGTAATATCCTTCACACAAAAAGAAAATCCATCCAAACTAAATTGGATGGATAGACTCTTATTTTTTGATGAAATGTCTTTATTATTTTTCTGAATCAGTTTTTTCATCTCCATTATCGTAAGACGGAGGCCAGTTACCACCAGTTGAAACTTCCTCTAAAGAACCTACAGAAACAAACTCACCTTTAATTTGGTCAGCTTCAATAGCTTCTAATTCTTGTTTTATTAAGTGGAATGGTAATCCTTTTAAAATTTCTTTCTTATCAGTTTTAGCTTCAAACACAGGTACGAATAATCCCGTGATTTTTTCGATTTCTCCAGTTGACATCTCAAATTCCTTTTCTGTACCAGGAACTTTAAACATTTCCTTATAAGGTCTATTTGTGAAATATTTCAGAGCTGGTTCAAATCCCGTAGTATCAATTTGCTTTACAGAGATTTTTTTAGTGATCCCACCACCTAAAACTAATTCTTTCTCAACATTAATAGTCTCAGTAATGACAAGCGAGTCATTTTCAATGAAATTAATTAAGCTTCCTTTATCTTTAGCAAAAACTCCTTTTGCATCTTTGAATTTGATTTGAGCATCTCTAATCAATTTTAACTGATCGATAACTTTAGCATAGCGAACCTTCTTTTCTTTGTTAAATTTGATAGGCTCCATAACTCCATTATAGATCAAATAAACCAAATAACCTGCAGCTAATAATAATAATACAGAAACTAAACCTCTTAATTTTAGTGGTATAAATTTTACTATTACAAAAGCTAAAAGGATTGCGACTATGACAGCTGCTACAATCGTTAATATTAAATTCATTGTATCTAGATTTTTTTATGATATGTACGCAAATCTACAATTTTTTTTCAATCATGAAAACAAATATTTGCAAATACAGTTATCTTTGATTTTTTATTAAAAAAACATGATCAAGAATCCTGCCGATTTTTACAAAGAGCTATTACAAAAGTTTTCTTACAAGCCTACAGAACGCCAACTTGAACTTATTGATAATCTCTCTCATTTTGTTTTCGATAAGAATAATCAGTCCTTGTTTCTACTAAAAGGATACGCAGGTACGGGAAAAACTACCGTCATAAGTACAATTGTTAATAGTTTATGGAAAGTTGGAACCAAAGCTGTCCTATTAGCTCCCACAGGACGTGCAGCAAAAGTAATTTCGGGTTATTCAAACAGGCAAGCTTTTACAATTCATAAGAAAATTTACTTTCCTAAAAAACAATCTAGTGGAGGTGTAAGTTTTGTAATGCAGCCTAATAAGCATTCAAACACAATATTTATAGTAGATGAAGCCTCTATGATTTCTGATCAGGTTCAAAATGCAAAACTATTTGAAAATGGATCGGTTTTAGATGATTTAATTTCATTTGTCTATTCTGGTAAGAATTGTAAACTTTTGTTTATTGGAGATACCGCACAGTTACCTCCAGTCAAGTTAGATGTAAGTCCCGCCTTAGATAGGGATAAGTTGTCTTTCCATTATAATAAAGATATTTCTGAAATTGAATTAGATGAAGTTGTTCGTCAACAACAGGATTCTGGGATTTTAGCAAATGCTACAGACTTGCGATTGCTGATCCAAAATGAAGGTGTTGATTTTCAGTTCGACTTAAATTATCCAGACATTGTTAGGTTGCAAGATGGATACGATATTCAGGATGCTATAACACAAGCTTATGATGGTGATATTGGTGTCGAAGATACAGCAATTATTGTTCGATCAAATAAGAGAGCAAATCAATATAATGAACAAATTCGTACTAAAATTCGTGGACAGGAAAATGAAATTTCTGTAGGTGATTATGTAATGGTAGTCAAGAACAATTACTTTTGGTTAAAAGATTCGTCATCAGCAGGATTTATTGCAAATGGAGATACTTGTGAAGTTATGAGGATCATTCAAATTAAAGAATTATACGGTTTTAAGTTTGCAGAAGTTGAAATTAGAATGATTGACTACCCTGATATGAAATCATTTGAAACTGTTTTATTATTAGATACCTTAACAAGTGAAAGTCCGTCATTAACTTATGAAGAATCTAATAGGTTATACGAAGCTGTAAAAGAAGATTTTGCCCTTGAAAAATCTAAATACAAACAGTTCTTGGAAATCAAAAAGAATAAATATTTTAATGCTTTACAGGTAAAGTTTTCGTACGCAATGACTTGTCATAAATCTCAAGGTGGTCAATGGAAGACAGTATTTATTGAACAACCTTATTTGCCAGATGGAATTAGTGTGGAGTACTTACGCTGGTTATATACAGCAGTGACTAGAGCACAGGAAAAATTATATCTCATAGGATTTAGCGATGATTATTTTATCGATTAAAGTGTTAGCATTTTGTTAAACTCGGTTGGTTGATTATTAAAAAGAGTACATTTGTTAGTCAACTTTAACTATTAAAAATGAACAAAAAGTCATTTATTTTTATTTCATTTTTGCTGATTTTTTCTTCAGTGATTGCGCAAAAGCCCCAAAAGTTAACTACAAATCAGATTTACGAAAAAGTACAGAAACTTAATTTTTTAGGATCTGCGTTATATGTGGCTGCACATCCAGATGACGAAAACACACGTTTAATTGCATACTTGGCGAATAACATTAAAGCAAGAACAGCATATTTATCTTTAACTAGAGGTGATGGAGGTCAAAATTTGATTGGTCCTGAAATTAGAGAATTGCTAGGTGTAATTCGTACACAGGAATTATTAGCGGCTAGAGGAGTAGATGGAGGAGAACAACGTTTTTCCAGAGCAAATGATTTTGGATATTCAAAACACCCTGAAGAAACGTTTAATATTTGGGATAAGGATAAAGTGTTGTCGGATGTAGTTTGGGCAATAAGAAAATTTAAGCCAGATGTGATTATCAATCGTTTTAATCATAGAACGCCGGGGACTACTCACGGACATCATACAGCTTCAGCCATGTTGAGTGTTGATGCTTTTGATTTAGCAGGTGATAAAACAAAGTATCCAGAACAATTAAAGTATACTGAAACCTGGCAACCAAACCGATTATTTTTCAATACTTCTTGGTGGTTTTATGGAAGTAGAGAAAATTTTGAAAAAGCAGATAAAAGCAAAATGCTCAACTTTGACATAGGAGTTTATTATCCGTTAAAAGGAGTTTCAAATAATGAATTGGCTTCATTAGCCAGTAGTCAGCACTTGTGTCAAGGATTTGGTAGATTAACAAACAGGGGAAGCCAAACGGAATGGGTGGAGTTTTTAAAAGGAGAATTTCCTAAAGATAAAAAAGACTTATTCTCAGGAATTAATACGACTTGGAACAGAGTAAAAGGAGGAGGAGCCATTGGAGATATTTTATATGATGTTGAGAAAAACTTTGACTTTGTAAATCCTTCAAAACACTTACCAAGTTTACTTAAAGCATATGCTTTAATTGATAAGTTAAAAGACGAACATTGGAAAGCAATAAAGTCTGCAGAAATCAAAGAAATTATAGAAGCTTGTTCTGGTTTATATTTAGAAGCATCTGCAAAAACTTCTAGTTCAACCCCAAATGCTTCAGTAAAAGTAGATTTTGAAGTGTTAAATAGAAGTAGTGTTTCAATGGATTTAACTTCTATAGAATGGTTGCCAGCTAATAAGACTGTTGCCAAGGATATTGATTTACTTACGAATGTAAGACAAAACTTCACAGAAGATCTTTCTTTAATGGGAATTGCATATTCTGATCCATATTGGTTAAAAGATAAGTGGGGATTAGGAATGTATACTGTGAAAAATCAAGAATTAATTGGTAAGCCAGAAACGCCACGACCTGTTCAAGTGAAATTCAATTTAATCATTGAAGATACACCTATTTCATTCACGAAAAATGTGGTGAGAAGATATTCTCAACGTGATAAAGGAGAAATTTATGAGCCTTTTGAAGTGTTACCGAAAGTAACAACAAAATTAAAGGATAAAGTAATCATCTTCTCAGATGATAATACTAAGAAAATTGCGGTTGAAGTAAGATCAGGAGAAGCAAATATTCAAGGGAATGTTGCTTTAGAAGTTCCAGAAGGATGGACTGTTACTCCAAACCAAGCTTCGTTTACAATTGAGCAAAAAGGAGATAAAAGAGTTGTAGACTTTACAGTTTCTCCTCCAAAAGGACAATCAGAAGGATATATTAAAGCCGTAGCTACAATTAACGATGCTACTTTTGATAAAGAATTAATAGAGATTAACTACAATCATATTCCAAAACAATCTGTTTTAATGCCATCTAAAGCGAAAATTGTTCGTTTGGATATCAGAAAAGAAGGAAAATCTATTGGTTATATTCAAGGTTCAGGAGATGCTGTTCCAGAAAGTTTACGTCAAATTGGTTATACAGTAACAGAAGTTTCACCAGAAAGTATTAACGAAAATTCTTTAGGAGGTTTTGATGCAGTAGTTGTTGGGATTAGAGCATACAACACAAAGAAAGTTTTACAGTTTAAGCAAAAACATTTGTTAGAATATGTGAAAAATGGTGGTAATGTTATTGTTCAGTACAATACGAATAGAAGAGTAGATGTAAAAGCTCCTTATAAATTAAAATTATCTAGAGATAGAGTTACTGATGAACGTGCTAAAGTAACAATGTTAGCTAAAGATCATGAAGTTTTAAATTATCCTAATAAAATTGAAGCTAATGATTTTGAAGGCTGGGTTCAAGAAAGGGGATTGTATTTTCCGAATAACTGGAGTTCAGAATATGAGCCCATTTTAGCAATGAATGATAAAGGTGAATCGGCAAAAAAAGGAAGTTTATTAGTAGCTAAATATGGAAAAGGAAATTATATATACACAGGATTGAGTTTCTTTAGAGAATTACCTGCAGGTGTTCCTGGAGCGTATAAATTATTCGCTAATTTACTTTCACTTAAGGAGAACGAAATTAAGTAATTAATTACTTGGAATTATAAATATTAACCTCGAATTAAAATTCGAGGTTTTTTGTTTTCCTATATTTACTTTTCAATACAAAAGATAATGAAGAGAGTTATATTCTTATTAATTGTACAACTTTTAATTAGCTGTAATAATAATGAAAGTTCAACCGAAATAGAAAAGCTAAAAAAGCAATTATTGCAAAAGGAGGAAGTAATTTCTAATTTGACCAAAGAGGTTGAAAAGTTAAGAATTCCTCGTGATTCAGTTGTTGATGATTACTATCGTTTTGTGAAATCTACAAACGATGAAATAAATGTTGCTGAACAATTATTCGGAGGAAAAGAAAATGTAATAGATGAAAAGTTTTTTGCAGATACATTGGGTATTTCGGATAACCTTCTAGTTTATGAACATACATCTACAATTTCTCAATCTTCCAACTCTGATTTTGAAGGGGTTTTAAAAGATTTTGATCAAGAAATGAGTGCTTATGGGAATGATTATTTTGTTCGAGTTATGACATTTTTTAATGGAGAAAGCTTGTCTTTAGAAACAGAAAACTCAAAAACTAATATTCATATACTAATTCAGCCAACAGAATTGGGGTACGAGAATAAAACGTTCGTAATTTCAGATTTTTTTGATGTCAAAATTTTGTCTTTAGAGAAAAGTGATTCAAACAAATTAGAGGTATTGTTTGAACATGGAGTTTATCCTAGAAAAAAAGAAACAATCATCATAAGTCCAGAGTTGGTAAAATTTAAAGAGGATGCTAAGCTTATAAATTTAAATTTACTTTATGGTGTTTGGGCTTATGATATTAAAGATCAGCACGCAGAGTTTATGATTAATAAAGATGAGTTTTACTTAGCTGATACAGATGGTGATGGTTCATTTAAATATTCTATAAGAGATAATTTGCTTAAAGTTTTTTACAACGAAGCAACTCAGGAAGGCGAGTTGATCTCTGTAAGTCAAGATTCTTTAAAAATTAAATGGAAAGATGCTTTAGAGGTAACTAATTATGTTCGTTTCTCAAAAGATTGACCAAAAGAGAAAGGTTTAATTCAATTTATTTCGACTCAAACAAATTAATAGAAACCGTCGCCAAATCTGAATTTGGAAATTTTCTAAATGTTGCATCATCTGAAGTCAAACCAATTTCTTTCATAGCTTTCATATATTCTTCAATTTCAACAATATATTGATCTGAATAGCCATGTGTAGCATCGTAAGCTGTTGCGGCAGTTTTACCAATATTTTCTTTTACTAGTTCAGGTTTCGAGGTATGTAATTCAATTAATAATAAACCGAATTTATTTACAAACGGTTTCCATTTATTGAAGTGCTCTTTCAAGGATTCAATAACTAAGTTGTTATTAATACGAACACCACGATACGCATAAGCTCCGGAACAATCTGTGGAAGCAATTTTTCCATTCAATTTCGGTTCTTCCCAAATTCGATTATGATCTAAGAATGTTCTTACATTCAGCAAATCCGATAAATCGATTCCGTATTTTTCATTCAAATCTTTCGACATGGCAGCTGGATTACCGATATCTCCCCAAATTACTTTTGCCCAAATATCTGCTTGAACTAAGTTCTGACGAGTTATTTTTAAAGCAGCCTCGTTATAATCGATACCAATTAATAGTAGAGGATAATCTTCTAAAACTTTTCCGCGTTCGGTTTGATTTTCAATTACATTGAATAAATGTTTTAAAAATGCTCCGTTTCCACAACCAACATCTAAAATCCCTTTAGGCTGTTCTTGGATTGGTTTGTTGAATAGTTTTATAATGATTTCATCAATTACTTTAAAGTACGATGCGTGTGCACCACCACTTCCCCAAACATTCATTTCTCTATCTACGTGAATTTCTTCATTCCCAATTCCTTCCGATCTAAAAATTGTAGGATCACCAAAAATGAATTTATCTAATTTTCTTAAGGTTGGAATGTACGAAACTGTAACACCATAAGCACTGGCTCTTCTCGCAAAGAATAAGCCTTTATCCGTAAACTCATAAGATTCTCCTGTTTTTGAAAACCATCCTAAATAAGTCAATATATCAAGCAATCGACCAAAGTTTTCAGGATCTTTATGAAATTCTTCTGCTTTGAATTTTGTTTGCATAAAGTACTTATGAAACATTCCTTTCATACCTAATAAAACTAAAGTCGGACCAACTATAATTCCTTCAATATGAGCTAAAATTTGATGTTGAATTTTTGATGTTTGCTCATCTTTTGCAATAGTAATTCCAAAATTGTTTTTATAATTCTGGAATAAACTTTCTAATTTTCTGAAAGGTTCAATTTCAAATTTTCGAGAACTATATTTCTCAGAGTATTTCAGTAGTTCTGTTGCTTCTCGGTACATGTGGAAATGAGAGAACGAGATTTCAGATAATTCATTTGTAGAAATTGTTACCGTATTTGTGTCATTATCTACTTTATATTCTAACCAACCTTGCGAAGCAAAAGTTCTTAATGCAACATTTAAATATCCTTCATTTGCTTTAAAGGTTTTTGAAAGCTCGGTAATATCAGTTTTTTTTGCTTTTAACAAGTGTTCTGTAATTCCTTTTTCATGTAGTTCATGAGCTGCAGGACAGGTTACGATTCCATCTAAGTGACGAAATAATTTTCCTCTTAATTCAGATTTTTCTTGTTTTGAAAGCATATTTAAAAGTTTTAGTTGGTTGATTGTTATTTCTTAAATTTAAAAATTAAGCTGTACAATCAATAATTTTTTTTCTAAAAAAAAACTCACCTTTTAAAGATGAGTTTTGATTTTTTATAGAAAAGAGAGTAATTGAATTACTCCTTTTTTACTTTCTTAGATTCTATCAGAGCTATTAGTTTAGTTAAAGCACTTTTAATAGAATTTGATTCTGTCTTATTTAGCATTAAACTAGCTTTTTCCTTAAGAGAATCATATTTAGCATTAGGATAAAGTTCTACTAAATCTGTGAAATATTTTGAAATTCCGTTAGCATAAATATCTTGTTCCTTTTTTGTCAAAGATTTTTCTTCATTTACTAAACTCAAGTAATATGAGTAATTTGTAGAAAGTGTATTAACATTAGAGTTTACAAGATTTCTTATCTCTTTAGAATTAGGATCATCCGAACCTTCTATAATTTCGTCATTCCCTAGTTTGAAATACCTTAACTGTAATCCTAATCCAAACTGCCAAACAGCTAGCATTTCCTTTCCATAAACATACATGTCCTTTCTATCTCTCTCTTGATAGATTGACGACATATCTTTCCAGTGAGAAAAGAAATCAGTAGCAACTTTGTTTTTATGTTTTAGACCTAATTCAGTATCGTCTAGAACTACTTTGAAGTTTTCCTCATCAGTTAGTTTTTCAACAATTATTCGTTGTTCAGGATCATCAAATGTTGGTTTCTTTTCATCGTTTAAATATCCAAATCTTAAATCAAGAATTGCTTTGTCATAATCATTTAAATCCCAGAATCTTTTTTCAATTGGAAATTTGTGTTTTTCTTCTGCACAATTTGCAAATCCAATAGCAATTAAAAGTATTAGTATTACTTTATTTTTTTTCATGTAATGTAATTTTTGATTTTTTAAAATGATTCAGCAAAGTTAATAAACTATCTATTTCTCTTTCATATCGTTTTTGTTCGCTATGTACATAACTGTGAAAGGTGTTATAGTCATATTCTTGTTGATATTTACTTTCTTCTTTTTCAATAGAATTGAGAATATAGTCTATATTACTTTTATTTTTAGTCTTCAATTTAGAAATCCTTTCTTTAGCTTTTCTTACAAAAAGCTCGGTAATCTTGAAGTGATATTTTTCATGACTTAAAAGGTCCTTACTATAAGTCTTTTTATTATAAACGAATGATCTCGAAGGATGAAAAAGTGCATCTATAGAAACTGAATCTTTGTCTATATCTGTATCAATACTAGTAACTATATATGCAAACCTTGTATTTCCGTATAAAGACTTTTTAAAGAAATTTAATCCCCTAAAATTGTCAAAAGTAATTTTATCGTATTCACTAAATTTCATTGGTTTTTGATAATTAAAATAATTAGTATGACTAATTATAAAAAAGAAAACCACTGAAGGTATTAGTATATAAACACTAATTTTTAAAAACCTGTATAATTTTTTTAAAGGTAGTTTATTCCCTTTTTTACTTTCTCGTATTACTATGATGAGTTGGTAAAAAACAGGAGAGAAGTAAATTAATAAGACTAAGGTTGCAACTAAATTTTCATTCAAATTATCGAAGTTTAATTATGCATTCGTTTTCTTTAACTTGATATAATTGATGGACTCAACTAATGATTCTAAAGAAGCTCGAATTTCTTTTGATTTCACTTTCTTTAAAACAGCTTTTGCTTTTTTCTCAATACGTTTATAATCTGCTTCAGGGTGTTGCATAATTAGTTTCGTGAAGTACGTGTCAATTCCTTGTATAAAGAACTCTTTTTCGTTCTCATAAAAAGCATCTTCGTCTTTAATTAAATCCATATAACGGGAGAAATTCTTGAATAATTCCTCCATATTTTTATTGATTCGTTTAAGAACCTCGTCTTCGCTTGAATTAGCCGAAAAGGTATGAATTGCATTGCTTCCAATAGTGAAGTATTCCATGTGAAAATCTAAACCAAAATGCCAAACGGCTAGTAGTTCTCTTCCGTAAATATATTTTCCTGATTCATCTTTCTCTTCATAAATTCCAGTCATGTCTTTCCATTGATCAAAAAAGTCATGTGCGAATTTATTTCGTTCTCTTAAGCTAATTGAAGAATCATCTAAAATTACTTTGTAATTCTGTTTGTCGATTAATTTTTCAACAATAATTCTCTTTTCAGGATTGTCTAAAGTAGGTTTTGGTTCATTATCTAGGTATCCAAAACGTAAATCAAGTATTGCTTGATCGTAATCATTAATGTCCCAATATTGCTTTTCTATCGGAAAATTATGATTATTACCAGTACAATTGTAAAAAATAGTGGTGATTGTTAATAATAGTAATGTTTTACTTATTTTCATAAGTGGCGATTTATTTTTTTGATTTCGCCGCAAATGTAAGGAATCTATCTGTTTAGTTGTGAATTAATTGCATTAAAAACAGATTCGTAATATTCACTGTATTCTGGAAGTAAAACATTCTCATATTTAGCAGTGTTTTTAAGAATTTCTAGCTCAAACAATTTTAGTTCAGCGACTTCACTTGTTTGAATAATTAATTTATCTATCGAGACTGTAAGTTCAGATATAAATACATGATGAAACTCATTATCAATTATTCCGTTTGCATGATTTACTTGATGTTTGCGTGTGCCAATTTTTTGAAGATTTTCCGGTTTTATGATGAAACCTATTTCTTCTTCAACCTCTCTTAAAGCAGCGACTTCAATTTTTTCACCAGCGGCAATATGACCGGCCACAGAAATATCCCATAAACCAGGAAACACTTTTTTGGTTAATGCTCGTTTTTGTAATAATATTTCTCCTGTAGAAGTATAAATCCAAATATGAACAGTAGGGTGGAAGTAACCGAATTTATGTGCTTCTGATTTTAAACATGTTTTACCAGTATAGTTTCCTTGTTCATCTACAATGTCAATAAGTTCATCCATAGTTATTGTATCTCAGATAAAAAGTATTCAGTAAGTCGATTAAATTCTTCTTTTGTATTGTATAAATGACAGGAAATACGAACATAATTCCCACGATAAGAAACAAAAATCTTCTCTTGTTGTAATCGATTTTTCAAACTTTCCATATGAATGGTTTCAGGTAGTTGAATTCCAAATAAATGTTTAGCTCGGAAATCATCGGTTTCTATAAAACATCCAACTTCTTTTAATGTTTGAACAAACTCAGAGGTAATTTCATAACAATAGTTTTGGATATCATTCGGATTCCAATGGAGTAATTGAGTTAACGCAGCGATTTGCATTTCGGTATAAATAAAACTTCCGTGTTCACCAACAGAATATCTATTTGCTAAAGGTTTATATTTCGGTTGATAATTGGTTAAACCACTTAAATTTTCACTGTCTAATCGATTGGACCAATTTTCTTCAATAGGAATTCCATTGTCAAAATAAGAGCCAAAATAAGTGTACGCGCATCCGTAAGGGCCGAATAACCATTTGTAACCTGCACACACTAATGCATCAGGTTGCAGCTCTTCAATAGAAAATGGTAAAGCTCCAACTGATTGACTTCCATCAATTATAAATAAAGAATTTTGCTTGAAACATTTTTCTCGAATTGCTTTTAAATTAAATAGAGTTCCGTTAGCCCAGTGTATATTTCCCATTGCAACAACGGCTGTTTTAGTAGAAATTGAATTCAAAATGTTTTCATTCCATTGTTTTCCTTTATCTGAATTAGTTGTCGGTTGTTCGGCAATTTTAATTACGGCATTAAATTTATCTGCTAAACGTTCCCATACATAATAGTTGCTCGGGAATTGTTCTTCGATAAGAAGAATTTCGTCACCTTCTTTTAGTTGAATATTGTTAGCAACTGTGGCTAATCCATAAGAAACAGAAGGAGTACAGGCGATTCTATTATAATCTTTTGCTTTTATAAGTTTTGCAAACAGTTTTTTGAGTTTAACAATCGGATCAAAATAACGATCGGCCGTAATTAGGTAAGGATGGCTTTTCTCTTTTACAGCTTTAATTCCAGCTTCTTCTATACTTTTAAATGAAGGAGATTGACTCGCGATATCTAAATAGGTAATATCATCAGGTAGGTTAAATAGATCTTTTTGATTTGTTAAACTCATTTTAAATGCATTTCTTGTAAGAATAAAAAATGTCACTTTGAATACTTGTTAAATCTTTACTGGATTTTTCAAGCGATTCAAAATGACACAATTCTATAATCTCTGTTAATATTATTTAAAGTAAGAGAAATCTTCTCCGTCTTCAATTTTTAGTAGTGCATGATAAATCATTTTAATAACGTTTTCTACATCTTCTTTATGCACCATTTCAACAGTTGTATGCATGTAACGTAAAGGCAATGAAATTAATGCAGAAGCAACACCTCCATTACTGTAAGCAAAAGCGTCTGTATCGGTTCCTGTAGCTCTTGATAAAGCTGATCTTTGAAAAGGGATGTTATTTTCTTCAGCTCCTTCAATAATTAAATCTCTTAATTTTTGTTGTACTGCTGGTGCATAAGCAATAACTGGACCTTTACCAATTTCTTGATGACCTTGTTTTTTCATGTCAATCATTGGCGTGGTAGTATCATGAGTTACGTCTGTAACAATAGCAACATTTGGTTGAATTGTTTCTGTAATCATTTCAGCTCCTCGCAATCCTATTTCTTCCTGAACTGAATTTGTAATATATAATCCGAACGGAAGTTTCTTTTTGTTTTCATAAAGTAAACGAGCAACTTCAGCAATCATGAATCCTCCCATTCTATTATCTAAAGCACGACAAACAAATTTATTTTTATTTAAAATGTGAAATTCATCTGGATATGTAATTACACATCCAACATGAACTCCAAGTGATTCAACTTCTTCTTTATTTGCGCAACCAACATCAATAAAAATATTGTCTTGTTTTGGTGGAGTTTCGTTTCCTTTATCTCTAGTATGAATTGCAGGCCAACCAAAAACTCCTTTTATAATTCCATTTTTTGTATGAATATTCACAACTTTACTAGGAGCGATTTGATGATCACTACCTCCATTTCTTACGACATAAATTAATCCTTTGTCGGAAATATAATTTACATACCAAGAAATTTCATCTGCATGTCCCTCAATAACAACCTTATATTTTGCATCAGGATTGATAACACCAACTGCACTTCCATAAGTGTCTGTAATGAATTCATCAACATAAGGTTTTAGATAATCCATCCAAATCTTTTGTCCTTCCCATTCATATCCAGTAGGAGCTGCGTTGTTTAAATACTTCTCTAAAAAATCAATAGAGTCCTTAGTTAATATGGTCTTATTTTCTGACATAATTTGATTTTAATATTTTTCTTTCTTTGGTTATTTTTATTCTTTTCTTCTTCCTTTTTCTAATTATCAGCACCCCAAAAACGTCTACTTTCAATATATTCTTCTTGTTCCTTTAATTGTTTTGGAGTTAATACTTTCAAGAATGAAGGATGTTGCTCTATAGCGTACTCAATTTTTTCAACGATATCACTAACATCTTCATTTTCATAATCAATTTTAAGGGGTTCTTTTATAACCATTGATTGTAAAACATTACGTTTCTTAATCATAAGTCCTTTTTTATCAAAAGATCTTCTAAATCCATCGATTACAATAGGCACAACTGTTGGTTTGAAAGTTTTAATAATATGAGCGGTTCCTCTTCGAATAGGTTTAAAAGGTGTAGTAGTTCCTTGAGGAAATGTTATAACCCAGCCATCCTTTAATGCTGTTCCAATATTTGAAATGTCAGACATTTTAACCTGTCGGTTTACATCTTTACCTGCACTTCGCCATGTTCTCTCTACTGAAACTGAACCTACATAAGCAAAAATTCTAGGGAGTAAACCTGATTTCATCGTTTCCCCAGCAGCAACATAATATAGATTTAATTTTGGTTTCCATAAATAACCCACGTTTTTAATATTATCATCTCTACCTTTTAATGCTGCATTGAAAACATGAAACATGGCAGCCACATCTGCAAAGTAAGTTTGGTGATTAGAAATGAATAAAATATTCTTGTCTGGTAATTGTCTAAGTATTTCAGAACCCTCAATTTGAAGTTCGTTAAAGCTTCTATATCTACCATGAGAAATAACTCCCAAAATTTGAATTAAGAAACGTTTGATAAATAAAATATGACCAAAAGGATTCCTTTTAAGTAGGGGCATAAACACTAATTTAGTTAAACAAATTTATAAAAACATTTTTATTCAATTTCCTTCATTAAATCTTTTATTTCAGATAACATCATTGCAGTGGCTCCCCAAACAATATGATCGTGAAATTTAAAACACGGAACCTCAATCCCTTTCATGTATGATGTCTCCATAATGATAGAAGAGATGTTTTCATCATTTAAAAGTGCAGCTGCTTCAATTTCAATTAGTTTTGCTACCTCTTTATTTGGAGTTAAAGAAGGTTTTTCATTTAAAAAACCAAGAAAGGGAGTAACCATAAAATTGCTAGGTGGAATATAAGTATCCGATAATTGTCTAATAACTTTTACTGAATTTCTATAAACACCAACTTCTTCTTCTAACTCTCTGAGAGCCGTTTGTCTAATATTATGGTCTCCCTGATCGTATTTTCCACCAGGAAAACTTATTTGAGCAGAATGTGTTCCGTTGTAACTAGCTCTTTGTGTTAATAAAAAAGTTGTTTTATTTTGTTCATTTGGATAAAACAAAGCCATTATAGCGGCTTTTCTTGGATTACTGTTTTTAATTTTTTCTTCAGAGATTTTAATTCTCAAATCTGGCACCAACTTGAATTGAGATGCCAGTCCTCCCAAAGGTTTTGTTTTTAAAAGACTAATTTGATCTTTAAAATGAGAAAATTTCATGAATGCTGTTACTTTTATGAATTTTTTGTGTCTAATAAAGTAGTTTGAGAAACATAACTATCCGCATACTAATAAAATATGAATATAGAGAATAAATATATGAAATTGCTACTTGGAATTGTTTTTGACGTAATAGGTTTCACTTCTTACGTCATTCCTGGGATAGCAGAGTTAACTGATATCATTTGGGCACCAGCCTCCGCATATTTAATGACCAAATTGTACAAAGGCAATAAAGGTAAAATTGCTGCAATTGTATCTTTCTTGGAAGAAGTAATGCCATGGTTAGATATCATTCCTACATTCACATTAATGTGGTTTTTTACCTATGTTTTTAATTCTGACAAAAAGAAGGAGACAATAAAAATTATCGAAGTTTAACTTTTTTTATTGAAAAGAAATCCAAAGCCTAATCTTGCTAAAAACTTTTTTTCAAATTCCCAAAAGAAACGAAACTGACCAAAAAGCCAACCAACTATTGGTAAAGTAGTTTGGTAAATAGGAAATATTAAAATAATTCGAAGTGGGTAATAAATCCAAGGATTTATTGTTTCAGAAGATAAGCCAAGGAAAGCAGTAACTGGTTTTGCAATCCACGCGGAAAAAGAACCGTTAATTGCAAAAACAATTAATATAGCTACAACATCCCAATTCGTTTTTAAACCCCAACGTTCCTTTAGTTTTTCCAAAATAAAAAAATAAATATTTGCTGATGCAAAAATATATAAAAGAAAAAGGGTAAACAAATGTGTTTACCCTTTTGTTATTATGTAGATTGAATCTTATTTCTTACCAAACAGTCCACCTAAAAGTCCACCTAATAAGCCTCCAGATTTCTTTTGACTAGCACCAAGTACCATATCAGCAACATCATCAATAACACTACCGTCACCATCAGCATCTAATATTTTTTCAAGGAAATTTTGTTCGTTTTGTGTTTTACTTCCCCCCAACATTCCACCAAGTAAACTCTCAAGTCCACCTGAATTATTTACTTCGCTTTGTCTAGATTGTTTACCCAATAATCCCATTAAGATAGGAGCAGCAGTTTGTAAAATATTTCCAACAGCTCCAACATCCATACCAGCTTTTTGCCCAAGAACTTGTTGTACACCTTGTTGTTTAGAGCCTAAAATATGTCCAAGAATCTTTCCTCCATCGTCTACAACTTCCTTATTAACTCCTCCACTAAATAAATCATCAAGATTGTTTAAAATACCACCATCATGTTTATTTAAAGCTCCCATCAATCCTTCAGCTCCTTGTGGAGTTGTAGCATTACGTTCCATGGCTTTCATCAGCACAGGTAAAGCCATGGTAAGCACACTTCCTGTTTTGTTGCTATCTTGTCCAGTTGAACCAGCAACACCACTAATGATAGTTTTTCCCATTGGGCTATTTAATAAGTCTAAGATTCCTTCCATTTTCTATTAGTTTTTGTTTAATTAATATTTTGATAGTTATATTGACACAAGATACAAAAAGAAGTCACATGTTTTTTTTGAATTTTTAACTGATAAATATTTTAAATACTAATTGTAATCAATTTTATATTTTTACAAGCTTACAAACCAATATAAAGAAATGAAGAAATTAGCACTACACTGGAAAATTATCATTGGAATGATACTTGGTATAGTTTTCGGTTTTATAATGAATTCCATCGATGGAGGAAAAGGATTTGTCGCTGATTGGGTTGCTCCATTCGGAAAAATATTTATCAATCTTTTGAAGTTAATAGCTGTACCTTTAATTCTAGCGTCTTTGATAAAAGGTATTTCAGATCTTAAAGACATTTCTAAAATAAAATCAATGGGATTAAAAACACTAGGCATTTATATTGCTACAACTATGGTAGCTATTATTATTGGTTTGAGTATCGTAAATGCTGTAAAACCAGGCGAAGGAATGTCTAAGGAGACTATTGAGAAGATTAAAGAGAAGTATGCTGATAATACTGGGGTTAAAGATAAATTAAATAAAGCTTCAAAACAAAAAGATGCAGGACCTTTACAGGCTTTAGTAGATATTTTTCCTAGTAATATTTTTAAGTCATTTGTGAATGCTTCAATGTTACAAGTAATCTTTTTTGCTTTATTTGTGGGAATTAGTTTATTGCTAATTGCTGAAGAAAAAGCAAAACCCTTAATTAGCTTCTTTGATTCATTGAATGAAGTTGTGATGAAAATGGTTGATTTAATTATGTTGTTCGCTCCTTATGCTGTATTTGCTTTATTAGCTAATGTTATTATTGCATTTGATGATACTGAAATACTAATTAAACTATTATGGTATGCTTTATGCGTGATATTTGGTTTAGCGTTAATGGTGGTTTTTTATCTTTTAATTCTAAAATTTTATGTAAAAAAGTCACCACTATGGTTTTTGCAAAAAATAAGTCCAGCTCAGTTATTAGCATTCTCAACAAGTTCTAGTGCGGCAACACTACCAGTTACTATGGAAAGAGTGGAAGAACATGTAGGCGTAGATAAAGAAGTTTCTGGTTTTGTATTACCAGTTGGAGCTACGGTAAATATGGATGGAACTAGTTTATATCAAGGAATTGCAGCTGTATTTATTATGCAAGTTATTTGGCCTGAAGGATTAACCTTTACTAATCAGTTGACAATTATTTTAACAGCCCTATTAGCTTCTATTGGTTCTGCAGCGGTACCAAGTGCTGGAATGGTAATGTTGGTTATTGTTTTAGAATCGGTTGGTTTTCCAAGTGAATTATTACCTATTGGATTAGCCTTGATTTTCGCTGTTGACAGACCTTTAGATATGTGTAGAACAGTTATTAATGTAACTGGTGACGCAACAGTTGCCACTTTGGTAGCGAAATCAGTTGGTAAGTTAGGTGATCCAAAACCAAAAAATTGGGACGATAATTATGATTTAGTAAAATAATTTTATAAGCCTTATATATTCAAAAAAAGAGTATTTTTAAAACACCATTACAGTGAAAGTAATCGGTGTTTTTTAGTGAAAAAAGTAAATAGAAACTAACTTAAACCTATTAGAGCAAATGAATATTTGTTTTTTAATGTATCCTTGGGAAGAAATTATACCAGATAATGATTCTTCATTAACACTAATACATGAATGTGCCAAAAGAGGTCATGGAGTGGCTATTTGTACACCTTCGAATTTAACAATTAGAAATAGTGTTACCAATGCTTTTTGTACTATTATCAATCGAATGGAAAAGGTACCTTCTTCTTCAAAATCATATTACAAAAAGGCGACAACAAGGGAGGAGATGCTACCTTTAGCTGGTTTTGATGCAATTTTTATGAGAGCGAACCCTCCATTAGATCCATTAATGTTAAATTTTTTAGATTCTGTAAAAGATGATGTGTTTATTATTAATTCAGTACAAGGTATGCGAGAGGCGAATAATAAACTCTACACCGCGGTTTTTGAAGATCCAAATAATGATATTATCCCAGTAACACACGTATCAAAAAACAAGAATTATTTAATAAAAACAATTGAAGAGTCAGATTCTGATAAAATGATTTTAAAACCCTTAAATGGTTATGGAGGTTCAGGTGTTATTTTAATTGAAAAATCAGCAATGGGAAATATTAATTCTTTGTTAGATTTTTATATTAGTAAAAGTGATGGTTCCTCTGATTACGTAATTCTTCAAGAGTATATTGAAGGTGCGGAAAAAGGTGATGTTAGAATTTTACTTTTAAACGGATTACCGATTGGTGCGATGAAAAGAATTCCAGGTGAAAAAGATCATCGTTCAAATGTTACAGCTGGTGGTAGAGTTGAGAAACATCGATTAACTCAAGCTGAAAAAATATTATGTAAAAAAATAGGACCGAAATTAGTTAAAGACGGTTTGTACTTTGTTGGTATTGATGTGATTAATGGTAAGTTAGTAGAGGTTAATGTAATGAGTCCAGGAGGAATTACATATATCAATAAAGTTTCAAAGGTTAAATTACAAGAGAAGGTTGTAGATTTTCTTGAAAGTAAAATTTTAGAAAAAAATGCTGCTTTTAGAAGAATGACAGATCTAAAGAAACAAGTTGATGAAGCTTAAAGTTATTTCGCCAATTGTAACTGTTGATTGGTTACATGAACATATAAAAGCTAATAATGTAGTTGTTTTAGACGCTACAATAAAAAAAGTCGGTTCTTCGGAAGAAGATTCAGATAATAAATATTTAATTCCAAATACTAGATTCTTTGATTTAAAGAACGTTTTCTTGGATAAAAATGATGAGTTTCCAAATACAATTCCTGAAGAAAACGATTTCGAAGAGCAAGTTATAAACTTAGGGGTAAATATCGATTCATGTATCATTATTTACGATAATATAGGTACTTACTCTTCACCACGCGCTTGGTGGTTATTTAAAGTATTTGGGTTTCATAATGTAGCTGTACTTAATGGCGGATTGCCAAAATGGATTCAATCTGGTTTTGAAGTTGCAGATAAATATATAGAAGGTTTTACTAAAGGTAATTTTACAGCTAATTTAATTCAAGAGCTAGTAACAAATTATCAACAAGTTTTTGAAAATATTACTTCCAATGAAAACTGCACAATTGATGCAAGATCAAACGAACGATTTTTAGCAAAGGTGCCAGAGCCACGTAAAGATTTAAAAGGAGGTCATATTCCAAAGTCAGTAAGTTTGCCGTATACAGAGGTTCAAGAAGATGGAGAAATGAAGCCGAAAGAAGAATTAATCAGAATGTTTGATAAAATTAATTCAGAAAACAAGAAATTTATATGTACCTGTGGATCGGGTATTACAGCTTGCATTTTAGCATTGGCTCTTGAAATAACAGGTAAAACTAACTATTCGGTATATGATGGCTCGTGGACTGAATGGGCAAGTATGCCAAATTTACCAATTGAAAAATAATATGATTATAGAATGGACTAGGGCAGAGTTTGAAGCTTATGTTTTATTATATGCAGCGCAATGTAATTTATTAGAAACTGAAGAAGAACGAAAATATATTCTTTCTAAAGTAGACGAAAAAACATTTAATAAAGTACATACACAAATTGTGTTTGATAAAGAGGAAGATATCATTGAAAATATCAGAGAGTATTTATTGATGAATAAATATTCACTAGAAGAAAAGAGAAATTTAATTAATGATATAAAAGAAGTGTTCTTTGCGGATGGAACTGTTGATAAAATGGAGAAACAAATATTTGTTGTCTTACAGAAAATTTTGAAGTAAATGATAAGGTTATCTGTCAATGAAATAATAAATAAAATTCGAAAAGAAGAACTTTTTGAAGCTGTCTCTAAGGATTATTCTTTTGTAATAAAAATTGAGGAATATGTACCTTTTGTTTGTGCTGCTGTTCATGATGGACATCAGTTTAGAAAGGAATTGTGGAGCAATTGTTTGCATACTGAGTATGATCGTTGGTATGAAGAAGATCCATGTACTAAAGAAATGATAATTGATCAACCGATTGTAATAGCTGGGTTGGATTCTCGTTTTGAATATGATTTAAACAGAACTCCAGAGTCTGCAATTTATCATGATGCTTGGGGAAAACAACTGTGGAAAACTGAGTTATCAACGGAGGTTAAAGAAAAGAGTTTGACTAAGCATAATCAGTTTTATAGCGTTGTAGAAGCTTTAATTGAAAAATTAGAGTCAAAGTATAACCATTGTATCGTTTATGACATGCATAGTTATAACTGGAAACGTTGGGATAGAGAAGTGCCAACTTGGAATTTGGGTACAAAAAATGTTGATGAAACTCGATTTGCAAGAGACATTAATTCTTGGAGAAATTTATTGGAGAAAATGCCACTTCCAAATGATATTAAATCTACTGCAAAAATTAATGATACTTTTCAAGGTAATGGTTATTTCTTGATGTTCATAACATCAAGGTTTGAAAACACATTAGTATTAGCAACAGAAATCGCAAAAGTATATTGTGACGAATTGAATCAGGTTATTTATCCTGAAGTGGTGAACGCAGTAAAAAGGTATTTAAATAAATCGCTAAAAGTTCACGCATCAGACTTCTTTAATAGACATAAATATTAAATTTGCGGGTTAGAATTTGTAATGATGATTGATACTACGGTGAATACAAAAAAGCTTTTTGAAATTGACCAGCGAATAGATAAGCTCGTTAAAAAGATAGAATTATTAAGATATGTAAATCCTGTAAATATTGAAGAGGAAAAAACAAAATTCTTTAGTTCTAAATATTTAACTGATCCTAATTTCGTTTATCCTGAGCGCGACTTTGATAAGTTTAAATTACACAGTGAGTTTTTTGCCTTACCGCTTGAAGATATTGAAGATCAGAAGATTCGTGATTTGTATGAGGATATCATTTATTTCTATTCAGGATTAATTCAATGTATTGAAACTATAGGAGAAGGCAATAGATTTTATTATAATAGTTTGCGTTCTTTTGGTTCACCAACAGAAGATGATGTGGAAAATGCTAAGTTTATTCTACATTTTGAGGATGAGGATACAAGCAGTGAAGCTTTTAAGCCGAAGTATACCTCTAAAGAATCAGAGCAATTTTTTATTGATTATGGTAAAAATTACGATTTTGATTTTAGTATTACTCACTCTAGAAAAATGAGTGCTATTGCCATGGTTTTAAATAGTACGCGTTCATTAGTTTTAAAAGAAAATTACAAGTATTCTGATAATGAATTGGCCATATTAACAAATCATGAAATTGGTGTTCACATGGTTACTACTATGAATGCTTTAGAACATCCATTAAAAATATTTTCTCATGGATTTCCAGGGAATGAAGAAACTCAGGAAGGCTTAGCTGTTTTCAGCGAATATATGTCAGGAAATTTGACTTTAAAACGTTTGAAAGAATTGGCGTATCGGGTAATGGCGGTAAATGGATTAGCTAAAGGATATTCATTTTCAAAAACTTTTAGATCATTACACAATACGTTTGATTTAAATAGAGAAGATGCTTTTTATATCACGGCGAGAGCTTATCGTGGAGGAGGGTTTACAAAAGATTATTTGTACTTAACTGGATTAAAGAAAATATACAATTATTACAAGGAAGGTAAAGATTTAGGAATTTTACTCACAGGAAAAGTAACGTTAGAATATGCCAGTCAAATTGAATATTTAATTCAACAAAAATATGCTGTATCTTCTAAATATTTAACTAATTCTTACAATAAAAACAATAATACTAACGAAACAATAAACTTTATTTTAGATAACTTGAAGTAGTTACAACTTTTCTACTTTCAGATAAAGTTTCTTCTCTGTTTTTTATTGCTGAAATTACATCACTCTTGCTCATAACTAAGAGTTGTAACCATTCAGAGAATTCTTTAACAGAGTATCTGATAGAGTTATTTTCAGTATCAATAAAAACTAAAGGCCATTCGTTATTTTCATTTAAGTCATTAGTTACCCAGTACCAATCTCCTTTCCTTTTTTTATTTTTGGTTAATGCCAATAACGCGCTTGTGGTTACAGTTCCTTCACTTGTCTGTAACTCATCTGGAAGATTGTTAAATTGATCCTTGATAAACATTGTTTTCTTGGTACTCAGAATAGAGGTGTCATAGATCATTTCTCCACCATCACCAAAATAGGTCAAGAATAATTTATAAGATTCGGGAAGTGTTAGGTTTATTTTTTTCTCAAAGCTATGAATGTTTTCTTCTGTCAGTTTAGTCCCAATATTTTTATGTTTGTTGTAATCGTCTGCTAAGTTTATAATTAAGTCCATGGTAGTATCTTCAATTAAAGATGACTGCTTAATAGAATCAATCTGTTTTTTTGCATTCTTTATGAGCATTTTATCAGATATATTTCTATCAATACTTGAAGAAATATCAGTGTTTTTCAGATAAATAAACCCAAAAACTAATGCTATTAAAGTACAGGTGAAAAAAGATTTTAAAGTAATTTTTTCCATTAGCAAATTTCAGTTAATTCCTCATAATTTGAAATCACTAGGTTTGCATTTTCTAGTGTTTGATTTGTAACTAAAGGATTTTTATATCCTACAACAAAAATACCAGCATCATTAGCCGCTTTAATTCCATTATCAGAATCTTCAATAACAATACAGTTGTGTCTTTGATGTCCACCTAAAACAGCCGCTTTTTCGAATATCTCAGGATGAGGTTTCGAGGCTTTCAAATCGGCTCCACTTATTTTAGCCTTAAAATATTTGTGTAAATCAAATCGATCAAATACTCTATTAATATTTACCATTGCTGAAGACGACGCTAATACTAAGGTATAGCCTTTGTTGTAAAAATACTGAATCAATTTTTCAACACCTTCAATCAATTGTAAATTCGGGTCGTTTTCAAAAAAATTGACATATCTTTTTCTTTTATTTTGAACAAGTTCTTCAGGGATTTCGCGTAAACTAAAATGTGAAACTAATTTTTGAAAAGCATTTAACGTAGAAGAACCTGTCATCGATTTATATAACTCTTCCGTTACATTCAATTCTAAAGCTTCAAATACTTCGTAGTAAGCTTTTCTATGTAACTCTTCAGAATCAATAATTACACCATCCATATCAAAGATTACACATCTTAAATCTTGTATCATTAATCTATAAATTTTGATAATAAATCTGGAGTTGGAATCATACATTGATCTTTTTTACCAAACCATTTGTAACGATTTTTTGCGATAATATCGTAAACAAAATCTCTAATAAACGAGGGGAAAAACAATAGAAACTTACTTACCTCCCAAATTCCTCCAAATGTACCAATTATTTTTAAAGCAGCAGTAGATTTTAAATAATAAGCAATTTTGGGCTCAAATAAAATAATAGAATCCACTTTTGAAGTATCAATTTTTAGGTCTTCTATTATTTTTTTACCCATTTCGGATTGTAAGGATGTAAAGCGGAAATTATCTTTTTTATCAAGTTTAATTATTCTTAATACAGTTTGGTTACATAAGTTGCAAACCCCATCAAATAGTATAATTTTTTTATTTTCCGGAAGCTCTATCATTCTGCTGATTATTTTTTTTCAAAATTACAATAACTTTCTGTAACATATTTTAAAATTGAGCGTCTAGTCATTGTAAGTTCGTAAAGTGAGTACACTTATAACTTACATTAGAAAAAACTAACTATATGATAAAAATAGAAGGACTACATAAATCTTACCCAATCGGTAATGATTCTCTTCACGTTTTAAAGGGACTCGATTTGCATATTAAGGAAGGAGAATTCGTATCTATCATGGGATCTTCTGGATCGGGAAAGTCTACACTACTTAATATTGTTGGATTACTAGACTCTCATGATGAAGGTAATTACTTTT
The DNA here is from genome assembly GCF_002813915.1 of Tenacibaculum sp. SZ-18. Classification (NCBI taxonomy): domain Bacteria; kingdom Pseudomonadati; phylum Bacteroidota; class Flavobacteriia; order Flavobacteriales; family Flavobacteriaceae; genus Tenacibaculum; species Tenacibaculum sp. SZ-18. Next base: position 2,162,068 of record NZ_CP019335.1, on the reverse strand, counting down.
TAAATGGACAATTAATTCAAGATTTAAATGAGAAAAAAGCGGCGATTCTTAGAAACAAGTTTTTAGGTTTTGTATTTCAATCGTTTAATTTAATATCATATAAAACAGCAGTTGAGAATGTAGCTTTACCATTATACTATAAAGGTATGGGAAGAAAGGAACGTTTAAAAATTGCTCAAGAATATCTTGAGAAAGTAGAGCTTGGACCTTGGGCAAATCATCTTCCAAATGAATTGTCGGGAGGACAGAAACAACGTGTTGCAATTGCAAGAGCATTAGTAACGAAACCTAAAGTAATTTTAGCGGATGAACCAACAGGAGCATTAGATTCTAAAACTACTGATTCTGTGATGGATTTGTTAAAAGGTATAAATGACGAAGGAATGACAGTTTTCGTAATTACACACGAGGAAGAAGTTGCAGCACAAACAAATAGAGTTGTTAGATTAAAAGACGGTGTCATCATCAGCGATGAGTATACAAATAAAAAAGAATTGAAAAAAGTTTACTAATATGTTTGATATAGATTCTTGGCGAGAGATATTTCAAAGTATTAATAAGAATAAACTTAGAACAATACTTTCTGGATTTACAATTTCGTTTGCAATTTTATTATTTACGTTGCTTTTCGGAATAGTAAATGGACTTCAAAACTTTTTTACACAAGCGTTTGTTGATGATGCTAATAATTCCATGTTTGTTAGAACTTGGAAAACCTCAAAACCTTATAAAGGATTACAATCGGGGAGAAGAATTCAATTAAAGAATAAAGATCTTGATTATATAGTTGAAAACTACGAGGATAAAATTCAGTATATATCAGCAAGAAAGTATTTAAGTGCACAGGTTGTTTATAAGAATAATCAAGATAACTATAATATTAGGGCTGTACATCCAGATCACAGGTATTTAGAAAAAACGATAATTGATGAAGGGAGATTTATAAATCAATTAGATTTAAGTCAAAAAAACAAAGTTATTGTTATTGGTAGATTGGTTAAGAAAGATTTGTTTGGAGAGAGAGTTGCTTTGGGTAAATATGTTAATGTTAATGATATTTCATACAAGATTGTTGGAGTTTTTTCTGATGAAGGTGGAGACAGAGAAGAAAGAAATATTTACATGCCAATAACAACTGCTCAAAAATTATATGGTAATAACGATTATATCGATAATATCTTAATAGGTTATAATCCTAGACTAACTATCGATAAGGCTTTAGCTTTTGGTAATGGATTAGAAAGAGATTTAAAACAAAACCTAGACATTCATCCAAATGATCAAAGTGCCTTATTTATTAGGAATATGGCTGAAGCCAATAAAGGAGTAGGTCAATTAACTGCAGCACTTTTTTTTATTGTGATTTTTGTAGGATCAGGTACTTTGATAGCAGGAATTATTGGTATCAGTAATATTATGATTTTTTCTATTAAAGAAAGAACAAAAGAATTTGGAATTCGAAAGGCTTTAGGGGCTAAACCAATTTCAATTATTAGTATGGTTGTTAAAGAATCATTATTAATCACAGGTTTGGCAGGTTATTTCGGACTTTTACTCGGAACTTTTATACTAGACCAAATAGGTGACGGACTTGAGAAGTATTTTATTTACAACCCAAGTGTAAGTTCAGGAATAGTCGTAGGAGCAACGATTATCTTAATTTTAGCTGGATTACTTGCAGGATATTTGCCAGCTAAAAAAGCAGCACAGATTAAACCAATTGTAGCACTAAGAGCAGATTAATTATGATTAAATTTTTATTTGATTCAGATACTTGGCAAGAAATTTACGGAGGTATTCGTAAGAATAAAACACGCACAGTAATTACAATTATAGGTGTTTTATGGGGTATTTTTTTACTGGTTGTTCTATTAGGAGCTGCTAGAGGAATGGAGAATAATTTTAAAAATTTATTTGGAGATTTCGCTACAAATAGTTTAGTTGTTTGGACACAAAGAACTGATAAACCATTTAAAGGATATCAAAAAGGAAGAAGGATACAATTAAAAACCAAAGATGTAGAAGTATTAAAAGAAGAATTCGATGGAAGATTAAAGTACATTGTTCCTCGATGTCAAACTATGAATCTTTTGGTAAATGGTTTTAAATCTGGAGATTTTCAAGTAAGTGGAGATTATCCTGTTTTGGATAAAGTTCAAAAGAAAAATTTGATTTATGGAAGATTCCTGAATCAAAACGACATAAAAAATAAAACCAAAGTAACTGTAATTGAGGAAAATATTTATAAACAGTTATTCGAGAAGAACGAAAACCCTATAAATCAGTATATCATAATTAATAATGTAAATTATAAAGTAGTTGGAGTGTATAAGTCTGGCGCAATTGATTTTGATGGTGATACAGCCTACATACCTTTCACTACTTTTCAACAGATTTACAATAGAGGTAATAAAATTGATTGGATGATGATTACTGCTCAGGAAGGAGTAGATATTGAACAATTTGAATCGGATATTCAATTAACATTAAAGAATTTACATACTGTAGACCCAGAAGATAATAAAGCACTAGGTGGAATTAATTTAGCTAAAGAAATCGGTAAATTTACGGGTTTCTTAACTGGAATGCAGTTTTTAACATGGTTCGTTGGAATTGCAACTTTAATTGCAGGTGTTTTTGCTATTGGTAATATCTTATTAATTACTGTAAAAGAACGTACCAAAGAAATTGGAATTAGAAGAGCCTTGGGAGCAACACCTTTAGAAATTAGACTACAAGTGATTTTAGAATCTGTATTTTTAACAGTTGTAGCAGGAATGTTGGGTATAATTTTCGGAGGGCTTATTTTATATGGGATAGACCGAGCTTTTGCCACTGGTCCAGATGCCGCATTATTGAACCCAACGGTTAATATTCCAATAATACTAGTGGCATTCGGAATACTAATTGTGCTAGGAACGTCTATAGGTTTAATACCAGCATATATGGCAACTTTAGTGAAACCTATTGAAGCCCTAAGAGAGGAGTAAAAATAATAATCAGACTATATAAATAAACAAAATGAGTAAAAGAGCAAAAATTATATTAATAACTGTGTTTGTGTTATTTGCAATCGTATTAATTTGGTTTGCGAAAAAGAACAAGAAAAATATTGTACAATTCGAAACTGAAAAAGCTTTTAAAACAACTATTGTTAAGAAAACAGTTGCTACCGGTAAAGTGGTTCCATTAGAAGAAGTTGAAATTAAACCTCAAATTGCAGGTATCGTTGATAGAATTGTTGTAGAAGAAGGTCAAGTTGTGAAGTCAGGTGATTTATTAGCAACAGTAAGAGTGGTTCCTAATGTAGAAGCATTGAACTCTGCTAACAATGAAATTAAAAATGCTAAATTGGCTTATGATAATGCTAAAACTCAGTTTGAGCGAAATAAAAGTCTATTTGAAAGAGGTGTAATTGCACGTCAAGAGTTTGAAAATTCAGAGTTATCATTTAACAATGCCAAACAACGTTTATCTAATGCTCGTTCAAATATGGATATTGTTAAGAGAGGAACTACTGCTGGATTAGGTAGTGCAGCCAACACAAATATTAGAGCAACTTCTTCTGGAATGATTGTAGAAATCCCAGTAAAGAAAGGTTATCAGGTTATTCAAAGTAATAGCTTTAACGCAGGTACAACAATTGCTACGATTGCTGATATGAAAAAAATGATTTTCGAAGGAAAAGTAGATGAATCTGAGGTTGGTAAATTAGTAAAGGGAACTGAATTGCAAGTTTCTTTAGGAGCAATTGAAGATAAAAAATTTCCTGCTCAGTTAAACTTTATTGCACCAAAAGGAACAGAAGAAGGTGGGGCGGTTCAGTTTAAAATTAAAGCGGATGTAGCTTTAGATGCTAATTATTTCATTAGGGCGGGTTACTCTGCAAATGCAGATATTGTTCTAGAGCAAAAAGATAGTGTTTTGGCCATTAAGGAAGCGTTATTACGTTTTGACAAGAAATCTGAAAAGCCATATGTAGAAATCAAAACAGGAGAAGATTCATTTGAAAAGAAAGAATTACAGTTAGGTATTTCTGATGGAGTCAATATTGAGGTGAAGTCTGGAATTACTTTGGAGGATGAAATTAAAATTTGGAATAAAACTTCTAAAAAGGAAAAAGATAATGATAAAGACTAACTAAAGTATAGTTTAGTGGTAAAAAAGGCATCTCATTGAGATGCCTTTTTTTTTTACAATTTTTTATCATATGAAATTGGTTTCTAGTCTACAGTAAATATACTGAAGATGTGTAGTATTCACTATCTAGAAATAATAAATCGTATTTTAAAAGAAGCCTAATAAAAAACAATACAGTCTTATGAAAAAAAATTATCTGCAGTTAAAATACTTTTTTTGTCTCACCTTTATTTTTTTAGTTAGTACTGAGGTATTGGCACAAGCTAGTGAACCTTTTAATTGTGTTACAGAAGCTTATTTATTTCAAAGTAATGATGTTTATGCACAAAACTTGGCATCTGGTATAGCCACACTTGATGGTATAGATATAGACCCTTCAGTTATTAATGGTGTTGGATATAATCCTGCCGACGGATACATTTGGGGTTCGTTGAAAAGTCCTTCCAATACAATCGTCAGAATTGGTAATAATTATGAGGTTACCAAATACACAATCAATAATGCACCATACTCCTATGTAGGAGATGTAAATCATAATGGTATATATTACTTAAAAAATGGAAGTTCGGGATTATATAAAATTGATTTAGATCCTTCATCACCAACATATTTAACAAATATTGGTACAATGACCCTTTCCCAAGCGATTACAAATCATGATTGGGCATTTAATGCCGCTGACAATATGTTGTATACAGTAGAAAAATATTCTAATAAATTATATAAAATTAATCCAAATACAGGAAATGTGGAAGATTTAGGCGAAATTCCGATTCTTTCAGGATTAAATTACACTTACGGTGCAGTATATTTCGATGTAGATGGAAATTTTTATATATCTGCTAATCAAACAGGTACAGTATATGTTGTTTATGGAGTTCAAAATGTTAATAGTAGTGCCGATATGGTATCTAATCTTTTTGCTTTTGGTCCAGCAAGTTCACAAAACGATGGAGCAAGGTGTCCAACTGCTCCAGTACCACAAGAAGATTGTACTAATGGAGTTGATGACGACGGAGATGGTTTAGTGGATTGTGATGACCCGGCTTGTTCAGGAGTTGCATCATGTCCAGAAATAACACCAATCACATCAGGTAACAATGGTGGACTTGAGAGTAATAATAGATTGTCACATCAAATCAATCAAAGAAATTTAAATAGACTCAAATCAAATTATAAATTTGATAGAGCCGCTGCAAAAAGAGTATTTAAGCGACCAACATATGGTAAAAAAATAAGTAATATAACCTTATGGGATTTTATCCCAATGGATATTTTACAAGGTACAAGTGTTATTGAAAGTTCACCCGAAGATTTAGCGGATATTACAAATGCAGTAGAAGTTTTATCTGTAGATTATATTACACCAAACAATGAAGGTTTAGGAACAATTTTGGTTTTAAAAACCGAAAATTCAGTTTACGAACATACAAAACATATCTGTGACCGTTTTACAGGTTCAGAATTATTGTCTGTTTCTAACATGGAAATCAATGACGAGGTATTTATAAAATCAATTGTTAAAAGACCAGATGGAGGTATTGAATACGTGGCAAGCTTTTCCGTAGCTGAATCAGAAGATAATACATCTTATATTGTTGAATCACATTGGAATTTAGACAAATATTCAAATAAAGGATTTTATAATTTCCAGATATGGGCTAGTAATATTGATGATTTGTATAATCTATCGCAGGAGGTTTTACGTTTATTAAGCATTCAAAAAAGTATATCATCTTACATAAGCTCCGAAGCACCACCTGTATTTGTTCGAAAAGCAAATTACTATAGTGGTAAGATTGATTTAGAAATTGTAAGTACTATAGGAGCGACAACCATCTCAATTGACGGAAATAAAAGAGGAACTGAAACATCAACCGCAGAAAATATCCAGTTAAACATTGATTTAGAAGGAACTCTAAATAATGTAATGTTAGATACACAAAATTTATATGATTTTGGATTCAGAATCTCTAATGAGTTCGATGCAACTCCTGATGATTTATTTTTATCGGACGGAACATGGGGAATTGATTACAGTTCTGAACCGTTTTTAAGCAATTTTACAGTTACTCAAAATACAGAAGATTTTGGAGCTGACGATTTAGGTGTGGAAAGGAATATTACAGCTAATTTTATTGCTGATCAAGATGTTTCTATTTATAGGTCATTAACTCCAAAATTTGAACAAGTAGATGTTTCGGATTATAACTCACTTTCGTTCTTAGCAAAAGGAACTGGACAGTTAAAAGTTATGTTGCTTCGTGAAAGTATATCTAGCTGGGAGGATCAGCCTAATATTACCATTAATTTATCCTCTACAGAGAAAGAACATATTATTTTATTGTCAGATTTAATATCGAGTGCTAAGCAAGTTAATAATGGTTTTAATGATATCAAAACATTATTCTTTACGCTTCTGTCTGATGGAGGTTTAACTGAGAATAAAACATTAGAAATAGGGAATGTTAAGTTTTCTAAATCTGCTTCTGCATCAGTCGATGATATTGTAACTAAAAATAATGTGAAAGTAATGCCTAACCCTGTGGGAGAGGTAACTAAATTAGTATTTAGCTCTGATATGAATAGCAAATTAAAATTTGAAGTATACAATATTTTTGGGAAGCAAGTACATAAAGAAACTTATAATGCCAATGCAGGGAACAATACTTTAGTATTTAAAAGAAATAATTTAGCTGTTGGATTGTATTTCTTTAAGATTTATTCTGGTACAAAAACATGGTCAGGTAAATTAATATTAAAATAAATATGGTAAAATAATAGTAATGTATGACTACTTTTTCTTTGAATCCTCATTCTATTCTTATTTATCGATAAAATGATACCATTTATCGTGTAAGGTACTACTGTAAGTCTAAAAGTTCTATCTCAAAGAACAATTACTTAGTAATTTAGCGGGGTCAAAAAAAAGAATAAAACCTTAAAAAAAAATCTAATATGAACACTTTTCAACCTATAATAGATCAATTATTAAGATTATTATTTGGAGTATCAAATTCAGAATTAAAAGTAAAGAGTATACCAGTTTTCGTAAGATATAATTAAAGACCCTTTTACAAGTAACATTCCCCCCTTTAGATTCCCCGATAATCATCAATTGTTTCCCCTTTAATTACTTTTTAGTAATTAACACTTATATAATCCCCAATTAAAAAAAGAACTCATCCGAGTTCTTTTTGTTTTATAACGTTATATGTAAGTAATTTTAATTAGCTAAATATTTTAGCAACAGTTTCAGCTTTTCTGCTTTCAGAGTAATCGTAAAAACCTTCACCAGATTTAACCCCTAATTTACCGGCAGTAACCATGTTTACTAGAAGTGGACATGGAGCGTATTTTGGATTTTTGAATCCTTCGTACATAACGTTTAATATAGATAAGCAAACATCTAAACCAATAAAGTCAGCTAATTGTAATGGTCCCATAGGATGAGCCATTCCTAATTTCATTACTGTATCAATTTCTTTTACACCAGCAACTCCGTTATATAATGTTTCAATTGATTCGTTAATCATTGGCATTAAAATACGGTTTGCTACGAATCCAGGGTAGTCATTTACCTCAACAGGAACTTTATTAATTTCTTTGGTTAAGTTCACAATAAAGTCATTTACTTCATCAGAAGTATTATACCCTCTAATTATCTCTACCAATTTCATAATTGGTACTGGATTCATAAAGTGCATTCCGATAACTTTCTCCGGACGAGAGGTGGCCGCAGCAATTTGAGTAATTGAAATAGAAGAAGTATTAGTAGCTAATATCGTATCTTCAGGACACACTTCATCTAATTCTTTAAATATTTTTAGTTTTAGGTCTACGTTTTCAGTCGCAGCTTCAACTACTAATCCAGCATATTGAACACCGCTTTGAATATTAGTGTACGTAGTAATGTTATTTAAAGTGTTTGTTTTATCTGCTTCTGATATTTTCTCTTTGGCTACCATTCTATCTAAGTTCTTAGAAATAGTAGCTATACCTTTATCCAAAGCAGCTTGTGAAACATCAATTAATTGCACGTTAAATCCAAATTGAGCAAAAGTGTGGGCAATACCATTTCCCATTGTTCCTGCACCAATAACAGCAATATTTTTCATGAAAATTAAATTTTAGTTGTTATATGTTATTTAGAAAAACAATCAATTATTTTCTGAGCTACTCGTAATGCTTCTGTTCCTTGAGTTAAAGAAACCACAGGGGTAATATCCTGATGAATTGCATCAGCAAATGAGTCCAACTCATCTAAAATTGCATTGTTTGGTTCTATTTTTGGGTTTTCAAAATAAATTTGCTTCTTAATTCCCTCTGCGTTTTGTAAGATCATAGCAAAATCATCAGGAGTTTCTGGTGCATCTTTCATTTTAACTACTTCAGATTTTTTCTCAAGGAAATCAACGGAGATATACGCGTCTCTTTGGAAGAAGCGAGTTTTTCGCATGTTTTTCATGGAAATTCTACTTGAAGTTAAATTTGCTACACAGCCATTTTCAAATTCGATTCTAGCATTGGCAATATCTGGAGTTTCAGAAATAACAGAAACACCACTTGCAGAAATATTCTTTACTTTTGATTTCACTACAGATAAAATAATATCAATATCATGAATCATTAAATCTAATACTACTGGAACGTCAGTTCCGCGAGGATTAAATTCAGCAAGTCTGTGTGTTTCAATAAACATAGGCATTTCAATAATATCTTTAACTGCTTTAAATGCAGGATTAAAGCGTTCGACATGCCCAACTTGACCACGAACATGGTTTTGACTTGCTAAAGTTTTAATAGCCTCAGCTTCCTGAAGTGTATTTGTAATTGGCTTTTCAATAAAAATATGCCTTCCCTTTTCAATCGCTTTTTTAGCACATTCAAAATGAGAAAGAGTCGGAGTAACAATATCAACAACATCAACAGCGTCAATTAAGCTATCAACTGAGTCAAATAAATGGTATCCGAATTCAGCGGCTACTTTTTGGGCATTCTCTTCATTAGGGTCATAAAACCCAACGAGTTGGTATTTTTCTGATTCTTGTAATAATCGAAGATGAATTTTTCCAAGATGGCCTGCTCCTAAAACTCCGGCTTTTAGCATATATAATTAAGTTTTAAATGATTGCTGATTTTTTCAAATCAACGCTAACAAAGATACACTTTTATAGATTTTTTCTATGAATAATTACTACTTTTAAAAACACAAAAATCAACTTTTTTTTGAGAGATACTACCAAACATCAAGGACTTAGAAATCAATTAGCGAATGTGTTATCGGGAAAAGGAATTACCGATGAAAAAGTATTGAATGCTGTTAGAAAAATTCCAAGACACCTCTTTATAGATAGTAGTTTCGAGGATCATGCGTATCAAGATAAAGCTTTTCCTATTGCGGCAGATCAAACTATTTCTCATCCTTACACAGTTGCATTTCAATCTCAAGTTTTGGAAGTTAAAGAAGGTGATAAAGTTTTAGAAATAGGAACAGGTTCGGGCTATCAGACAGCAGTTTTGTTAGAATTAAGAGCAGAGGTTTATACGATAGAACGTCAACATGAACTTTTTAAACGAACTTCATTGTTCTTGCCAAAAATTGGTTACCGGCCGAAGAAGTTTATATTTGGTGATGGTTACAAAGGTTTACCAGAACAAGCACCTTTTGACAAAATTATCGTAACCGCAGGAGCACCTTTTATTCCTAATCCGTTATTAAGTCAATTAAAAATAGGAGGGAAGTTGTTAATTCCGGTTGGAAACAAAACTCAAATTATGACTTTGCTACTTAGAAAATCGGCAAAAGAATTTGAGAAACATGAGCTCGGAGATTTTAAATTTGTTCCAATGTTGAAAAAGAGGAATTAATAGTTTTCAAAATCTTCTTTTTTAACTTGAACATCATTCTTTATTACATCTAAATATGAAACCTGGATTTTGTTGGATTTGACATAAATCAATTGGTTGTAGCTATAGTTATATACTGGAATGTACAGTCGAAGACTCAAACTGTCTTTTTCAGTTAAATCATCTCTACTAATTAGATAAGGAAGCTGATCTTTTTTGAAATAATGAGAGGTTTATTGTAAAATAAATCATTGATTGTATCGCCTTGTGTCTTTTTACGATGATCGTAGCTTAGATGGTTTTTTATTAATTCATAGTAACCTATTTCTTTTTCGAAACTTTCTAAAGGGTTTATTGAGAAATACCCTATACCTGTTCCACAATCCATTCCATCTTTATAATCATCTTGAAGATATGGGTAGTAAGATTTAGATCTTAAATGAAGGAAAAAAATAGAGTCATTAACAGGAAATTTAACTTTCCATCTGTATGTCTTAACAAAATATGGTTTTAAGCTTTTATTTTTGAAATTAATAAGAAATGAACTATCAGATTTTTTAATTTTTAACTCAAGATTATCAGATTGAATCTCTTTTCTTTCGCTATAATCGGGGAAGTATCTTCGAAAAACATCTACGTTGAAATATCCTCGAAAAACGTAGAAGTCAATTAAAATTAATACCAAAAATAATGCTATGACTACTTTAGCAATTTTTAAAACCTTTTTCATTTACAAAAGGTAATAAAAAAACCCGCCTAAAGAAGCGGATTTATTGAATTTGAAAAAAGAACAATCAACTTAATCTGCTGCCGCATCAGCAACAACAATCTCCTGTTGATAGTTTTGTTGAGTTTGCTTGGTTTTTGTGTTTTGTGATAAGCCACACGGAGCTGTACTTCCACACGAGATTAATCCTAAAGAACCAACAATACAAATTGCAATAAATACTACTCTTTTCATTTTATCTTATTTAGACGTTAAATTTACAAATTTTTAATTAATCTTCCAGAATTAATCTTTTCGGATATAACGTTGAAGCCAACCATTTTATTTTGAATGCGAGTCAATAAATTTTTGGTTATTGGTTTTCCGTCATTCCATTCTGTTATAGATAACCATTCCTTAATGTCTTCAAGCTGTTGTTCGTATCTGATTGATAGCGTTTTATCAATATCTTTGATCTCTTTGAAATTAGAAGTGCAATTATTTAGAATATCAATTATAGTTTTAATTTCTTCAGGGTGATTTTCTAAAACTTCATCTCGTATTGCAACAACAAAGCATGGCCATGGAGTGGGGCAATCGCCTAATCTTCTGAAGATCCCTTCATCAACATAAGGTTTTGTCGTAAAATGTTCCCACATGAAATAATCTGCGTCTCCATTAGTAAGTGCATCGATTCCTCCTTGGAGGTTTTTAACAACTTTGAATCTAAGTTTGGTAATATCCCAGCCATTATTGTACGCATTTACAATTGCCATTAAATGTGAACCAGAACCAAATCTACTAATAGCAACAGTAGCATTTTCAAGGTCATCAATACTTTTGAATTTAGATTTGGCTCCTACATGAATCCCCCAAATTAATGGGCTTTTAACGTAAGTTTGTATGATTTTTGAAGGATTCCCGTCAATAATGTCTTTGATAATTCCCTCAGTAAGAACAATAGCAATATCAATATCACCTTCTCTTAAAGCTTTACACATTGCACCTGTACCTCCAGGGAAATCTTGCCATCTAAGGTTTATTCCCTTCTTGGTGTATTCTTTATTTTTTAAAGTAATATACCAGGGGTAGTTAAAATGTTCAGGAACGCCACCAACTTTTAAATTCAGCATTTATTCAACTAGTTTATCTAACGTGTATATAATTAAGTCTTCTACAATTTTTTTCGGATCTTCACTAAAAGTTCCGTTTGCTCTATTTGCTAAAATAGCGTTCATAGAACAAGCTTTATGTCCAAGTAGTTTAGATAAACCGTAAATAGCAGAAGTTTCCATTTCTAAATTGGTAATTCTATGACCATTATAATTAAAGCTATCAATTTTTTTATTGATGTTTGGGTCTTGTAACGAAAGTCTTAAAACACGACCTTGTGGCCCATAAAAACCTCCAGCAGTAGCAGTTATTCCTTTAAAGGTTATATTTGAAAATAATCTACTCTCTAGTTCTTTAGAATTATCAATAATTATAGGTTTTGCTTTTCTTACGGACCAATCTGTATGTTTTATAAAAGCCTTTTCAATTTCAGGAATAGAAATATCTTCTATTTGATACGCATGAAGCATTCCATTAATATCAAGAGCGTGTGAACTTAGTAAAAAAGAATCAACAGGAATATCATTTTGTAATGAACCAGATGTTCCAATTCTAATAATATTTAAAGCTGTGTGTTCCTTTTTAACTAATCTAGTTTCTAGATCTATATTAACTAAAGCGTCTAACTCATTTAAAACAATATCAATATTATCGGGTCCAATTCCAGTTGAAACAACTGACAATCGTTTTCCTTTGTAAAATCCCGTAGATGTTTTAAACTCTCTTTTCTGAGTTGTAAACTCTATTTTGTCAAAGTGCTCAGTAACTTTATCTACGCGGTCTTGATCTCCAACAAAAATAATATCGTTAGCAATATGTTCAGGTTTTAAATTTAGATGGTAAATACTGCCATCTGGATTTAAAATAAGTTCAGAATTTTGAATATTCATTAAGATGTTAATTTCAATAACTTGTCGTTAGCATTCATATACAGATAGCTGTATTTTTTTGCCCCGCCAAGATACGAAAAATCAGAACGTAATTCTCTATAGTAGTTAATTTGATTATTAAGAAGTTGAATACCGTCTTCGCTAAGTTTAACTGGATTTAATGAAGAAAATAAATTTCTGAGCTCTTTTATCTTGTTTTTGTATTGAATATCACCAAATCCGTAAACTTGTTGTTCTTTAAGCAATTTGCTTACAAGTTCATTTTCAGATTTTAAGTCTGCTTTATGAGCAGCCTGGATTATGTTATTTTCAATTTTATTTAAACCATTTTCTATTGAAGGGAAACGTTTAAGATGTGCGTTAATAGCATCCGATAAGTAAATGAAAGGTGAAGAAGGATTAAATTTATGTACGGTTTCCAATCGTAATGGACTGTCAGAACAGTATAATTGCCAGATATAATCGGCATATTCAATATCATCTTGTGAAAGTTGAGTTCTGTTTAAATACAAATTAGCAAGTTCCTCTTTAGATAAATGACCAATATGATTACCAGAAGCACCTGCGTGAACAATGGTAATTTTACTTCCTTTTCGATATTTTTTTAACCAGCTAACAACAGCTAACATATTTATTTGACAGAATAAATCGTAATCAAACCAAAGTATAATTTCATCTTGATTTTGTTTACATAAATTTCTGTACTCTTTTAAAGTAAAATCAATGAATGTTTTTTTGGTCACTTGATAAACATTGCTAAAGAAGTCAAACCGAGTTTTCCAAAAATCTTCACTTCCAACATCTGCAGTTGTTTTTCCCTCACATAACATTTCACGCCAAGTAATAATTTCGCCTTTAATGTTAAGGTTTTTTAAAATTCCAGTTGTAATGTCACCGTTTGTAATATGTAAAAAAGAACTCATTTATAGGGACTTAAAAAATGATTTATCAATATTAATAAAAAAAACAATACTCTTGAGAATATTGTTTTGTTTGTGTTTAACTTTTATTATTTTGGTAAACTTTTTGTTAAAAAAGTGATTTTTTTAAAATAGCCGTAAGGTAATTTCTTTAAAGTATTAAATAGTTTAAATATTTATCCACCAACTCTTTTAACCTTAAATCCTCTTTCTTTAAGAATTTCCATGATTTTATTGCGATAATCACCTTGAATTATAATAGTATCATCCTTAAAACTACCACCAACAGAAAGTTTTGTCTTTATTTCTTTAGCTATTTTTTTAAAGTCCGAAGTAGCTCCATTATAACCTTCTATTACCGTTGTCGGTTTTCCTTTACGTTTTTCATATTTACAAAGTAAAGGTTCATCTTGTAACCAGACATCAGATTTTTCTTCTGCTTTTGGTTCCTCAAATTGATGATCAGGAAAAAGGTTTTTAAGTTGATCTTGCAAATCCATAATTACTTTATTAATCCTAATTCTCTTAAGCGTTCGTTTAAAAAGTCACCAGCTGTAATATCTTCAAACTGTTTCGGGTTGTCAGCATCAATACATTTATCTAATACGTCTAATTTCATTTCAGAAATTGGATGCATAAAGAAAGGAATTGAGTAACGAGAAGTTCCCCATAACTCTTTTGGTGGATTCACAACTCTATGAATAGTAGATTTCAATTTATTGTTACTATGTCTTGATAACATATCTCCAACATTAATCATTAATTCATCTGGTTCTGCGATAGCATCAATCCATTCTCCTTCATGATTTTGAACTTGTAATCCTTTACCATGAGCTCCCATTAATAAAGTAATTAAGTTAATATCACCATGTGCAGCTGCTCTAACGGCCCCTTTTGGTTCTTCGTGAATAGGAGGGTAATGTATTGGTCTTAAAATACTATTACCATTAAATATATATTGATCAAAATAGGTTTCTTCTAAACCTAAGTGTAATGCTAAAGAACGTAGTACAAATTTTGCAGTTTTCTCTAACATTTTATAAGTCTGTTTCCCAACATCATTAAATTCAGGAAGTTCTTCTACGGTAACATTTTCTGGATATTCTTCTTCTAATTTTGGGTTGTTTTCAACATATTGTCCGAAATGCCAAAATTCTTTTAAATCTCCTTCTTTTTTCCCTTTAGCACTCTCTTTACCAAAAGAAACATAACCTCGCTGACCTCCAATTCCTGGAATTTCGTATTTCTGTTTAGTTTCTACAGGCAGTTCAAAAAACTTCTTTATTTGTTCATACAAATTATCTACCAGCTCATTATCTAAAAAGTGTCCTTTTAGAGCAACGAAACCTATAGTTTCGTATGCATGACCAATTTCACTAATAAATTTTTGCTTTCTACTTTCAT
The DNA here is from genome assembly GCF_002813915.1 of Tenacibaculum sp. SZ-18. Lineage (NCBI taxonomy): Bacteria > Pseudomonadati > Bacteroidota > Flavobacteriia > Flavobacteriales > Flavobacteriaceae > Tenacibaculum > Tenacibaculum sp. SZ-18. The sequence continues at coordinate 2,147,045 of NZ_CP019335.1, read as the reverse complement.
CTCCAGACAAAAAGTCTCTCAAATCAACGCTAGGTATTCTATCCATTGTTAATAAGTTTGTTTGTTACTTAATGTAAAGGTAGTAAAATAGGAGGTATGCTCGTGAATTATTTATTAACAAAAGGAATCAAGTAGGTCAAAGTATAATTGTAACCAAAACCTGTGCTACTATTTAATATATCATTAAATCCTGGTGCATATAAAGTTTTAAAACCAATTTGATCTTCTATTGCAGTAGCGATTTTAAATGATCCACTAAATCCTATAAATAAATTTTTAAACGTTTCTACTTTAATTCCAAAAACAAATTCTAACCATTGTGCAGTTAGTCCTGTCTCAGTTACTGGTGTATTAACCGGTGTACTAGGAAAGTAAATTGGAACATTCACATCTCCCGTAGTTACATTTGGATTGTAACTTCGCAAAGTATGATCGAATAATGCGACTCCATATCTTCCTCCAACATAAATTTCATTATTCATATCTAACCAGTTATTGTAGGTGTTGTAATTAGCTCCAACTCGAATATAATTTCCTTTGGCGGAAGAGGTGGTAAAATCTTCAAAAGTAATTTCTTCTTCGTAACCGATTTCTGCAGCTAAATACCATCTGCTTGAAATTCGATAATCTCCTACTATTTCAAGTCCATTATAACTTTTGTCGAAAAAGCTGAGACTAGCTTTACTTAGATCGACACCAAGCCTTAAACCATAACCTGTTTTGTATACTACAGTATCTTTAGGTTGTTCCTTGTTGATTCCTATGTTTTGTGCGTTTAACAAGTTAAAACAAAGAACTAAACAGATGCTAATGAAAAATGTTGACGTGCGCATTTTCTTGTGAGTTTATTGTTTCTAAAGTTGTTACTGATAGCCCATCAATCCAACCTGTTTTTTCGAATGTTAAGTTGTTAAAAATAAATCTAAACCCACATGATCTTGATAGGTATTCTTCTTCTGGAGTATATCTAATAGTTAATGTGGCAGTTTCATTTCCAATTAAATTTCCATCAGATTCATTTCTTTTAAAGGTGTAAATTGTTTCAGTTACATTGGTATTTAGAGGAATGGAAATACTATCAACAGATCTATTAGTATACAAACTATCTGTTTTTCCATTAGCTATTATAGAGAGCCTTTGCACAATTTTTAGATCATCATTCACATCCTTATCGTAAAAACGAAGAATTAAGTTAGGCGTGGGTGAACTAATTTCACAAAAATCATCAGTATCACAAGCTGAAATTGTGAACGTAATAATGCTAAAAAAAAATAGCTGCTTTAGAATTTTCATGTAAATTTATTTTTCAAACAATACTACAGTTTCAATATGAGAAGTATGTGGAAATTGATCGACCATACTAATCTTTTTCAAGTTATATCCTGCTTCAATTAATTGCTCTGTATCTCTTGCTTGAGTTGCTGGGTTACAAGATACATAAACCATTCTATCCGCATTTAGATTTATGATTTTTTTAAGTGTTTTTGGAGCAATTCCAGCTCTTGCTGGATCTAAAATTATTGTTCTGATTTTATTTTTAAATTCAGGATGCTCGAATAAGAACTTACCAACATCAGCAGCATAAAACTCAACACCTTCTATGTTGTTTCTTTTGGCATTTTTCTTTGCGTCAGCAATAGCAGAAGCTACAATATCAACTCCAATTATTTTTGTGTTACTTCCTTTGGAAGCTAATATTTGACCAATAGTTCCTGTTCCACAGAATAAATCCATCACAACAGTATTATCAATTGCATCTTTATTTTCTAAAGCATATTCAATTACTTTAGAGTATAGTTTTTCTGCGGATTTAGGATTAGTTTGAAAGAAGCTTTTCATGCTGATCTCAAAATTCAATCCTAATAATTCCTCTACAATCTTATCTTTCCCATACACTAATTGAATACTGCCTGAAGTCGCGATTGTTCTATCTCCCGTTTCATCATTTATAGAATGCAATAATCCAGCTACACGATCACCAAATAGTTTAGTTAAATAATGCGCGAACTTATCCAAGTTAAATTTGTCTAAATCTCCTGAAGTAGTAACTAAATTAAATAATAATTTATTTGTCTTGTATGATTTTCTAACTACAAAGTATCTGAAAAAACCTTCTTTTCTAGGTCCATGCCATGGAGCTAATCCTGTTTCCTTACAGTAGGTTTTTATATTTTTGATATTGTCCTCAACAGCTTTATCAAATAAACCAGAATCTTTTTCAAGATTTACACCCATCCACCAAACACCACGTTTTTTAAAACCAAGTGTAAATTCATCTACATCAGTATTTTTCTCTCTATCAAAACCAATTGCAGAGAAACTATATTCCATTTTATTTCTATAATGAAATAAGTTTGGAGAACTTACAAACTCATCAAATAAATCTTCAATATTAGCAACTTTACCGATTCTTTTAAATAAATCTAAAGTACTTGTGTGTTTATAATTATGCTGCTTTTCTACTGGAAGTTTTATATACGGTGCACCAGGAATTTCTTGATAATCCATGGCAACTTCATCTTCAGATGATTTAAGAACTTCAATTAATTTGCATTCTGCGTATTTCTTTTGAGATTTTGCAACTCTGGCTTTAACTAATTGACCTGGTAATGTATTTGGAACAAAAACTACAAACTCTCCTAGTTCTGATCTTATTTTCCCGATACCTTTTCCACCAAAAGCATAATCTTCAATTAGTAACTCAATTACTTCTCCTCGTTTAACAAATTTATTGCGTTCTCTTCTTGGCATCTATAATAATTTTAAGGACTGCAAAATTAGTAAAACTTAGCAGTTTGAATCGTTTATTTTGAATTTTAAAAAGTAATTTTAAAAAGATTTGAACCTTTTTATTTTTTCATCGTCCATACTATGAATTCTAATTAATGAAAAACAAGGATAAAGAAATAGATACAAAATTGATTTTAGACTATCAGTCTGGTAAGTCTTCTGCATTTATAGTATTAGTAAAACGTTGGCATGTAGGGTTTTGTAAACTTGCATGTTTTTATGTAAAGGATAGGGATGTAGCTAAAGACATTGCCCAAGAAAGTTGGACGATTATTTACAATAAACTTGAAGATTTGAAAGATCCAATGAAGTTTAAAAGTTGGGCAATTAGTATTGTAACCAGAAGAGCAATTGATTTTTTGAGAGCGCAAGAACGAGAGCAAAAAAGAAAAATTGAGTACCAAGCACTTGTGTCGAATAATCAAGATGAAACAGAAGGTGATAGAGAAGAAATAAAACGAATTCTTCTTCAAGAAATACAAAAGTTAAGTAGCGATCATCAGCAAGTATTACAGTTGTTTTATGTTGAAAGTTACTCGTTAAAAGAAATAGGAAATACATTAGGAATATCTGTCGGTACTACAAAGTCAAGATTATTTCATGCCAGAGAACAGTTGAAAAAAGTAATATTAAAATATAGAAAAAATGGAAGAATTTAAAGATTTAGATGAGTTAATAAAAGAAACATTAACTAAAGAAGAAGCAAGATTTTACGATGAACTTGATGAGCAAAACATGTGGCAAATGATGTTTGGTATATTTAAAGGGAAAAATAGTTGGGTTACTATGTTAATAGCAATTGTTCAGCTACTTTGGTTTGGAGTATTCGTATACTGTGCAATTCAGTTTTTTAACGCGACAGAGACCAATGATTTAATTCGTTGGGGAGTATTTGGTTCTTTAAGCATAATGGCTTCTTCAATGCTGAAATTTTATACTTGGATGCAAATGGATAAAATGGCATTATTAAGAGAGATAAAACGTTTAGAATTGCAAGTTTCTTCTTTGTCGGGAAAATTATCTGAGTAACATTTTACGGCGGAATTAATATTTAATAAATTGCACCTCTCTAGGGATGATTTCTCTCCCACGCTGCTTTTTCGGAGCTCTTCGAAAGAATAAAGGTACAGTAGGAATGGTTATTTTATGAATTTTTAAAAAATTAAGGAAATGGCTGTTTTAGGAAAATTAACGTCACAGCAAGCAATCGATTTAGAAAACAAGTATGGTGCCCATAACTACCATCCGTTACCAGTTGTATTAAGTAAAGGTGAAGGAGTTTATGTTTGGGATGTAGAAGGAAAGAAATATTACGATTTCCTATCGGCATACTCTGCGATAAATCAAGGACATTGTCACCCAAAGATTATTAAAGCTCTGGTGGATCAATCTGAAGTATTAACTCTTACTTCGAGAGCATTTCATAATGATGTTTTAGGTCAGTATGAAAAATACATTACAACTTTATTTGGTTACGATAAAGTTTTACCAATGAATACAGGAGTTGAAGGAGGAGAAACAGCTTTAAAACTATGTAGAAAATGGGCATATAAAGTAAAAGGAATTGAAGAGAATAAAGCAAAGATATTATTCGCAGAAAATAATTTCTGGGGAAGAACTTTAGCTGCTGTATCATCTTCTACAGATCCAAGTGCTTACAATGATTATGGGCCTTATTTACCTGGATTCGAAATTGTAAAGTACAATGATTTAGAAGCTTTAGAAAAAGCTTTAGAGGATCCAAATGTTGCTGGATTTATGGTAGAGCCAATTCAGGGAGAAGCTGGAGTAATGGTGCCAGATGAAGGGTATTTGAAAAAAGCTTATGAGTTATGTAAGACAAAGAATGTATTGTTTATTGCAGACGAAGTTCAAACAGGTATTTCAAGAACTGGTAAATTATTCTGTTGTCAACATGAAGATGTTAAACCAGATATTTTAATTTTAGGTAAGGCTTTATCTGGGGGAGTTTTCCCAGTTTCAGCTGCTTTAGCAGATGATGAAATTATGATGACCATAAAGCCTGGAGAACATGGATCTACATTTGGAGGAAACCCATTAGCTTGTAAAGTTGCAATGGCAGCATTAGAAGTTGCTGTTGACGAAAAGTTAGCGGAAAACGCTGAGCGATTAGGACAAATTTTCAGAGATGAGATGAGTAAGCTAGTTGATGAAACAGAACTAGTAAACTTAGTTCGTGGTAAAGGATTATTAAATGCAATTGTAATTAATGATACAGAAGATAGTGATACAGCATGGAACATTTGTATGAAGTTACGTGATAACGGTTTATTAGCAAAACCAACTCATGGTAATATCATCAGATTTGCTCCACCGCTAGTAATGAATGAAGATGAGTTAAGGGATTGTATTTCTATCATTAAGAAAACAATTATGGAGTTCGATAAATAAAAGATTCAACTGAAAAAAAACCTCACAATTTGTGAGGTTTTTTTATGCCATTTCGTAAATATTTAAATGTTTTCTCAAAACACCTGATGGTGTGTTTTGTGTTTCATCAAAAATTCTTGTGTCTCCAAATAAAATAAAACTGTCTTTAGCTCTAGAAACGGATACATTTAACATGTTGGGCTTGTTATCTTTTTCGAAGAACATCGTTCCTTCGTCTTCATTAGTGTAAACTGAACTGAATAAAATGATACTTCTCTCGGCACCTTGTAACGCGTGTACAGTTCCTAGTTTTATATCATTTACTTTAAATCCAGCTTCTATTAAGGCTTTAGAAATTTCTCCTTTTTGACTTGCAAATGGAGTAATAATTCCTAATATAGATTCAATTTTTTCAATACCATAGGCATTTTGAATTGTCTCTTTATTTTGTTGTAACCAAGTAATGATTGCTTTTACTTCCTTAATATTCTGGCGACTATTATATTTTCGTTCGCTCACACCTTCAATATGATAGGCCATCATAGAAGGAAATGCTTGATCTTCTCTTGCTATTCCTTTCATAGGTTTTAAAATACCATTGTATGCAAGTTCATTACAAAAATTTATGATTTCATCATTACACCTTCGATGTTCCAATAATATTAATCCTTGTTCTTTTTTATCTTCAATTGGAGTTTCGTATTCACAAGAATTTTGAGCTATTTTCATAATACATCCGTTAGACGCTAAAAGCCCAGCTTCTTTTAAATATTCCATGTCTTTCTCGTGTTCAATAATATTTAAGCTAAATAAATTCCCCTTATCAATTCGAGAAGGGATAGACCAAATAGGTTCTATTTGTTTTAAATCTCCAACGACAAATGCTTTTTTAGCTAAGGCAAATACAGGAATACTAACTTCAGGTGTTACTTGTCCCGCTTCATCAATGATTAATAAATCGAGAAAGTTGTATAAAGGGAAGTATTGAAAAAGTGGTTTCCCATTTTCATTTTCCCCTTGAAATTGACTATACAAAAAATGACTTGGAGCTGTATAGAATGTTGCTACAAAACAAGGAGTTAACATTGCTCTACGTTTCCATTTTAAAGTAATAGCCTGTTCACCAGTTCCTCTTTCTGTATCTTCTTCTAAAACTTTTCTTGTTGCAAGTAACCATCTTCCTTCCCAGTAATGAGTTGCTAATAAAAATGCTTTGTGTCGAATAGATACATCGATTTCATCATAATAGAATCTCGGTGTGTTGTTCTTTGAATGTAATTTCTCAAATTCAGATTTCCAAAGATACTCTTCTTTTACAATTGGAAAACTTCTAATGTTTGTTTTTCTTCGCCAGTCTTTGAGTTTTAAATTTGCTTGAAGAGCGATGTTTAAATGTTTCAGAAGTGCTTTAATTAACTGATTTGTCTTTGTTTTATCACCTAGTATTGAATCTTTTATTTTGAACGTATATTGAGAGTTTTTGTCTAATTCCTCGTTTGATGTTGTGAAGTGTTTATTAATTAATTCAAGGAAGTCAGGTTTTTTATGAGTCGCTTTTAAAGATGTTAAAATTGTTCTCCATTCATTTAATTTGGTGATGTTAAAATTATCTTTATCAATATAATCCTGCTTTTTAAAAAGTGAATTATTAATGAAATTAATAGATTTTATATAATTTTTTGGATAGTCAACACTATCAATAAGAAGCTCTTCAAGGGTTACAATTTCATCTTGAATGTGTTCAATAGCTTCTTCAAGATCTTGAGTTTGTTTATTGAAGTAATTATTGAATTTTGTCAGAAAATAATATTCGGCATGATTTAAATATTCTTCGTTTTCAAGATTACATAAAGTACCTTCATGTTTAAATAAGTTTCCTTTCAAGAAATTGATGTCGCCCAAATACTTTTCGTTTTTTCCATTGGAAGGTAAGTAAGTTGCGTATCCTTTAAAATCTGAGATCCATCTCTCTGAAAGTTCAGGCAAACTACTTTTTGAGTTGATAAAGCTATCGATAATATTCGTAACTGCTTGATTATTGTTTGAACAGGCTAGAACAATCGGTGCTTCGTCACCAATAATTGCACTTCGAACAACTTCTGTGGCTACTAAACTTTGTAATAATGTTGTTTTTCCAGTTCCAGGAGGTCCATTTACTGCCGTCACAGAACTTTCTTCGGCGGATAAATGTGAGAGAAGAGTTTTACGTTGACTTATCGATAATGGGAAATAATCAGACATTTGACCTAAATGTAAGTGATTGTAATTTAGGAAATCGTAGTCTGTAATGGCATTTCTTTTATTTATTTTGGAAGGATTAATTATTTTTGATAGTAAAGGTAAATCTTCTTCGTTTTCTAGTAAATTTTCATATAAGAAAAGAATACTTTTTGCTGTAGAAATTTTAGAACTAACTGCAAAATATGTGAGTTCGTGATGTGTCGTATATCTTTCTGTTTTATAGTTGTATAAATTTTTAAAAGTTATAGTATAAAAAACCTCATTAATATAACTCCAATATTCGTTCCAAGGAATTTTCTCATCTTCATATTCTGGTTCTGGAACTTCTATTTCTTTTGCGTCAATTACGGTATCGGTAGAAGTGAAAATAAAGTCATTTTTTACATCAGCCATTGGCGTCATATAATTACGAACAATCAAAGGGAATAAATCTTTTGGAGTTGATAATTGACCTAATCTATTTACAATTGCGTAAATCCAAAACGGGTGAATTATTCTTTGTTTGAATTTTGTGTTGTCAGTTTGATATTCTAAATGGAAAGGAGCAATTAAAATTTTGGTTTCCTCAATATTATGCCAATTAGTATTTTCTTTTTGTGAAATTCCACGAATACGATTAATTCTTCTTTCTTCAGCATCGATAATAGTAACAGCCTGTTTCGGATTGATAAAAGCATTGCTTAAATCAGAATTATTTTGATATTGTAGATTCTTGATTTTTGCAATATCAACAGCTAAATTTTCACTATCAGTTAAGCTGTTTTTGTAGTATTGTAACCAGTTTTTATTCCCCATTATTATTTCCCCAAAATTTTATACAAGATGGCGAAAATAGGATTTTTAAGAACTAGTGAATTCTTTTTTTATTCTTTTTTATTAACGAAAAAAGCAGACGAATAGGTCTGCTTTAAATACTATTTAAAATATATTTATTTTCTTAATTTTTATTGTAATTCATTCAATTTTTCTTGTAGTAGTTCTGGGTTTTGTAACGTTTCCCATCCAATAAATGAGATTGCCCAAATTATGTAAAATAAAAATAAGATATTTAAGACAAGTCCGATAATAGCTAATATTCTTCCTGTATTTAAGTTAGAAAAATTAGTATAAACACTCGGATTTGCGTCATATAAACGTTTATCTTGTTTATATAATACCAAAGCAATAATACCTATAATTAATCCTAGGATTCCATAACAACAACAAGTAATAATTGATAAAATACCTAATACTAAAACAATAGTTGCGTTTGGAAGTTTTCTTTGTTCGAATTCAAACATGTTATGTGTTTTTAATTTATTAATTTATTCATTTTTAAAACATAGGCAATTATTAAAATTACTACATTTAGAATTCCCAAAATCAATAAGACTTTAGAAGTGATTTTTTTCTTCAATATAAAATGAGCAAGAATAGCCAATGAAAAAAGTAGGGTGGTATATATTGCGGGAAACATATAAAACGCTTCTTTGAATTCACCTTTGCTGACCATTACCACAGACCTTTGTAAACCGCATCCAGGACAATCAATACCAAATAATTTTTTGTTCATACATGGGAGCATGTAATCTTTTGTGTTATTTTGTGCAGGTTGGTGCATTGTACAGAGGTTATTAATCGTTTTTAATTTTCCACGGTGGATTGATTCTATTTTTACCACCAAAAAATAGAATCAATTGATTGCCATCTAAATCTTTAAGTTTAGCTTCTCTCCACAGCCAAGGTTCATCTTTTGGTTCTTGATCAAATTGAATCCCGTGCTCTTTTAGTTGTTGAACTTTTTTATCTAATTTTTCGCATTCGAAATAAATATAAACTCCGTTTCCTTTGGGTAATTCCTCTACTAAATGAATTGAGAAAGTAGATTCTCCATTAGGACATTTGAATCGCGCATAATGAGGCAGGGCTTTTACAATTAGTTGTAAACCTAATTTCTGATAAAACGGAATTGATTTGGTTAAATCTAGAGAAGGAACAGTAATTTGATTTAGATTCATGTCGTTGTTTATTTAAACATGTCCATTCCAGGTATATTTGGCATACCACTTTTGGCAGCAACAGCCATTTCTTGGTCATTTATTTCACCAGCTCTTTTTAAAGCTTTGTTTAAAGTTAATATTAGATAGTCTTCCAATTCCTCTGAATCATTTAATAAACTATTATCAACCGAAATGGCTTTGATTTCTCTATTAGCAGTTACAGTAATTTTAATATTTCCATCAGCACTCGCTTCATCAATTAAAACACTATTTAATCGTTGTTTTGTTTCTTCTACTTTTTGTTGAGCTTGTTTCAGCTTATCCATCATTCCAGATAAATCTCCAAACATAATTTATAAATTTTTTAATCTTATTACGTTACAAAATTACTACATTACAAATCTAAAATAAATCAAATGAAAAAAATTCTTTTATACGGTATTGGTATAAGTGTTATTTTTGCTTCCTGCAAAAAAGAGAAGATGATAAATAAAACCACTCCGCCAGTAGCTGAGAAACAACCAAAAAAACTAGAAAAGCACGGAGATGTCCGCGTTGACAACTATTTCTGGATGCGTTTAACTGATGAACAAAAGAACGCAGAAACTAAGGACGAACAAACTCAAAAAGTGTACGATTATCTTAATGCTGAAAATAAGTATTTTGATGATGAAATGGGATATACCAAAGATTTTCAAGAAGGCTTGTTTGAAGAAATGAAAGGTAGAATTAAGGAAGATGACGAGTCTGTTCCATATAAAAGAAATGGGTACTATTATATCACTCGATATGAGAAAGGTCAACAATATCCTATTTATTCGAGAAAAAAGGAAACTTTAGAAGCGGATGAAGAAATTATGTTCGATGTGAACAAAGAAGCGGAAGGACATGAATATTTTCAGTTAGGAGGTTTAAATGTTTCTCCTGATAACAAATTATTGGCTTTTTCTACGGATACCGTAAGTCGTCGTCAGTATTTTATTCAGGTTAAAAATTTGGAAACTGGTAAAATTTATAAAGATAGAATTAACAATACTACAGGGGGCAGTGTTTGGGCAAATGATAACCAAACATTATTCTACACTAAAAAAGACCCTGTAACATTACGTAGTTCTCAAATTTTTAGACACGTTTTAGGAACTGATGAGTCAGAGGATGTATTAGTTTTTGAAGAAAAAGATGAAACTTTTGGGGTTTTTGTTACGAAAACAAAATCAAAGAAGTATTTAGTAATGGGGTCTTACAGTACGGTTTCTAGCGAATATCAAGTTTTAGAAGCAGATAATCCAACAGGAGATTTTAGAGTCATTCAACCACGCGAGCGTGATTTAGAATATGACATCGCACATTACGACGATCACTTCTACATAAAAACAAATAAAGATGGAGCGACTAATTTTAAGTTGATGAAAACTCCAGAAACTAAAACCACCAAGGAGAATTGGGTTGATGTGCTTCCTCATAGAGAAGATGTGTTTTTTGAGGATTTTTCGATTTTCAAAGACTATTTAGTTTTGGAAGAAAGAAATAACGGTTTATTTAAAATTAGAATTAAACGTTGGGATGGTACAGAAGATTATTACTTACCATTTGACGAAGAAACATATTCTGCAGGAGTATATTCTAATCCTGATTTCGATACAGATGTAATTCGTTATTCATATAATTCAATGACAACTCCTAGTTCTGTGATTGATTTCAATATGAAAGATCAGTCTAAAGAAATTAAAAAGGAGCAAGAAGTTTTAGGAGGGAAATTCAAAAAAGAAAATTACGTAAGTAAAAGAATTTGGGTTACTGCCAGAGATGGCGAAAAAGTTGCATTATCAATTGTTCATAGGAAAGATACCAAAATTGATAAAAATACCCCAGTTTTACAATACGCCTATGGTTCTTACGGATATACAATTCCTGATGGGTTTTCAACTACTCGTTTAAGTTTATTAGATCGTGGTTTTATTTTCGCTTTAGCTCACATTAGGGGAAGTCAATATTTAGGAAGAGAATGGTATGAAGACGGTAAAATGTTAAATAAAAAAAATACATTTACCGATTTTGTAGACTGTTCTAAATATTTAATAGATAATGGTTATACTTCTCCAGAGCATTTATATGCAATGGGAGGATCTGCTGGTGGATTATTAATGGGAGCTGTTGTAAATATGAATCCAGAATTATACAATGGAGTGATTGCTGCTGTTCCTTTTGTCGATGTGATTTCGACAATGTTAGATGATAGTATTCCTTTAACAACAGGTGAATACGATGAATGGGGAAATCCAAATGATAAAGAATATTATGATTATATCAAATCATATTCTCCGTATGATCAAGTTGAAGCAAAAGAATATCCAAATATGTTAGTGACTACCGGATTACACGATAGTCAAGTTCAATATTGGGAACCTGCAAAATGGGTAGCTAAATTAAGAGAGTTAAAAACAGATAATAACCAACTTTTTTTACATACAAATATGGAAGCTGGACATGGCGGAGCTTCTGGAAGATTCAATTCTTTAAAAGAAACTGCAAGAGAATATAGCTTCTTTTTAGCTTTAGAGGATAAGTTAGAAAAATAATTATATTTTTGCATCGATTTAAAACCTGATGGTAATCACTATCAGGTTTTTTTATGAAGAATTTTTTGATGGACAGAAACAAAGTTATAGTAAATTCGGTACTTGATTTAATAGGACAAACTCCCGTTGTTAAATTTCAACGAATTACTAAAGATTTACCAGGAACTTTTTATGCAAAAGTAGAGGCTTTTAATCCTGGTCAATCTGCAAAAGATAGAATTGCTTTACATATTGTTGAAAGTGCTGAAAAAAAAGGGATTTTACAACCAGGCATCAGTACAATTGTAGAGACTACTTCAGGTAATACAGGGTTTAGTTTAGCTATGATTAGCTTAATAAAAGGTTACAAATGTATCCTTGCCGTTAGTGATAAATCTTCTAAAGATAAAATTGAAGTTTTAAAAACAATGGGAGCGGATGTACATGTTTGTCCTGCGAATGTTCCTGCAGATGATCCAAGATCTTATTACGAAACCGCTAAAAGACTTCATAAAGAAACACCAAAATCAATTTATATAAATCAGTATTTTAATGAATTAAATATTGAGGCACATTATACAACTACAGGTCCTGAAATTTGGGAGCAAACACAAGGAAGAATTACCCACTTTATCGCTGCTAGTGGAACTGGAGGAACAATTTCTGGTACAGGAAGGTTTTTAAAAGAACAAAATCCCAATATTAAAATTTTAGGGGTAGATGCAGTTGGATCGGTTATTAAAAAGTATCATGAAACAAAACAATTTGATCCGAAGGAAATTTATCCATACAAAATTGAAGGATTAGGAAAAAACTTGATTCCTACAGCTACAGATTTTGATATTGTTGATGTTTATGAAAAAATAACGGATAAAGATGCAGCTTTCGCTTGTCGCGATTTAGTAAAACAAGAAGGAATGTTTTGCGGTTACACTTCAGGAGCAGTAATTCAGGCTACAAGGCAGTACGCGGCAAAAGGAATGTTCGATAAAAATAGTGTTGTTGTGATGGTTTTGCCAGATCACGGAATTCGTTATATGGATAAAGTTTATTCTGATGATTGGATGAATCAACAAGGTTTTATTTAATGTTACTTGAATGCATTTCCGATAATTTGATAAACCTCATTACTTATGAAATAAAATAATTTTCACATCTTAGATTCGATGTGGTATTAGATTATATTTATAGTGAAACTAAGTCATCGTTATCTCCTCAAGTTAAAAAGTAATTTCTTTTCTAGAATATATTTCTACTTATAAATCAGATATTTCTCTCTAACCTTCTTGAATTTATCTAAATCCTTTTTCCAAGATTTTTTTATTTCTGGTATCGAAAGTCCTTTCTCGATTTGATTTTGCAATAATGTCGTTCCTGCCAGCTTTGTGAAAAATTGGTTAAAGAACTCTTCTTTCTTATTTGTTTGTTTATAGGCTTTTATGAGCCATTGTAGGTCTAATTTTGATAGATATTTTGATGCACTCAGATTTTCACCGTAACATACCTTTCCTTTGTGTTTTGGGTATTTAGCTCCTTCGTTAGGTTTTGGAGTAAATGTATAATTCATTTCTTTTAAATATGGCGAACCGTAAATTTGAAATTGAGCATTGGTTCCTCTTCCAGCCGAAATATTTGTTCCTTCAAAAAAACATAAACTAGGGTAGAGATTTATAGAAACATCATTTGGTAAGTTTGGAGAAGGTTTAATAGGTAAACTATATTTTTTATAGTGCGTATAATTTTCAATAGGAATTACAGTCAAGTCGCATTTAACACCTTTTTTCATCCATTTTTCACCATTAATCATTTGTCCGTATTCACCAATTGTCATTCCATATACTACAGGAACAGGATGCATTCCGACAAAACTTTGATGTTCCATTTCTAATACTGGACCATCAATATAATGTCCATTTGGGTTTGGTCTGTCTAAAACAATAATGGGAATGTTATTTTCAGCACAAGCTTCCATTACATAATGCAATGTGGAAATGTATGTGTAAAAACGAACACCTACATCTTGTATGTCAAAAACAACAACATCAATGTTTGCTAGCTGTTCTTTTGAAGGTTTTTTGTTTTTTCCGTACAGTGAAATAATTGGCAATCCTGTTTTACTATCAATACCATTTTTAATATGTTCACCAGCATCCGCTTTTCCTCTAAAACCATGCTCAGGAGCAAATACTTTTGCAACTTCAATTTCTTTAGAATTGTGAATGTAATCAACTAAATGAAACGAAGTGATATTAGCCTTGTATTTAGATTTCTTTTCAATAATAGAAGTTTGATTAGCAATAATAGCAATTCGTTTGCCCTTTAAAAGCGGAATATATTTCAAAGTACTGTTTGCCCCAGGTATTATTTTTTCTTCAGCTATAATTTTATCATCTTCATTTTTATTTGTTTGTTTGCAAGAGACATCAGAAAAAATACTGAGAATAAACAAGAATAAATATGTACTTTTGATGGTATTATAAATCATGAATTTTTGAATTACGAGTTATTTATTGCTAAGCGAATTGTTGCAGGTAAAGAGCATAAAAATAGTATATCATCACCAATAATAAAAATTGCCATTGTTGCTATAATTTTAGGGATTGCAATTATGCTAATTTCAGTTTCTGTGAGTGCTGGTTTTCAACAAAAGATTAGAGCAAAAATTGCGGGTTTTAAAGGTCATATTCAAATTACAAACTATGACAATAATAATTCAGATGTTTCTACCGTACCAGTAAATCTTGACCAAGATTTTTATCCAACTTTTAAAAATATTTCAGGAATAAGAAAAGTTCAACCTTATATAAATAAGGGTGGAATACTAAGAACTCCAACAGATTTTCATGGAATTGTTTTTAAAGGAGTTGATGCAGATTATGATTTTTCATTTTTTCAAGAATTTTTGGTTGAAGGTAGATTACCAAATTATGATCAAAAGAGGAATAGAGAAGTGCTAATCTCTAAATCAATAGTAAATAGTTTACAACTCAAGTTAAATGATACGTTGCAAGCTTGGTTTGAAAGTGCTACTAGTACAGGATTTAAAATGCGTAAACCAGTAGTGGTAGGCATTTATGATACAGGTTTTGAAGAATTTGATAACGCAATTATTGTTGGTGATTTGAAAGAAGTTCAAAGAATCAATAAATGGAAAGAAAATGAAGTAGGTGGTTTTGAGGTAATGATTGATAATTTTGATGAATTAAATGAAAAGGGAGATCAAGTATATAGTTCGATAGGTACAACTTTGAATGCAACTACAATTACTGATAATTATCCTGCAATTTTTGAATGGGTGAATTTATTTGATAATAATGTTTGGTTTATTATAGCAATTATGGTGATTATCGCTGGAATAAATATGATTACAGCATTGCTCGTTTTAATTCTTGAGAGAGTTCAAATGATAGGAATACTAAAAACACTAGGAAGTTCCAATTGGGAAATCCAAAAAGTATTTTTGTATAATGCTTCCTATTTAATTGTACGTGGTTTAATATTGGGTAATATAATCGGAATTGGATTACTACTTATTCAGAAGTTTTTTAAAATTATTCAACTAAATCCTGAAACTTATTATGTGTCTACTGTTCCTATAAATATTAATTTATTTCATATTTTAATTCTTAATGTTGGAACACTTGTTTTATGTTTGGTGATGTTGATTGTTCCCTCTATGATCGTTTCTAAAATACACCCTTCTAAATCAATTAAGTTTGAATAAAAAAGGGATCTGAAAAGTCGTTACATAAAATATATTCAAGATTATTTAACTTTTTAAATAATATTATTAAAATAACTTAAATTTAAAAGATACCTTCATCTTATTAAAAACAACGGCCTTTCAGATCTCTTTTTAATTGAAAAATATTGTGAGATCAGCTAGTTCTTAAAAATAGAAACCTTGTATATGTACACCTTGTAATTTACTCCCTCTAGGATTTCCAGCTACTCCAGGTGAAACAATCCATGGTTGCCATCTACCATTACTATATACTTGATATAATAAAAGATCAAATAATTTTTCATTATTGTCTACGTTGGGAAGCATTTCAATTTGCAAAGCTTCAGCATGTTTACCCGATTTCCATGCTTTAATTCCAGTGCTTGGATCACTATCTAACGTTACCCAATTAGACCAAGTACTATTTGCATCTGAGAAAGCCCTAAGACGAACAGGATAATGAGTTTCCATAATTCGTTCCCAAGGATTTGAGTTGTCCCTTATACCAAAACTAAACCCCCACATAGCTTGTTTAGCTCCTCTATACTTTGTTTTTCTATGACCAACTCTAGTAGAAGAAGCTATGTTGGGGTTAAAACTTTGAGATTTTTTATCACTACTAAAATAACCGTTGCGGGCGTTTTTCCACCTTTGAAACCTCCATTCGAAACTTAAAGTAAAAGGAACTCTAACCATTTCATTTCTTTGAACAATTTTAGATTTGAAATTATTTTGAAGAGCTTTTTCTGGAGATACTTTTAATAATCCTGTTGTAGAGTCATAAGTATTTAAAAAGGCTTTAGAGGCTTCAAAGCCTTTTATCTTTTCAATTTCATTATTTATTATTGTCACTAAATCACTAGGTAGTGATGTAATAATTTTTTGTTGACTGTCCTTTAATACAAAGAATACAGAATTTTCAGTAGAATTTTCAGTCATGTTTTCTATACCTTCATTGTTATTACAAGATTGAAAGATAAAACTAAGTGATATGACTAGTATTAGTGCGAAAATAAAATTTCTTTTCATGATTTTAAGATTTATTAGATGTTTTAGATTTACTAGATGTTTAAAGACAATCAAATATTTTGTCTTTTTTAACTGAACTTAAGTTTGTTCAAAGTTATACAATCCTTAAAAAAAACTTTTTTTTCTCATATAAATGTGACCATTTTCACAGAAAGAGGTATGAATAAAATGAGAAACTAAATTAAATTTTTTCAATTAGGGACAAAATATCTGTTTTCAGGGACTAAAAATTATAATATAAATATTTTGTTTGAAAAAAGTAATTGCAAAAAAAACATCAACTACAAATTATATAATTGTAATTGATGTCTTCAAACTATAAATGAAGTTTTATTATTTCTTCGAATAATTTATAGCTGCTTTAATAAAGCTTAAAAATAGAGGATGTGGATTTAACACAGTACTTTTGTATTCTGGGTGATATTGCACTCCAACAAACCATGGGTGAGTTGGAATTTCTACAACTTCAACTAAACCTGTTTTAGGGTTAATTCCTGTAGCGATCATTCCAGCAGATTCGATTTGAGTTTTATAATCACTATTAAACTCATATCTGTGTCTGTGACGTTCGCTAATATTATTGTTTTGATACGCTTCGTAAGCTTTAGATTCTATTTCTAAAGTACAATCCCAAGCTCCTAAACGCATTGTACCTCCCATATTTGTAATTTCCTTTTGTTCTTCCATTAGGTTAATTACAGGATGAGCTGTATTCTCGTTCATTTCTGTAGAGTTTGCTTCTTTTAAGCCTACAACATTTCTTGCATATTCAATTACTGCCATTTGCATTCCTAAACAAATTCCTAAAAACGGAATATTATTTTCTCTTGCATACCTTACGGCATCAATCTTTCCTTCAATTCCTCTTTCGCCAAAACCGGGAGCTACTAAAAGTCCATCTAAATCGTTTAATTTACTTTCAACATTCCCGTTCTCTATCTCTTCAGAGTGAATCCAACGAACATTCACTTTTGTCTCATGAGTAGATCCGGCGTGAATAAATGCTTCAGTAATTGATTTATAGGAATCATGTAATTCTACATACTTTCCAATCAATCCTATCTCAATAGATTGTTTTGGGTTTTTATATTTTTTTACGAAGCAGTTCCATTCACTAAGTGCCGGTTGCTTCTCAGAAGATAGTTCTAATTTTTTCAACACCACAGAATCTAAACCTTCTTCGAACATTAAATTTGGAACATCATAAATAGTTTCAGCGTCTAAAGATTGTATAACATCTTCTTTCTTTACATTACAGAATAAGGCAAGCTTTCGCTTAATATCCTCTGAAATTTCATGCTCTGAACGACAAACTAAAATGTTTGGACCAATTCCACTTTGCATTAACATTTTTACAGAGTGCTGTGTTGGTTTTGTTTTCAACTCACCAGCTGCAGCTAAATAAGGAACAAGTGTTAAATGAATTACAATAGCGTTATCTTCTCCCAATTCCCATTGTAATTGTCTAACTGATTCTATGTATGGTAATGATTCAATATCACCTACTGTACCTCCAATTTCAGTTATCACTATGTCATATTTACCTGTATTCCCAAGCAATTTAATTCTACGTTTAATTTCATCAGTTATGTGAGGAATAACCTGAACAGTTTTTCCTAAGAACTCTCCTTTACGTTCCTTGTTTATTACCGATTGATAAATTCTACCTGTTGTTACGTTATTCGCCTGAGAAGTAGGAATATTTAAAAAACGCTCATAGTGACCTAAATCTAAATCCGTCTCAGCGCCATCATCCGTTACATAACACTCTCCATGTTCATATGGATTTAAGGTTCCTGGGTCAATATTAATGTAAGGATCTAATTTTTGTATTGTAACCGAGTATCCTCTTTCTTGTAATAGTTTCGCTAAAGAGGCGGCAATAATACCCTTTCCTAAGGAAGAGGTAACTCCTCCAGTTACAAATACATATTTTGTGTTGTTCATGCAGTATTAGGTTTGCGCAAAAGTAATAACATTGACAGTTTTCACAATAAAAATCTGAGAAAATTCGATGAGTTTTGAACTAAAAAAAAATATCGCAAAAAAAAATATTTAATAACTTGTCAAGTTGAAAAACAGTTGTATATTTGCAAACGCTTTTAGCAGTCGGAATTTCACTATTAGCAATAATTAATTTTTGAATATTTCAAGTTTATTTTAAAATGAGTAAAAGAACTTACCAACCATCGAAAAGAAAGAGAAGAAACAAACACGGTTTCAGAGAAAGAATGGCTTCTGCTAATGGTAGAAAAGTATTAGCTAGAAGAAGAGCAAAAGGAAGAAAAAAGTTATCGGTTTCGTCTGAATCAAGACCGAAAAAATAATGATTTAGAGTTGTTTATATTAAGGTGTTACTTTTTGTTAGTAACACCTTTTTTTATACCTAATCAATTAATATTTATATTTTTACAACACAACAAGCAAAACACGCAAAAACAAAACAACACAAATGCCTAAGAGAAAAGACCTAAAATCGATTTTAATTATTGGATCAGGGCCGATCGTAATTGGACAAGCATGTGAGTTCGATTATTCTGGTTCTCAAGCTTTACGTTCTTTAAGAGAAGATGGAATAGAAACGATTTTAATCAATTCTAATCCAGCTACAATCATGACCGATCCTTCAATGGCTGATCATGTGTATTTATTACCTTTAAAAACAAAATCTTTAATTCAAATTTTAAAGGAACATCCACAAATTGATGCTGTACTACCTACCATGGGAGGACAAACAGCTTTAAATTTATGTATTGAAGCTGATGAGAAAGGTATTTGGGAAGATTTCGGAGTTGAAATTATTGGAGTAGATATTGATGCTATTAATATTACAGAAGATAGAGAGAAGTTTAGAGAGTTAATGGGACAAATAGATGTACCGATGGCTCCTCAAGCAACAGCAACTTCATATTTAAAAGGTAAAGAGATTGCTCAAGAATTTGGTTTTCCATTATGTATTAGAGCATCATTTACATTAGGTGGCGCAGGAGCTTCAATAGTTTACAATGAAGATGAGTTTGAAAAATCATTAACAAGAGGATTAGAGATTTCTCCTATTCACGAGGTAATGATTGATAAAGCTATGATGGGATGGAAAGAATATGAGTTGGAGTTATTACGCGATGATAATGATAATGTTGTAATTATCTGTTCTATTGAAAATATGGATCCAATGGGAATCCACACAGGAGATTCAATTACAGTTGCGCCGGCTATGACACTTTCTGATAAAACATATCAGAAAATGCGTGATATGGCAATTAAAATGATGCGTTCTATTGGTGAATTCGCAGGTGGATGTAATGTTCAGTTTGCTGTTTCTCCAGACGAGAAAGAAGATATCATTGCGATTGAGATCAACCCACGTGTATCTCGTTCTTCTGCCTTAGCATCTAAAGCAACTGGATATCCAATTGCAAAGATTGCTGCTAAATTAGCTATCGGATATACGTTAGATGAGTTAGATAATCAAATTACAAAATCTACTTCTGCTTTATTTGAGCCAACATTAGATTATGTAATCGTAAAAATTCCTCGTTGGAACTTTGATAAATTCGAAGGTTCTGATAGAACTTTAGGTCTACAAATGAAGGCTGTAGGTGAAGTAATGGGAATTGGACGTTCTTTTCAAGAAGCTTTACACAAAGCTACTCAGTCTTTAGAGATTAAACGAAATGGTTTAGGAGCTGATGGTAAAGGTTATAAAGATTACAACCAAGTAATTGAAAAATTAACTAACGCTAGTTGGGATCGTGTATTCGCAATTTATGATGCGATCGCAATGGGAATACCATTAAGTAAGATTTACGATATCACAAAAATTGATATGTGGTATTTAAAGCAATATGAGGAATTATTCCAATTAGAAAAAGAAATCTCTACATATACAATTGATACTCTTGATAGAGAATTATTATTAGAAGCTAAGCAAAAAGGATATGGTGATCGTCAAATCGCTCATATGTTAGGTTGTTTAGAAAGTGAGGTGTATAAGAAGCGCGAAGAGTTAAAAATTAAGCGTGTATATAAGTTAGTTGATACTTGTGCTGCAGAATTTAAAGCTCAAACTCCATATTACTATTCAACATTCGAAAATGAAGTTGAAACTGCAAACGGAGACAAACTACCTGCGAATGAAAGCGTCGTTTCGGATAAGAAGAAAATAATCGTTTTAGGTTCTGGACCAAATAGAATTGGACAAGGAATTGAATTTGATTACTGTTGTGTTCATGGAGTTTATGCTGCTAAAGAATGTGGTTATGAAACAATTATGATTAACTGTAATCCTGAAACTGTTTCTACAGATTTTGATACAGCAGATAAATTATACTTCGAGCCCGTATTCTGGGAGCATATTTATGATATCATTAAGCATGAAAAACCAGAAGGTGTAATCGTTCAGTTAGGTGGACAAACAGCTCTTAAATTAGCAGAAAAGTTAGATAGATACGGAATCCCAATTATAGGAACAAGTTATAAATCGTTAGATCTAGCCGAAGATAGAGGGAGTTTTTCAACATTATTAAAAGACAATAATATTCCTTATCCTAGATTTGGTGTTGCAACAAATGCAGATCAGGCTTTAGCTTTAGCTGATGAGTTAGACTTCCCAATCTTAGTTCGTCCATCTTATGTATTAGGAGGTCAAGGAATGAAGATTGTGATCAATAAAGAAGAGTTGTTAGAGCACGTTGTAGATTTATTACGTAAGATTCCGAACAACAAATTATTATTAGATCACTATTTAGAAGGAGCAATTGAAGCGGAAGCTGATGCAATTTGTGATGGAGAAAATGTGTATATTATTGGTATCATGGAGCACATTGAACCATGTGGAATTCACTCTGGAGATTCAAATGCAACATTACCACCTTTCAACTTGGGAGAGTTAGTAATGGAGCAAATTAGAGAATACACTAAGAAAATCGCATTATCGTTAAATACAGTTGGTTTAATAAACATCCAGTTTGCAATTAAAGACGATAAAGTTTACATTATTGAAGCAAATCCAAGAGCTTCTCGTACAGTTCCATTTATTGCAAAGGCATACAAAGAACCTTACGTAAACTATGCAACGAAAGTAATGTTAAGAGAAAATAAAGTAACTGATTTTGATTTTAAACCTGAGTTGGAAGGTTATGCAATCAAACAACCAGTGTTCTCATTTAATAAATTCCCAAATGTTAATAAGAAACTAGGGCCAGAAATGAAGAGTACTGGGGAAAGTATCTTATTTATTGATAGTTTAAGAGACGATGACTTCTATGATTTATATTCAAGAAGAAAAATGTATTTAAGTAAATAGACTGAATAATTTTATAATTTAAAAACAGCCTGAAGATATTTTCTTCAGGTTTTTTTTAACAGAAACTTAACTAGTTGTATATACAACTAAATTAAACTTTTGAACTACTTTCGCATCTTAAAATTCAGATTTATATGGATTTAGAAAAAACATTGGCACCTTGGTTAGGAAAAACAATGAAAATGATTGATAATCTTATTCAAGACCTGTTTTATGAACAAAATATTAGCCTAACTAAAACGCAATGGGTTTTATTGAAGAAGTTACACGAAAAGGATGGAGTAGCACAACAAGAACTCGCTTTTTTAACTGGTAGAGATAAAACTTCACTCACCAGATTAGTGAATACAATGGAAAAGAAGAATCTTGTGGCAAGAATACCATCGAAATCGGATAAACGAATCAATCATGTTTTTTTAACAAAGAATGGAGAATCTTTATTTAAAGAATCTCTGCCAATTATTGAAAAGTTTGTTACCGCGTTACAGGAAAATATTTCTGAAGAAGAAATCAATTTAACTATAGCAGTTATAAAAAAAGTACAAGAAAACCTAATATCAAAATCAATAAAAGGTTGTAATAGCAACTAAATGTTTAATATGAGAAAACTAATCATTACTGGAGCAGGACTGGCCATTTTGGCTTTATCATTTTTACTGTATAATTTCTTTAAAAATAGTAAGAAAAACCCAAATTCTAAAGCAACTAAAATAGAGAAAACGGTTTTTGTTGATGTTGCACAAAACTCAGAAATTCCTATTGAAATTACCGCTAATGGAAACTTAATAGCCAAAAATAAAGTAGATGTTTACTCTGAAGTACAAGGAGTTTTACAAACTACCGGAAAGGATTTTAGAGTCGGTACAGCTTATCAAAAAGGACAAACCTTATTAAAAATTAACAATCAAGAATTTTATGCTTCTCTTCAATCTCAAAGGAGTTCGTTACAAAATTTGATTGCATCCGTTATGCCAGATCTTCGTTTAGATTATCCAGAGTCATTTGAAACTTGGAATGCATATTTGCAGAATTTTGATATTAATAACACTTTAAAGTCTCTACCAAAGGCAAAAACATCTAAAGAAAAGTATTTTATTTCTGGAAAGAATATCTATGTAACTTACTATAACATAAAGAATCTGGAAGTACGTTTGGGTAAATACAATATTAAAGCACCATTTAGTGGGGTTTTAACAGAAGCCCTAGTAACCGATGGAACTTTGGTAAGAGCAGGTCAGAAAATGGGAGAGTTTATTGATACTTCTGTATTTGAATTGCCACTGTCTGTGAGTGCGAGTTTTGCAGATATGTTAGTAAAAGGTAAAAGCGTAGAATTATTTAATCTTGAGAAAACCAAAAGTTGGAAAGGTACTGTTACCAGGATAAACGGAAAGATTGATCAGTCTTCACAAACAATCCAAATATTTATTGAAGTAAAAGGTGAGGGTTTAAGAGAGGGAATGTACTTAGAAGCAAATGTAACTACAAAATCTGTTCCTGAAGCTTTCGAACTTAACAGAAAGTTATTGGTTGAAAACAAAGCTATTTATGTAGTAAAGAATGATAAGTTAGATCTTATTACTGTTAATCCAGTTCATTTTAATGAGAACTCTGTAGTTGTTAAAGGAATTACCAATGGAGAGCAAATAGTTTCTAAATCCATTGCAGGAGCTTATGTTGGTATGCCTGTAAAAATATTTTCGGAGAAACAACAATCTGATAAAAAGTAAGAAATGAAAAAAATAATAGCATATTTCATAAAATATCCGGTTGCAGTAAACATAATTATTCTTGCATTCGGAATTTTAGGTTATTTTGGATATTCAACACTGAAATCTTCTTTCTTTCCATTAACAAGAGCTAAGTTTATAACAATTAATGTAGTGTATCCCGGAGCATCTCCTCAGGAAATAGAGGAAGGAGTTGTGTTAAAGATTGAAGATAATTTAAAAGGATTAGTTGGTGTTGATAGAGTTACTTCTACCTCCTCTGAAAATGCAGCTAGTATTACTGTAGAAACGTTAAAAGAGTATGATATTAACGTTGTTTTAGCCGATGTCAAAAATGCAGTAGATAAAGTTCCTAATTTCCCAACGGGAATGGAACCACCGGTTGTTGCAAAAAGAGAGAATATCGCTGAAACTATTAGTTTTGTTGTGACAGGGAATCAAGTTCCTTTAAAATCTTTAAAATCTATAGCGAGAGACATTGAAAGTGATATTCGAAGACTCGATGGAATTTCACAGATATCTATTTCGGGATATCCAGATGAAGAAATTGAAATAGCAGTTCGAGAGAATGATTTATTAGCCTATAATTTAACATTTAATCAGGTAGCAAATGCAGTGTCATCAGCAAATATTCTTACAACAGGTGGATCGGTAAAAACAGATGCTGAAGAATATTTAATCCGAGCTAATAATAGGTCATATTATGGAGACGAGTTAGATAACTTGGTGGTAAGAGCAGATGCTTCTGGAAGAATTATTAGATTAAAAGATGTAGCTACTGTAAGAGATATATGGAACGAAACACCCAATAGAAATTACTACAATGGTAATTTAGCGGTTCGTGTTCAAGTAAGTAATACAAATAGTGAGGACTTATTAAGCACTGCTGAAAAAATTAATGAATATATCGAGAAGTTTAATGAGGAACATCAAAATATAAAGATTGAAATTACACGTGACTCTTCAATTACTTTAAATCAGCGTACAAAATTATTATTTAAAAATGCTTGGCAAGGAATGTTGTTGGTAATGTTATTTTTATCACTTTTTTTGCGTCCTCGATTAGCATTTTGGGTGGCAGCTGGTTTACCTGTAGCTTTTTTCGGAATGTTTATGTTGGCTGGATATTTTAATATCACAATCAACGTATTGTCATTATTCGGAATGATTATCGTAATTGGAATTTTAGTAGATGATGGTATTGTAATTTCTGAGAATATATATCATCATTTTGAAAAAGGAAAAAATCCAATTCAGGCGGCTATTGATGGAACCATGGAAGTAGTACCACCTATTATTTCTGCAATAACTACCACCGTTTTAGCATTTTCAGTATTCTTCTTTTTAGATGGAGATATTGGAGAGTTTTTTGGCGAAGTAGCAACAGTGGTTGCATTAACATTAATTTTATCTTTGGTAGAAGCATTAATTATTTTACCTGCTCACGTTGCACATTCTAAATCGTTAGATAGAAATCAAAAACTATATAAATTCAATAAATATGCTGAAAAAGTAATGAATTTTATGAGAGATAAAATTTATGCACCAGCACTTAAATTCGTATTAGAATTTAAATTTTTCGGATTGGTAATTCCAGTTTCTTTATTGATGATTACCATGGGAGCATTTGAAGGAGGTATTATTAAAGGAACTTTCTTCCCTTCAATCGCCAGTGATCGTGTTTCCGTAAATTTAACAATGCCACAAGGGACAAGTGAGAAAATTACAGACAGTATCATTTCAGTAGTTGAAGATAAAGTTTGGGAAGTAGAAAAAGAATTTACTAAGAAATATGCAGTTGAAGGAGAACCTGTTGTTGAAAATGTTTTGAAGCAAATTGGTCCAGGTTCTTCCCGAGCTTCTTTGCGAATCAATTTATTACCAGGAGAGGAAAGAACTTTCGGTTCTAGAGAGATTACAAATGAAATTAGAGATCGAGTAGGAGAGGTATATGGAGTTGAGTCATTATCGTTTGGTTCGGGTGGAAATTTTGGAGGAAGTCCTGTTTCTGTCTCTTTATTGAGTAACAATATTCAGGAATTAAAGGCTGCAAAGTCCGAATTGAAAGAGGAGCTCAATAAGAATCAAGAATTAAAGGATGTTGTTGACAATGATCCGCAAGGAATTAAAGAAATAAACATAAAGTTAAAAGACAATGCGTATTTATTAGGTTTGACCTTAAATGATGTAATGTCTCAAATTCGCAGTGGTTTCTTTGGAAGGCAAGCACAACGTTTTCAACGTGGACAGGATGAAATTAAAGTTTGGGTTCGGTATGAACGAAATGAAAGATCTTCAATTAAGAATTTAGACGATATGCGAATTGTAACTTTAACAGGGGCGAGAGTTCCACTTAACGAGATTGCTACTTATGAAATTGAAAGAGGTGAAATATCAATAAATCATTTAGAGGGGCAAAGAGAAATTAAAGTAGATGCCGATATGAAGGATGCTCAGGCTAGTGCGACAGATGTTCTTACTGATATTAAAGAGAGAATAATGCCGCAAATTAAAGCTAAATATCCATCTGTTACGGCTTTGTATGAAGGACAAAATAGAGAAGCTTCAAAGGTTTCTGATTCTGCTACATTAGTTGGTCCTGTGATCTTATTATTAATTTATATCGTAATTGTATTTACATTCCGTTCTTATGGTCAACCTTTTATGTTATTAGTAATGGTACCATTTAGTTTAATCGGTGTAGCTTGGGGTCACTACATTCACGGCTTTGCTGTAAACATTCTTTCACTTTTGGGGATTATAGCACTTATTGGAATCATGGTAAACGATGGATTAGTTCTCATCAGTAAATTCAATAGTTTCTTAAAAGAAGGAATGAAATATGAAGATGCTTTATTCGAAGCAGGAAGATCAAGATTTAGAGCAATTTTCTTAACTACAGTGACCACAGTAGCAGGATTAGCACCGTTAATTTTTGAAACAAGTAGACAGGCACAGTTTTTAATTCCAATGGCAATTTCTATTGCTTATGGTATTGTTATTGCGACTTTCTTAACCTTGTTAACATTACCAGTTTTATTATCAATTTCTAATTATACAAAAGTATATTTCTTCTGGTTATGGGAAGGAGTAAAACCAAAGAGAGAAGAAGTGGAACGAGCAATAAAAGAATTAAAATCAGAAAACGAAGAATTAGCATAAAAGATAAAATGATGAGAAAACATATAATAAATACACTAAGCGTATTTTTGATTAGTACTACTTTTTATGCACAAGAAGTTTTAAGTAAACAAAAAGCCTTCGAATTAACCATGGCTAACAACTTTGATATAAAAGTGATAAAGAATAATCTTGCTATTGCAGAAAATAATAAAAGTATATACAATAGTGGTTATTTACCTTCTATTACGGGAAATGTAGGAGCGAGATATACTAATAACGATACAGATATTGAATTTCAAGATGGAACTTTGAATTCTGTAGCCGGTGCAGAGTCAGAAAATTACAATGCATCTATCGGTTTAAATTATGTCATTTTTAATGGTTTCAGTAGGCAAAATACCTTTAAGCGTTTAAAAGAAAGTTACAACTTATCTGAATTGCAAGCTCGTCAAGTAATGGAAAATACTATTATAACCTTATTTATAGCTTATTATGAAGTTGGTAGATTAACTGAAAATGAAATTACTCAGAAAGCAGCATTAACTATTTCAAAAAAGAGATTAGAGAGAGCAAAGTATGGTTTTGATTATGGACAAAGAACCAAACTTGATGTTTTAAATGCAGAAGTTGATGTTAATAACGATAGCATAAGTTACATCGATATTCAAAGGCAATTGAACAATGCGAAGCGTGATTTAAATGTAGTTTTAGGAAGAGATGTAAATACTGCTGTAATGGTTGATACAAATGTTTTATATGATCTTAAGATGAATTTGGCCGACATTTCAAAAGAAGCGAGAAATAAAAATGCTAATTTATTACAATCAAAAAAGAATATTGAGTTAAGTAAGTTAGATGTTAAAATTAATCAAGCTGGTTGGATGCCAAATGTAGGTTTAACAAGTTCTTATGCCTGGAATAGAAATACAGGAGATGCAACGAATGCTTTTAGTCCAATTAGCAATACACAAACTGGTTTAAGTGCTGGGGTTAATTTAACCTGGAATCTTTTTGATGGAGGTAGAACAAGAACGAATGTGAAAAATGCTAAAATAGCAGTAGCGAATCAAGAAATTAGAAAGGCACAGTTACAAGATCAATTAGATCGAGATGTAAATAATGCTTGGGAAACATATCAAAATAGGTTATTTGCTTTAAAAGCTCAGGAACAAAATGTGATAACTAGTACGTTGAATTTTGAACGATCAAATGAAAGGTTTAAACTTGGTCAAATTTCTTCTATTGATTTTCGTCAGGCTCAAGTTAATCTGATAAATGCTGAGTTAAGCAGAAATAATGCAAAGTTTGTCGCAAAAAATGCTGAATTACAGTTATTACAGTTGGCTGGAATTATATTAGATCACAATAACTTCTAAAAAAGCCAAAGAAAAAACTTCTTTTTTTTGATATAAGATTGAAAAGTTTTATCTTCTTTAAGAAATTTAGTTAAAATGAAGGATTTAATATTGTTAAGTTTATTATTAATTGGTTCTTTGACATTAAGCTCACAGGTATTACCAGGTGTACCTGTATCTGGTTTTCCAAGTGGAACAACAGCTCAAATTCAAGCAATAACTAATCCAATAGAAAGTATTATTGCCTATAGTACTAATGATAAGAAATTCTTTTATTTTAATGGTTCTGAATGGAATCCTTTGAATGAACCAAGTTCTTTAAATACAATAGTTTTAAATAGAACTGGTGGTTACACATTACCCAATGCTACGGATACATACTTTAACTTTCCAATAAACGGGTCTCATGTACAATCCATAGATTCAGATTTATATACTGTTATAAGTGATGGTACTATTAGAGTTTCAGAAGCAGGAATTTATTTAATTAGTGCTGAGTTGTCTACATCTAATATGCCAGCAGGAAATACGAAGTATATTATTGGAGCTTTTAGAAATGGAGGATTAATGGGATACTTAACAAGAGGATTTACAAGTTTACCATCAACAGACTGGTGGGGTGGAACAGGTGTTTTAATGTATAATTTAAATGCTAATGATCAAATCAGTATACGATACGTATTGAATGCTGGAATTACTTTAAATGGAAGATTTATGAATATAGGAATAACTAAAATAAAATAACAAAAAGCCGAAGTATATACTTCGGCTTTTCTTTGGTGATTTAACTAATCTTTTACCCTTCAATTAAAAGAATCCACCACCTTCTTCTTTTTCATTATTGTCTCTTCTTCTTCTTGATTTAGCTTTGTTCTTACCACCACCAAATCTGTAGTTAAATCCTAGGTAAGCAGTTCTACTTTCCCACTTAAATTTTCCGTTTTGAGTGAATGGATTATCTGATGCAAATTGAAACTGCATAGTGTTAAAAATATCGTTAACTCTAAATGTCACGTTTCCTTTACCTCCGAATACGGTATAATTAGCTCCTATATTTACCATTTTCATAGGGTCAACTTTCCATTGAATATCTTCAACTGAACCACGATACATCGCAAATAATTGTAATCTCAACCTTTCAGAAACTGTAAAACTGTTGCTGATTCTAGCGTTAAACACTTCATTTTGCACCTCTAATCTAGGTGCCGATGGATTTGATAAGTCAGCTATTCCAAATTGCTTCTGAGAATAGAAATCCATGCTTGCATTTGCTCTCCACCATTTTGCGATTCTGTAGTTAGAAGATAACTCAACTCCATAAGCGTCAGTGTCATCAAAGTTTTGAAATGTTAAAATCTGACGAATATTTGATGGATCAGCTGGATCTTTATAAGTTACTCTAGAAATTACATCATTAATATTTCTGTAAAATGTTCCTACTGTAATAGAACCTCCTTTAATTTTTCTTGTATAATTTACTTCAATTGAATTTGTAAATTGAGGTAATAAGTTCTCATTACCAACTGAAGTAATTAAAGGCGTACTCCATTCTCTGATTGGATTAACTTGTTGAATGTTTGGTCTATCAACACGTTTACTATAACTTAATTGAAATTGATTCTTTTCAGATGGATTATATGTGAAAAAAGCTGATGGATAAATGGTAAATATATCATCCGTTACTGTTTCTGTTTCAATTGTTTCTACGTTGAAAATTCCATCAATATTAAATTGTTCTAATCTTGCTCCTAATTGCATCGTTACTTTACCGAATGTATGACCGTAATTTACATATCCAGAAAAGATTTTTCTGTCATAGCTAAACGAGGAATTATTAAAATTAGCTTGGTTAGTCACATTTGTGTTATCAGTTCCGTCAGCACGGTATTCTAATCCTAATTCTAATTTTCCTTTTTCAGAAATTGGGTTCGTATAATCTAAATTGATTAAAATGTTATCTCTTTCATTATTAATATCATTGAAATAATTT
This sequence comes from Tenacibaculum sp. SZ-18, assembly GCF_002813915.1. Lineage (NCBI taxonomy): Bacteria > Pseudomonadati > Bacteroidota > Flavobacteriia > Flavobacteriales > Flavobacteriaceae > Tenacibaculum > Tenacibaculum sp. SZ-18. The sequence continues at coordinate 2,116,830 of NZ_CP019335.1, read as the reverse complement.
AATTCATTATCTGTTGGATTCAATAAATCATTATTCACTAATAATTGTGGAGAATCATTTACTGAGTAAGTTGATTCGAATTCAATGTTGTGACCTTTCTTGTCAAAATCGTGTTTAAAGTTTACATTGTAAGTTTGGTTATGACCATTATTATCTTGTCTGTTAGGTGCGTTGCTAATTAATGTGTTTGAAGCATCGTTTACTAAAACCCTACCATTTGTATTATTAACCGACCAGTTTTGAGTTGTATAGAATGAAAAAGTATTTCTATCATCAATGTATACATCAGCTCCAATTTTAAACAAATGAGATTCATTTTCATTCTTGAATAAAAAATCTTGAAAGTTTACTCCATCTCTGTTGATAAATCCAAAATTAAAACGATCACCACCATTAAAGCCATAATTACCGAAGAAGTTCACTTTTCCCGTCTTATAGTTCATGTTTGTAGAAGCGTTGTAACGTACATAATGTCCAGTTTCAATACCAGTATTTATTGAACCATTGAATCCCATATTGGCATTTTTGTTTAGAATGATGTTAATAATTCCGCTCATTCCTTCTGGGTTGTATTTAGCAGATGGATTTGTAATTAATTCAACACTTTTTATCGAAGATGAAGGCAATTGTTTTAGTAATTGAGCGGCAGGAATATTTGTTGGTCTTCCATCAACTAATACACGAACATTTTCGTTTCCTCTCAAACTAATATTTCCAGTTTGGCTATCAACACTAACCGATTGAACATTATTTAATAATTCAGAGGCTGTTGCTCCGGCAGAGGTTAAATCTTTACCAACATTAATTACTTTACGATCTACTTTCTGCACAACCGTTGATGTTTCAGCTCTAACTTCAACTTCTTCCAGTGTTGTAGAATCTTCTTCTAGTGTGATGGTGCCTAATTTAATATTTCTATTTTTAGATTCAATTATAATATCTCTGCTTACAGTTTTGTATCCTATAAATTGTATTTCAACAATACTTTTTCCTTCTGGGATTTTACGAACGTTAAATATCCCTTTTTCATCAGTGATACCACCTGTTAAAACTTTTTTTGCTGTATCGCGAATGATAATATTCACATATGGTAATGGTTCTTTCGATAATTTGTCTATAATTTTTCCTGAAATTTTCCCTGGTTTGGGTAGATTTTCTTTTTTCATTTGCGCAATTGTACTTGTACTTAAGGCTAATACAAGTAATAATAAAATTTTCCTCATTTCTTATGTTATTTGTTGTAGTTCTTCAATGCATAAAAGACTACAGGAAGATGAGTTTCGTTACTTCCGTTAACAGTGTTTAACGAATTCTTAACAAAATCAATATAACAGAAAAACTAGTAATTAAACGTGTGCAGGTACTTTTGAAGAACAAGTAAAAACTCCTCCAACCCTTGCTAATTCAACACTTTGAAAAACAGTTTGAGCTTCTTTTTTGAAGAGTTCAATGTCGGAATATCTACTTGAATAATGTCCAATAATTAATTTACCTACGGCTGCTTCTTTGGCAATAATTGCCGCTTGTTCAGCTGTAGAATGTTTTGTCCTTTCACAAAGATGTTCTAATTCTTTTAAGAAAGTTGCTTCATGATATAAAATATCAACATTTTTTATGATAGGTATAATATCTGGTTTAAACATTGTATCACTACAAAATGCAAAACTTTTAGGGTTTTCAGGAGCAATTGTTAATTCTTCGTTAGCAATTATTTCTCCCGAACGCAACATGAAATCTTTACCAGCTTTAAGATTGTGATAATCACAAATTTCGATTTCATCGTATTGTTTAATATTGTCTAAATGTAGATTTCTTGATTTGGGCTTTTCTCTAAATAAATAACCGTTAGTATACACTCTATGATTCAAAGGTATGGTATGAACAGAAACTTTATCATCTTCAAAAATCAATTCACTTGTAGTAGAAGTTAACTCGTGAAATACAATTTTATATTTCACATGAGACATTGATAGTTTTAGTTGTAATTCGGTAATTTGTTTTATACCCTTGGGGCCATATATATGCAAGTCCTTTTCTCGATTTAATATTCCGAAAGTTGAAAGTAAACCAATTAAACCAAAGAAATGATCACCGTGTAGATGAGAAATAAAAATCTGATTAATTTTTGAAAATCCTACTTTATATTTTCGCATTTGACGCTGTGTTCCTTCACCGCAATCAATCAAAAAATGTCTGTTATTTATATCTAAATACTGCGAGGTGGGATGTGCATTTACTCGTGGTGTGGCTGAATGGCAGCCTAATACTGTTAATTTTAAACTCATCTAATTACAAAACGTTTAGAAATTACTTCTTTTCCGGTTTGAATTGCGTAGATGTACATGCCTGAACTTAAATCATTTCTTTTAAAAGGAAGCTCATTTTTTCCACGATGAGCTGAAACTTTCTTCGTAAAAACTGTCTTTCCAAGTATATTTCTAACACTAATCAAAACTTCTTGTTGGGTAGTTGAGTTAAAAGTTATAGTGGTTGAATTGTAAAAAGGATTTGGTGATGCCACCAATTTATTCACTGATTTTTCCTGTGAAAAAAGCAATGAAGCACACATAATAGTAAGGATAAAAAGTAGTTTTTTTATCATATTTTAAGGGGATGTTAATCATTAAAAACCTAAATCTCTTTGAATATTTTCCATTTCTAACACGTCTTCTGCTTCCTGTAATGTAGGAACAATGTTAAATATCTCAGGGAACTTATCCATGTCAACATTTTGATATACAACAATAAAAGATGTGCCGTTTTTTCGATGTATATCAGCATATTCCAAAAATAACGAAATTTCCTCCTCATTTGCAACAAGATTCGATGAAATGTTGATAATAACGTTGTTTTTTGTTAAATCTTTATGTTGATTAGAAAAAAAAGTGAAAAATTCTGAGAAAGAAAATTCTTCAGAGCTAATTAATACATATCCTTCTTTATGTTCGATTTTCATAATAACTATCTTTTTATTTGTTGCGCTAACAAATAAATAACAGCCATTCTTACGGCAACTCCGTTTTCTACTTGATTAAGTATGATAGACTGTTTACTATCTGCTACATCACTTGTTAATTCAACACCTCTGTTAATAGGTCCTGGATGCATTATAACAATATCTTTGCCAAGATTATCTAATATTTCTTTATTAATACCGAAAAGTTGTGTGTATTCTCGTGTGGAAGGGAAGTATTTAATATCCATTCTTTCATGCTGTACACGTAATACATTTGCAACATCACACCATTCAAGAGCTTTTTTTAAGTTTGTTTCTATCTCAACACCTAAACTCGATAAAAATCTTGGAATCAAAGTAGTTGGTCCGCAAACTTTTACTTGTGCTCCTTGTAATTGAAGGGCAAATATATTTGATAACGCTACTCTTGAATGTAAAATATCTCCTACAATAACAATCTTTTTTCCTTTTAAATTAGAGTTTAAAGCATTTCTCATAGAAAAACTATCTAAAAGGGCTTGAGTAGGATGCTCATGCGTTCCGTCACCAGCATTTACAATTTTCGCGTCAACATGTTTTGAGAGGAAAACTCCAGCACCAACATTTCCATGACGCATAACCACAATATCAACTTTCATAGATAAAATATTGTTTACTGTGTCAATAAGAGTTTCTCCTTTTTTGACAGAAGATTGTCCAGCAGAAAAGTTGATTACATCAGCAGATAAACGTTTTTCCGCTAATTCAAAGGATAATTTGGTACGCGTACTGTTTTCAAAAAATAAGTTAGCTATCGTAATATCTCTAAGAGAAGGAACTTTTTTAATCGGTCGATTAATTACTTCTTTAAAATGAGCTGCGGTTTCAAATATTAGCTCTAAATCATTTTTGTTTAGATATTTAATTCCTAATAAATGTTCTACACTTAACTGCTTCATTATTATTCTTTCTTAGAGTTTTTAGGTACTAAGTATATTTCGTCTTTTGAATGTGTGTCTTTCCAGTTTACTAATACTTTTTCTTCATTAATAGCATCTACTTGTCTTCCCCGATAATTTGGTTGAATAGGTAAATGCCTACTAAATCTACGATCTATTAAGACTAACAATTCAATACTTATTGGTCTTCCAAAAGCTTGTAATGCCGTTAATGCTGATCTTACGCTTCTTCCTGAGTATAATACATCATCAATAATGACGACTTTCTTATTTTCAATCAAAAAATCAATTTTTGTTGGAGTAGCTTCTAAAGGTTCATTCTTCCTTCTGAAATCATCACGGTAAAAAGTAATGTCTAATAATCCTAATTTAAGATTTTCAATGCCATACTCTTTTACTAAAATCATTTTTAAGCGTTCAGCTAAAAAAGTGCCTCTTGGTTGTAAACCAATCAAAACAGTATTAGAAAAGTCGTTATGATTTTCGATTAGCTGGCACGCTAGTCGATGCAGAATAATTTCGATTTCTTTAGAAGTAAGTAGTGTTTTTCTGCTCATTTTATGCTATCAATTTGCATGATAGTTTCAATATTCAAAAGTAGTACAAAAATGCCTCAGGGCAAAATTAAACTTTAAGAAACCTTTAACGTTGAAATAATATCTATATTTGCGCTCTTTTAAAATTAAGAAAACAATTATGGCTGAGTTTATTACCAAACGAGTAGGGAATATTAGAAATGATGTTTTATCTGGAATTACAGTTGCACTTGCATTAGTTCCAGAAGCTGTAGCATTTGCATTTGTAGCAGGTGTTGATCCTTTAGTGGGATTATATGCAGCTTTTATGATTGGTTTAATTACTTCGATTTTTGGGGGAAGACCAGGAATGATTTCTGGAGCAACAGGTGCACTAGCAGTTGTAATGGTAAATTTAGTGGCAGAAGGAAATGCGATGGTAGCGGCAGGAGAGAATCTTGGTTTGTATTACTTGTTTTTAACGGTAATATTAATGGGAGTTATACAAATGTTAGCTGGAGTGTTTAAACTTGGTAAATTTGTTCGTTTAATTCCACATCCTGTAATGATGGGATTCGTAAATGGTTTGGCAATTGTTATCTTTTTGTCTCAATTGGGAATGTTTACCAAGAAAGTTTCTGGAGAAAAAATTTGGTTACAAGGAGCAGAATTGTTTTTAATGATTGGATTTGTTGGATTAACAATGCTAATTATGTGGGGATTACCAAAAATTAAAGCAACAAAAAAATTACCAGAAGCATTAATCGCAATATTAGTAGTTTCTGCTATTGTGATTTTTGGTGGATTAGATATGGCTACAGTTGGATCTTTTATTAGAGAAGGTGGAGGAGAAGGATTAAAAGGTAGTTTTCCTGTTCCAGTTTTAGAAACATTCACTAAAATTCCTTTAAACTTTGAAACTTTCACATTTATTTTTCCGTATGCCTTAATCTTAGCTGCTATTGGATTAATTGAAAGTTTAATGACATTAAATTTAATTGATGATATTACTGAAACTAGAGGAAACTCAAACCGTGAGTGTTTAGCTCAAGGAGGAGCTAATATTATTACTGGTTTATTTGGTGGAATGGGAGGTTGTGCTATGATTGGTCAATCTATTATTAATATAAAAGGCGGTGGACGTGGAAGACTTTCTGGAATAACAGCTGCAGTTTTCTTATTGATGTTTATTCTATTTGCTTCCTCTTTAATTGAACAAGTTCCAATAGCAGCTTTAGTAGGCGTTATGTTCATGGTGGTTATAGGAACATTTGCTTGGAGTAGTTTTAGAATAGCTAATAAAATTCCACTTGCAGATTTAATCGTATTAATTTTAGTTTCATCACTTACGGTTATTTTCGATTTAGCAATAGCCGTAATTGCCGGTGTTATTGTAAGTGCATTAGTTTTCTCTTGGGAGAATGCTAAAATGATTAGAGCTCGCAAAAGAATGAGAGAAGATGGTACCAAAGTTTATGAAATTTGGGGACCTCTTTTCTTTGGGAGTATTTCTTCCTTTAATGAAAAGTTTGATGTAAAAAATGATCCTGATAATGTACTTATCGATTTTGTGGAAAGTAGAATTTCAGATCATTCTGCATTAGAAGCATTATTTGTCTTAGTTGAGAAGTATCAATCTGCTGGAAAAACTATTAAATTAAAACACTTAAGTGAAGATTGTAAAGTGTTAATGTATAAGGCTAGTGATAAATTTCATAATGTAATAATTGAAGATGTTGACGATCCAAGATATCATTTAGCTGCAAATCCAGAAGCGTTTCCAAAACCTTTGAATGAATATAAATTTTAAATAAAAAGTTCCTGATTTTTCAGGAACTTTTTATTTTTAATTCCCACAAGTTTATTGCGTTTTTCCATTGGTTATTTCTCTCTAAAATATGGTGCAACACGTCTAATTTATTTTCTTAGGTATTTCCTTCACGAAAGAAGCTGTTTATTAGGAATAAGAACAATCGGTTTCTGTCTTTTTCATATAAATCGAATTGCTGTGTATACCTTTGAATGGTAAAGAATAACATGCCATTTGGTTTTTTAATTCTGTAAAGCTCTTTGAGCCAATTGTACTTACACAAAAAGAAATATGTGAATGCTCACATTTCATAAATTAAATCGAATTACCTATTTGACAAGATGGAGCAGGAGCAACTAGATTTAGTGTACATTCAATATTATATATTTTCAGAATACTATTTTACATATTTAGGATTATAGTCACATCCAAAATATTCGTTCGTATTACCTGCAATTATTGGTAAATGGCGTAATATTCTTCCCGTACCACAACCCCAGTCAAGAATCCTAGAATTTTCTAACTTTTTAAATTCAGAAACATGATCTACTAACCATTCAGCCGTTGGAATTCCATTTGTATAGAACTTTTCATAGTTGAGTTGAAAAGTTTCATAGATATAAAAGTCTGGAGGTAACTTTACGTCAGGATTATTTTTTTTGAAGGCTTTATTACTTTCCTTGTTTTTAAATTTTTGACGATAAAAATTCAATTGCTCTACTAAAGGAAGTAAATTAAAATGTGCTAAAAAACGTTTGACTACTATTTTTTTCATACGCCAATACTATTGATTTTGTGTTTTAGTTTGACTGAACTCCTGTTCTGTAATTATCTTATTTAAGTCCCAAAATTGTTCTTTCCACAGAGTTCCGTTCTCATGAAATATTTTCCACTTTCCATGCTTCAAGTCATCTTTAAAACTTCCTTCTGCGCTTAATTTACCATTTTCACGATTATATACTTTCCATAGCCCATTTCTTTTGTCATTTTTCATAGGACCTTCTCCAGCAAGAAAACCATTGTCATGAAACCATTTCATTTGGCCGTTGGCTTTTCCGTTTATATAAACTCCTTCTGTGGCTAATTCACCATTTTCCCAATAATCTTTCTTAATTTCTTTAATTATTTCTACAGCAGGTTTTTGCTCTTTTGCTTTTTGTTCTTGCTTACAACCAAGTAAAGAGAATAGTGAAAAGAAAAGTAAAATAGTTGCGTAACGCATTAATTAGAAATTTTAAAAACAGGTAACCTCATGTGAGCAGGTTCGTAATGTGGTGTTTGCATATACACCCAGTTTAATTGTGCTCTTGGGTTTTTAGCAAATGTGGTATCTGTTTTTATTTATTTTCTCCTTCAGAGTAGTTAATTATTGAGTCATAAATAATTTCTTGAAGGATACTAGAAGCATTTTCAATTATTATACGGTTATAAAAATCTTCAGGCTTCATTTTAAAATAAATTTCTCCAAAAATTCTTTTAGCACTTTTTGTAGACATTGTGATTATATCCTTAAAATTTAACTTAACGGTTTTGTTATTATCTATAAGGTTTATAAGTTCATCATAAATAAGCTTGCTCTCTTCATCAGAAATTACAGGACCATATTTTTTATTTAATTCTATCTGTATCATAATTTTATCAATTTGAGAAATTTATTTTTGGCTTAATAGTATCTAACCTTCTATTCTCAATTAAGATATCTGCAATATTAATACCATTTTTTACTGGAATACTAAGATAAATAATAGTGCCGACCCATTTAGGAGATCTTAATATTTTTTCTTTACCATATCTTGAGGTAAAGGAATAGTTTGATGAAAATACTTTTAGATGACCATCATATCTATTAAGTATTTCTTTTATTAGCCATAAACCATACCCCATATGACTAGAACTTGGTTTTGATGTTACATTTTTTTTAAAAGCTTCTCTCATCAAATCAGATTCATTAAAAGTTGAATATTTTTCTAAAGATTTCAATGTGTGAAGTAATCCATTAGCTGTGTCAGCACATGCTATTTCCACTTTTCCTTGTGTCCCTCTAGCGAGTATAATTGATTTAGTATCAAGTACGGCATGGTTTAGGAAATTGGATGAGATTTCTACCGCACATTGAAAAACAGCTTCTATAAATTTATTATATTCATTACCATAAAAGGCATCTAAAGTTTCTTTAAATTTAATATCGAATTTTTTTTTGCTATTAGAATTATTTCTAGTTAAAACCTCTGGTGCAATTAAAAAATTATCTTTTGTTTCTACTTTTAATTTTTTTAACTCATTGTCTAAGTTTTTATTTCTGATATAAGCATTTATATAGTTCTCAAAGCCAAATTTTTCTGTTAATTTAGAAATTGGAAAGCTTTCGTTGTTGAAATTTGTTTATGGATTGTAGAAACATTTTTTTTCAACTGAAAATTCGATAAACTTATACAGAACTAGTACTCCAACAATATCCACTTTTTCCACTTTTTCGAAGTTTAGGAAAAATCTTGGTTTCCTTTCATCTATTAAGTCAAAAACAAAATTTAAACTTTGAATAAATTCGTTTAAATAATTTATGGTTAATCTTTTTGGTAGTGTTATAAGTTTAGAGCTCATCTAAGCTTTTTTTTAGTAAGAAAAAAAAACTTTTTTCTTGCATTATATTCTTTTTTTCAGGTCTTTCAATTAAATCAAATAGATAATCTCTAAAATTTTTAATGTTTTCTTTTGATTTGTTAGATAAAAAGATCACTTCTTCAGAAATTATCAATTTATCCAACTCATTTATATCATCAGGCGTAATACTATCATTGAATAAATTCTTTTTGCATAAAGCGCTGAATGTTGAATTAAGTTCTAGAATTATTTTTATGATTTTATCAGCTATATTTTTCTTAACGTGAGCTTTAACTTCATATTCTTTGGCTTTTTTTTCAATTCTTTCTTGAATATAATAAGCGACAAAAATACTCGCTATAATATTTATCACTAAAAGAATATTGGTTAATGTATCATCTTGATTTAATATTACTTCTATTTTTTCTGGAAGTTGAGGATCATTATTTAATAAATGTTTCATTTTTGGAGGTTATTGAATTTTAAAAATAGGTAATCTCATATGGGCCGGTTCGTAATGTGGTGTTTGCATATACACCCAGTTTAATTGTGCTCTTGGGTTTTTAGCAAATGTGGTATCCGTTTTTATTTTAGTATCGAACTCCGCTTTTAATAAAGGATTTGAATTTAAAAACTCTTCTGCTTTATCTTCAAAAACATAAGGAGAGAATCCTTCTTTTCGCTGTAAAATGGTGTCAAAAAAGTTCCAATTAAAGAAACTATCCACAGCTTCTGCTTCTAAAGTTTCTAATAAATATCGAACTCCATTTTGGTTTGTTGCAATTAAATAATCTCCTTTGGAAAATTGAATTTCTTGAACTGACGACTTTACTTCAGTATTGTAATGTAAATAATGCCCCTCATAAGGAGAACTAAGCGTTTTAAAGTTTTTAATATGATTAACTTCAACACTTAAGATTGTATCTTGTTTAAATCGAGTGAATTCAATTTGGTTATCTTTTAATCTATCAATTACTTCACCCCAACCTTGCGGAATTATATATGCTTTAGGAATTACAACTTCTTTAGTTGTTTTGAAGTTGTTGTAATAATTTATTTCCTTCTCGAAAGGCTTTGACTTATCATAAAACAATCTTTTTCCAGTAGTAACTTTACTATCAATATATGAACCTTCATATCCTTTAAATTTAAATTGAGAAGGATTTTCTCTATCTACAGAAAACCTAATAGGATATATTTTATTATCAATTATATTACGAACCGCATTATTACGTAAGTCTTTAACTTTTTTAGAGTTTTGTTCTGTAAAGTCCAGCATAGATAGCATTAACTCATAAGTTTGTTCTACTCTAATTTTATAAGGTTTCAACATATGGGTTTCAACCATCATCCCAAAAGTGTTAAAAAGAGTAGTATAACCTGTTGAATAACGAGGAGAATCCATAAACTGAGACCAACCTTTATCTGGAGTACTTCCCCAAACATTTACATAAGGAGTAATTGGTATATTTTTTTGTTCCAATGAAGTCTCTAAATATGGTCTAATTTTCGTTTCAAGAAACTGTCCAAGTTCACCACCTAACTTATTGTGTTGTGTAAATAAATGTGTAATTGTATACTGGTAGTCTGCTCCATTACTCACGTGATTATCAATAAATATATCTGGATTTACAGTATGGAATATTCCAGCAAAAGATTTTGCATTTTTTGTGTCCTGTTTTACAAAATCTCTATTTAAATCAAAATTTCGTGCATTTCCTCTAAATCCATATTCTTTAGGACCATTTTGATTTGCTCTGGTGTGGGAATTTCTGTTCAAAGCTCCTCCAATATTATAAATAGGAATTACACATATTAATGAATTTTTATAAGCTTCTCGAAGAGAATTGTTTTGAACAATATCTCTAAGCATCATCATTGAAGCGTCAATCCCATCTGATTCACCTGGATGAATACCATTATTGATTAAAATTCTATTCTTTTTAGAATTTTTAATTTCGTTTTTAGTGATTGTTCCATTTGCGTTAAAAACGACTAAATGTAATGGATTTCCACTATCGGTTTCACCAAATTCAAATAATGATATTTCTGAATAACTCGAAGCTAAGTCTTTGTAATAGGAAATTACATCATTATAAACTGGTGTTTCAGTTCCTTCAGATTTTTCGAAAACTGTAGTGAAATTAACTTCTTGTTTTGTTTGACACGCAAAGCCTATTAGAAGAGCTAGAATTGTAAGTTTTTTCATAAAACGAATGGGATTGTAAAATTAGTCGCAGCAAGTTGACCTCTTTCTTTGCCTGGTTTCCAAGCTTTCATTTTTTGTAATACACGTTTGATTTCTTTTTCAAGATCAGGGTGCGTAGATTTTTTGACTCTTATATTAGTTACTTTACCTGCTTTACTAATTTTGAATAAAGCATAAACCCTTCCATGAAAATTACTTTTTATTAAGGTATCTGGCACATTAAAATTATTTGCAATGAATCTATTAATCTGTTTAGGGCCTCCAAGATATTTAGCTCTTTCAAATATTTTTTTGTATTTGTATTTTTTCCCTTGTTTATCCCAACTTTTTCCTTTCGTCAATTTATCATTTTCATAATTCTCTTCAAAAATTAATCTTTCTGAATCTTTCTTTTGCCAGGTTCCTACTTTCTTACTATTCTTTAATTCTCCAAATTCAATAATATCTGTATTCTTTGGATGATATAGAAATAGGGTACCACTTCCATTTTTAACAGTTTGATTTCCTTTTAAATCCCAAGCGTCAATAATCTTAGAAGATATATAGTTTTTTTTCTCTCTTTTATAAAACTCCGTATAGTTTAATAATTCATTTTTAAGGTAAAAGTCCCAAAGCCCAACTCGATAACCTTTGACGTAATTTCCTTTACTGTGAATCTCTCCGGATCTGTAATAGGTTATGGTTTTACCATTAGACTCTAATTTTTTAAGATTTTTTATGTGTGTAGTTTTATCCTTTATAATTGTATCATTATGGCGAAAATAAAGATCTACTAAAATTGATTTTGGTTTAATTTCTCTAATAACTGCATATCGATCGCTTTTTAATAAAGAAATTTTTTGAGATTTATAATAAATAGTATCTCCGACTATATAGTTTTTAGTTTCTTGTCCAAAAAAAACTGTTATGCTAAATAGGAAAAGAATAAATAAAATTTGCTTTTTCATAGTTGTAATAAATTACGATACTCTTACAGAATCAGGAACTAAACCAGTATAATCACCATTATTTCTAATAACGTCTCTAACAATAGAAGAAGAAATATAACTTTTTCCTGATGATGTTAATAAGAACACAGTCTCAATTTCTGATAGTTTTCTGTTAGTGTGAGCAATGGCTTTTTCGAATTCGAAATCAGCAGGATTACGTAATCCTCTTAAAATAAAATCAGCTCCAATTTCCTTACAGAAATTTACCGTCAAACCTTCATAAGTAACCACTTTTATTTTAGGTTCATTTTTAAAAGCTTCTTCAATAAACTGTTTTCTTTTTTCTAAAGGGAACATATATTTTTTATCAGCATTGATACCGATAGCGATAATTAATTCATCGAAAAGTGTAACACCTCTTTCAATAATATCGAAATGTCCTAAGGTAATTGGATCAAATGATCCTGGGAAAATAGCACGTCTCATGTATGGTTAGTTTAGTTGATTTTGTATTGCGTTATCAAAAAGTTCACTCATGGAAATTCCGGCTTCATTGGCCTGTTGTGGAAGTATACTTTCCTCTGTTAAGCCAGGTACAGTATTCATTTCTAAGAAATGTGGTTCACCATTTACTAAAATATACTCAGATCTTGAAAAGCCACTCATGTTTAAAACTGCATATACTTTTTTAGCGATTAATTCAACTTTTTCTTTCTCTTCTAAAGAGATTCTTGCGGGAGTTATTTCTTGAGACTTACCTTCATATTTTGCTTCGTAATCAAAGAAGTCATTTTCAGAAACTATTTCTGTCATTGGTAAAACTAATACTTCATTATTATACTCAATAACACCTACAGAAACTTCAGTTCCTTCAAGGAAACTTTCAATTAGAATTTCATAATCTTCTTGATATGCTTTGTTAATAGCATCATCTAATTCATGTATTTCATAAACTTTAGATATCCCAAAACTAGAACCTGCGTTATTTGGTTTTACAAAACAAGGTAATCCAACTTTTTCAACTATTTCATTAGGATTAAAAGAGTTTCCTTTATTTAAGTATACTGATTTGGCAGTTGGAATATCGTACTTCTGTAGCACACTTAATGTATCACGTTTATTAAAAGTTAATGCCATTTGGTAAAATGGAGCAGAAGTATGTTTTATTCCAAGTAAATCGAAGTATGCTAAAATAGATCCGTTTTCTCCTGGTGCACCATGAATAGCATTAAAAACACAATCGAATATTATTTTGTTTCCGTTAATTTCGATTGAAAAATCATCCTTATTAACGGAATGTTTATTTTCATCAGAGTCAATATAAAACCATCCTTCTTTTACTATATGTATTCGGTATGAATTATACTTTTCAGTATTCAAATGTTTATAAACTACATTTCCACTTTTAATAGAAATCGCTACTTCTGATGAGTAGCCTCCCATAATAATGGCGATATTTTTTTTCATTACGATTAATTGATATTACAAACTTACCAAAAAAAGTATTTTAAAATCTGCTGTTTTTAATTTAGTATTATTTTTAATGTACATTTGTTTCATCTTACAAAAAATAGATTATGAAGTTTATTCAATTTTTAAAAAGTAGAACGTTTTTTATCCAAGTAGGTTTAGCTATTGTTGGATTATTATTGTTCGTTTTTTTATTACAATGGTGGTTAGGTTTTACAACAAATCACGATCAAAAAATTCAAGTTCCAGATTTAAATAAAATGGGGTTGTTGGAGGTTGATAAAAAACTTGAAGAATTGAATTTGGATTATGTAGTTATTGATAGTGCTAGTTATAATCCAGATTATCCTGGGAAGTCGGTTATTGAACAAAATCCTGAGGCAGGTGACTTTGTAAAAGAAAAAAGAAAAATTTATTTAACATTAAATCCAACAAAATATAAAGACGTTTCAATTCCGGATTTAAATGGTAAAACAAAAAGACAAGCAATTACTCATTTAGTCTCGATTGGATTTTTAGTAGGAGAGAATTTTACTTATGTTCCAGATATAGGAAAGGATGTTGTAAGAGGATTGAAACATGAAGGAAAACAAGTTGGCTTGGGAGATAAGTTGCCCAAAAAATCAGTAATTAATTTAATTTTAGGTGACGGAAAGGGGAATTAGTGTGTCTGAGTTAAAGAATTTAAGAATATTTACATAAATGCAGGAGGAAAGTCACGATTTACAGGAAGAGAATTCTGAATTATACGAACATTACCGGTTTACCGCAAATGATGGACAAGAGCCGTTGCGTGTGGATAAATTTTTAATGAACTTTATTGAAAACGCGACACGAAATAAAATTCAGCAAGCAGCAAAAGCTGGGAATATTTTGGTGAATGATGTGGCTGTAAAGTCGAATTATAAAGTAAAGCCGAAAGACATGGTTCGTGTTGTTTTAGCACATCCACCACATGAAAATTTATTGGTAGCTGAAGATTTACCGATAAACATTGTTTACGAAGATGATGATGTAATAGTGGTAAATAAAGAGCCTGGAATGGTTGTTCATCCCGGACATGGAAATTATACTGGTACTTTGGTAAATGGATTAATTCATCATATAGAAAATCTACCAAAGAACAGTAACGAACGCCCTGGATTAGTTCATCGAATTGATAAAGATACAAGTGGTTTATTAGTGGTTGCTAAAACTGAGTATGCCATGGCACATTTGTCTAAACAGTTTTTTGATAAAACAACCGAGCGCTTATATCATGCATTGGTCTGGGGAAGCGTGGAAGAAGATTCAGGAACAATAGTAGGACATATTGGTAGAAGTATAAAAGATAGAATGCAAATGTCTGTTTTTCCTGATGGAGAGTTTGGAAAGCCTGCTGTAACGCATTTCCGAGTTTTGGAACGATTTACTTATGTTACTTTAGTAGAATGTAAATTAGAAACAGGAAGAACCCATCAAATTAGAGCGCATTTCAAATATATTGGACATACTTTATTTAACGATGAACGTTATGGTGGCGATCAAATTTTAAAAGGAACCACATTTACAAAATACAAACAGTTTGTAGATAATTGTTTTAAGGTATTACCACGACAAGCTTTGCACGCAAAAACTTTAGGGTTTGTTCATCCAACATCAGGAGAGTTTATGCAGTTTGATTCTGAAATTCCAGACGACATACAAAAATGTTTAGATAAATGGAGAAGATATTCTGTTAACTCTAACGAAATAGAATAACATTTTCCAATCGCTGAGAATCGTGTATTTGAAAATTATTTAGTTATAGTACTGAATAATCAACTTTCAAATAAGAGGAGTCATTTCAAATTAGTCCTCTTTTTTTGTGAGCTTGTTAATAATTTTTTAAAAATATGCTAACTGATTTTTTTTGAAATGAGTATTGATGAAGTGATATTACTAAATCAAATTTTTCCCTCAAAACATATATTTTTTTGATTTAGTTATTCAGCCATATCTTGAGGTTTTACAACTTCCTTTTAATGTTTTTTATTCTAACAAGATTATTTTAAATTAATATATAATGAATGTAAAGCTAGAACTTTAAACGTTTATCAGATTGTTAATGATTAAGACAAAAAAGGCTTAAATTATAAAAGCGATGAAAGTAGCTAATTTTACTTTTTTATAAAAATATTTAGAGTCTATCATTTACAAGCCTCATTATTCTTTCGAATTGTTCTGTTAGTCCCATATCCGAATTGTCAAACTGCACAGCGTCATCAGCTTTTTTTAACGGAGAGTCTTTCCTTGTAGAATCTATATGGTCGCGTTCTTGTACGTTATGAAGAATTTCTTCATAGTTTACTTCGTCACCACGGTTTATTAATTCTTTATATCTTCTAGTTGCTCTTTTATCTGCGGAGGCAGTCATGAAAAGTTTTAGTTCAGCATCAGGAAATACCACCGTACCAATATCTCTTCCATCCATTACAATTCCTCTTTCTTTACCCATTGCTTGTTGCTCTTGAACTAATTTTTTTCTGACTTGAGGAACTTCGGACACTTTACTCACGAGTTTAGAAACTTCGATAGTTCTAATTTCTTTTTCAACATTAGAATCGTTTAAGTACATTTCTGCAAATCCTAATTCAGAATTGAACTTAAATAGTAATTTAATATGAGGTAAAGCGCTGATTAGACTTTGTGGATCAAAAGTATTGTTTGTAATTATTTTATTTTGCATTGCATACAATGTAACAGCTCTGTACATTGCTCCAGTGTCAACATAAATGTAATTTAATTTTTTTGCAAGTTGTTTCGCTATGGTACTTTTTCCTGTAGAGGAAAATCCATCAATGGCTATAATTATCTTTTTATTGCTCATATGGTAGTTTGGCAACAAAGATAATTAAGTTAATATTTTGTAGAAATATTTCTTCTGTAATTTTTATTAAAGTCAATAGTTAATCCAAATGTGCTTACATTAGATGCAGAATGATAACGTGAATAGGCGTAATTAAGTTTGATTTTATTCATGCGTAATCCGAATCCAAAAGAAATACCTCCAAAAGTTCGAACGTTTTGAACTTGTAATTCTTTTCCTCTTCTAAAATTATATCCAACTCTCAAGTTTACTGCTCTTTTAGGGAATAATTCGGCGCCGATAATAATATGTCTAAAAGCATTGTCTAAAAAAGAAATTTCTTCTTCAGTTATATTACCTTCCAAATCAGAAATTGAATTAGACGGGTTGGCTGTACTGATATTCCATTGTTGTAAATTATCTATTGTTCCATATAAGCGGATTGGTACATTCTCCAACATGTAAGACCCTCCAATAGCTATTTCAAAAGGAATTTTTTCAGAGATTCCGTTAAATGTTGATAATTGTGTTCCAATGTTTCTCAAAGCTACAGAAAATATGTAAGGTTTTTCAATATTATAATAGATAGCGCCAAAATCTACTGTAAAAGCACTTGAAGAGAAATAGGCAATTGAAGAATAAATTAATCTGGCATTTGCTCCAATGCTTATGCTGGTGTTAGGTATTTGATAAGCATATCCAAATGATATTCCAACATCACTTGCTCCGAAAGTTCCAGTTTCATTTCCTTCTTCATCTGCTTGTATTAGAGTTCCATAATTTATATAAGTAATATTAGAATGAAATGTAGGTGAGTGTCTATTAAAACGATGTGCGTATGAAATCGATCCAATAGAAATATCAGCTAAATAACTTGTATAATTAACAGAAAGTTTACGGTCTAAATCTATATTAATTGAAGCAGGATTCCATTTTGGTTGATCCACATCATCTATTAATGTTAAGACTTTACCACCTAGTGCAATTTGTCTAGCGTCTGTAGTTGTATTTAAGAAAGCAAAAGAGCGTGTTCCTGCAACTTGAGAAGTGACAATAACAGTCAAGAAAAAAATTATAATAGAAGTGATTTTTATCAGCATTATTGGTAAAAAATATAATAAGTCTGCTAAATTAACGGAATATTTATAACTATAGTGTTTTGACACCGAATAACGGGAAAATTAATTAGGCTTTTAACAAAAAATAAATATATTTGTACGTTAGGTACAGAATGTGCCTAATTTTAATAGTCCCCATCTATTATGTGTAAGTACTTGAAAACAAATCTAGAACTGATTCTCAAGCTGGCGATTCTATTGCTAAGCCTTAATATTTATGGGCAAACTATTGATAAACCTATCTTAGGATTTTCTTCTGCATGTGGTTCCGATGGGTTTAATAATTTTAACTTCAGTTTTGTTTTTAGGGATGGTCTTTTTGATACAAATAATACATTTAATGTTGTTATTTCTGATGAGAACGGAGATTTTGGAGCGAATCCACCTGTGATTTTTAGTATTACAGATTCAAATGTTAACACCTTTCCAACGAATCCTGTTGATGGATCATTTAGTGTTCCTGATGATGCATTTGGAACTAGTTATCGAATAAAAGTAATAGCTAATAGTCCAAATATTGAAAGTCCTCCTTCGGATCCTTTTGAAATGTATCGTATTTCTTCAGAGCCCCTAATTTTAAATGAATTCAACGACGACTTAGTTTTGTGTAACGGAGTTGCTGAGACTGTTTCCTTGAATTTAACAGATCCTAATGTTGAGTTTATTTGGTACAGGAATAACACACCAATTACCTCTCAGTCTAGTTCTTCTTTGACTATAACACAACCAGGAGAGTATTATGCAGAAATTAATTATGGGGG
This sequence comes from Tenacibaculum sp. SZ-18, assembly GCF_002813915.1. NCBI lineage: Bacteria > Pseudomonadati > Bacteroidota > Flavobacteriia > Flavobacteriales > Flavobacteriaceae > Tenacibaculum > Tenacibaculum sp. SZ-18. Next base: position 2,098,696 of record NZ_CP019335.1, on the reverse strand, counting down.
TTGTCCTGATGCTGTAATATCTAATAAAGTTATTGCGAGAGTGGTAAATTCGTCTTCCATAACAATTCAGGGAGACAATACTGTAGAATTATGTGCGGATCAGGCTTATGATTTAATTGCAAGTATAGATGACCCTTCGTTTATATATAAATGGTTTAAAGATGGTAATGAAATTACAGGTTTACCTGATTATACTCCCATTTACACGACTCCAACAAGTGATCAATTTGGAGTTTATCATTTAGAAATAGAAATCTCTGGATGTTCTAGTAGATCTCAGGATGTAACATTAGAGCAAAAGTCTGATGCCGGTTTCCCTGTGGAAATAAGCGGAAATCCTACTGAAATAGTTTTTCCAAGTGAAGAATTCACCTTAACTGTAACGCATGAAGCTTCTGGTCCAGTAGATATTAAGTGGTTTGATGCAAATGGAGAAATTCCTGGAGCTACAGGAGATACATTAAATGTTTCTGGTCCGGGTGAATATTATGCTGAAGTTACAGAATCAGGAGGGGATTGTCCAGTTTCAGTGTTGTCAGATATTCGGGAAATTCTAGGAGTAAAAGAAATGTTTGTAACTATTAGATCAGGCACTGATTATGATGAGTGTGTTTCGGCTTCAACAGAGTTGACTATGGTTGGTATCAGTGTTATAGCTACTGATGATAATGAGTATGATGTATCACAAGAAAAAATAGATAAGCTTTTGTCTCCTGATTCGACTGGTGCAATTATAATGAGATTCCAATGGTACAAAAACGGAACTACTATAACTGATGCTGAATCAATTTTATATAATGTAAATTCATATGCTGAAAATGATGAATATTATTTGAATTTAGAAGTGGGTTCGTTGTCTGCTGATTCAAATATTTTAGATATACTATTAGGTGTGGGAGAGGTACAGATAGTTTCTTCTTCCGTATCAAATGCACTTTGTCCAGGAGAATCTATATTCCTAAGTATTACAGATTTTACTGGATATAGTTACACATGGTTTAAAGATGGTATTCCTATTACAGTTTCAGATCCTCTAAATATTGAGGTATCAGAAATAGGTTCATATAGTGTGACTTTAGATGGCTTTGGGTGTCAAATTAATATAGCTGAAGTAGAAATTGTGGAATTTGATGATACAGTTCTAGAGGTGAGTCCATCTACTAACGCCGTACTTCCTGTTGGAGGTTCTGTAACTTTTGAAGCCAGTGGAGCTGACTCTTATGAGTGGTATGACGAAGCAGGAAATTTATTGTCAACTAACGAAACCTTAGAGGTAAATACATTAGGGACTTATATAGTTATTGGAACAGTTGGTGGATGTACAGCTCAAAGAGAAGTCAATGTGGTTGAGGATGATGGGAAATTAGTTATACCGAATATTATTACACCGTTCAATGGAGATGGGATTAACGATAAATGGGAATTACCTAATCGATTTGCTTTTCAAACAAATGTACAGATACTAATTTTTAATTCAAAAGGGGAAGAGGTTCTTAATACAACCGATTATCAAAATAATTGGCCAGAGGACAATAATTTAAGAGATGGGATGTTATTTTACTTTAAAGTTATAAGAGAAAATAACTTAATTAAGGCAGGAACCATTTCAATATTACAATAATTTATATGGTAAAAAACATTACTTTATTTGTATTATTTGCATTACTTCATTTTACATGCCAAGCTCAGGTAAGTGTAAGTGAAGATGAGTATAATGGTTTTTCGTCAAGAAGTTTTATGCAGTTTAATAACTTTATGACAGTTCCTACGTTTTCAATATTGCATAGAGAGACTGCTACAATTGAAGCAATTTCAAGAAGTTCAAATATAGAATTTCAAGATGCTTCAAGACTTCATATTGTAAGTTATTCGGGTAGAATGAGGAGAAATGTGGGAGGAGGTATTGCAGTTTTTCAACAAGAGATAGGAGTATTTAAAGATTTTGGAGCTGTAGCAAATTATGCCTACCAACTTAAATTAGGAGGAAATAAAAAATTCACATTTGGTTTTAACTTTTTTTATAGTAGAAGAAGTTTAGATAATCCAAGAATTCTCACGAACGGAGATGATCCTTTAGTTAATAATTATCAAGATAAACCGGTTGTTGTTTTTCAGCCTGCAGCTACAATGTCGTTTGGTGATTTAGATGTAGGTTTATTTTTTGAAAACTTAGGGGATTTTAATTTAAAATCTAGTGAGTTTGTAACAGATTTTGGAGATAAGACCATTTCTGGTCACGTTGCTTATACTTATCGATTTGAAAATACAGGAGGCTTATTAAAGGATATGACTTTAAGAGGTTTAGGTGTAGCACGCAGATTAAAAGATGATTTTTCTTATGCAGGGAATCTTTTGTTAGAATTACCTCAGGCTGGTTGGGTTAAATTTGGTTACGATAAAATATTTGGACTAAATGCTGGTATTGGAATTAATCTTACAAAAAATTTAGGTATTGGTTTTTCGTATGAGAATCAGAATAATTTAGGAGGTACTAATGAGGTTGGTATCTTGTATCGTTTTGGTAGGAATAGAGGAAGAGGATTCTCTAGACAAAAACCTGAAGTAACAATATTATTACCAGAAGACGAGAAGCCTGAGATTACTGATAGACGAAGAAATAATTATGAAGATCCTGAGCATAATGACCTATCTGATGAGTTAAAAATGGCTCAAGATTCTTTAAATAGCTTACATAAAAAAGTAGATGAGTTATTGAAGTTGGTTCAAAATCAACCTATTAGTAAAGAGAGAATTAAAGAGGTCCCAGCAAGAACTCCAAGAGCTGATAGAGATCAATCCTTACCAAGAAGAAATACTAAACCATGGAGAGAACAGGCAATTATTAGAACAGGTGGAGGAGCCGGCACAATGTATTATACCGCTATTGAACAATATAAATCTCTTAAGAGAGCTCAGGATAAGGTTAAGAAATACAATAGAAATAAGAGAAATAAATACAATGCACGATATGTAAAAGATCCCAAGTATAATGTGTATGTTGTTTACATTGATAGACATAGTAAAAAAGAAGATGCAGAAGATCAGAAACATGAAATTAACGGCACAACTAAAGGAACTGAGGGAGAAGATGCTGATAATGATTTAGGAATCAAGAAAGAGAAAGGTGGAGATAAAGTGTATGTAATGAAAATTACCCTAGGAGCACAAGGTGAAACATATAAGGAGAAAAAATCTCAGCCACCGGCAAGAGTGCGTGCCATGAAAAATCCTACCGGAGAGATTCCTCCAGGGTATTATTTAGTGGTGAATGTATTTAGTAAAAAAGCATATGCAGATAGATTTCTGGACGAGCTTGAAAGTGACGGGATTAATGCAGATTTCTTTATCAATCCTGAAACTGGGATGCGACACGTTTACATTTTAAAAACGGATAATAGAGCAGAAGCTATTCAACAGTATAATAATAATTTAAAAGGTAAATACTATGATAGAAAGAATATAATTGAAATTAAATAACGAACATCTCATATAGTTTCCAGTTTAAATTTTTTTTATATAAATTTCTTTTCATACCTTAAAAAGAGTAAAAAATAATATTCAAATCCCCAAAAATGAATAAAAAAATACTTACACTATTTGTATTTCTTTTAGGTTCTATATTATCATTTGCCCAAATTGATAGAACCACAAAGAAAGCTCTTAATAAAGTTCCCGTGGGAAGTGGTTTTAAGACAAATGCATATAAAGAAAAGGTCGATAGATCATTATTAAGAAAACCAGATGTACCTTTTACCCAAAGATTAACTGCAGGTGGAATAAATGTTCAGGGTAATATTACTTTCGTTGGAAATAATATCCTGAACAGAGATACAGAAAATTCTCCTTGGGACTTTAATTTTGTGGATCCTGAGACCTTAATTGTTGGTTCTGATTTAACAACCAATCTTACCCCAGATGATCCGTATGATTCGGATTTAGTTATTGACTATTTTGGAGGTTACTACGTTATAAATAACGGTAACTTTTTTATGGATTATATTGATATTGATGATATCGAAGGTATTTCTGGCTTCAATTCCACATTTTCATCTTCAAAGTCAACTTTAAATTTACCAAATTGTTCAAGAGTAGTTTATGCAGGGCTTTATTGGGCAGGAGTTTTTCCATATGAAACATGGGAGAGCGAAGGAACAAGACCTGGAGATTACAGAGATATAAAATTTAGATTACCAGGAGGAGATTATCAAGATATAAGTGCTGATGAGGTTATATATGACAATGGTACACCGACACAAAGGCCTTACGTTTGTTTTAAAGATGTAACAACAGATCTTCAAAATTTATCCGATCCAAATGGAGATTATTATGCTGCGAATATCAGAGCTACTACAGGATGGGATGCTAACTATGGTTTAGGAGGAGCTGCAGGTTGGGTATTAGTTGTTGTTTACGAAAATTCAACACAGTCGAGTAAAAATATTTCTATTTTTGATGGTTTTTCAACTATTGATGGGTCTAATAGTACAGATATTAGTTTTTCGGGCTTTACCACAGTGCCCTCTGGACCTGTAAGAACTCAGTTACTTACTGCAACTTTGGAAGGTGATACTTATATTTCAGGAGATAATTTACAGGTTCAAGATGTATCTTCAAACTATAATAATATTTCCACGCCAAATAGGAATCCTCAAGACAACTTTTTTAATGGAAGTATAACACAATATGATAATTTTGTAACAACAAGAAATCCTGACAGTGAGAATACTTTAGGTTTTGATATAGATTTATTTAACTTAAGTAATCCGTCTAATTCTGTTATTGCAAATAATCAAAATAGTCTGAACGCTAGATTTACTACTGGTGGGGATGTTTATTGGCCGTTTTTAATCGGTATGGCAATAGAGATTATTGAACCTGATATTCAAATGGTTAAAAGTATTGACGACGGTGCAGGTAACAATATCGCAGGTTCTAATGTAGGTTTAGGTAGTGATTTATGGTATAATGTAAGTTTCCAAAATGTTGGAACGGATGATGCCGAGAATACGGTAATTACTGATAGACTTCCTGTAAATGTAGATTTAATAGCTTCAGATATTTCTGTTCCAGCTGGTGTAACCTACACCTATGATCCTCCAGTTTTAGCCAATGGATTTAGAGGAGAATTAGAATTCACGATTCCAGATAGTCTTGTTGAAGAAGGAGGATCAATACATAATATTAGGTTACATGTGCAAGTTGTTTCAGACTGTAATCAATTGAGAGATGTATGTTCTAATGTTATTGAAAATCAGGCTTTTGCTAGATATGAAGGTATTCAAGGGGGAGTGGTTGTAAATAATGCACCAAGTGTTTCTGGAATTGATGCATGTAATTTCGGAATTACTGGTACTTCTAACTTTCTGGTAGATACCAGTGGCTGTAGTTTTACTCAGAATGTTTCATTATGTGGTCCATCAGTGGAATTAATTCCAGGTTCTGGTTTTACGTCGTATGAATGGTCAGATTCTTCTGGTAATATAATTGGAACGGGAACAACACAGATAGTGACTTCTCCAGGTACTTATACAGTTACAAAAGTAAATCCTGCTGGTGTTCCAGCGGCTTGTGTTACTTCAAATGAAACTTTTATAGTTTCACCTTTTGGAACAGGAACCAATCCAATTGCAAGTTTTGGTGATAATATTTTAACATGTCCTAACAATGGTTTAGAGTTAGTAGAAATTTATTTATGTGGAGATTCTGATTCTAGGGAAATTATAACGGGTGTAACTGCGCCCACAACAGTGAGATGGCAAAGACTCAGTTCAAGTTGTACTCCAGATCCTGATCCAAGTTGTCCAAATCAAACAGCCTTGTGTTGGGAAGATGTAACGACAGATGTAAACGCTACAACTAGAAGTTTTTCAGATGCAGGACAATACCGATTGGAAGTAACAGAGCCAGGAGGCTGTTTTGATCGTTACTATTTTAATGTGTTTAAAGCAACGATTAATCCGACAATCGTTACGGAGGATATTATTTGTGGAAATGCAGGAGGTATTACTATTAATAATGTTCCTTCAGGATATGAATATGCAATAGTTACTGCGGGTGGTCCAGTTCCTCCAGATTCTTCTTATCAAGGATCGAATACTTTTTCTATTACGACTGCTGGAAATTATGACATTTATATAAAGAATGATGCAACTTCGTGCGTATATCCTTATCCAGGATATCCAATTAACTCAACAGACATTGATGTAGATGTAACTACAAGCCCGATTCTTTGTGCTGGGGATTCAGGAAATATTAATGTTCAAATAAATAGCAGTATACCAAGCCCTTACACTTATACTATTTCCAATGGAGGTTCTGTAGTAAGTACTTTTGGTCCAACTGTAGATACTTCTAGAGATTTTCCTGTGACAGGGTCTGGCGTTTACACGGTTCAAGTTACCACAGCAGACTGTAGTTTTTCCGAAGATACGTCTGCATTTACAGTTCCACCAGCTCTGAATATTTCTGCAGTTGTAACAAAAGACATAAATTGTAATGATGGCATTATCACGTTATCTGGAAATGGAGGTACCCCAGGTACAGGTTATAATTTCGCTGTTTGGTCATATACGGGGTCAGGAACATCAATTTCATATTCGAGTGTTTCAGATATTCCTTCTACAGAGTTTTTTACAGGAACAACTTATACGATTCCAAGCGGTGAGGAAGGTACTTATGAATTTATTATTGTCGATGCAAACAACTGTTCGCAAGTATCATCTGCGGTAACTGTTGTTTTGGAGGATCCGCTTCAATTCACCACCGTAGTTGATAACCCAAGCTGTGATGGTGCAACAGATGGAAGTATTACCGTTAATTCTACAACACCTCCTGGGTTAATTGGCTATAGTTTGCAATATAGTATAGATGGAGGCGTAACTTATGGAGCATCAAATAGTTTTACTGGTTTATCTCCAAATGCCTATACAATAGATATACGTGCTACTAAAGGAGGTTTTACCTGTGATTATACAGTAGGTCCTATTGATATTACAAATCCTAGTTCATTGTCAGGAAGCGCGAGTTTAACACAAATATATACTTGTACACAAAATGGTCAAATTACCTTTACTGCTGCAACTGGAGGAGCTGGTCCATACACTTATGGTCTTAATGGAGTTTATTCTACAGACCTAGTATATAATAATTTAACAGAAGGTATTTATTCAATTTCTATTAGAGATACCAATGGATGTCAATTAAATTTACCCGATATTGTTATTGATCCTCTTCCAACAGAGCCAACATTTACATATAATGTTGTTTATAATTGTGACGGAACAGGAAATGCAACAATAACTCCAACTGATGCTAGTTATACTTACTCAGTTGGTGGAATCACACAAACATCAAATGTTTTTAACAATTTACCTGTCGGTAACACTACAGTTACAGTTGATTATGGTAGTTCATGTACAACAGATGTTATAATCGGAATTTCTCCAAATCAACAATTTACAGGTTCTCTCCTCGGGAGTACTGATTCTACATGTAATGGATCGGATAACGGAACAATAGAAGTATCTGCTTCTAATTTAACAGGTTCTACTTATGAAGTATCAGTTGACAATGGAATAAGTTGGTCAACTACAGGAGATAACCCATATAGAATTGTTGGTTTAGCTGCAGGTACGTACGATGTAATTATTAGAGAAACATCAGGTTCAATTTTTTGCGACATCAATTTAGGTCAAGTTACTATTGAAGAACCAGATTTATTAGAGGTAACAGGAACAGTAACTACTGATCCAAGTTGTATTAGTGGAGGAACGGCAACAGTCTCTGTTCAGGGTTCAGGTGGTTTTCCACCTTACGAATATAGTATTGACAACGGAGTTAACTGGCAAACTTCTACAGTATTTGCAAATTTAGCACCTGGCATTTACATAGTCAATATTAGAGATGCGAATTCTTGTACAGAGTGTGGATGTTCTACCAATCCTTTTGAAAATGGAGGATTTGAGGACACAAGTGTACCAGTTACAACATTTAGAATTGTTGATGAGAATCAAATTGCAGGCTGGGAAACTACTGCAGCAGATAATAGGATTGAAATTTGGAGGTCAGGATTTAATGGAGTCCCAGCGTCAGAAGGAAACCAATTTGCTGAATTAAATGCAAATTTAGTTTCTTCGCTTTATCAAGAATTCTGTACCCGTGAAGGTGATGTAATTAATTGGTCTGTTGATCACAGAGGTAGATCAGGTGTTGATGTTGCCGAAGTTAAAATTGGAGGTACTTTATCTACAGCTACTGTAGTTGAAACCATGTCAGATGGAACTTCTGGTTGGGGTTCTTATTCTGGCAGTTATACTGTTCCAGCAGGACAAACAACTACAATAATTGCATTTGAGGCCGTTTCAACTGCTTCAGGAAGTATATCTGTTGGTAACTTTATCGATAATGTGAGCATGACTGTTAACCAAGTTGGTTGTACACCATTCGAAATTGTTATTCCAGATCCACCAACAGTTACACATACAGCAGTACCAACGGCATGTTATGATGGAACAAATGGTCAGATTACGATAACGGCTAATACTGGTTCTGGGGATTACAATTTTAGTATTGATAACGGAGCAAGCTGGCAAGTTCCAAGTCCAACAACTTCAACGAGTTATACGTTTACTGGATTAGCACCAGGGACATTTACAGTTTTAGTTAGAGATGGATTTGGTTGTGTATCAACAGCTTCAACAGAGACAATCAATACACAATTATTAGGAACAGTTGCAAGTACACCAGTTACATGTAATGACGGAAGTGTGACAGTTACAGCAAGTGGAGGAGATGGAAGTTATGAATATTCTGTTGTACCGACAGGAGATGCTACTTCTTTCCAGACAGGAAATGTTTTTGCTATTTCTACAGCTGGAGATTACGATGTCACGATACGAGATGGATTAAGTTGTACCTATACAGAGACGATTACAGTTGGATCAATTACAAGTCCAAGTGTTGTTGCAACTGCAACACAACCAAGTTGTTCTGGCGATACAGGTTCGATTAGTATCAATATTTCAGATGGAGTTGCAGACTATACAGTTACTGTTACAAGCACAGGAACAGCGATACCAGCAGCAACTTCAAGTGATGTTGTTCGTAATTACACTGGATTAGCTGACGGAGATTATGATTTTGTAGTAACAGATGCTAATGGATGTATTTCCTCTACAGCAAGTGTTACTATAGCAACACCAAATCCTATAGTAAGTAGTGCAAGCTTAACTCAGTCATATAGTTGTTTACAAAATGGTGAGATCACTTTCGTAGGAGCTACAGGAGGAACAGGACCGTATACATATGGAGTAAATGGAGTTTACTCTACCGATTTAGTTTATAATAATTTAACTGAAGGTACTTATGTTTTAACCGTACGAGATTCAAATGGCTGTCAGTTAAATTTAGCAGATATAGTAATTGCACCATTACCAACAGAGCCTACATTTAGTTATAGTGTTTCTTATAATTGTGATGGAAGTGGAAATGCAACACTTACACCGACAGACCCAAGTTATACTTATACTTTAGGCGGAAGTACCCAGACTTCAAATGTATTTAACAATTTACCAGTAGGAAATAGTACAATTACAGTTGACTATGGAAGTTCATGTACTACAGATGTTATAGTAACTATTCAACCAAATCAAGAATTTCGAGCTCAACTTTTTGATAGTATTATGGGTGCTACTTGTAATGGTGGAAGTGATGGAGAGTTTACTTTGAATGTTTCAAACTTTACAGGAACGTATGAATATAGTACAGATGGAGGTACAACATATACTACTGCAGGTACTTCGCCAATTACTGTAACAGGGCTTTCCGCTGCGACTTATGATGTAAGAGTTAGACCTAATGCTGCCTCTTCATCTTGTGAAAGAACACTTTCGGTAACTATTGGAGAACCAACAGTTGTGGTTGCTAATGGTATTATTACAAAAGAAGTAACATGTAATCCTGCAATAGGAGCAACGATTGAGCCGAGTGCTACAGGTGGAAATGGACCTTATACATATCAATTAGATGGATCAGGATCATTTCAGACTGGTTCATTTACGGATGTTTCAGCGGGAGTACATACAGTAATAGCCCAAGATTCAAATGGTTGTTTATCAGCAGTATTTAATATTACGGTAAATCCTTCAACTAATCCAACACATACAGCTGTTCCAACGGCATGTTATGATGGAACAAATGGTCAGATAGCAATTACAGCATCAGGAGGATCAGGAAGTGATTACAATTTTAGTATTGATAACGGAGCAAGCTGGCAAGTTCCAAGTCCAACAACTGCAACGAGTTATACGTTTACTGGATTAGCACCAGGGACATTTACAGTTTTAGTTAGAGATGGATTTGGTTGTGTATCAACAGCTTCAACAGAGACAATCAATACACAATTATTAGGAACAGTTGCAAGTACACCAGTTACATGTAATGACGGAAGTGTGACAGTTACAGCAAGTGGGGGAGATGGAAGTTATGAATATTCTGTTGTACCGACAGGAGATGCTACTTCTTTCCAGACAGGAAATGTTTTTGCTATTTCTACAGCTGGAGATTACGATGTCACGATACGAGATGGATTAAGTTGTACCTATACAGAGACGATTACAGTTGGATCAATTACAAGTCCAAGTGTTTTTGCAACTGCAACACAACCAAGTTGTTCTGGCGATACAGGTTCGATTAGTATCAATATTTCAGATGGAGTTGCAGACTATACAGTTACTGTTACAAGCACAGGAACAGCGATACCAGCAGCAACTTCAAGTGATGTTGTTCGTAATTACACTGGATTAGCTGACGGAGATTATGATTTTGTAGTAACAGATGCTACTGGATGTATATCCTCTACAGCAAGTGTTACTATAGCAACACCAAATCCTATAGTAAGTAGTGCAAGCTTAACTCAGTCATATAGTTGTTTACAAAATGGTGAGATCACTTTCGTAGGAGCTACAGGAGGAACAGGGCCGTATACATATGGAGTAAATGGAGTTTACTCTACCGATTTAGTTTATAATAATTTAACTGAAGGTACTTATGTTTTAACCGTACGCGATTCAAACGGCTGTCAGTTAAATTTAGCAGATATAGTCATTGCACCATTACCAACAGAGCCTACATTTAGTTATAGTGTTTCATACAATTGTGATGGAAGTGGAAATGCAACACTTACACCGACAGACCCAAGTTATACTTATACTTTAGGGGGAAGTACCCAGACTTCAAATGTATTTAACAATTTACCAGTAGGAAATAGTACAATCACAATTGACTATGGAAGTTCATGTACAACAGATGTTATAGTAACTATTCAACCAAATCAAGAGTTTACAGGAAGTATTACAGGAAGTACAGATAACTATTGTAATACAGTAGGAAACGGGACAATATCAATTACTGTAACTAACTTCACAGGAGGAGATTATGAATATTCTGTAGATGGAGGAGCCAATTACATCCCTATAACAGCATCACCATTTATTATTGAAGATTTAGTTGCGGATACATATGACATTTATATAAGAGATACGAGTGCTTCAATTTCTTGTCCGGTAAGATTAGGAGAGGTAATTATTTCAGATTTGACTCCTTTAGATGTTACTGCAATTATTACAACACCAGCAACCTGTGCAACTACAAATTCAGGAGCCACAATTACGGCAACTGCGACAGGAGGATTCCCTCCTTATGAATATAGTTTAGATGGAACCACTTGGCAGACTTCAAATATATTTACAAACGTTGCTCCCAGTACAACACCTTACCAAGTTTTTGTTCAAGATAGCAGGGACTGTAGTACATGTGATTGTTCTGCAACACCACCATCTTCTGGTGGGGGTGCAACAGGAACTTGTACTCCTGGATTTTATCAATTAATATCAGGTGTATTAAGAATTATTGATCCAATAACAGGAAATAACGAATTTGTATCAAATCCAACAGTTTCAACTAATTCGCTTGCAATTAGTCCTAATGATTATTTCATGTATGGTATTGTAGATGTGACAAATAATCTTTATCGTATGGATAGAGATGGTGTTGCAACCGTTCTAGGTCCAATTACCAGTGGAGGAGCTCCACTGAGTTTTACAAGGAGACCAAATATTGCATTTTTTGATCAAGCTGGAAATCTATGGGTAAATAATACTTCAAATACACTAGCAAGAATCAATGTCACAACACGAGAAGCACAAATCTTTAATGTTTCTTGGGGGGGAAATCGCGCTGCAGATTTAGTAGTTATTGGTGGAAGTGCATATGGAGCGAAAGGTAATCAACTTTTAACACTTGATTTATCATCAAATCCAATTATTGTGAACAGAACTACCATTGATGGAGTTTCTGGTTCCGGGTTCGGAAGTGTATTTACAGATGCCTTGAATGATTTGTATATCTTCAGTAATTCTACAGGGGAGGTATTTAGAGTTGATGATTACACAACATCTAATCCCTCAGGAGTAAAGTTGTATCAAGGAACACCTTCCGGTGAGAATGACGGGGCTTCTTGTCCAGATGCCTGTGTTCCAGTTGATTTTGAATGTGTTTCAACAGATTTTACAACAATTACGGTAAATCCTTCAACTAATCCAACACATACAGCTGTTCCAACAGCATGTTATGATGGAACAAATGGTCAGATAGCAATTACAGCATCAGGAGGATCAGGAAGTGATTACAATTTTAGTATTGATAACGGAGCAAGCTGGCAAGTTCCAAGTCCAACAACTGCAACGAGTTATACGTTTACTGGATTAGCACCAGGAACATTTACAGTTTTAGTTAGAGATGGATTTGGTTGTGTATCAACAGCTTCAACAGAGACAATCAATACACAATTATTAGGAACAGTTGCAAGTACACCAGTTACATGTAATGACGGAAGCGTGACAGTTACAGCAAGTGGAGGAGATGGAAGTTATGAATATTCTGTTGTACCGACAGGAGATGCTACTTCTTTTCAGACAGGTAACGTTTTTGCTATTTCTACAGCTGGAGATTACGATGTAACGATTCGAGATGGATTAAGTTGTACCTATACAGAGACGATTACAGTTGGATCAATTACAAGTCCAAGTGTTGTTGCAACTGCAATACAATCAAGTTGTTCTGGCGATACAGGTTCGATTAGTATCAATATTTCAGATGGAGTTGCAGACTATACAGTTACTGTTACAAGTACAGGAACGGCGATACCAGCAGCAACTTCAAGTGATGTTGTTCGTAATTACACTGGATTAGCTGACGGAGATTATGATTTTGTAGTAACAGATGCTAATGGATGTATATCCTCTACAGCAAGTGTTACTATAGCAACACCAAATCCTATAGTAAGTAGTGCAAGCTTAACTCAGTCATATAGTTGTTTACAAAATGGTGAGATCACTTTCGTAGGAGCTACAGGAGGAACAGGACCGTATACATATGGAGTAAATGGAGTTTACTCTACCGATTTAGTTTATAATAATTTAACTGAAGGTACTTATGTTTTAACCGTACGCGATTCAAACGGCTGTCAGTTAAATTTAGCAGATATTGTAATTGCACCATTACCAACAGAGCCTACATTTAGTTATAGTGTTTCATACAATTGTGATGGAAGTGGAAATGCAACACTTACACCGACAGACCCAAGTTATACTTATACTTTAGGAGGAAGTACCCAGACTTCAAATATATTTAACAATTTACCAGTAGGAAATAGTACAATCACAATTGACTATGGAAGTTCCTGTACAACAGATGTTATTGTAACTATTCAACCAAATCAAGAATTTCGAGCTCAACTTTTTGATAGTATTACGGGTGCTACTTGTAATGGTGGAAGTGATGGAGAGTTTACTATGAATGTTTCAAACTTTACAGGAACGTATGAATATAGTACAGATGGAGGTACAACATATACTACTACAGGTACTTCGCCAATTACTGTAACAGGGCTTTCCGCTGCGACTTATGATGTAAGAGTTAGACCTAATGCTGCCTCTTCAACTTGTGAAAGAACACTTTCGGTAACTATTGGAGAACCAACAGTTGTAGTTGCTAATGGTATTATTACAAAAGAAGTAACATGTAATCCTGCAATAGGAGCAACGATTGAGCCGAGTGCTACAGGTGGAAATGGACCTTATACATATCAATTAGATGGAGCTGGAGCATTTCAATCAACTCCATTCACAAATGTTGCGGCGGGAGCTCATACAATTATAGCTCAAGATACAAATGGATGTTTATCAGCAGTATTTAATATTACGGTAAATCCTTCAACTAATCCAACACATACAGCTGTTCCAACAGCATGTTATGATGGAACAAATGGTCAGATAGCAATTACAGCATCAGGAGGATCAGGAAGTGATTACAATTTTAGTATTGATAACGGAGCAAGCTGGCAAGTTCCAAGTCCAACAACTGCAACGAGTTATACGTTTACTGGATTAGCACCAGGAACATTTACAGTTTTAGTTAGAGATGGATTTGGTTGTGTATCAACAGCTTCAACAGAGACAATCAATACACAATTATTAGGAACAGTTGCAAGTACACCAGTTACATGTAATGACGGAAGTGTGACAGTTACAGCAAGTGGAGGAGATGGAAGTTATGAATATTCTGTTGTACCTACAGGAGATGCTACTTCTTTCCAGACAGGTAACGTTTTTGCTATTTCTACAGCTGGAGATTACGATGTCACGATACGAGATGGATTAAGTTGTACCTATACAGAGACGATTACAGTTGGATCGATTACAAGTCCAAGTGTTGTTGCAACTGCAACACAGCCAAGTTGTTCTGGCGATACAGGTTCGATTAGTATCAATATTTCAGATGGAATTGCAGACTATACAGTTACTGTTACAAGTACAGGAACAGCGATACCAGCAGCAACTTCAAGTGATGTTGTTCGTAATTACACTGGATTAGCTGACGGAGATTATGATTTTGTAGTAACAGATGCTAATGGATGTATATCCTCTACAGCAAGTGTTACTATAGCAACACCAAATCCTATAATAAGTAGTGCAAGCTTAACTCAGTCATATAGTTGTTTACAAAATGGTGAGATCACTTTCGTAGGAGCTACAGGAGGAACAGGACCATATACATATGGAGTAAATGGAGTTTACTCTACCGATTTAGTTTATAATAATTTAACTGAAGGTACTTATGTTTTAACCGTACGCGATTCAAATGGCTGTCAGTTAAATTTAGCAGATATTGTAATTGCACCATTACCAACAGAGCCTACATTTAGTTATAGTGTTTCATACAATTGTGATGGAAGTGGAAATGCAACACTTACACCGACAGACCCAAGTTATACTTATACTTTAGGCGGAAGTACCCAGACTTCAAATGTATTTAACAATTTACCAGTAGGAAATAGTACAATCACAATTGACTACGGAAGTTCATGTACAACAGATGTTATAGTAACTATTCAATCAAATCAGGAATTCCAGGCACAAGTAGTTAGTGCAAGTATTACGGATGCTACGTGTAACGGAGGAAGTGACGGAGAGTTTACAATAAATGTTTTAAACTTCTCAGGTACCTATGAATATAGTACTGATGGAGGAGCTACTTACACTTCAACTTCAACTTCACCAATTACAATTACTGGACTTTCTGCCGCAACATATGACGTTAGAGTAAGACCAGATGCAGCATCAGCGGCTTGTGAAAGAACACTTTCTGTAAATATTGGGGAAGCAACTCCAGTTTTAGCAAATGCTACAATAACGAAAGACGTAACATGTGATCCAGCTATTGGTGCAACAATAGAACCTACCGCTACTGGCGGTACAGGACCTTACACATATCAATTAGATGGTACTGGAGCATTCCAGACTGGGTCATTTACAGATGTAGCAGCAGGGGCACATACTCTTATAGCTCAAGATACAAATGGTTGTTTATCCGCAGTATTTAATATTAATGTGGCCGCTATAACTCCAGTTATATTTGATGCTGTTCCAACAAATTGTTATGATGGAACTAATGGAGAAATAGTTGTTACAATTACATCTGGTAACGGCGACTATCAATATATATTAAATGGAGGAGCGCCACAAGTACCTGGTACTCCAACTTATACTTTTACAGGTTTAGGAGCTGGTTCATATACAATTGATGTAATAGACGGAAGTGGATGTACTACGACACAATTAGTAAGAATTATTAATGATGAGCTTATAGCATCAGTTGATGTTATCGATGAAAGTTGTAATAACGGTTCTATTAATGTGAATGCATTAGGTGGTGATGGATCTTATGTATACTCTGTTACCGCAACTGGAGCAGGTACACCAGCAGACGTAACTTTTAATACAACAAATCCTATCAGTCTGCCATCTGGAACTTATGATGTTTATGTAAGAGATAATGCAGGAGCTACTGGTTATTGTGAGACGGTTGTGGCAAATGTTACAATTAATACTGTAACAGCTGTTTCTATATCTTTAACTGATACGCAACCGACATGTAATGGAGATTCTGGTAGTATAGAAGTGACTATATCAAATGGATTATCTCCTCATGATTTAACAATAACAGACGGTACTACAACTACTAATGTTAATGATTTCGCAGGAACAACATATACTTTTACAAACTTGTCAGCAGGGAACTATACTGTAAGTATTACGGATGATTTAGGGTGTACTGATAGTGAATCTGTAATTTTAACAGATCCACCATTATTAACTGCAACGTTAGCCCCTATTTTACCTACATGTGGTACACCATTTGTTGGAAATGAATCATTATTTGGTTTTGAATTTACTGGAGTGCCTGCAGTTACACCTTATACTTTAGAGTATAGTTCAGATAATGGAACTACATGGCAACCATCTCCTATATTTACAGGAATCAATCAAGGAACTATTGTAAATCCAGCTATTCGAATTGTAGATGGCGCAACAGTTCGTTGTTTAACAACTTTTGCTCCTTATACCATCCCATTTAATGTTGAAGGTCTTATTGTTGATCCAGTAGCGAATCCAGCGACATGTGCGAGCGGGTTTAGTGTGACTGTCGAAGCAATTAATGGAGTTGGACCTTTCGAGTTTGCAATTGATGATCCAACTATTTGGTTCCCAGCTGATGCATCAGGAATACCAGACCCTACAAGAACAAGAACATTTACTGGTTTAACGCCAGGTCTAACATATACTTTTTATGTACGTGACGCTTCTGGTTGTATCGAGGAAAATAATGAAGATGTTTATGATACATTTACACCAGGGGTTACAATTACAGGAACAGCTACTAATAATGATTGTGCTGGTGGACCATCAGATACAGGTGCTATTACTTTTGTAATTAATGATACTTCTGGAGATTTATCAGATCCATTCGATTACACATTATACGTTAGAGATCCATCAACCAATGCAGGTACTCCCGTAGTTGGTTATACTGGTATTACGCAAGTAGGCTTTGCTGATATTGTAGTCACAGGACTTGCGGCAGGAAGATATTATATTGAAACGACCTCTAGTCCATCAGGATGTTTATTTGGTAGTGAAGATGTACAAATACTAGAAGGAATAGCTATAGATGCAGATTTGACACTTATTAATAATATTGGGTGCTCTGTTCCTGGAGCTATAAGAATTGATAATGTTGTTGGTGGTTTTCCTCCATATTCGTATTCTGTATCTTCATTAACAAATGCTTCTACGGCTACAATTACAGGAAATTTAATTGAAGTGGCTTTTGCAGATGTCACGGATATTAATTTGCCAGTAGATGTTACAGTTACAATAACAGATAGCAACGGAATTTCATGTACAACGGTTATAGGTCCTCAATCATTAACAGTTGTTCCACCAGTCGTATTAGAAGGTGCAGATGTTACTTCTAATTCATGTGGTCCGAATAAGAGTATAACTATCGATACTACAAATGGTTTAGAAACAATCGGAGGTACTGGACCATACGAATTTTCTATTGATGGAGGAATTACATATTCTGCTCCAACAATGGATGTTACATATACGGAAACAGGTTTAACTGCTGGTAATTATAATGTTATAATTCGTGATGCTAGCGGATGTACAAGCTCTATTGTCCCCGTTATAATTTACGATGAGTTAGATTTCAGTTTGTCAGTTCAACAAAATTTAGACTGTACTTCTGGAAATGCTTTAATAAGAGTTTCAGTTACTTCAGGAGCTAATTTAGGGGCAACTGGAAATTTTACTTATACGATTAACGGTGTTGCTCCAACTACAGATCCAGCTACTACAACGGGAAGTATAACAGGTACTGATACTTTTACAGATCACTCTGTAGGAGCAGGTGGAACTTATGAAGTTGTTGTTACGGATGTAACCTCAGGCTGTATTATAACTAGACAGATTTCAGTTGAACCAGCAATAACACCAGTATTTACGGCAGTTGCAGTAGATAATGCTAATTGTGATGGAAGCAGTTCTGGTATTATTGAGATGACAGCTACAGATAATGGTTTGTTACCATTGAGTTATACCATTAGTCCAGATCCAAATGGAGTTGGAAGTATTACGACGAATCAGTTTACTAATTTACCAGCGGGTAGTTATGTAATAACAGCTACAGGAAGTAATGGATGTACAACAGTTTCATCACCAGTTTCAATCACAGAATTACCACCAGTAAGTTTTACATCTACTCCAGTTGTAACTGAGTTTGGTTGTACTACGGGTAATAATGCAGATGCAGCATTAGTAACGGTTAATACTGCAGATGTATCAGGAGGAAGTGGGACGTATGTAAGAGTAGTATTTACGTATACACCATTAGTTGGATCAGTTGAGACACAGGATAGCACCAGCTTTACTTTTGCAACATCAAATACATCGGGGGGTACAGTAAGTATTGATGTTTATGATGATGAAGGTTGTACGGCTAACACAAGTGTTAATATTGCAGCATTTAATGCATTAAGTTTACCAGTTGTTACAGTTGATAAGGCAATTGATTGTTCAACCGGAGAGGATATTACAGTAACGTACACATCTACAAGTTCACTTGTAGCGGACTTTGCTATCAGTGGAGCGAATACAGGATTTAGTGCTACTAACACTACTGGAGTATTTACAGGATTAGTAGAGGATATTTATGAGATTACGGTTACCAATCCAGCTACGGGTTGTGTATTAACGACGAGTCATCAGGTGAGTGCTGAGCCAGTATTTAATTTAGATATTAGTTTAGATAGCAATATTGTTTGTTTCGGAGATACAAATGGGGCAATTACTTTTGATTTTGCAACAAGTAGTCCATATGCAGGATTATATGATTACCAAGTAATGAATACAAATGGTACAGTTGCTACAGGAGATGATACAGTTGAGACCTCTGCTACAGGAGTTACAGGATCTACAACAGTTAACACTTTAGGAGCAGGTAGCTACTATGTAAGTATTACGATGACAGATAGTCCATTCTGTCCAGTAGTTTCACCAGAGGTTACTATTAATGAGCCAACAGCAGCATTAGATTTTACTACAGTTGATGGTCCAGTAAGTTGTAGTGGTGGAAGTGATGGAAGTATTACAGTAAATGCTACAGACGGATGGGGCAGTTATGAATATGAGTTAGCTGATGCAGCAGGAACAACGATTATCACTGCTTACGGAACTAGCAATGTATTTAGCGGTTTATCAGCAGGTACATATACTGTACGAGTAAGAGATGCTAATGGATGTGTTGCTGAAGCTACAAGAACTCTTACAGATCCAGTTCCAGTTACCTTTACTTTATTGAAAGATGACAATGTATGTGATTTAACGGGAGGCGGAAGTATCACTGTAACAGCAGTTGGCGGAACAGGAGTTTACACCTATATTTTATTAGATGCGACCAATACAGAGATTCGTAACCAGACGACAAATGTATTTACAAACTTACCAGCAGGGACCTACACAGTTCAGGTAGTTGATAGCAACAGTTGTCCAGGTACAAGTCCAAGTCCATCGATTACATTATTACCAAACTTAGAGTTTAGTTTAACAGAGACGAAGAAATTAGATTGTACAGTAAGTCCAGATGCTACGGTTGAATTATCGATTAGTTCGGGCTCTGGAAACTATGAATACGAAGTATTAGATAGTGGATCAGGAACAGTTGTAGCTAGAGTTGCGATTGTGGGCAGTACTGTTACTTTCTCAGTATCTACCGCTGATACTTATACTGTAGATGTTTATGATGTTGGAGTCACACCAGTTTGTTCACGCACAAGAGATATTACGATTGATCCAATTATCAATCCAGTATTTACGGCTGTTGCAGTAGATAATGCTAATTGTGACGGAAGCAGTTCTGGTATTATTGAGATGACAACTACAGATAATGGTTTATTACCATTGAGTTACGAAATTAATGGAACATTAACAGCAGGAGGAACTTATAATGCAACGACAACAGGAATACAATTTACAGGTTTAGCACCAGGAGATTATTTAATAACAGCTACAGGAAGTAATGGATGTACAACAGTTTCATCACCAGTTTCAATCACAGAATTACCACCAGTAAGTTTTACATCTACACCAATTGTAACTGAGTTTGGTTGTACTACGGGTAATAATGTAGATGCAGCATTAGTAACGGTTAATACCGCAGATGTATCGGGAGGAAGTGGGACGTATGTAAGAGTAGTATTTACATATACACCATTAGTTGGATCAGTTGAGACACAGGATAGCACCAGCTTTACTTTTGCAACATCAAATACATCGGGGGGTACAGTAAGTATTGATGTTTATGATGATGAGGGATGTACAGCAAATACAAGTGTTAACATTGCTGCATTCAATGCGATTAGTGATCCAGTTGTTACAGTTGATAAGGCAATTGATTGTTCCACAGGAGAAGATATTACAGTAACGTACACATCTACAAGTTCACTTGTAGCAAACTTTGCTATCAGTGGAGCGAATACAGGATTTAGTGCTACTAACACTACCGGAGTATTTACAAACTTAGCAGAGGATATTTATGAGATTACGATTACAAATCCAACAACAGGATGTGTATTAACAGTGAGTCATCAGGTGAGTGCTGAGCCAGTATTTAATTTAGATATTAGTTTAGATAGCAATATTGTTTGTTTAGGAGATACAAATGGAAGCATTACGTTTGATTTTGCTACAAGTAGTCCATATGCAGGTTTGTATGATTACCAAGTAATGAATACAAATGGTACAGTTGCTACAGGAGATGATACAGTTGAGACCTCAGCTACAGGAGTTACAGGATCTACTACAGTTAACACTTTAGGAGCAGGTAGCTACTATGTAAGTATTACGATGACAGATAGTCCATTCTGTCCAGTAGTTTCACCAGAGGTTACGATTAATGAGCCAACAGCAGCATTAGATTTTACTACAGTTGATGGTCCAGTAAGTTGTAGTGGTGGAAGTGATGGAAGTATTACAGTAAATGCTACAGACGGATGGGGCAGTTATGAATATGAGTTAGCTGATGCAGCAGGAACAACGATTATCACTGCTTACGGAACTAGCAATGTATTTAGCGGTTTATCAGCAGGTACATATACTGTACGAGTAAGAGATGCCAATGGATGTGTTGCTGAAGCTACAAGAACTCTTACAGATCCAGTTCCAGTTACCTTTACTTTATTGAAAGATGACAACGCATGTGATTTAACAGGAGGCGGAAGCATCACTGTAACAGCAGTTGGGGGAACAGGAGTTTACACATATATATTATTAGATGCGACTAATACAGAGATTCGTAACCAAACGACCAATGTATTTACCAATTTACCAGCAGGGACCTACACAGTTCAGGTAGTTGATAGTAATAGTTGTCCAGGTACAAGTCCAAGTCCATCGATTACATTATTACCAAACTTAGAGTTTAGTTTAGCAGAGACAAAGAAATTAGATTGTACAGTAAGTCCAGATGCTACGATTGAATTATCGATTAGTTCAGGATCAGGAAACTATGAATACGAAGTATTAGATAGTGGATCAGGAACAGTTGTAGCTAGAGTTGCGATTGTGGGAAGTACAGTTACGTTCTCAGTATCTACAGCAGATACTTATACTGTAAATGTTTATGATGTTGGAGTCACACCAGTTTGTTCACGCACAAGAGACATTACGATTGATCCAATTATCAATCCAGTATTTACAGCAGTTGCAGTAGATAATGATAATTGTGACGGAAGCAGTTCTGGTATTATTGAGATGACAGCTACAGATAATGGTTTATTACCATTGAGTTACGAAATTAATGGAACATTAACAGCAGGAGGAACTTATAATGCAACGACAACAGGAATACAATTTACAGGTTTAGCACCAGGAGATTATTTAATAACAGCTACAGGGAGTAATGGATGTACAACAGTTTCATCACCAGTTTCAATCACAGAATTACCACCAGTAAGTTTTACATCTACACCAATTGTAACTGAGTTTGGTTGTACTACGGGTAATAATGTAGATGCAGCATTAGTAACGGTTAATACCGCAGATGTATCGGGAGGAAGTGGGACGTATGTAAGAGTAGTATTTACATATACACCATTAGTTGGATCAGTTGAGACACAGGATAGCACCAGCTTTACTTTTGCAACATCAAATACATCGGGGGGGACAGTAAGTATTGATGTTTATGATGATGAGGGATGTACAGCAAATACAAGTGTTAACATTGCTGCATTCAATGCGATTAGTGATCCAGTTGTTACAGTTGATAAGACAATTGATTGTTCCACAGGAGAAGATATTACAGTAACGTACACATCTACAAGTTCACTTGTAGCAAACTTTGCTATCAGTGGAGCGAATACAGGATTTAGTGCTACTAACACTACCGGAGTATTTACAAACTTAGCAGAGGATATTTATGAGATTACGATTACAAATCCAACAACAGGATGTGTATTAACAGTGAGTCATCAAGTAAATGCAGCACCTACGTTTAATTTAGATATCAGTTTAGATAGCAACGTAGTTTGTTTAGGAGATACAAATGGAAGCATTACGTTTGATTTTGCTACAAGTAGTCCATATGCAGGTTTGTATGATTACCAAGTAATGAATACAAATGGTACAGCAACTACAGGAGATGATACAGTTGAGACCTCAGCTACAGGAGTTACAGGATCTACAACAGTTAATACTTTAGGAGCAGGTACTTACTATGTAAACATTACAATGACTGCAAGTCCGTTCTGTCCAGTAGTTTCACCAGAGGTTACTATTAGCCAGCCAACAGCAGTATTAGGCTTTACTACAGTTGATGGTCCGGTAAGTTGTAATGGAGGAAGTGATGGAAGTATCACAGTAAACGCTACCGGAGGATGGGGAAGCTATGAATATGAGTTAGCCGATGCAGCAGGAACAACAGTAATTACTGCTTACGGAACTAACAATGTATTTAGTGGTTTATCAGCAGGTACTTATACAGTACGAGTACGAGATGCTAATGGATGTGTTGCTGAAGCTACAAGAACTCTTACAGATCCAGTTCCAGTTACCTTTACTTTATTGAAAGATGACAATGCATGTGATTTAACGGGAGGCGGAAGTATCACTGTAACAGCAGTTGGCGGAACAGGAGTTTACACCTATATTTTATTAGATGCGACCAATACAGAGATTCGTAACCAGACGACAAATGTATTTACAAACTTACCAGCAGGGACCTACACAGTTCAGGTAGTTGATAGTAATAGTTGTCCAGGTACAAGTCCAAGTCCATCGATTACATTATTACCAAACTTAGAGTTTAGTTTAACAGAGACGAAGAAATTAGATTGTACAGTAAGTCCAGATGCTACGGTTGAATTATCGATTAGCTCGGGCTCTGGAAACTATGAATACGAAGTATTAGATAGTGGATCAGGAACAGTTGTAGCTAGAGTTGCGATTGTGGGAAGTACCGTTACTTTCTCAGTATCTACCGCTGATACTTATACTGTAAATGTTTATGATGTTGGAGTCACACCAGTTTGTTCACGCACAAGAGATATTACGATTGATCCAGTTATCAATCCAGTATTTACGGCAGTTGCAGTAGATAATGCTAATTGTGATGGAAGCAGTTCTGGTATTATTGAGATGACAGCTACAGATAATGGTTTGTTACCATTGAGTTATACCATTAGTCCAGATCCAAATGGAGTTGGAAGTATTACGACGAATCAGTTTACTAATTTACCAGCGGGTAGTTATGTAATAACAGCTACAGGAAGTAATGGATGTACAACAGTTTCATCACCAGTTTCAATCACAGAATTACCACCAGTAAGTTTTACATCTACTCCAGTTGTAACTGAGTTTGGTTGTACTACGGGTAATAATGCAGATGCAGCATTAGTAACGGTTAATACTGCAGATGTATCAGGAGGAAGTGGGACGTATGTAAGAGTAGTATTTACGTATACACCATTAGTTGGATCAGTTGAGACACAGGATAGCACCAGCTTTACTTTTGCAACATCAAATACATCGGGGGGTACAGTAAGTATTGATGTTTATGATGATGAAGGTTGTACGGCTAACACAAGTGTTAATATTGCAGCATTTAATGCATTAAGTTTACCAGTTGTTACAGTTGATAAGGCAATTGATTGTTCAACCGGAGAGGATATTACAGTAACGTACACATCTACAAGTTCACTTGTAGCGGACTTTGCTATCAGTGGAGCGAATACAGGATTTAGTGCTACTAACACTACTGGAGTATTTACAGGATTAGTAGAGGATATTTATGAGATTACGGTTACCAATCCAGCTACGGGTTGTGTATTAACGACGAGTCATCAGGTGAGTGCTGAGCCAGTATTTAATTTAGATATTAGTTTAGATAGCAATATTGTTTGTTTCGGAGATACAAATGGGGCAATTACTTTTGATTTTGCAACAAGTAGTCCATATGCAGGATTATATGATTACCAAGTAATGAATACAAATGGTACAGTTGCTACAGGAGATGATACAGTTGAGACCTCTGCTACAGGAGTTACAGGATCTACAACAGTTAACACTTTAGGAGCAGGTAGCTACTATGTAAGTATTACGATGACAGATAGTCCATTCTGTCCAGTAGTTTCACCAGAGGTTACTATTAATGAGCCAACAGCAGCATTAGATTTTACTACAGTTGATGGTCCAGTAAGTTGTAGTGGTGGAAGTGATGGAAGTATTACAGTAAATGCTACAGACGGATGGGGCAGTTATGAATATGAGTTAGCTGATGCAGCAGGAACAACGATTATCACTGCTTACGGAACTAGCAATGTATTTAGCGGTTTATCAGCAGGTACATATACTGTACGAGTAAGAGATGCTAATGGATGTGTTGCTGAAGCTACAAGAACTCTTACAGATCCAGTTCCAGTTACCTTTACTTTATTGAAAGATGACAATGTATGTGATTTAACGGGAGGCGGAAGTATCACTGTAACAGCAGTTGGCGGAACAGGAGTTTACACCTATATTTTATTAGATGCGACCAATACAGAGATTCGTAACCAGACGACAAATGTATTTACAAACTTACCAGCAGGGACCTACACAGTTCAGGTAGTTGATAGCAACAGTTGTCCAGGTACAAGTCCAAGTCCATCGATTACATTATTACCAAACTTAGAGTTTAGTTTAACAGAGACGAAGAAATTAGATTGTACAGTAAGTCCAGATGCTACGGTTGAATTATCGATTAGTTCGGGCTCTGGAAACTATGAATACGAAGTATTAGATAGTGGATCAGGAACAGTTGTAGCTAGAGTTGCGATTGTGGGCAGTACTGTTACTTTCTCAGTATCTACCGCTGATACTTATACTGTAGATGTTTATGATGTTGGAGTCACACCAGTTTGTTCACGCACAAGAGATATTACGATTGATCCAATTATCAATCCAGTATTTACGGCTGTTGCAGTAGATAATGATAATTGTGATGGAAGCAGTACTGGTATTATTGAGGTTGTACCTACAGATAATGGTTTATTACCGTTAAGTTATACAATTAGTCCAGATCCAAATGGAGTTGGAAGTATCACAACGAATCAGTTTACAAACTTACCGGCAGGTAATTATGTAATTACAGCTACAGGTTCAAATAACTGTATAACAGTTTCAGCACCAGTTGCAATAACTGAATTGGCTCCAGTTACTTTTACAGCTACTCCAGTTGTAACTGAGTTTGGTTGTACTACAGGTAATAATACTGATGCGGCGGTAGTAACGGTTAATACTGCGGATATTACTGGTGGAAGT
Organism: Tenacibaculum sp. SZ-18; assembly: GCF_002813915.1. Lineage (NCBI taxonomy): Bacteria > Pseudomonadati > Bacteroidota > Flavobacteriia > Flavobacteriales > Flavobacteriaceae > Tenacibaculum > Tenacibaculum sp. SZ-18. The sequence goes on along the minus strand of NZ_CP019335.1, from coordinate 2,072,441 downwards.
GGAACTTATATTAGAGTGGTTTATACATATACACCAGTAACAGGTAATGTGGAAACACAAGATGATACAAGCTTTACTTTTGCAACAGCGAATACTTCAGGAGGAACAGTTGATGTTGAAGTTTATGATGATGAAGGATGTTCTGCAATGACCACAGTAAATATTGCTGCATTCAACGCGATTAGTGATCCAGTTGTTACAGTTGATAAGGCAATTGATTGTGCAACAGGTGAAGATATTACAGTGACATATACTTCTGTAACTCCTTTCACGGCAGATTTCACAATAAACGGTGCAATTACAGGATTCAGTGCAACAAATACTACTGGTATATTTACAGGATTAGCGGTAGATATTTATGAAATCACTGTTACAAATCCAACTACTGGTTGTGTGTTAACGACGAGTCATCAAGTAAATGATGCTCCAACATTTAATTTAGATATTAGTCTAGATAGCAACGTTGTTTGTTTCGGAGATACTAATGGAAGCATTACGTTCGATTTTGCAACAAGTAGTCCTTATACAGGATTATATGATTATGAGATATTCCAGACAGGAGGAATTAGTACAGGAATTACCGGTACTGGTGTTACTGGATCTACTACTGTTAATACATTAGGAGCAGGTACATTCTATGTAAGCGTTATAATGACTGACAGTCCATTCTGTCCAGTAGTTTCACCAGAGGTTACGATTAATGAGCCAGCTTCTCCGTTAGATCTTTCATTTACAACAACCTTAATTAACTGTTCTATCCCAACAAGTGGAGGAGTTATATTAACAGGATCTGGTGGATGGAGTAGTTATGAATATCAATTAGAGAATACAACTACAACAACAATTGTTCAAGCTTTCTCTAATAATAATATTATTGAAGGATTATCAGCAGGGACATATTTAGTAAGTGTTCGTGATGCAAATGGTTGTATTTCAACTGATACATTTACTCTTTCTGATCCAACAACAATAACGGCAACAGTAACCGAGACTACTTCAATAGCCTGTGAAGGTGATGAGACTGCTTCGATTAGAGTCGATTCAGTTGCTGGAGGTCAAGGAAATCCTGCTGTTTACACTTACAGTTTAACTTTCCCTAATGGAGATGTTTCTTCAATTCAACCTAATAATGAATTTACAGGTTTAGGTGCTGGGAATTATGTTGTAACTGTTTATGATGAATTTAGTTGTAGTAATACATTCCCTGTAACTATTATAGAGCCTAGCGATGTAACTTCATCTGCAGCGATTACATCTATTATTACATGTACTTCTCCTAATGCTACTATTGAAGTAACAGGAGCAGGCGGAACAGGTGCTTATGAATATAGTATTGATGGAATTAACTTTGTTCCTACAAATACTTTCCCAGTCCCTGCTGGAGATTACGAATTGTTCGTACGAGATGCTAATGGATGTATTTCTAATCCATCATTAATTTCGGTTCCAGCATTAATTCCATTAACGGCAACATTAAATACGGATTCGGCCTTTATTACATGTAATGGAAATGCAAATGCAGTATTGTCCGCTGATGCGACTGGAGGGTTAGGAAATTATATGTATGAATTATTAGATGGTTCGGGCACGTCAATTGTAGGACCTCAGTCATCAAATACTTTCGATAATATTGGTCCTGGTATTTATAGTATTAGAGTTACAAGTCAAGACTGTATTGCTATAACGGCTGATTATGAAATCGTTGATCCACCATTATTAGAGGTTACTGAAACTCATATTGATGTTAGTTGTAATGGATCTACAGATGGTAGTATTACAATTAATGCTACAGGTGGTACAGGTGCTTATGTTTATGAAATTGATACGGATCCAGGAAGATTCCAAACAAATAATCAGTTTAATAATTTACCAGCTGGCACATACACAATAACTACTCAAGATGAATTAGGATGTTTTGAAGTTATAACAGTTACAATTGAGGAACCACCAATATTAGAAGCTGAAATTGATTTAACAACTATTGTTCAACAGTTATGTACTCAAGATACAGCGCCATCATTCGAAATTACAATTAACGGGGGAACAGCTCCATACTCAACAAGTTTAAATGGAGGAGCATTTATTGCTGATAGAACTACATTCGATAATTTAACAGCTGGTGAAACTTATGTTGTAATAGTTAGAGATAGTAGAGGATGTATTGCACGAACAGATGCCTTTACATTTAATCCTTCCATTGATTTGGAATTCGATATAGATGTTATCTATAATTGTAATCAAGAAGGTGTTATTACTGGAACCGTAGCAGATATTTATGCAAATGAAGTAGTATATACGTTAACTGGACCAGAAAGTGAGAGTAATGATACGGGAGTATTTACAGTTGCTACACCAGGAACTTATACCTTAGAAGTAGAACATATCAATGGTTGTATAAGAGTAATTACGCCAATTGAAATTGAAGATATTGATCCTCTACAAATTACAATAGATGATTCTCAGATGAATTTATTGATAGCAAATGCTACTGGAGGAATTCCTCCTTATGAGTATAGCATTGATGGAGGAGACTTTACATTGGATAATCAATTTGTAATAACCCAAACGAGAGATTACACTATTGTTGTCCGAGATAGTAGGGGCTGTGAACAATCAATTACGGTACAAGGCGTTTATATTACAATTGAAGTACCAAACATCTTTACACCAGATGGAGACGGTATTCAAGATTATTGGTATCCATTAAATGTTCGAAGTTACCATCAGTTAAGAGTTACTATTTTTGATCGTTATGGTAGACAATTAAATAAATATAATGGTGATCAAACAGGATGGGACGGAATGTACGAAGGGCTTCCTATGCCTTCTGGTGATTACTGGTATACAATTGAGTTTTTTGAATTATCAGGTGAAAAACGTCAAATAATGGGTCACTTTACATTATATAGATAAAATTATTAGATGAAGAAATATAGAATAATCCCCATATTACTTTTATTTGTCTCGAATGTATTCGGACAAGAGAATGATTTACCTCAGTACATCAATCACATGGCTGACAATCCATTTCTGATATCTCCAGCTTATGCTGGTATTGGATCAGGGTTACAAGTAAGATTAAATGGAGTAAGTCAGTGGATTGGAGTTAAAAATGCTCCAGACACACAGTCCCTAACCGTGGAAGCTCGTTTAGCCGAGCGCTTCGGAGGTGGTTTAACAATGTTTAATGATTCAAATGGATTCACTTCTCAGAAAGGAGCACGTATATCATTGGCAAGTCACTTAATTTTAAGTGATGTCTATGATAGTTTTCTATCTTTAGGATTGAGTTATAGTTTTATCAATTTTGGCATTGATACATCTCAGAATAACACTGGTCAAGTATTACCTAATCGTGTTATTAATACGTCTAACTTTGATATTAGTATGTTATACCGTTTTGGTCGTTTTGCCATTAGTGGTAATGTGGTAAATTTGTTAGACAAAAAGGTAGATCAAGTATTTGGAAATGGTGAACCTGAAGTCTTAAGAAGATATTCTGTTTATACAAATTATAACTATCGAATCAATAGAGATACAGAACTAGAGCCATCTGCGTATGTTGAATATTTTGAAGCCACCAAAAGATCTAGAACTGATATTAATGTTAAGCTTAGAAAAAGAATTTTTAACGGATATGTTTGGGGTGGATTAAGTTATACTTTTTTAAACGATCAGTTCTTCAAGCCTAACGCTATTGCTCCTTTATTCGGTTTAAAGAAAGATAAGTTTTACGTTTCTTATGGATTCAGTATTACTGTTAATGAAGTAATTGGTTTCAACAACGGAACACACATGATTACCTTAGGTTTTGACTATGATAGAAGACCAAGTTTAGCACGTTGTACACGAAAAATGATAATGTTCTAAATGCAATAAAATATGATTATATAAAAAACCTCAGCTAGTCTGAGGTTTTTTATTTTAATTTTGTCCTAATGGAGAAAAATAATCAAGAGTCGACGAACCTAAATAAATTTATAAGCTCAACTGGAATATGTTCTAGAAGAGAAGCTGAACGATTAATAATAGCAGGTCGAGTAACTATTAATGGAAAACCTACGCAATTAGGAAACAGAGTATTTGATGGTGATGTAGTTAAAATTGATGGAAAATCTTTGAAAGCAAAACCAAAAACAATCTATATAGCTTTAAATAAACCTGTTGGAATTGTTTGTACTACTGATAGTAAAGAGCGTAAGAATATTATAAAATTTGTTGGCCATCCTCAACGATTATTTCCAATTGGAAGACTAGATAAACCATCAGAAGGATTAATCTTTTTGACGAATGATGGAGATATTGTAAATAAAATTCTTCGTGCAGGAAACAACCATCAAAAGGAATATATAGTTTCTGTAAATAAACCTATCAACGATAGATTTGCGCAAAGAATGAGCAATGGGATTCCTATTTTGGGAACCGTAACAAAGAAATGTAAAGTTGAAATCATTAATTCTACCACATTCAAGATTATACTTACACAAGGACTAAATAGACAAATTAGAAGAATGTGTGAATATTTAGGTTATAACGTTACAAAATTAAAGAGAACCCGAATAATGAATGTAGAATTGGGAACTTTAAAAGTAGGTGAGTGGAGAGAACTATCAAAAGAGGAAATGAGTAAGATAAATACCCTAGTTAAATCTTCTAGTAAAACTGAAGAAGCTTCAGTTCAAAAAACTCCTCAGAAGCCTCAGAGTAAAACCTCTTCTAAAAGAAACTTCAAATCTAAGTTTGGTCGTCAAAGAAAAAAATAGATTTACAAAACATTTAAGTTTTCACATTATTCCAATTATGTATCTTTGTCACATATGCAGTTTAAATTAGAAAATACGGATCCTAAAAGTAAAGCGAGAGCAGGTGTAATTACTACGGATCACGGGACAATTGAAACTCCAATTTTTATGCCTGTTGGTACGGTAGCTTCTGTAAAAGGAGTTCATCAGTCAGAGCTTAAAGACGAGATCAATCCAGATATAATTTTAGGGAATACTTACCATTTGTATTTAAGACCCAAAACAGCTATTCTTGAACAGGCGGGTGGCTTACATAAGTTCATGAATTGGGATAGAAATATTTTAACCGATAGTGGAGGATACCAGGTATATTCCTTGTCGGGGCGAAGAAAGATCAATGAAGAGGGTGTGAAATTTAAGAGTCATATTGACGGTTCTACGCATTTTTTTACACCAGAAAACGTAATGGAAATTCAAAGATCTATAGGAGCCGATATAATCATGGCATTTGATGAGTGTACACCTTATCCTTGTGATTATAATTATGCGAAGAATTCAATGCATATGACCCATCGTTGGTTAAAAAGATGTATTGAGCATTTGGGGAAAGTTCCAACAAAATATGGTTACGAACAAACATTATTTCCAATCGTACAAGGAAGTACTTATAAAGATTTGCGTAAGCAATCTGCTGAATTTATTGCTTCGGTTGAAGCAGAAGGAAATGCTATTGGTGGTTTATCGGTTGGTGAACCTGCTGAAGAAATGTATGCAATGACTGATGTTGTATGTAGCGTTCTTCCTGAAGACAAACCTAGATATTTAATGGGCGTTGGTACACCAATCAATATTCTTGAAAATATAGCGTTAGGTGTTGATATGTTCGATTGTGTAATGCCAACAAGAAATGCAAGAAATGGAATGTTATTTACAGCTTATGGAAGCATTAATATAAAGAACAAAAAATGGGAGAATGATTTTTCTCCAATCGACGAAATGGGTATAACTTTCGTTGATACTCTATATTCAAAGGCATATTTACGTCATTTATTTGCATCAAAAGAATTACTTGGTAAGCAAATAGCTTCTATACATAACCTTGGTTTCTATTTATGGTTAGTAAGAGAAGCAAGAAAGCATATCAAGGCAGGTGATTTCGCGCAGTGGAAGGATAAAATGGTGAAACAAATGAGTAATCGTTTGTAATAGTGAAAATACTTGATTGGTACATATTAAAAAGATATCTAACAACGTTTTTATTTACGTTGTTAATATTAATTCCAATTGCTGTAGCAATTGATATTTCTGAGAAAATAGATAAATTCTTACGTGATGAAACATTGACTTTTTTCATTATCGTCAACGATTATTACAAGAACTTTATTATTTACTATGCAAATACGTTTATGCCATTGGCATTATTTATTGCAGTAATTGTTTTTACTTCGAGATTGGCAAATAATACTGAAATTGTTGCTATAAATAATTCACAAATTTCATTTACCCGATTTTTATTTCCATACTTTATTGGTGCTACTATAGTCACAGTTCTTGCATTATATATGAATCATTATGTTGTTCCATCAAGTAGTAAAACAAGAAAAAAATTCGAAAACACATACCTTAAAAAGTCAAAGTACAAAGATCAAATGATTTCTGATTTTAGTCTGCAATTGAATGACAGTACCTACATGTTCGTTCAAACTTATAATCTTAAAAACAATAATGGGCATAAGTTCTCTACTGAAGTATACGATGGTTTAAAACTAAAATATAAACTTATTGCCGACAGAATAACCTGGAGAGATTCTGTTTTTAGTTTATTAAATTGGAAAGAGAGAAAGATTTTTGATGATCGAGATAGTATTTCTTCGGGAAATAGAATAGACAAGAAGTTTTTGTTTACTCCAAAAGATTTTAATTATAAATCTGCTATGGCTCAAGAAATGCCATCGCCTGAATTAGCTGAATTTATTAGAATATCAAGAAAAAGAGGTGTAAAAAACCTTAATGCCTATTTAGTTGAATTGTACAAAAGGACTAGTTTACCGTTAGCTTCATATATTTTAACATTAATAGCAGTAGCACTGGCTCATAGAAAAAGACGAGGAGGAATCGGTGTAAACCTAGCTTTAGGTATTGCTATTATGTTCGTATATGTGTTCTTCTTAAAAGTAGCAGAAGTTTTAGGTGCGGTAGCAGGAGCAAATTCTTTACTTAATGTCTGGATGCCAAATATGATATTTGGAGCATACGGAATCTATCTTTATATCAATGCAAGAAAGTAAACTTAAAAATTATCTATTATTACATTTCATAGTTTTTATTTGGGGATTTACAGCGATACTTGGAAAGTTAATTACCATTGAAGCAATTCCACTTGTTTGGTATAGAATGCTAATAGCGGTGGTATTTATTTGTATTTATTTTACTGTGGAGAAGAAATCTTTTAATATACCGCGAAAAGCACTTTTAAAATTTTTTATTACTGGTGCCATAATAGCAGTACATTGGATAACGTTTTTTAAAGCCATAAAAGTTTCAAATGTATCTGTTGCATTAGTAACAATGAGCACAGGAGCCTTTTTTACTGCTTTACTCGAACCTATATTTTTTAAAAGAAGAATTAATCCTCTAGAAATGATAATGGGCTTATTAGTAATTATAGGTTTATATATCATTTTTAATTTCGAAAGTCAGTATAGCTTGGGTATTATTTATGCTTTAATTTCTGCTTCCCTTTCAGCGTTATTTGCTGTTCTAAATGGAATTTTTATTAAGGATTATGAAGCAGATACAATATCGCTATATCAACTTTTATTTGGAGTAGTTGTTGTGACCATTTACTTAGGAGTTACTGGAAGTTTCACAACTGAATTCTTTGTGTTAGAAAGTTCTGACTGGTTATACTTAATCTTATTAGGAAGTATCTGTACAGCTTATGCCTTTATTGCTTCTGTAAAAGTGATGAAATATTTAACTCCTTACACAGTAATGCTTACAATTAATTTAGAGCCTATTTACGCTATTGTGTTGGCGCTCATTGTCTTTGGTGATACAGAGCAAATGAATGTAGAGTTTTATTACGGAGCATTTATAGTCTTATTTGTTGTTTTGTTGAATGGGATATTGAAAAATTCTTCAAAAATTAAAAAGAAATTACAACGATAATTTAGTATGTTTGCTTTACAAACAATTCGGAAATCAAACTTATAAAATGGAATATTTAGATTTTGAAATGCCAATTAAAGAGCTAGAAGATCAGTTGGCAAAATGTCATGATATCGGAAAAGAAAGTGAGATAGATGTTACTGAAACGTGCAAGAAAATCGAAAAAAAATTAGAAAAGGCTAGGAAAGATATTTACAAGAACTTAACTCCATGGCAGCGTGTACAATTATCACGTCACCCTAACAGACCATATACATTGGATTATATCAATGCTATTTGTGGTGATACATTCATGGAATTACATGGTGATAGAAGTGTTAAGGATGACAAAGCAATGATTGGTGGTCTTGGAAAAATCGGAGATCAGTCTTTCATGTTTATTGGACAACAGAAAGGGTACAATACCAAAACTCGTCAATATCGTAACTTCGGAATGGCGAATCCGGAAGGATACCGTAAAGCATTGCGCTTAATGAAAATGGCGGAGAAATTTGGAATACCTGTAGTAACTTTATTAGATACTCCAGGTGCTTATCCAGGTTTAGAAGCTGAAGAAAGAGGACAAGGTGAAGCGATTGCTCGTAACATTTTTGAAATGACGCGTTTAAAAACTCCAATCATTACAATTGTAATTGGAGAAGGAGCTTCTGGTGGAGCTTTAGGAATTGGAGTAGGAGATAGAGTTTACATGATGGAAAATACTTGGTATACTGTTATTTCTCCTGAGTCTTGTTCTTCTATTTTATGGCGTAGTTGGGAATTTAAAGAGCAAGCAGCTGAGGCTTTAAAATTAACTGGAGATGACATGAAGAAATTGAAGTTAATCGACGGTATTATAGAAGAACCAGCGGGCGGTGCACATACGAACAGAGAAGGAGCTTTTGAAGCGGTAAAATCTCAAATTGTAAAGGCTTTTGAAGAGTTAAAAGATTTAGATGACGCTTCGTTAGTTTCAAAACGTATGGATAAATATGCAAATATGGGTGTTTACAAAGAGTAGATATCAATTTAGATAAAATAGAAAGCCTGCTATTTAGCAGGCTTTTTTTGTTCGGTTTTAATGTCCTGAAATTATAAGGTTTATAATTGATTTAGAAAAGAAAGATGATATTTGGGATCGTATACTTGTCAAAGATGTTGTTATCGCAGAAATTGAATTTGATTACGTCTTTCTATAGACGAAAAGTAAAATTCTAAAATTATTAAAGATGATGAGAGATGGAGAAGTTCGTTTTTATGCAAATATTTCATCAAAACCTACTGTAGGTGTGAATAGTGCATTTTCATGAGTTTATTGTTCATGTAAAAGAGAAATAGCACATTGTTTAAAATGAGAAACTGAAAAGAAAGCATCAAGATTCGATAAAAATAACAGGAAGATTATTCTGAAATACTTTCAGAATTGTGATGTGATTTCTGATATCCTTGAAAGTAAAGAATACAAGAGGTTAACACCAGTAAAAATCTTTGACTTATATGATGTGTAATGTTATGAATAGTAACAATTTACTTTGCTACAAAGGTAGTTTTATTAAATAAACCCTTTGTCTTTCGCAGTTAATATAAGTTCTCTATCATCTGTTGAATTGAGTGCAAATATTTTTCTTAACTGACGTTTTCGTTTTTCAATGGCTGGCATCGATAAGTGAACAATTTCCGGTAAGTCTTTCGTTTTGCTACCTACAGATATTTCATATAAAATTTTTCGATCGATATCATCCAAAAGTAAGTCACTCGAAACTTCATTTCTCAAAAGTTTCATAACTGTTTTACTATAATATGGCGGATCTTCTAATACTTCTTCAATGGCTTGTACTAATTCATTTGGTGTTAAGTCATTTTTAACCAAAAATCCTTCGGGATTTAAGTTTTTTAGAATACTATGAACTCTATAATTATCATTGAAAGTAGTTGAAACAATGATTTTAGTTTCAGGCAAAAGCTCATTAATTCTCAATCCTAAATCTTCTCCCGATAATAAAGTTCCATCTTTAGAAGGTGGTAATCTCATATCAAGAAAAACAATTTCTAAATGATCATTATTATTAGCGTAATCATTTAAAATTTCACAGGCAGAATCGCAATCTGTAGCGGTTAAAATATTAAAAGAAATAGCTTCATTTCTATTCTCAATAAATTTAAAAGCGCTTTTGTAAGCTTCTGCAATTAGCGGATGATCATCAATAAGTAAGGCATTGTACTTTTTATGCTGCATTTTTAGGGCTATAAGGGATTATAATTGTTAATGTAGTACCATGGTCAATTTTTGATGAAAAGTCCACAGAACCGCTTAATTTGTCAACTCTCGTTTTAATATTCTTTATTCCAATTCCTTTTTTGCCTTTTTTCGTGTCAAAACCAACGCCATCATCAATTATGGTAATGAATAATTTTTGATTTTTTAAACTAAGATCCAAAGATACATTTTTTGCTTGTGCATGTTTGATAATGTTTTGTAGCGATTCTTGAATAATTCGATATACGTTTGCTTTTGTAACTTCATCAATACTTTTCCATGATATATTTGTATCGTGAGAAAAACGGTGTTTAAAATTACCAATAACGCTTTTATCTTTCAATAATTGTTCGATAATTGTGGTAAAATTAACAGTTGCGTCATCAAAATTCTCACTTAATCGATGAGAAACTTCACGAATTTCTTTTTCAATATTTTGGAGTTCATCTAAGAATGTTTGATGTTGTTCTTGCGTATCTGGTTGCATTTGCATTCCCAAAAAACCTAAACTTACTCTAGTTCCAAACAGTTTTCCTAAGATGCCGTCATGTAATTCCGCAGAAATTCTGTTTCGTTCATTTACACGTTCTTCTTCTAGTTTGGCTTGTTGTTGAAGGGTAAGTACATAAACTTCTTCATTCGCTTTTTGTTGTTCTGCTTCTAATTGAAGTTTTTCGTTTTGTACTTTTTGAACACGTAAAAAGTATAATAATGTTGATATAAGTAAAATAGCTAAACTACCCGCAAAGATCCAAATTCGTTGCTGACTCAGTTGTTTGTTTTGTTCAATGTGTTCATCAGTTTCAAATTCAATACGAGTAAATTTATTTTGAGCTCTTCGTTCTTCGCTTATCAAGCTATCATTAAACTGAATGTAACGGTCTAAATACTTTTTGGATTTTTCTGGTTGAAGATCTGCAAGTTGTTGAAGAGAGGCAAGATAATCTCTTCCATTTTTAATTTTTTTTGCGAGTTGATTAGCTTTATTAGAATAATTGATAGCTGTTAAAGTATCTTTTAAGTAAAGATAATATTTCGAAATTCTTAAATAGCTCATTAATATTCCTGAGTTAATATTGAGGCTATCTCGTATTTTTAATGATTTAAACAAATCTTTTTTTAGTCCTATTGTATCATTAAGGTCTAATCTGCAATTTGCTCTATTATCTAGTAAAGTTGCATATATACGTTTGTTTAGCTTTTTGTTTTTAAGTTCTCGATTATAAGCTTTTAGAGCTTTTGTATATTCACCTTTTTCATAGTAGGCATTACCGATGTTATTATAATGTCCAAAATAACTCTCTTTATTTGTTTTTTCATAAGTACTTATTGATTTGTTAAAATATTTCAAAGCGCGATCATATTCATAAATATCGAGTTGTAGAAGGCCTAAATAGTTATAAGCTTTGGTAAGAGAGTTGTTGTCGTTTAGTTCCTTAAATAACTTAATGGACTCAATTAATAAGATTTCACTACCTGTATAGTCTCTAAAAAAACCTTTTATTTGAGCCATACCATATAAAATCCTTGCAGCTTCTCGTTTACTATTTGTATTTTTAAAGGCCTTTAATGCTTTGTTGAAATAAACAAAGGCTTTATCACGAATTTTACCGTTTATATAAAATGTTGCCATATTCCAATTAGAGTCTCCTAGAGCATATTGATCATTTAATTTTGTTGCAGATTTTATGGCTTCATTATTTATTTTTAAGAAATTAAGAGTGTCTTGTAGAACATAAAATTCATAAGCAATAGAACTAAGATGAATAGGTTTTTTTATGTAATAACTTTTATAATGATTGTAAGCATCTAATAGGATTTTTCTTCTCTGAGATTTTGTGATATCTCTATTTCTTGCTTTTTTGATGAGTATTTTAATAGTATCATTATCTTGAAAGTATGTGAATTCTGAGCCAAATAATTTTGAACTAGAAAATAGAAGAAAAAAATAAAAAAGATATTTATACATTAAATGGAATTGAGTAAACAAAATTAAAAAAAAACCTCCAACATAATGTTAGAGGTTATGTAGAAGGAGTATTTTGTTATCCTTTTCCTCCTTTTCCACCATTATCATTTTCATTTGTACCATTTCCTCCGGTATCAAAAGCGTTGATATTATCAGGGTTAGTGATTTCTGTGTTTTGTGTAGTATCAGTAACTAGATCTTCGGTGTTGTCGGTACAACCGATTGTGAATACTAATACGAACGTTAACAATAACAATTTTAAATTTCTCATAACTTTAATTTTTAATATTTGACAATAGTTTTCCTAGCCGTGTAAAACAGCTTATTAGTTGATCGAATGCAATTTTCGATTGTGTAGCGCCAGAAAAATCTGGGCAATAATCATCCAGCCCGAGTAAATCAGGTGGTTTGTAGAATTGAATTGACGTGAAATCAATCCGTGAAGACTTTGAACTACCAAGGCCTATTGAGCTAAGGCTTCAGGAAATTCTACATTGTCGTTAAATAGGAAGCGTTTGTTTGCAATTTTTTGGTAACGCTAGCTGATTTTTTAATTAAATTATTTCAGAATTGTATTCTGTACAATTTAGTTTTAGTGATCGCAAGGTTCCATTGAGTAAACGTCCTTTTTCATTAAGAATTAGCAATATTGATGTTTTCATAACTTTTCATTTTCTATATACAATATACGAAATATTAAGGATATTTCAAAGAATTTAATCAACTTTCGTATGTGTTTTTCAAATAAAAAAGACACCTATTTCTAGATGCCTTTGTTCTTTATTAATTGAAATTTGATATTACTCATTTTCAATAAATTTTAGATTACAAAAAACATCTTTATTTATTCGTACTCCAAAGTGAACACCTCTATTTGAGCATCCTTTTAAACTTTTAGATAAATAAATTAATTTCATAATACTTATTGTTTTACATCTTACTTAATAGTAACTATTTATTGTTAAATAATCACAGAACAAATATATATCGTTTTTTCCATTTTACCAAAAAATTTAACATTTAAATAATTGATAATCAGATTTTTACGTTGTTATTAGGTAATGGTTTTCCTGTCCAGAAAAATTCTAGATAATTGGTTTCGTTGTAAGCTTTGTGGCTCAGTGAATTATGCAATAAACCTGTCAAATTGCTATATGTTGATTAATTTTCTATTCATTTATTTAATTCATAAAAAAAGCGTTCAAGTTAATTTGAACGCCCTATATATTTATTGATTTTATTCTTAAATCATTGTAATAATATCTCTGATAACGTTCTCTTTTTAGAAAAACCTTTTAAAGTTTCCCTAAAATCTACCGGAGTTAATCCTCCATTTGTTATACTATGGATGTTTAAATTTATCATTGCATTGCAAATATAAGAAATTTATTAATAATGTTAAATAGTGTTAAAAAATTAACAATATATGAAATTTAGAAAAAGTATGGTTTTCCCATACCAAAAGTATGGGAAAACCATACCTCTGTCTTTTAGACTAGAAATATCTTTGTACTTGTTACAAAAAGCCTTGAACATATATAAGGTCGGGTATAAAAAGTTTTATATCATAGTCGTCGGGGAAAATCTATGAGAAAAAGAAAACAAAAGCGTATCCTTTTTACTTCAACCAAAGTAAAAACAGATCGAACAAAAGACGCCCTTTATGGGCGTTTTGCTTTTTTATTAAGGTATATTTAAATACTTATGTGTTTGAAGTGATATTTTCCATTTAGGATTATTCATTACATAATCAATAATAAAAGGAATCATTTTATCGCGTTTACTCCATTCAGGTTGCAAGTATAACAAACATTTATCATTCACTTTAGCAGCTTGTTCTTCAGCAAATTCAAAATCATGTTTATTATGTATAATCATCTTTAATTCGTCAGCCTCTTGATAAGCTCTTTGAAGAGGTAATTTTGTTTTCTTAGGAGATAAGCAAAACCAATCCCAAACTCCAGAAAATTTATAAGCTCCAGACGTTTCAATATGAGTTTTTATATTTTGCTGCTGTAATTTTTCAGTAATATAATCCAAACTCCACATTAAAGGTTCACCACCAGTTACTACAACAGTTTCTGCATATTTTTTAGCATTGTTAACAATAAGATCAGTTTCTGTTGGAGGATGTAAATTAGCATCCCAGCTTTCTTTGACATCACACCAATGACAACCAACATCGCACCCACCAATTCTTATAAAATAAGCTGCCGTTCCTGTATGCGCTCCTTCACCCTGTATAGTGTAGAATTCTTCCATTAAAGGAAGCATTTTTCCTTGTTTAATTAACTCTTGCTTCTTTGAATCCATCTGCTTTTACCGCTATTACATCAATTTCGATTTTCGCTCCTACGAGTAAACCGGCTGCAAATGTAGTTCTTGCAGGCTTATTATTAGGAAAATATTCACGGAAAATTTTATTAAATTCTGCGAAATCATCGGTTGTTGATAAAATTACAGTGCATTTTACAACATGGTCAAGGTCAGAACCATGTAATTCTAGAACTTCCTTTATATTTTCTATGGTTTGACGAGTTTCTGCAGTTATACCACCTTTAGGTAATTTACCTGTAATGGGATTAATACCAACCTGCCCAGCTAAATATAAAGTATTGCCTACTTCAACAGCATCAGAAAAAGGAGCATTTTTTTTACGCTTTAATTTTGAAGAATGAAAAATTAAATCCTTCTCTTCTTTTTTTATTTTCTGCTGATCAGTATTTGTACAAGACGATAAGAATAGGATTGCAACTAAACTTAGAATTTGAAACAATTTCATGTAACTTATGTATTGGTCTTCAACAAATTTAGCGAAAACATCAATAAGCGACTTTAAAATTAATTTTGAAATGCTGATATTAATAGTATTTTTATCAAAAATAACATAAGATGAGTCAGACGGAGGCGTTTTATAATTATATCACCGAAGGTTACAAAAGTCAAGGGGATTTCATTACTCTAGGAGCTGGAATGTTAGGAGAAGAAACTGTAACCAATGCATTGGTAAATATTCCATTGAAGACATTAAATAGACATGGTTTAATCGCGGGTGCAACGGGAACAGGAAAAACCAAAACTTTACAGATTCTTGCAGAGAACATGTCAGAAAAGGGAATTCCGGTTTTATTAATGGATGTGAAAGGCGATTTAAGTGGATTGGGACAACCAAGTTCTGGTCATCCAAAAATTAATGAACGACACGAAAAAATTGGTATTTCGTTTGATGCCAAAAAATTTCCAATTGAGATTTTATCAATTTCAGAACAAGATGGTGTTAGATTAAGAGCGACTGTTTCTGAATTTGGACCTGTTTTATTGTCTAGAATTTTAGATTTAACCGAAACACAATCGGGAATTGTAGCGATTATTTTTAAATATTGTGATGATAATCATTTACCATTGCTCGATTTAAAAGATTTTAAAAAGATGCTGCAATTCATTACGGCAGAAGGGAAAAAAGAAATTTCTGCTGAATATGGAAGAATTTCATCATCTAGTACAGGAGCAATTCTTAGGAAAATTGTTGAATTAGAGCAGCAGGGCGGTGAGTTGTTTTTTGGAGAAAAGTCTTTTGAAGTAGATGATTTAACTCGTGTTGATGAAAATGGGAGAGGAGTAATATCAGTATTACGATTAACAGATATTCAAGATAAACCTAAATTATTCTCAACATTTATGCTACAACTTTTAGCTGAGGTGTATGAAACTTTTCCTGAACAAGGTGATAGCGGAAGACCTGAGTTAATTATATTTATAGATGAAGCTCATTTGGTTTTCGATGAAGCATCAAAAGCGTTACTAAGTCAGATAGAAAGTATTGTGAAGTTAATACGTTCTAAAGGAATTGGATTATATTTTGTTACACAAAACCCGAAAGATGTGCCAGAAGATGTTTTAGCTCAGCTAGGAATGAAAGTACAACATGCTTTACGTGCTTTTACCGCTAAAGATAGAAAGGCATTAAAATTAGCAGCAGAAAATTATCCAGATTCAGAATTTTACAATACCAGTGAAGTACTGACAAAATTAGGGATAGGTGAAGCTTTTGTAACTGCTTTAAATGAAAAAGGAATTCCCACTCCATTGGTAAGAACAATGTTAAGAGCTCCAATGAGTAGAATGGATATCCTTACTGAAAAGGAAATTCAAGAAGTACTGAATAATTCTAATATCATAAAAAAGTATAATAACGAGATTGATAGAGAGAGTGCTTATGAATTATTAGGAGAAAAAATTGAACGTATTAACAAGGAAAAGTCAGATGAAGATCGTCGAAAAGAAGAAGAAAAAATTAGAAAAAAGAGAAGTTCTGGATATTCAAGAAGAAGCAGTCGACAAAATCCTGTCGTAAAAGTATTAACAAGTGCAACTTTCATAAGAGCTGTTTTTGGTATTTTAAAGAAGGTATTATAAACTAAATAGTAAAAAGAAACTTTATATTTTGAAATTAAACTATATGAAAAAATTAACTAAAATTATATCAATACTTTATCTTTCATTTTTGTTCATTCAATGTGGTAATGATAATTTTTCAGTTGCTAAAGGTAAAGTTGGAGAATTAACGACAAAAACTACAGTTCAAGAACTGGAGAAAATTTTTGCTAAAGATTCTTTAGTTAAAATATTAAGTGAAGGAGCAAAGGGAAATAATTATTTCCAAGATGATGATGTTTATAAGGTATATGAAAAAGGAGGTAAGCTATTACTGAAAATTATACCTAAAGAACAATTAGATTCTAGCTCAGTTATAAAAAGCGTTGAAATTTTTGATGAGAGATTTAAAACTGAAAATGGATTAAATATTAATTCAACATTCAACGAAGTGGATGCCAATAATGCAATTAGTAAAATAGAACCGTCTTTTTCGTCGGTTACAGTTTTTATTGATGATTTGAATGCGACTTTAGCAATCGATAAAGAAGGATTAGGATTAAGTGATTTCAACATGAAAAAAGTCAGTAAAGAACAAATTCCTGATCTAGCCAAGATGAAATCCTTTACCATTTGGTTCAATTAAAAAAATAAAATCCGCACTAGCGGATTTTTTTATGCCCCTAACTCAAAACAAAATTCCAAACTTATATATTTGCACAACAAATCAAAGAAAATGAATTACGCAAAGAATATTCTTGAAACTATCGGTAATACACCGTTAGTGCAGGTAAATAAATTAGCAGAAGAGTTGCCATGTTTAGTTTTAGCTAAGTATGAAACTTTTAATCCAGGAAATTCTGTAAAAGATAGAATGGCGCTAAAAATGATTGAGGATGCTGAAGTCGATGGGAGATTAAAACCAGGAGGAACTATTATTGAAGGAACCTCAGGAAATACAGGAATGGGATTAGCTTTGGCGGCAATTGTAAAAGGTTACAAATGTGTTTTTGTAATGGCAGATAAGCAGAGTAAAGAGAAAATAGATATTCTTAAGGCAGTAGGAGCAGAGGTTGTTGTTTGTCCTACAAATGTTGAGCCAGACGATCCTAGAAGTTATTATTCGGTTTCTAAAAGATTAGCAGAAGAAACAGAAAATGCATGGTACGTAAATCAGTATGATAATCCGAGTAATGCAAAAGGCCATTACGAAAGTACAGGTCCAGAAATTTGGGAGCAAACCGAGGGTAAAATTACTCATTTTGTTGTTGGAGTTGGAACAGGAGGAACAATTTCAGGAGTTGGAAAGTATTTAAAAGAAAAAAATCCAAATGTAAAAGTTTGGGGAATTGATACCTATGGATCTGTCTTCAAAAAATATCACGAAACTGGAATTTTTGATGAGAATGAAATTTATCCATATGTAACAGAAGGTATAGGTGAGGATATTTTACCAAAAAATGTTGATTTTAGTATTATTGATGGATTTACAAAAGTAACAGATAAAGACGCTGCTGTTTATACTCAATTATTAGCAAAGAAAGAGGGAATGTTTCTTGGTAATTCAGCGGGAGCAGCAATGAAAGGACTCTTACAGTTAAAAGAACATTTCAATGAAGATGATGTTGTTGTTGTTTTATTCCACGATCACGGAAGCCGCTATGTGGGAAAAATGTTCAACGACGATTGGATGAAAAAAATGGGTTACTTAGAATAGATTAGAATCCATGTTCCAACTATTTTGTGGAAGTCCAGAGAGTTTAATTGGGATACTATTTGTTTTGTTGATATTTACTCTTCCAGTAGTTATACTTGTAATTATTGCAAATATTATTTTAAAAACAACTGAATTTTATAGAAAGCAAATAACCAACAGTTTTAGAAGAGTATTTTATTTTATTTCTTTATTTTTTTTAGCTCTTTTAATTTGTGGAATCTTCACAATCAGACTTTAATTAAAAAAATAACATAAAACCAAAAAGCCACCTAAATAAGGTGGCTTTTCGTTAATCAACTAATTCAAATAATTTACACAATGAAAACAATAATTATTGTTAACAATTGCTTGATCTCAATTTACATGCCAAAATTAATAATAAAAGCAATATAAACTGATTTTTATTTGATAATTTACACTTTTTTAACTTTTGAAGTTGTCTTTGTTAAGAAATTAATAATAGAATGTTAGCTTGCATGCTTATGAGCTTTGTAAGAAGATCTTACTAAAGCACCGCTTTCTACATACATGAATCCCATTTCTTTACCAAGAGTTTCATACTTTTTAAATTGATCTGGTGTAATAAATTCTTTTACTGGTAAATGTTTTTTTGTTGGTTGTAAATATTGACCAATGGTAATAATGTCTAAGCCAACTTTTCTCAAATCTTTCATAGTTTGAATTACTTCATCTTCTGTTTCACCTAAACCAAGCATAATACCAGATTTAGTTCTCATCCCATTATCTTTTAAGTATTTTAAAACACCTAAACTTCTATCATATTTCGCTTGAATTCGTACCTCTCGAGTAAGTCTTTTTACAGTTTCCATATTATGAGAAACTACTTCTGGATGTACTTCTATAATTCTATCGATAAGTTTTGTGCTTCCTTGAAAATCTGGAATTAGAGTTTCTAAAGTTGTATTAGGATTTGCTCTACGAATAGCTTCTACTGTTTCTGCCCAGATTATAGAGCCCCCATCTTTAAGGTCATCCCTATCTACTGAAGTAATTACAGCATGTTTAATTTTCATTATTTTAATCGAACGAGCGACCTTTTCAGGTTCATCCCATTCAACTGTTTCAGGTCTTCCAGTTTTAACACCGCAAAATCCACAGGAGCGAGTACAAATATTACCCAAAATCATGAACGTAGCAGTACCCTCTCCCCAACATTCTCCCATGTTAGGACAACTACCACTGGTACAAATTGTATTTAACTTGTACTTATCTACTAAACCACGAAGTTCTGTATATTTTTTACCAACAGGTAATTTAACACGCAGCCATTTAGGTTTTTTAACTCTTTCGGTGCTCGCGCCTTTTATAATTTTAGTTTCTGTAGGAATTAGAATCTTTTCTGACATTCACTATTAATTTGAAAAGACAAATTTACGAAGAATGTTTTATTTTATTGCATGATTCCTAATTCTGTGGCTTTATCAATTGCAAGTTGTAATATAGCGTCGTCACCTTTAATAGATGCAACAACTCTCCCGATTTTTTCAAGATCCTCTTTGCTAGCACTCCAAAATGTAACTCCTGTTACCTCAACTTTCATTTCTACGTTATCAATTAAGTTGTTGTCGCAAAGTTTAAAAGCACCATAAATGATACCAAGCCAAGAAGGTCCACCACCATGATATCCACTAGCTTGTAAATCTTTAGCTAAAGAATTTTCTTGATAAACGTCATGATAATCGTATCTAAATTTTCCAGCTTCTTGTTGAAGTTTTCCTTGAAACTTAACCGAAGTGTCTGAAATAGCGGTTTGAATTTTCTCAACTTGCGAGAACGAATTTTGGAAAGAAAAAAGTGTAAAAGAAAATACACATACCAACCTTAAGAAAAATCTTTGTGTTTGCATTAGTAATATTGGGATTTTATTATACTCCGTGGTATGCACCAAAAAGCGTGCTAATTTAATTTTTTTTCTTCTTTTTTTTGCTTTTTTCCAATAATATTTGTCTAAGTTTTGATAGATTGTTTTTTGTGTTTGTTAAATGGTTAAGTACCAAATGCTAAAACCAATTAAGAAGAGTATACCTGCGAAGCTTAAGTATTTAATTATTGGTTTAGGATGATGTTCTTTAGGAGTGAATTTACTTGTTATTAGTTTATAATTTAGAATCGCGTAAATGGGAGCTGTTAAAAATGAAAATATGGTAGCAACCTTAACTAGCATTAACATACTGTTCAATAAAAGTATTAAAATGGTTAGAGTACCGCTGATTAAAATAATACTCCAAAACCAATAATTTAGTTTTTTAGTTTCAAATAATAGTTGATAGGCTTTTTCCATAGCTCTTGGTGAAGCGTCAAGTGTTGTGATTGTTGTGCTAAACATGGTTGTAAATGCCGCAACTGCAATTAAAGGTTTTGCAAAATTGCCTAAATTTTCTGTATATAGATTTATTAATTGAATGGCGAATTGACCTCCATTAGTAGCAAATTTTTCATTTGTTGAAAACATTACCGTTGCTCCAAGTATAATGAAGCATAAACCTAAAAACATCGTTCCAAAATAACCTATATTGAAATCAAAAATTGATTTTTTGACACTTACTTTTTCTGCAGTATTTTTTTGTTTTTCTATTGACCATAGCGAATGCCAAATTGATATATCTAGAGGAGCCGGCATCCAACCTAAAAATGCAATTAGAAAGCTTATCCCAACTGCGTTTTTTGGTAAAATTTGCTCAAAAGGTAAAGTCATTTCGTTTTTACCAATAGCAATCGATACAGCGAGGATTGTACTTATGGTAAGAAAAAGGATAATATATTTCATAAGTTTATCCAAAAACTGATATTTTCCCAAGGATAAAATCATAAAACTAATGAATAAGATGATTGTTGACCAGTAAACTAAATCATTTGTTATACCAAAAAGTTGAGCTGCTAAACTTGCCGTTACAATAGTGACCGCCGCTTGGATAGTAAACATAGTTGCTAAGTTCACAATAAAGTATAGTGCTAGGTATCCTTTACCAAGTTTTTTATATCCATCAAGTAAGGTTTCTCCTGTTACAGAAGCATATTTTGGTCCGAATTTAAAAAAGGGATATTTAAAAAAATGAACTAAAATTAAAGCCCAAACCAAACCTAATCCATATTCCGCACCAGCTCTAGTTGACTGTACTAAATGAGAAACTCCAATTGCAGCGCCAGCAAATAACAATCCTGGTCCTAAAGAGATAAAAATATTTTTTTTCATGATTTGTTTTTCTCAATAATCTCAGCAAGTAGTTTTTTAGCTCTTAATAATTTAACTTTAATATTATTCATTGGTTCGTCAAGTTGTTCAGAAATTTCCTTGTAACTCAATTCTTGAAAGAACCTCAAATTAATTACTTCCTGATATTTTGGTTTTAATTGTTTAATATCTCGGAGTAATTTAGCTAAATTTTGTTCAGTAATAATTTCATCTTCTGGGGAAGGTGAATCATCTATTACTTTATGAGCCTCATCGTCAACTTTAGAGGATTTGAGAATGAATGAAGGTTTCTTCTTTCTAAGTATATCTTGATGTATATTTTTAGAAATTGCAATTAGCCATGTACTAAATTGATAATCTTCATTAAATGTATGTAGCTTATTAAAAGCCTTTGCAAATGTTTGAATAGTGATGTCTTCAGCATCATTTTCATTAGCAACTTTTTTCAGTTGATAACCATATACAATAGACCAGTAGGCATCTAAAAGAAAGTTGAAAGACATTTGGTGACCTTCTTTAGCCTTTTTAATATTGTGTAAAGTTTTGTCTTTTATTTGGATGATCTTTTATTTATGTTGAGGTTCTGAACATGTATCAAATTGATCTGGGGTTTTACCGCAAAATCCACATGCATCACCTGATTTATTTAACATTGGATTTTGACTTGCGCATGTTCCAGCAAATTCACCATCTTTTTTTGCCCAAATTTTAATTGCTATCCCTGCAAAAGCTAAAGCTAATAAACCTACTGTTAATAAAACTAATTTCATGAATACATATTTAATGGTGCAAAGATAATGAAACTAATTTTTTTAAATGTGTGACTTTTAATTATTCATTTTACATAAATATTCAGTCAGGTTATGAAATTTAT
Source organism: Tenacibaculum sp. SZ-18 (assembly GCF_002813915.1). Lineage (NCBI taxonomy): Bacteria > Pseudomonadati > Bacteroidota > Flavobacteriia > Flavobacteriales > Flavobacteriaceae > Tenacibaculum > Tenacibaculum sp. SZ-18. The sequence goes on along the minus strand of NZ_CP019335.1, from coordinate 2,050,144 downwards.
AAAATGAAATTATTCATAGTATTCTTCAACATCATGCAAAAAATATTTTTCAGAGCACTCTATAGAATCCAAGTGAAGTAACAAATAAATTGAAAAATAGCTTTGTTCGGATAGCTTTATCAGTAAATTAACTAGTCTTTGCAAGAAGTGCGTAAGCCCAAACCATTAGCTGTAAAACAATTTTTAATAAACCTTAGGAGCTACACATTATTATCATTTGAATCATATATTTGACGAAAGGATTTAAAGAATCGACCTTTTTAGATTCATTAATGGAAATTGTTCTTACAGTACATTATGAAATACTTCTTAATGAAAAGTGAAGATGCTTTTTCATTCGTGTAGTAGATTATTTTCTCTTACATTAAAATATCGTATCAGAAACAAATTTATAAGTCTAACATACTATCTTTTTTAATCACTATTTAATTTACTCCGCAATGGTTATCTGATTATAATTAAGATCATAACAATATTCAAAAGAATGTAGATTTTAGTTTTAGTCATCAAAATGAAGTTGAGGTCAATATTAAGAATCACGAGGAAAGAATTTATGTATTCGATTTTTATTGTAGTTCTTAATCATACTTATATAGTATCAGAAAAAACATAACGCTTTATTAAAGGAAGCATTGTTATCATAAAAAATATCTAACGATTATCTCATACATTTAAAGTCTAACATAAAATTAGTTTCTATTTAAAGGGAATTCGCTATTAAAAAAGATAAAATCTAGTAAATGGAGTGTTAATTACAGGTCATAAAGAGAAGCCGAATGTAATCGTTAGAAATTTCAATTTCGTTGATTAAAATTTGCAGAATCTAAAGTTGCAAATGCTTATTTTCTGTAGATGTAAAATAAAAGTTTATAATCGAACTGTTGAACTCGAAGTTCATCGCTTATTTCTTTATTTTGCCTTAATGAAAAAAGAAGATTAACGGATAATATTAACTTCAATTTCTAAACCAATTTTAAAATTCTCTTTAACAGTATTTTGTATGTGTTGAGCAAGTTGATAAATTTCTTCACCATTGGCATTGCCATAATTTACCAGAACAAGTGCTTGTTTCTCATGAACACCATATTCACCGAAACGTTTACCTTTAAACCCCGATTGTTCTATGAGCCAACCTGCAGGAATCTTTACTTCACTATCAGATACTGGATAACTTGGAAGAGTTGGGTATTTACTCTTAAGTTCATGAAAAAGCTCAATAGAAATTATTGGATTTTTAAAGAAACTTCCACTATTTCCAATTTCATTTGGGTCGGGAAGTTTCGACTGTCTTATTGCAATGACAGCATCTGAGATATCTTTAAGTGAAGGGTTTTGAATATTTCTTTTACTCAATTCTTTCTCGATAGCTCCGTAAGAAGTATTCAGTTTATGTTTTGATTTAGATAATTGAAATCCTACAGATGTAATTATATATTTTCCTTTGGCATCATTTTTAAAAACCGAGTTTCTGTAGCCAAAAGCACAATCTTCATTCGAAAATGATACTAGTTTATTCGTTTCAATTTCAATAGCTTCAACTTTAGTGATAGTATCTTTAACTTCGACACCATAAGCTCCAATATTTTGAATAGGACAAGTACCTACATTTCCAGGAATTAAAGATAAGTTCTCAATTCCTCCGTATCCTTGTTCAATAGACCATAATACAAATTCGTGCCAATTTTCTCCTGCGTTAACAGTTAAATAAACAAAATTGTCATCTTCTTTGTCAATTGAAATTCCTTTGATGTTTAAATGAACAACTAACTTTTCTATATTTTTTGTTAGCAGCATATTACTTCCTCCAGATAAAAGGAATAAATCCTTTTCATCTTTTAAAAGTTGTTGCAATTTGTATACTGAATCTACAGAAATAAAACGCTTGGCATTTACATTAACGCCAAACGTATTATATTTCTTTAATGATATATTTTCCTGAATATTCAATTTATTGGTTGTATTGCTCTAAAGCTAATTTCAAAATTTCAACCGAACGTTTTAAATCTTTTTCGTTTAAAACGTACGCAATACGAACTTGATTTTTTCCTTCTCCTTTCGTAGAATAAAATCCACTTGCGGGAGCAACCATAACAGTTTCATTGTTGTCATGGAATTTTTCTAAAATCCATTGTGCAAAATCATCAGAATCTTCTACTGGTAATTCAGCAACGCAATAAAATGCACCTTTTGGATTAGCTACTTTTACACCGCTTATTTTTTTTAATTCGGAGATTAATGTATTTCTTCTCTCAACATATTCCCCAATTACATCATCAAAATAACTTTGTGGAGTATCTAAAGCAGCTTCACTAGCTAATAAAGCATAGGTCGGTGGACTTAAACGTGCTTGAGCAAATTTAATGGCAGTTTGAATGAATTCTTTGTTTTTAGAAACAATACATCCAATTCTAGCACCACACATACTGTATCGCTTAGAAACAGAATCAATCATAATTGCATTTTGCTCTAAACCTTCTTCCTTCATTACAGAATGATGTTCTTCACCGTCATAGGCAAATTCACGATAAACTTCGTCAGCAATTAAGAATAAGTCGTGTTTTAAAACAATTTGTTTTAATTTTTCAATTTCTTCTTTGCTATATAAATATCCTGTTGGATTTCCTGGGTTACAAATTAATATAGCTTTCGTTTTAGGTGTAATTAATTTTTCGAAATCTTCAATTTTAGGTAATGCAAAGTTGTCATCTATTGAAGAAATAACAGGTACAACTTTTACACCTGAAGCAATTGAAAACCCATTATAATTCGCATAAAACGGTTCAGGTATTATGATTTCATCTTCTGGATCAGTAATACTTCCTATAGTAAATAATAATGCTTCAGAACCACCTGTGGTAGCGATAATATCATGAGCCGTTACATTGATATTGTTTTTTGCATAGTAGTTCGAAAGTTTTTCTCTGTAAACTTCAGATCCTTCAGAACGAGCATAAGACAATACTTCAATGTTATTGTTCTTAACTGCGTCTAGAGCAACTTGAGGTGTTTTTATATCAGGTTGTCCTATATTTAAGTGAAAAACTTTAACTCCATTTTTCTTTGCATTTTCTGCGAAAGGAACCAATTTACGTATTGGTGATTGAGGCATTAAATTACCTTTTTTTGAAATTGCAGGCATTCCTTTGTTTTTTTGTTTGTTTAGTTCGCAAATTTCCGAAATTATATTCATTTGAGATTAGTTTTACTCACAAAAACTAACCTAACATTTAAAGAAATGGTTAAAACTATCTTAAAAAAAAGTGAGTTCTACAATAAGGTTGTATATTGTTTAAGTGTAAAAAACAGAATTTGAGAAAATCATTACTATCACTATTTTTTATTCTTGTTATTTTTAAGAGTCAATCACAGTCGAAGTTTCAGTTTTATGGAAGTAAAGATATAAAGCAAAAAGTGAAATTCACGCTGATTAATAATCTCATTATTATTCCTTTAAAAATTAATGACAAAGAGCTAAATTTTATTCTAGACACAGGAGTAAACAAAACTATTCTTTTCAACCTAAGTAAAAATGATAGTTTAGGTCTTAATGATGTTGAAAAAATTCAATTAAAAGGATTAGGAAGCGGAGATCCTGTAGATGCATTACTTTCCCGAAATAATAGATTTAGAATTAATGATTTAGTTAACCCGAATGAAGACCTCTATGTAATTTTACGAGATAATTTCAATATATCTGCGAAAATGGGCATGACAATTCATGGTATTATTGGATTTGACCTATTGAAGAATGTAATTGTTAAGATAGATTATGCAAACAGATATTTAACCTTTTATAACCCGAAAAAATATGATCTAAAAAAGTGTCGTAGGTGTGAAGAATTTAGGTTAGAGTTTTACAGAAATAAACCTTATATCAATACTTACGCTCAGTTAGATACTTTAGGGAATAGAAAAATTCCAACAAAGCTATTAATAGATTCTGGTGGGAGTGATGCATTGTGGTTTTTTGAAGGAACTCATAACGATATTCTAACACCTAAAAAGTATTTTAGAGATATTTTAGGTGAAGGTTTAAGTGGAACGATTTATGGAAATAGAAGTAAAATACCTTCTTTTAAATTGGGAAGATTTAAAATTGAAAATCCAACTGTATCTTTTCTTGATACGACTTCAACGGCAAATGCAAGGCAGTTTAGGCTAAGAAATGGAAGTATTGGAGGAAATATTTTAAAAAGATTTAAAGTTTGGCTTGACTATGGAGGAAGACGTGTGATTTTTAAAAAGAGTGGTTCGTTAAAAAGAGGGTTTTATTACAATATGAGTGGCTTATCAGTTATTTATGATGGACAGGAGCTAGTGAAAGAAAAACAAAATTCAATCTCAATGGACGGTTTAGGAAGTGGTGAGGTTTCTGATAATAAAACCATTTCATTTGTTACTAGTTATTTTTATCGATTTAAACCAGCTTATAAAGTCAGTAATGTTTTAGAAGGTTCTCCTGCATATCTTGTTGGATTAGAAAAAGATGATGTAATAAAAAGGATTAATGGGAATCCCGCTTATACGTATACCTTAAGCCAAATAAATGGTTTGTTCCAAGAAAGGCCAGAAAAAAGAATTACTTTAGAGATAGAACGGGCAGGGCAGAGGTATAAATACAGATTTAGATTGAAGAAGAGAATTTAAGATAAAAAAAAAGAGCTGTTAAGCTCTTTTTTATTTTTCGAGAAGTGATATATATTAAGACTTTCCTTTAGCGTCTGCACCTTTCGTAATAAATCCTTTAATCTTTAACATTTTTCTTTCTTGCTTGGCATTCGAGTAAATTGTGATCGCTTTAGAAAAACCACCTAACCTCTTAGTATCATAAGAAACTTCAATTTGTCCTTTCTCTCCTGGCATAATTGGCTTTTCTGGCTTACTAGGTACTGTACAACCGCAAGTTGATTTAATTTCGCTTATAATTAATGGAGCATCTCCTACGTTTGTAAACTCAAAAACTCTTTTTCCTTCTGATCCTTGAGTAATTTTTCCATAATTAATTAACTCACTTTTAAACTTAAATTCCTGTGCGTTTACCGCTAAAGTTACAAAGCAAATTACGATGAATGATAAAATTGTTTTCATAATTCTGATAATTGTTTTAGGGATTTCCTCTAATATTACAAATCTAATATAAATTTTTAGTTATAAAAAATCAACTACTAATTTTATCACATCATAGATAGTTGTATTTTTGTCCATCATTATTCAAAAATGATGCCATACTCAATATTGTTGAATACGGCTAAACTTAGTAAATAATTAAAATTTTAAGTACACCAAATGGGTATTCCATCGAAATACAATGCAAACGAAGTAGAAAGCAAATGGTACGAATATTGGATGAAAAACAACTATTTTCATTCAGAAGTAGATGAAAGAGAACCTTATACGATTGTAATTCCACCACCAAATGTCACAGGTGTTTTACACATGGGACATATGTTGAATAATACAATACAGGATGTCTTAATCCGTAGAGCTCGTTTACTCGGTAAAAACGCTTGTTGGGTACCAGGTACTGACCACGCGTCGATTGCAACTGAAGCAAAGGTAGTGGCAAAATTAAAGGAAGAAGGAATAAATAAGAATGACCTTACAAGAGAAGAATTCTTAAAACATGCTTTTGATTGGAAAGATAAGTACGGGGGAATTATTTTAGAACAGCTTAAGAAATTAGGTGCTTCTTGTGATTGGGAGCGTACAAAGTTTACAATGGATGATGATATGAGTGAAGCGGTTATTAAAGTTTTTGTTGATTTATACAACAAAGGTTTAATTTATCGTGGATACAGGATGGTAAATTGGGATCCTGAAGCTAAAACAACTCTTTCTGACGAAGAAGTTATTTATGAAGAGCGTCAAGGTAATTTATACTACTTACAATATGATATCGTTGGATCTGATGAGAAAGTAACAATTGCAACTACTCGTCCAGAAACTATTTTAGGCGATACAGCGATTTGTATTAACCCAAAGGATGAGAGATATACTCATTTAAAAGGAAAGAAAGCCATTGTTCCTTTATGTAATCGTGAAATTCCTATTATTGAAGACGACTATGTAGATCTAGAGTTTGGTACGGGATGTTTAAAAGTAACTCCTGCTCACGATGAAAATGATAAGGTTTTAGGAGATAAGCATGCATTAGAAGTAATTGATATTTTTAATGAAGATGCTTCTTTAAATTCGTTCGGTTTACATTATCAAGGCAAAGACCGTTTTGTAGTTCGTAAAGAAATTTCGAAGGAGTTAGAAGAAAAAGGATACTTAGTTAAAAATGAGCAACATACAAACAAAGTTGGGACTTCTGAGAGAACAAAAGCTGTCATCGAACCAAGATTATCAGACCAATGGTTTTTAAAAATGGAAGATTTAGCAAAACCAGCTTTAGAATCTGTTTTTGGAGAAGGTAGAGATGTTAAGTTGTATCCTCGAAAATTCGAAAATACCTATCGTCACTGGATGGAAAATATCCGCGATTGGAATATTTCTCGTCAATTATGGTGGGGACAACAAATTCCTGCATTTTACTATGGTGATGGTAAAGAAGACTTTGTGGTTGCAGAGACGAAAGAAGAAGCTGTAAAGTTAGCTTGGAAAAAAACTAATGATTATGAAATTACAGCTGAAGATTTAAAACAAGATCCTGATGTTTTAGATACTTGGTTTTCTTCTTGGTTATGGCCAATGTCTGTATTTGATGGGATAAGAAACCCTGAAAACAAAGAAATTAAATATTATTATCCAACAAATGATCTAGTTACCGGTCCAGATATTTTATTTTTCTGGGTGGCTCGTATGATTATTGCTGGCTATGAATACAAAGATGCACGTCCGTTTGAGAATGTTTATTTAACAGGATTAGTTCGTGATAAGCAACGTCGTAAAATGAGTAAACAATTAGGGAACTCGCCTGATGCATTAAAATTAATTGAAGAGTTTGGTGCTGATGGTGTTCGCGTTGGATTATTATTAAGTTCAGCTGCAGGTAATGATTTGTTATTCGATGAAGCTTTATGTCAGCAAGGAAAAGGATTAAGTAATAAAATTTGGAGTGCGTTTTATTTAACTACACTTTGGGAGGTTTCAGAAGATATAGAACAACCAAAGCATAGTAAATTAGCAATTGATTGGTATAAAGCTAAATTCCAGAAAGCGTTAGAAAGTATCGAAGATAACTATAGTAAGTATAGGTTGAGTGATTCTTTAATGACAATGTATAAATTGATTATTAATGATTTTTGTGGTTGGTTATTAGAAATAATAAAGCCAGCTTATCAACAGCCAATAGATAAGAAAACATATGACGAGGTTATTGCAATTTTTGAAGATAACTTAAGAATATTACATCCATTCATGCCATTTATTACAGAAGAGATTTGGCATTCTATTTCTGATAGGTCGGTAGAGGAGGCACTAATCGTTGCTAAGTATCCTGAATTAACAAAATATGACGATAAGTTAATTTCAGATTTTGATTTTGCGACTGAAGTTGTTTCAGGTATTAGAACAATTCGTAAAGACAAAAATATTGCTTTTAAAGAAAGTATCGAATTGTCAGTTATAAATAACGAGTCTGTTACAACAGAATATGATGAAGTAATCAAGAAGTTAGTAAACGCTTCTGAGATTTCTTATGTTGAGGAGAAAATTGATGGAGCTTCATTTAGAGTAAAATCAAATGAATATTTTATTCCTATTTCAGTTGATAGTATTGATGTAGAAGAAGAAATAAAGAAAATTACAGAAGAGTTAAACTATACAGAAGGATTCTTAAAATCAGTTCAAAAGAAATTAGCTAATGAGCGTTTTGTAAATAATGCACCAGATCAAGTTGTAGCCAATGAACGTAAAAAAGAAGCTGATGCGGTAGCTAAAATTGAAACATTAAAGGCAAGCTTGGCCAACTTAAAATAAGTTAGTAGTTTAAAAGATACAAGTTATAAAGCGTTCTAGTTAGAGCGCTTTTTTTGTTTTAAGTTGAAATTATATTGTGTTCTCTATTTTTTCAGTTCACAGAAGAAATCTAATGTGTTTTCATCGCATTCTTCAGTAAGAAAATAGCTATTTTCATCAATGTTGGTTATAATTTCAGAATGCTTTTTAAGTAAGTTAGTTCTATTGAATCTGTTTAACAGTTCATATGGTAGTTTTAAAATAAATCTAGGTGCATGTTTTTCTATTTTAAAAATGTCCCATTTTAAAATTTTAGCAACCGATTTTTTATTTTTTTCATAATAATTCATAGCAACTTCTGAACCTGTAATTCCTTTAACTTTAGATTCTTGAAAAATTCTATTATTTAGTTGCAATAATTCTTCAAAAGTATATTCTTTGTAATGCCATGGATTTCTACTAACAGAACGATTTGCATTTGGAGTTGTTAGGAATAACGTTCCATTAGGTTTTAAAACTCGATGAATTTCTTTTAAGAAGTAAGTATCGTTTTTAATATGTTCAATAACTTGAAAAGCAATGACAAAATCTTGACTATCAGACGCTATTTTTGAAAGCGGTGGAACTCTCTGTTGAATTACATTCGCGTTAGGGAATTTATTCTTTAGTCTTTGAATAGCATATTTAGATTTATCTACAGCAGATATATTTAGTTCTTTTTGAGTTTGTGATAAAATTTCTAAACCGTAACCTTCACCTGGTCCAATTTCTAAAATATTACCGTGAATTTTATCTTTAACTAATTCATAGGCCTTTTTAGTTCTTTGAAATAATGGGCTATCAGACGAAATTTGAGATGAGGTAACTTCTGTTGAGTAAAAGAACATAAACAATAATTAATAGGGCCAATTTTTCTTTTTCCATCGATTTAAAAGCTTTTGAATAGCCTTTAAGTCGATTGATTTTTCTTCGAAATATGCTTTATCTAATGGTTGCATTTGATTGATCATTTGACTATATATTTGAAATAGATAATTAGCATGTCTAACGTTAATAATAGGATTTGGAGTATTAAAGGAAGTCATCCATTTGATTTCCTGTTCAATGTTATTAATAGCCGTTTTACATATTGAAGATCCGTTTTCAACTTTGTTCAAACGATAATATAATTTCCCTAATGCAAATGCAAACTCTCCGTAAGGAATATTTTCATTTGGAAATTGATTCTCGGCAAACTCTAATACCCTTAAAGCTTTATTGTACTTTTTTTCTTCAATTAGTGCCTGAGCTAAAAAGTAGTATTTTCTTCTTAAAATAATTTTAGAAAGACTTATAGCTTCGTCAGTTACTTTGGTTTCGTAATCGTTTAGTTTTAAGAAATTCGTTTTCTGAATTAAAGTTTCGTAGGTACTTTTTGTATTTACAATTTTAGGATTTTCGTCCTTCAATGTTGAAACTGGGATCAATTGATTGACTAATCCTTTTTCTACCAAATAAGAATTTAAACCAACGGTATGTTTGTTGTTTCCCATTTCTGTAAAACAAATTGGTCTTGAATCTACATTGCTTGCAATAATATCTAATAAAGCAATATCATTTTTTCTGTATCCTGGCTTTTTATATTGCCAGCGCAATGTATCCATTTGATTCAAGTTTCGATTTAATAATTTTTTTTCAAGACTGAAATAAGGAACATTTCGTATAGGTAATATTAAATTTTCTGTAGGGAAAAAGTTTAATTCTTTATCTTGATACTTTATTCTATTCTGAGGATTATCATAGAAAGAAGCAATACTTTTAATATTGAAATATTGATTTGTTATTTTATTATAAGCAATATCCGTCGAAAAAGGTTGAGATATAAATTTTTCCGATAAAGTAGTCTTTACTGGCTCAGATTCATTCATCTTATACTTCAATTTCTCAACATACCAATCTAAAACTAATTGGTCATAATTAATTACTCGTATATCCGTTCTATAATTTTTTACTTCTTGTAAATACCACAAAGGAAATGTTAGGTTATCTGCATTGGTTATGAGAATAGTTTTTTCTGGACAAGAGTCTAAGTATGTTTTTGCTAATTGATATGCAAAAGTATCATGTTTTCTATTCTGATTATCCAGGCCTTTAGCAAACAATTGAAGAGGAGAAGCTAAAAAAGTAACTACAGCTGTAATTATTAATCTTGTGGATTCTTTTTTTATAAATTTTAATGATTTGAATATCCCTATAACCGAAATACCAATCCATATAGAAAAGAAAATGAAGGAAGCAGCGAAAATATAATCTCGTTCACGAATAAGTAAACTTTGAGGAACAGGATTAACATATAAAGTTATTCCGATACCAAATGTTAGAAATAATAATAAGGAGACACTAAAGAATAATTTGTTTTTTCTAAGAAGAAAAAGTCCCCAAATTCCCATTAAAAAAGGCAAGAAATAGAAGGTATTTCTACTGTTTTTGTTGTTATAATATTTTGGAATGTATTTCGTGTCTCCAATTAATGATTTATCAAAGAAGTTAAATCCTGATATCCAATTTCCATTTTTTATGGCTCCAGTTGCTTTTAGGTCGTTTTGTTTACCAATGAAGTTATGATATAAATATCTTAGATATAACCAATTTACTTGATAATTATAAAAGAAAGCCACATTTTCCGAGAATGTCGGTTTTGAAATAGTTATATCTTGGTTATTGAAATTGGTTTTAATTGGTTTTCCTTTAATGGTTGTCCAAGTTTTATAAGCATTTTGATTAATAGAGTTTTTATGAAATAGTCTAGGAAAAAACATATTAAAACGACGATCGTAATTAGGAACTTCAAATCTTGGATCATTAATAGCCACATATTTCTTTTGGGAAGTCAAGTATTTATATTGAATTTTTCCTGTAGTATAAGGTTCTCTTGCATCTAATGGAGCATTAAAAGATGTCCCTCTTACTAAAGGAATTTTATCTACTCCAAATTGTTTCGCTTGAATGTAATTCAGTAATTCACTTGCTGTTTTTGTAGTATTGGATAGAGGAGTGTTTACTTGAGATCTGATGATAGGAAACAAAAAACTACTACAGCCAATTATAAACATGCATACACTTAAAGTTAAGTAGTGCAAAACTCTTTTTTCATTTTTAAACGTGACAAAGATTGCTGTTATCAATAAAACTAAAATAGTAATTAAAGTAAATAAAGCTCCTTGATTTACATTAAAATCTAAAGAATTTACAGTCCAAAAATCAATAGCTGAACATAATTTTATAATTCCCTGAAATACAAAGTTCAATAAAAAGAAAAATAAAAATATACCAACAAAAATAGCGGTGAAAATATGTTTTATTGAAAAACCATATTTCTTGTGCGTAAAAATTAATGCGAGCGGTATAATAACAGCAATATTAATTAAATGAACACCAACTGATATTCCTAGTAAAAGAAAAATTAATAAGATATAGGTTATTTCTGTTCTTGCGTCTTTTGTTTCCTCCCATTTAAAACCAATCCAAACAATTAACGTTAGCAGGAAGAATGAAAAAGTATACACTTCAGTTTCTGTTGAGGCGGTCCAAAAGCTATTACAAAAGGCAAAGGACAATGAAGAAACAAGCCCAGTGACCAAAGAAATTTTACTGTTTTGGTTTTGTAATAATCCTTCACTAAAATGAAACGTAATTTTATAAATTAAAGGAACTGTTAATGCACCGAACAGCGAAGAAATTAAATTCGATACAAGTGCCGGTTTCAAAAAGAAAAATAACCCCATGATACTATTACAAATCAATGTATAGAAAGGTGCCCCAGCTGGATGAGTGATTTGTAATTTATAATTTGATGCTATAAATTCTGGACTATCCCAAAATGTTGTTGTTCCTGATGAGCATAAAGCATAAACTAAAAATGTAATGCCAAAAAGTGCCCAAGAAATGATGTAGTTAGTTCGTTTCACAGTTTCCAAATATAGATAATTATAAAGGATGTATTCCCAATAATAATTTTTTTTAAAAAAATCGGGTCGATTTTATCATTCATATTTTGAAGTTATCTCAGTTTAGAATATTGAGTGTTTTTAAATGAACATTTTTTTTGTTAAAAATATCTTAAAAATCAATTTTTAATTTAGTAACTTATTGATAAACATAACATAAGAAACATAAATACACACGCAAAACAAAAAGTTGTGCTTGTTTTTATGATGTTATTAAAATAATTTTCATATGCACAAATATTAAACGAAACATCTGGTACCGGTTCAGGAGTAAATATCTCCTCTGGAGATTTTAATACGTTTTATGGAGACAGTACTGGTGCGTTCATAACATCAGGAAGTAGAACAGTTTTTATTGGTTACAGTGCGGGTAGATCGAATACAACTTCAGAGGGAGTATTTATTGGTTACTTGGCCGGTTATAGTAACACAACCGGTTTCGATAATACTTTTATTGGATATGAAGCTGGTAGATTAACAATTAATGGAGGAGATAATACTTTCGTTGGTGCCGAATCTGGTGAAAATAATACAACAGGTTATGATAATACTTTTGTAGGAGAGGAATCTGGGGCAAATAACACAACTGGTTATGAAAATACTTTTATAGGAGAAGATGCTGGGTTTAGTAATACAACTGGTTATAAAAATACGTTTGTTGGAAATGAAGCTGGTATTTCAGCCGATGTAGGATATCGAAATACAGCAGTTGGTTCCGAGTCAATGTCAGATGTCGATGACGGTCATCATAATACTGCTCTGGGAGATTCTGCTGCAATTGATCTTGGAGATGGAATTCATAATGTTATGGTAGGTGCTGCATCTGGACCAGCAACTGAATGGGCTGACTTTAATACATTTGTCGGGGCGATGTCGGGTTGGGATAATAATCGAACTAATAGTACCACAAATGCCAATAGAAACACATATGTTGGTTACATTGCGGGGGCATCCAATAGAGAAGGACAAGATAATGCAGGTTTTGGTGCTTTTTCAGGATATGGCCGAGCACAAGGTACTGTACAAGGACAACGCGTTACAGTATTTTCTGGTAATACAAATAGAAATCGAACTACTTTTGTTGGTTCTCAAGCGATTGCCGCTCAAAATGATGTAATTACTATGGGGTACTATTCCTACAATGAAGGACAATATTCAATAGGTATCGGTAACCTAGGTAATATGCAAAATGCGGCAGGAGCCATTGTTTTAGGGTACGACTTTGATACAACTGATAATTCAGATTATTCTGTAGGTATGGGATATCAAACAAATATAGCTACTGCAAATGCCGTGGGTATTGGTGCAAATACAGTAGTTCAAAATGACGGTGCTATTGTTATCGGGTATCAAGCGGCTTCCAATGATGCAGGAAGTTCAGCGACAAATAATATTGCCATAGGATATAATGCAACTGTCAGTGGAGATAATTCTATAGCGATAGGAAATGGAGCCTCTGCTGTAAGTGCTAATACGATGGTTTTAGGAGGAGCTACGAATCCATTGAGTGTAGGAATTGGTACGGATTTTCCAAATGCAAATGCTTCCTTAGATTTAAGTGGAACTAACAAAGGTTTATTATTAAATAGATTAACAACAGCAGAGAGGACAACTTTAGGAACTAGTTTATCAGTGTTAGAGAAGGGATTGTTTGTATACGATATAGACTTGGATTCTCCTTTCAGTTGGAATGGTTCACAATGGATTGCTTCTGAAGCAGATACCGATGCTCAAGATTTAGATTTATCAGATAATACGTTAAGTTTAACCAATGATGCAACTACTGTAGATTTATCTGGATATTTGGATAATACGGATTCACAAGCACTTTCTGTGGCGTCAAATATTTTAAGTATTACTGGAAATTCAGATACAGTTGATTTATCACCGTATTTAGATAATACAGATAGTCAAGATTTAACTATTTCAGGAAATACACTTAGTTTAACCAATGATGCTTCCACGGTTGATTTATCACCATATTTAGATAATACCGATGCGCAGAATTTAAGTTTATCAGGAACAGACTTAAGTATTGCGAATGGAAACTCAGTTGATTTATCTGGATATTTGGATAATACAGATTCACAAGGCATTTCTTTAGCGTCAGATATTTTAAGCATTACTGGAAATTCAGATACAGTTGATTTATCACCATATTTAGATAATACAGATAATCAAGATTTAACTATTTCAGGAAATACACTTAGTTTAACAAATGATGCTTCCACAGTTGATTTATCTGGATATTTGGATAATACGGATTCACAAGCACTTTCTGTGGCGTCAAATATTTTAAGTATTACTGGGAATTCAGATACAGTTGATTTATCTTCATATTTAGATAATACAGATAATCAAGATTTAACTATTTCTGGAAATATACTTAGTTTAACAAATGATGCTTCCACAGTTGATTTATCTGGATATTTGGATAATACGGATTCACAAGGTCTTTCTGTAGCGTCAAATATTTTAAGTATAACAGGAAATTCAGATACAGTTGATTTATCTCCATATTTGGACAATACTGATAGTCAAAATTTAGGATTATCGGGTACGACATTAACGATATCAGGAGGAATAGGAGTAGATTTATCGGTATTACAAGATGGAACAGGAACGGATTCACAAGGCATTTCTGTAGCGTCAAATATTTTAAGTATTACTGGAAATTCAGATACAGTTGATTTATCTCCATATTTGGACAATACAGATAGTCAAAATTTAGGATTATCAGGTACGACATTAACGATATCAGGAGGAATAGGAGTAGATTTATCTAGTTTACAAGATGGAACAGGAACGGATTCCCAAGATTTGACTTTAACAGGAAACACGTTAAGTCTAACAAATGACGCAAGCTCAGTTGATTTATCATCATATTTAGATAATACGGATAGTCAAAGTTTAACTTCTGCTACACTAGTAGGGACTAATTTAAATGTAGCTATTGAGAATGGATCATCTGTAAACGTTGACTTGGCACCATTAATTTCAACTTTACAGAGTGATTTATCAACTGCACAAGCAGAAGTAGCTCAGTTAAGAACAGAAATGACTTCGGTTTTATCAAGATTAAATGAACTAGAAAATTGTGCTTGTGATGGAACGTTAAGTGCAGATGGTGGACTAACGGCAGGTAAAAATCAAGCTATTTTGTATCAGAATATTCCTAATCCTTTCAACGGAACCACCTCTATTAAATATTACGTTCCTGAGACAATGGAAAAAGCAGCGATTGTTTTCAGTAATACTTCTGGTCAAGTTATTGATACAGTATACTTAGAAAAATTAGGAGAGCAAGAAATATTCTTTAATAGTTCTTCATTACCAGTAGGAGTGTATTTCTACACGTTGTATGTTCGAGGACATAAAGTAGCAACTAAGAAAATGATTATAGAATAGTAGTTTTTAAACAAAAATTTTAAAGTGATAGCAATTTTCTTTTGTTATCGCTTTTTTATTTTTTTATCCTTTGACCCTAGTAAAACCTTAAGACAAAAAGGCGCTTGTAAAATTAAGAAACAAAAGCCTTAACTAAATAAAACTTATATCTTTCAGGGTTTAGGGAATCCATTCGAGATATTGATCCTCAATTGGTTTTTTCATGATTTTCTTGTCTTTTTTATAATTGTGAACAACTCTCCACGGGAGTTTTTTTCCTTGTCTTGGTAAGGTGTTACCTCCTCTTTTTACATAACCTGAGTTTAACGAGTCCAAAACGCTTTCATCTATATTACTTTCACTCGAAGTACGAGGAATAACAGCCGTTCTTTTTCTTTCTTTCATTTCTTTAATTAAACGTGCTAGATAACTAGCAGCGATATTAATTTTAAGTGTCCATGATGCATTTGTATATCCGAATAGGTAAGCAAAATTAGGTGTGTCTTGAGCGAGAACACTCTTATAGGTCATTTTTTGATTTAATTGATGCGGTTCATTATCAATATGCAATTTCATTCCACCTAAAACTTGCAGTTGTAAGCCTGTTGCTGTAATAATAATATCAGCCTCTAAATGGTCACCAGATTTTAATTGAATTCCATTTTCTGTAAAAGATTCTATATGATCAGTTACTACAGAAGCTTTCCCGTTTCGAATAGCCTTGAATAAATCATTGTTGTGTTAATGATATTTTTTTTTCAGCTTAACGACTTGGGTGTTATATTCAACGACAATGTTAATCGTCACCTTTTTTGCTTCTATACTCCATAAAAACTTAATCAAATCTATTAATAATTTCGTACCCTTACTAGATTGGAAATTTTCAAATAGCAGGCACCCAAGATTCAAACAAAAATACTGGAAAGTAGAGATCAAGCTTTTGGATATAGCTGCTAGTGATATGTATAAATGTTAAATACCGAGGTTCTAAACCTAAAGATTTTGAAGAATTTCTTAGTATTATCCTGGAAAATAGAAATAATATAGTTTGTGCGTTACACAGTTTCCAAAAGTATGATAGTTATACGGAGATGTTTTAAACAAGGAGATATATGACAATCTTACAGGTTATAAAATTTAAATCTCATTTTTATCCGCTCTTTTAAGGTTTTTAGCACTCTAGTTGAGGTGAAAATTTAATTTCAAAAACTTAAGTTTTTGTTAAATAATTTGCTTAAAATTTGTATATTACCCTAGACTAAACTTAAAAATAAATGGAAAAATTACTACGATTACTAACGGTCTTAGCTATGTTAGGAACTGTTTTTTCTTACTCACAAACATATAACGAAACATCAGGTACTGGTTCAGGAGTAAATATTTCCTCCGGAGATTTTAATACCTTTTACGGAGACAGCACCGGTTCGTTCACAGTATCAGGAAGTAGAACAGTTTTTATTGGTTACGCTGCAGGTAGATCAAATACAACATCAGAGGGAGTATTTATTGGTTACTTAGCAGGTTACAGCAACACAACTGGATTCGATAATACTTTTATCGGATTTGAAGCTGGTAGATTAAATCGAAATGGAGGAGATAATACTTTCGTTGGTACCGAATCTGGTGAAAATAATACAATTGGTTATGATAACACATTTGTCGGAGAAGAATCAGGAGCTTTAAATACAACGGGTTATGAAAATACTTTTATAGGAGAAGATGCTGGTTTTTCAAACACAACGGGATATAGAAACACCTTCGTAGGTAATGAAGCTGGAATTTCTTCGAATGTAGGTTACAGAAATACTGGTATTGGAGATGAAGCTTTAAGTGATGTTGATGATGGGGATCACAACACAGCAGTAGGGGACTCTGCAGGGATTGATGTTGGTGCTGGTCGTTGGAATACAATGATTGGTGCGGCTTCCGGAGTTGCTACAGAATGGGCAGATTACAACACCTTCGTTGGAGGTATGTCTGGTTGGGATAATAACCGTACTAATAGTACAACCAATGCGAATAGAAATACATATGTAGGATTTCAAGCAGGTTTTTCAAACAGAGAAGGTGAAGACAATGTGGGTGTGGGTGCGTTTTCTAATTTTGATAATACAAATAGAAGTAGAACAACATTTATAGGAGCAAACATTACACCTTCAAATAATGATATTATTGCAATGGGTTATGGAATTTTTGCTGATGGAGAATATTCTGTAACGATAGGGGAAAGTAGTGATACACGAGCAACAGGAACTGTTGCAATTGGATACGATTTTGCTATTCCGTCTGCAGCACAATATTCAGTTGCTTTAGGATATCAAGCAGATGTAAATGAAGATCACGCTCTAGCTATTGGACAAGAAGCAACGGTTAATAATAATCATGGTATGGCAATTGGTTATCAATCTCAAGTTGATGCAGATTACTCTATTGCTATTGGTTATCAAGCAACTACCACAACTGCTAATGCAATGATTTTAGGAGGCTCGGTGCAACCTTTGAGCGTTGGAGTGGGTACTAATGCACCAAATGTTAAGGCTTCATTAGATTTAGCAGATACGAATAAAGGTTTTAAAATAAATAGTTTAACCAACGCGCAACGAACTGCGTTAGCATTAACAGTTGCTGATGAAGGAATGATGGTTTATGACAATGAGGATGATGTTTTATACGTTTGGACGGGTTCCACTTGGGTTGATAACTCGTCTCAAAATGTTGATACAGATAACCAAACAATTGATACATTTACATTAGCATCAAACACATTAAGTCTATCATTAGAAGATGATGGTGAAGCGGAACAAACTGTTGATTTATCTGGATATTTGGATAATACGGATGCACAATCGATTTCACTAGCTACAAACACATTGAGTATATCAGGCAATGCTTCCACAGTTGATTTATCAGGATATTTGGATAATACGGATTCACAAGGAATTTCTGTAGCATCAGATATTTTAAGCATTACTGGAAACGCCGATACAGTTGATTTGTCACCATATTTAGATAATACAGATAATCAAGATTTAACTATTTCAGGAAATACACTTAGTTTAACAAATGATGCAACTACTGTAGATTTATCTGGATACTTGGATAATACGGATGCACAATCGATTTCACTAGCTGCAAACACATTGAATATTTCAGGTAATGCTTCTACAGTTGATTTATCTTCATATTTAGATAATACCGACGCACAAGATTTAGATTTGTCAGGGAATACACTTAGTTTAACAAATGATGCTTCCACAGTTGATTTATCAGGATACTTGGATAATACGGATGCACAATCGATTTCACTAGCTGCAAACACATTGAATATTTCAGGCAATGCTTCTACGGTTGATTTATCTTCATATTTAGATAATACGGATTCACAAGGACTTTCTGTAGCGTCAAATATTTTAAGTATTACAGGAAATTCAGATACAGTTGATTTATCGGGATATTTGGATAATACGGATGCACAATCGATTTCACTAGCTGCAAACACATTGAATATTTCAGGTAATGCTTCTACAGTTGATTTATCTTCATATTTAGATAATACAGATAATCAAGATTTAACTATTTCTGGAAATACACTTAGTTTAACAAATGATGCAACTACTGTAGATTTATCAGGATACTTGGATAATACGGATGCACAATCGATTTCACTAGCTGCAAACACATTGAATATTTCAGGTAATGCTTCTACAGTTGATTTATCTTCATATTTAGATAATACGGATAATCAAGATTTAACTATTTCAGGAAATACACTAAGTTTAACAAATGATGTTTCTACAGTTGATTTATCTGGATACTTGGATAATACGGATGCACAATCGATTTCACTAGCTGCAAATACATTGAGTATTTCAGGTAATGCTTCTACGGTTGATTTATCTTCATATTTAGATAATACGGATAATCAAGATTTAACTATTTCTGGAAATACACTAAGTTTAACAAATGATGCAACTACTGTAGATTTATCAGGATACTTGGATAACACAGACAGTCAAAATTTAGGATTATCGGGTACGACATTAACGATATCAGGAGGTACGGGAGTTGATTTATCTGGTTTACAAGATGGAACAGGAACGGATTCACAAGATTTGACTTTAACAGGAAACACGTTAAGCCTAACAAATGATGCAAGCTCAGTTGATTTATCTTCTTACTTAGACAACACAGACGCACAAACCCTAAATTTATCGGGAGATAATTTATCTATTGCAAATGGGAATACGATCGATTTATCGACATATACAAATACTGACAGTCAAAATCTAACTTCAGCTACCCTTTCTGGAACTACTTTAACAGTTGCTATTGAAAACGGAGCCTCTGTAAATGTTGATTTAGCACCAATTTTAAGTGCGCAGCAAACGCAAATTAATGATCTGATTTCTAGAGTAGAGAGTATTGAAAACTGTGCGTGTAATGGTACTTTAAGTGTTGGAGGGAATGGAACAGCAAATAAAAGTCAATCAATTTTATATCAAAATATTCCTAATCCATTTAATGGAACAACATCTATAAAGTATTATGTTCCTGAAACAATAGATAAAGCAGCAATTGTATTTAGTAATACATCAGGTCAAGTTATTGATACTGTTCATTTAGAGAAATTAGGAGAGCAAGAGATTTATTTTAATAGCAGTTCTTTGCCTGTAGGAGTATACTTTTATACTTTATATGTAAGAGGACATAAAGTAGCTACGAAGAAAATGATTATTGAATAATACTAAATATATTAGTAACATAGAGCTTCATCAAATTTGATGAAGCTTTTTTTAAAACTCCATGAAATTTAATACGGATACACTTAATACGCTATTAATAATAGTTTCTTTAATATTGGCTTATATGCTTCCTTTTGAGTTATTTCTTATCTCATACGCAATTTTAGGTCCATTACATTACATTACAGAAATAAATTGGATTCAAAACAAAAAATACTTTGTAAAAGAAAAATACTGGCTTCAGCTTTGTGTAGTATTTGCTTTAATTGTTGCTGTTCCAGCACTTGTAGATCTTAAAATTGTTGAATCTTATCTTTCAGAGAATTTGTTAAAAATAACTAATAGTATAAGATCTTATTCCAATATGGCAATATTCTTATGTTTAGTAATTGCGTATTCTCTATTGTTTATAAAGAAAGTTTATTTCAGATTTATTGTAGTTGCAATAATGGCAATTTTGAGTTTTATTTTAGTAAATGAATCAACATTTAATTTAGTAGTTGGGATTTTATTACCAACACTTATCCATGTTTACCTTTTTACACTTTTATTTATGTGGTATGGAACACTAAAAAAGAGTTCAAAAGTTGGCAGTTTTAATGTGGTATTGTTAATGTTAATACCCTTTGTCATTTATTTATTGCCATATCAAGATAGTTGGCGGAAATTATCGGAATATGTCACAAACACCTATGTGGAAAGTAACTTTTACTTATTAAATGTGTATGTATCAAAATTAATTGGTGCTTCTGACGGAACTAACTTTAATTTCTCTGATATAATCACAAGAAAAATTCAGTTATTCATCTCTTTTGCATATACCTATCATTATTTGAATTGGTTTTCAAAAACGACAGTTATTGGATGGCATAAAAATATTAATGCAAGTAAATTGATATTACTATTAGTTATCTGGATTTCTTCAGTAGCTTTATATGCATATAATTTCAAATTAGGACTAATTTTACTATTATTCCTAAGTTTTATGCATGTCTTTCTTGAGTTTCCCATTAATATTATCTCTATCAGAGAGATTTCCAAACATTATATCACTAAACTGAATAATGTAAAAGAAAATTAATGAATTTTATCTTTAATTATTTGTGCAACGGGTCTGTTCTCAATCTTGCTTTCTAACCAAGATAAAATATCTAAATAAAGGAATGCTCTTTTTTCATAAGGATGATGTTCAAAAGCTTTTAATCTTTTATGTATGTTTTGAAATTCCTTTTTAAATTGATGTGGATATAAATCTCCTAGTGATTTAATAGACTCTATAAATATTTTTTGTACTTCTTGTAGATTCTCCATTTTTAATAAAAATTTGTAGGTCTCTTTAAATTGTCTTTCTAAATGATAATCTAGTCCACATTCATAGTGAGCGATAAGATTTAAAACTCTTGCGAAACACTGCAAATCTTCACCGACATATAGTTTTTTTGCATCAATAATTTTCGATAAGTATTCAATACATCTTTTATTATTTCCCATTCCAAAATATAAACATGCAATTTTGTAGTAGAATTGTACGATATGATGTTTATCCAGTCTACTACTGTAACAATGTATTCGCTTGTTAATTTCTTCAATTAAATATTCACCTTCTTTAAAGGTGCCTTCAATAAAATGTTTATGAAGTTTATTGGCAAATAAATACTGAAACATTAAAATTTCAGTATTACTATTCAAAGTAATTTTTTCATTATTAATTTCTTCTTCAAAAGAAGCTAATTCTTTTATGAATTCATCTTTTTGTCTCGTAAAAAACAAGGATTCCAGTAGATAATTTTTCCCTTTCAAATAGAAAACAGGATTGATTAATTTCATTTTAGGATACGCTTTGAATAAAGTATTCCATTTACTCGCATATTTATATCCGTTTAAAAAATCTTGGGTTAAAAAACAACGCCAAAGATGTGCTTTGTACAACCAAAGTTTTTCTCTAAAACCTAATTTGTGATAATCGAATTCAGGTAGTCGTGCATTGAAGTAATCATTTATTTTTTTTAATTCCTCATCATTACGTGCGTATCCTGTTTTTAATAAAATCCCGTAAAGTTGAAGAGATAAATTTGAAAGTTTACTGGTAATCACATTTTGTTGACTTAAATCTTTTGCTTCAATAGTAAGTTCATCAGCTCTTGTATCAATACTTCTTGTGATGTATTGACTTTCAATGATTTTCTCTAATTCAACGATTTCGTAAGCAATGTTTTTCTCTTCATTATCAATTGCCATGGTTTTGGCTTTATCCAATAGTTTTAAACTTTGCTTATATAATCCTTTCTGGTATAAAACTGTAGCAAAATCAAGTTGTTCACGAATTTGAACTCTGATATTTTTATGAGCAGGATTCATTCTTAAACTTGTAAGAATCTGTTTATATAAATGTGCTTTTAAGTTTGAAAGTTGTTGTTTACTTACAATTCCGCTTTGAATTATAGCTTTCTCATCATACTTTTTTTGTTTTTCAAGAAATTTAAAAAGAGCATAAAATTTAGCTTCATTATTTCCAACCAATCTGCCTACATATAAGTTAAACTGTCTTTTTTCAGACTTAGTTAATGACTGAATAAGTGCGAATAAAGTATCTTGAATTTGATTAGCTCTTGTAAAATTATTCATTTTAAATAATTGTAAATCAGTTATTTGTAAATATATTCAATGGGTTTAGGTGTCGTAAATACAACTTGGAGAATCAAGATTTCTCTAGGCCCAATATATACATTTGATATAGATAACAACAACTATTTGAAAAATGAAAGACAATAAAGTCCAAATTTTTGATACAACATTAAGAGATGGTGAACAGGTACCAGGTTGTAAATTAGATACTCAACAAAAGCTAGAAATTGCCGCTCGATTGGATACTTTAGGTGTAGACATTATTGAAGCTGGTTTTCCAGTATCTAGTCCTGGTGATTTTAATTCGGTAATTGAAATTGCTAAGTTGGTGAAAAACGCAACTGTTTGTGGTTTAACTAGAGCTGTTCAGAAAGATATTGAAGTTGCAGCCGATGCGTTGAAACATGCTGTAAAGCCAAGAATACATACAGGAATAGGTACTAGTGATTCTCATATAACACATAAATTTAAAAGTACACAGTCAGAGGTTATTGAACGTGCTAAAAAAGCTGTTTCTTATGCTAAAAATTTTGTAGATGATGTTGAGTTTTATGCTGAGGATGCAGGTAGAACGGATAACGTATTCTTAGCAAAAGTATGCGAAGAAGTAATTAAATCAGGAGCAACAGTTTTAAATCTACCTGACACAACAGGATATTGCTTGCCTAATGAATATGGAGAGAAGATAAGGTATTTAAAAGAAAATGTAAAAGGAATTGAAAATGTAATTATTTCTTGTCATTGTCACAATGATTTAGGTTTAGCAACAGCGAATTCTATCGCAGGTGTTGTGAATGGAGCCAGACAAATTGAATGTACCATTAACGGTATAGGAGAGCGCGCAGGAAATACCGCTTTAGAAGAAGTCGTCATGATTTTAAGACAACATCCATATTTAGATTTATATACAGATATAAATACGCAACTTTTATATGATACGAGTTTAATGGTTCGTGAAAAAATGGGAATGCCAGTTCAGCCTAATAAAGCAATAGTTGGAGCAAATGCTTTTGCTCATAGTTCAGGAATTCATCAAGACGGAGTAATTAAAAATAGAAGTACCTATGAAATTATTAATCCAGAAGAGGTTGGAGTTACTGAAAGTGCAATCATATTAACAGCAAGAAGCGGTAGAGCTGCTTTGGCTTATAGAGCGAAGAAAATTGGATATGAATTAACAAAGATTCAATTAGATAAAGCATATCAAACTTTTTTACAGTTTGCAGATAGACAAAAAGAAGTAATCGATGAAGATATTCATACGATTATGAAACAAATCAATAAAATATCAAAAATAGCAATAGCGTAATGGGAAAAACATTATTTGATAAAGTATGGGATGCTCATGTGGTCGATTTAATTAATAATGGGCCACAAATATTATATATAGATAAACATTTAATACACGAAGTTACAAGTCCTCAGGCTTTTAATGAATTGAAAGAAAGAGGAATTCCTATTGCTCGTCCAGATAAGATAGTTGCAACAGCCGATCATAATACGCCAACAGTGAATCAGCATTTACCAGTGAAAGATGAATTATCAAGAAATCAGCTTCAACAGTTAGAGAAGAACTGTAAAGAAAATGATATTACATTATACGGTTTAGGTCACAAATACAACGGAATTGTTCATGTAATGGCTCCAGAATTGGGAATTACACAACCAGGAATGACAATGGTTTGTGGTGATAGTCATACATCAACTCATGGCGCATTTGGTACAATTGCTTTCGGAATAGGAACAAGTCAAGTCGCTCAAGTTTTTGCCAGTCAGTGTTTATTAATGCAAAAGCCCAAAAGTTTACGTGTAAATGTAAATGGAAAGTTGAAAAGAGGTGTACTTCCAAAAGATGTAATATTATATATCATTTCTAAGTTAGGTACAAATTCAGGAACAGGATATTTCTGTGAATATGCCGGAAATGTTTTTGAAGAAATGTCTATGGAAGGAAGAATGACAGTTTGTAATATGAGTATAGAAATGGGAGCTAGAGGAGGAATGATTGCTCCAGATCAAACTACATTCGATTATGTGAAAGGAAGAAAGTTTGCTCCTACAGGAGAAAAGTTGCAAGAAAAAATTGCATACTGGAAATCACTTAAAACGGATGAAGATGCTGTTTTTGATCAAGAATATTCGTTTGATGCAGAAGATATTGAACCTATGGTAACTTATGGGACGAATCCAGGAATGGGAATTAAGATTTCAGGTAAAATTCCAGAGAGTAACGACAAGTCTTTTGAGAAATCATTAGCCTATATGAACTTTTCTAAAGGGGAAAGTTTAGTAGGTAAACCAATTAATTATGTTTTTATTGGAAGTTGTACAAATTCTCGAATAGAGGATTTTAAAGTTGCTGCGGACTATGTAAAAGGTAAGCAGAAAGCTTCTAATGTAAATGCTTGGTTAGTTCCAGGATCACAGCAGGTAGCAAAACAAATAAAAGAAGCTGGTTTACAAGAAATTTTTGAGAATGCTGGTTTCGAATTAAGACAACCTGGCTGTTCTGCTTGTTTGGCGATGAATGATGATAAGATTCCAGAAGGCGAATATTGTGTTTCTACTTCAAATAGAAATTTTGAAGGAAGACAAGGACAAGGTGCTAGAACCATTTTAGCAAGTCCGCTTGTAGCTGCTGCAACAGCAATTGAAGGTCAAATTATAGATGTAACAAAATACGTAAGCTAATGGAAAAGTTTGTAAGATTAATTGATACGGCAATTCCGTTATCTATTTCAAATGTTGATACAG
This sequence comes from Tenacibaculum sp. SZ-18, assembly GCF_002813915.1. Taxonomy (NCBI): domain Bacteria; kingdom Pseudomonadati; phylum Bacteroidota; class Flavobacteriia; order Flavobacteriales; family Flavobacteriaceae; genus Tenacibaculum; species Tenacibaculum sp. SZ-18. The sequence continues at coordinate 2,024,748 of NZ_CP019335.1, read as the reverse complement.
ACCAAATTATACCAGCTCGATTTTTAAAAGCAACAGATAAAAAAGGTTTTGGAGATAATTTATTTAGAGATTGGAGATTTAAAAAAGATGGTTCCGTAAATCATAAGTTTGTTTTAAATCACCCGGAATACAAAGGAAAAATTCTTATTGCAGGAGATAACTTTGGTTGTGGTTCTAGTAGAGAACACGCTGCTTGGGCGTTAGTCGGTTATGGCTTTAAAGTTGTAATTAGTAGTTTTTTTGCGGATATCTTTAAAGGGAATGCTTTAAATAATGGTTTGTTACCTGTTCAAGTTTCAGAGAAATATGTAAACTTTTTATTAAAAGAAGTTGAGGAAAATCCTCATACTGCAATTGAAATTTGTCTCGAAAATCAAGAAATTAGAGTCCAAGGAAGTCATTGTTCAGAAAAGTTTGACATTGACCCATATAAAAAATTATGCTTGTTGAATGGTTATGATGATATCGACTTTCTATTAAGCAAAAAAGAAAAAATTAAAAAGTACGAAGCCTCTTTATAAAATTAATTATGAAATTTAATATAACTGTAATCCCTGGAGATGGAATTGGTCCTGAAGTAACAGAACAATCTATAAAAGTATTAGAAGCAATTTCCGAAGTATACGATCATACGTTTAAATATGAAAAGGTTTTAATGGGAGCCTGTGCTATTGACGAAACAGGAAATCCTTTACCAAATGAAACACTAGTTTCTTGTAAAAAAAGTGATGCAATCTTGTTTGGTGCTATTGGAGATCCAAAATATGATAATGATCCAACAGCAAAAGTTCGTCCCGAACAAGGATTATTAAAGCTACGTAAAGAATTAGGTCTTTTCTGTAATGTTCGCCCAGTTACCGCTTATGATTCCTTATTGAAAAACTCTCCTTTAAAAGAAGATATTATTAAGAATACAGATATTACAATTTATCGAGAGTTAACAGGTGGAATTTATTTCGGTATTAAAGAAATAAGTGATGATGGACAAATCGCATTTGATGGTTGTTCTTATTCCGTAAAAGAAATTGAAAGGATGGGGCATTTAGCGTTTAAAGCTGCTCAAAGCAGAAGGAAAAAACTAACTTTAGTTGATAAAGCAAATGTTTTAGAAACTTCTAGATTATGGAGAAAAACAATTACCAAACTTGCTGAACAATATAAAGATGTTGAGCTGAGTAATATGTTTGTTGATAATGCTGCAATGCAGTTAATACTTAATCCTAAACAGTTCGATGTAATTCTTACTGAAAACTTATTCGGAGATATTTTATCAGATGAAGCAAGTGTAATTGGTGGTTCCATTGGTTTATTGGCTTCAGCATCTGTTGGCGATAAAAATGCGCTCTTCGAACCAATTCATGGATCTTATCCCCAAGCAAAAGGAAAAGATATAGCAAATCCATTGGCTTCAATTTTATCTGCTGCAATGCTTTTAAAACATCTGGGGTTACATAGTGAAGCTTTGGTCATAGAAAACGCCGTTCAAAAATCCTTGGAATTAGGTATTACGACTCAAGATATTAATAGAGAAAATAGTTTCAGTACTTCTAAAGTGGGTGATTTTATTGTTGATTACATCCATCATCAAGAAGATAGTAATATAAACTTTAAAAATGTCCATATGGGACAGAGTACAATAATTTAGTTGTTTTTGTATTCGAATGAAAAGTGCTCCTTAAGAGCACTTTTTTTTGTTTTACAATTAACAAATATTTAATAAAAACGACTAAAAATTAAATAAATATTAATAAAAACTTTATTTAGAATTATTATAATTAATAAAATTTGTTAAAAAAGTAATTTTTTTGAAAAATAAGCATTTTTATTCAATTCCTAATTTCAAAGTTTGAAATTGAGTATTTTCTAATTACAATATCAATATTTTATATCAATTTATCATATTACGATTTTTTGATGGTTTTTTTTAACTCGCTACTTTTTTTTTACAACGTTTTCGTTTGTTTTACAAGGTGTTAGTTTTTGATTTTTCCTTTTTAGCCTATAAATTTGGAAGACATGTAAGCAGTATGTTTCAGAATAAAATCACTAAAATCATGCAAGGTTTTTCAAAAATGTTTCATCATGAAATTTCACTTACAAATTAACAATTACAATGAAAAAAATAGAAGCAATTATTAGAAAGTCAAAATTTCTAGAAGTAAAAGAGGCACTACATGAAGTCGGAGTTAATTTTTTTTCCTACTGGGATGTTACTGGTTTAGGTAACGAGAAAAAAGGTCATGTATACAGAGGGGTTTCGTATAGTACAAGCGATATTCAAAGAAGATATTTATCAATTGTAGTGAATGACGATTTTGAAGAAATCACAATTAAAACAATACTCAAAGCCGCTTCTACTGGAAAAGTTGGAGATGGGAAGATATTTGTAAGTGATATCAAAACTGCATATAGAATCAGGACAGGAGAAGAAGGAGGAAGTACACTTAATTAATTTGTAATACTATGGAACAATTAACAACAAATAACGTTTGGATGATGATTTGTACAGCCTTAGTGTTTTTTATGCATTTAGGTTTTGCTTTTCTAGAGATTGGTTTAACTAGACAGAAGAATACATTAAATATTCTTTTCAAAAATATTTTTATCATTACCAGTGGTTTATTAATGTATGCCGCATTTGGATTTAATTTAATGTATCCTGGTTTTGCAGATGATACAGTAGGAATTTTTGCATTTGCAGGGTTTGGATTAGAGGCACCAATGGTTAATGATGCTTTAGATTTGTCTTACAATTCTGGCTACACGTATTGGACAGATTTTCTATTTCAAGGAATGTTCGCAGCAACTGCAGCAACAATAGTTTCGGGAGCTGTGGCAGAGAGAATCAAAATATTACCATTTATGGTTTTTACTGTTTTTTATGTTGGTTTTGTATATCCAATAGCAGGTTCATGGAAATGGGGAGAAGGATTTCTACATAAAATGGAAACACCTTTTTATGATTTTGCAGGATCAACACTAGTTCATTCTGTTGGTGGTTGGGCTGCTTTGGTAGCAGTTTGGTTATTAGGTCCAAGAATTGGAAAATTCAGAAATGGAAAGCCACAAGCGATTCCAGGACACAATATTCCTTTAGCAACAGCAGGTGTTTTGATTCTTTGGTTGGGATGGTTCGGATTTAATGGAGGTTCAGTATTATCGGCTGATCCAGCAGGAACATCTCTTACATTGGTAACAACATGTTTAGCAGCTGCTGCTGGAGGTGTTTTTTCAGCCATTGTTTCAACCATTATGTATAAAAATTTAGACTTAACAATGTTCCTGAATGGGATTTTAGGTGGCTTAGTAGCAATAACTGCGGGAGCAGATGTAATGGGACCTATGGATGCGATTATTATAGGAAGTATTGGTGGTGTCCTTATTGTTTTAGCAGTAAATTTTGTTGATAAGTTTAAGTTAGACGATCCAGTTGGAGCTATTGCAGTTCACTTAGTATGTGGAATCTGGGGAACTTTAGCGGTTGGTATTTTTGGAAATTTAGCTAGTGGAGAGCAGTTTCTAAGTCAATTAATAGGAGTAGGAACGTATGCTGTTTTCTGTGTATCAACAGCATTCATTATAATATTTACACTCAAGAAAACTATGGGTATAAGAGTATCTGAAAAGGAGGAGATAGAAGGATTGGATACTCATGAACATGGGATGGCGGCTTATGCCGATTTTAGATTAAACGAACACTAGTACTTTATCTAATTCTAATTAATGTTAAGAGTTTCTTTTGGAAGCTTTCGTGATTTTAATAACATTTTACGTCTTACTTCACTGATTGTAAAATGTAATACAATACTTTTTACAATTTTAAAAGGAATGATTTTACTCAATACTTTGATTTTGAGTGTTTTTTAAAAATATAATTATGGAGAATCAAGGATTATACTTAAGTGAGTTTGAAAGAGATAATTGTGGTGCTGGATTTATTTGTAACCTAAAAGGTGAGAAATCCAATGAAATCATTCATGATGCTCTTGAAATTTTAATAAAATTAGAGCATAGAGGAGCAGTAAGTTCTGATGGAAGAACTGGTGATGGAGCTGGTATTTTAATTGATATTCCACATGAATTTTTCAAACGAATATGTGATTTTAATTTACCTGAAGTTAAAGAGTATGCTGTTGGGCAAGTTTTCTTACCTAAAAAATTCAATCAAAGTAGTTTTTGTGAAAAAGTACTGGAAGAGGAGTTCAAAAACCAAGGTTTGTATGTTCTAGGCTGGAGAGATGTTCCAGTCGATACATCAAATTTAGGTGCAATTGCAGCTAAATCTCAGCCTAAAATAAAGCAAATTTTTGTAGCTAAAGGAGAAGAGGAATTAACAGATTTACAGTTTAATGCAAGATTGTTTGCTGCTAGGAAGATTAGTGAACATACAATTACAAATTCTAAAATATCAGAATGTAACTATTTCTATTTATCTAGTTTATCTACAACAACTCTAATATACAAAGGTTTATTAATGCCAGAGGATATTGGTAGGTTTTATACAGATTTAAAACAACCGGATTTAGTTACTCGTTTAGCTTTAGTACATCAACGTTTCTCAACCAATACTTTTCCGTCATGGGACTTAGCTCAACCATTCAGATTCATGTGTCACAATGGTGAAATTAATACATTGAAAGGTAATATAAAGAGAATGATGGCTCGTGAGGAATTAATGAAGTCTGATTTGTTTGGAAAAGATATTGAAAAACTATATCCAATTATTACCAGAGGAAAGTCAGATTCTGCTTCTATGGATATGGCGGTAGAATTGTTGTTAATGACAGGAAGGTCCTTACCAGAAGTAATGATGATGTTAGTTCCAGAAGCTTGGGAAAGAGATGAAACTATGGACGAAGATAAAAAAGCTTTTTATGAGTACAATTCGTGTATTATGGAACCCTGGGATGGTCCTGCTTCAGTACCTTTTACCGATGGTAATTTTATTGGTGCAGTTCTAGATAGAAATGGATTACGTCCTTCAAGATATACGGTTACCAAAAAAGGAAACGTGGTGATGTCATCTGAAATTGGAGTATTAAATATTAAGCCAGAAAATGTACTAAAACATGGTCGTCTAGAACCAGGGAAAATGTTTCTGGTAGATATGACTGCTGGTCGAATTATTGAAGATGAGGAAATCAAACGAGATATTGTTTCCAAGAATCCTTACAAAAAATGGGTTAAAGATCATACGCTTCCGTTAGCAGATATTCCTTATACTCAGAATGAGATTATTGAGGAAAAAACGGATTATGATACACGCTTAAGATTATTTGGTTATACAATTGAAGAAATAGATCATATTATTGCTCCAATGGCAGTAAATGGAAAGGAGGGAATTGGTTCAATGGGAACAGATACACCGTTAGCTGTTTTGTCCAATAAACCACAACTACTGTATAATTATTTTAAGCAATTATTTGCTCAAGTAACAAATCCTCCTTTAGATGGAATTCGAGAAGAGATTATTACAGACATTAGTTTAGCCATTGGTTCGGATAGAAATATTTTTGATATTATTCCTGAACAAGCCAAGAAACTAAGAATCCAAAATCCTGTAATTTCTAACGAAGATTTGGATAAGATTAAAAACCTAGAACATGATGATTTTAAAGCCGTAACAATTCCGATGTTGTTTCCTTTGGAAAAAGGTGTAAATGGTATTGAAAATGAATTAGAAGGAATATTATATAAAGCAACAGTTGCAGTCGAAGATGAAGGTGTAAATGTGATTATTTTATCAGATAGAGGTGTGAATAAAGAGTGGGCTCCTATTCCAGCTTTATTGGCTTGTTCATACTTACATAATTCCATGTACAGAAAGAAGACTCGATCTAAAATTGGAATTATCATAGAAAGTGCCGAACCACGAGAACCACATCATTTTGCAACATTATTTGGTTATGGAGCAAGCGCGATAAATCCTTATATGGTGAATGAAATCATTGCAAAACAGGTCAATAGTGGAGTTATTAAAGATGTTGAGGTTGAAAAAGCAGTAAAAAATTTCAATAAAGCAATCGGAAAAGGTTTGTTAAAAATTATGAATAAGATTGGAATTTCTACGCTGCATTCATACAGAGCTTCTCAAATTTTTGAAATTTTAGGTCTTAAAAAGACATTTACTGATAAGTATTTTCCAGGAACACCATCTCGTATTGGAGGAATTGGATTATACGTTCTTCAAAAAGATATTTATAAACGCTGCACAGAATCATTTAGAGATAAAAATATAGACTCCGTTTTAAACTTAGAAGTTGGAGGAGATTATCGTTGGAGAAGAAATGGAGAACCACATATGTTTAATCCAACCACCGTTTCTAAATTACAGCAAGCAGTTCGTTCCAAAAGTAAAGACAGTTACAAAATTTATGCAGATAAAATTAATAAACAGTCTGAAGAATTAATGACTATTAGAGGCTTGTTTGACTTTGTGAATCTCGATCCAATTTCAATTGAGGAAGTAGAGCCATGGACTGAAATTGTTAAGCGTTTTAAAACAGGAGCAATGTCTTATGGATCAATTAGTCAAGAAGCTCACGAAAACTTAGCTATAGCAATGAATAGAATCGGCGGGAAATCTAATTCTGGCGAAGGCGGTGAAAATAAAGCTAGATTCAAAAAACTATCAAATGGAGATTCAAAAAATAGTGCTATTAAACAAGTTGCGTCAGGTAGATTCGGAGTTACGAGCAACTATCTGACAAATGCAAAGGAAATTCAAATAAAAATGGCTCAAGGCGCAAAGCCTGGTGAAGGTGGTCAGCTTCCAGGTAAAAAGGTATTGCCATGGATTGCGGAAGTTAGAAATTCCACACCTTATGTTGGATTAATTTCACCACCACCGCATCATGATATTTATTCTATTGAAGATTTAGCGCAATTAATTTATGATTTAAAAAATGCGAATAGAGAAGCTAGAATTAATGTGAAACTAGTTTCAAAAGTTGGTGTTGGAACCATTGCTGCTGGAGTCGCAAAAGCAAAAGCTGATGTAATTTTAGTTTCTGGTTTTGATGGAGGAACAGGAGCATCACCGTTAACTTCTTTAAGACATGCAGGATTACCTTGGGAATTAGGTATTGCTGAAGCTCAGCAAACTTTAGTAATGAACAATTTAAGAGGTAGAGTTGTTTTAGAATGTGACGGACAATTAAAAACTGGTCGTGATGTAGCGATTGCTTGTTTGTTGGGAGCCGAGGAGTTTGGTTTTGCAACAGCACCACTAGTCGCCTCAGGATGTGTAATGATGCGTCAGTGTCATTTAAATACTTGTCCTGTCGGTATTGCAACTCAAGATCCAGACTTAAGAAAGAACTTTAAAGGAACGCCAGAACACGTTATCAATTTTATGTATTTCGTTGCTGAAGAAGTTCGACAAATCATGGCGTCATTAGGGTTTAGATCTGTGAAAGAAATGGTTGGTCAAGTTGAAAAGTTAAATGTCAATAAAGCAATAAATCACTACAAAGCAAAAGGTGTTGATTTATCAGCAATTTTACATAAACCGAAAACTGAATCAGATCCAATTTTGTTCAATACGGAAAAACAAGATCATAATTTAGAAAAAGTGTTAGACTTTAAAATTGTGGATGATGCTAAAGGAGCAATCAAGAACAAAATTAAGTCTGAGTTTTTTTATGAAATTCAAAATACAAACCGTTCAGTAGGAGCTTTAATTAGTAACGAAATATCGAAACTTCATGGTGATGAAGGGTTGCCTGAAGACACGCTAACATTGCAATTTAAAGGATCTGCTGGACAAAGTTTTGGTGCTTTCGCTACTAAAGGTTTAACAATGATTGTTGATGGTGAAACCAACGATTATCTCGGAAAAGGGTTGTCGGGAGCTAAAATTGTGGTAAAAAAACCAAAAGAAGCAGATTTTATGGCGAAAGATAATATTATCGTAGGAAATGTTTGTTTTTACGGTGCAGCAAATGGTGAAGCCTACGTAAATGGTATTGCAGGTGAACGTTTTTGTGTACGTAATTCAGGAATTACTGCTGTCGTAGAAGGTATTGGAGATCATGGTTGTGAGTATATGACTGGAGGTAAAGTGGTTGTACTTGGAAAAACAGGAAGAAATTTTGCTGCAGGAATGAGTGGAGGAATAGCTTATGTATATGATCCGTCTCATCAATTTAGAAATGAATTGTGTAATCTAGAAATGGTCGAGTTAGTGCACTTAGAAACGGAAGATCAGCATGATTTAAAAGGGCTTATTTCAAAACATGTTAATTACACAGAAAGCGATTTAGGAGCAACAATTTTATCAGATTGGGAAGTAAATAAAATGGATTTTATTAAAGTATATCCAACGGATTATAAATTGGCTTTAGAAAGAATAGCAAAAGAAGAATTAATGAAAATTACAGCATAATATTATGGGAGAATTAGGTGGATTTAAAAAATATGGAAGGAAGCAGGAACATAATAATGCTGTAGCTGATAGAATTCAAAATTATAAGGAGTTTACAGCGCCATTATCTGACGATGAACAGCAAAAACAAGGTTCTCGTTGTATGGATTGTGGAATTCCTTTTTGTCACAGTGGTTGTCCTTTGGGGAATTTTATTCCAGATTTTAACGATATGGTTCATAAAGGCGACTGGAAAAAAGCATTAGAAATTTTACATTCTACAAATAACTTCCCTGAATTTACAGGAAGATTATGTCCTGCTCCATGTGAAAAAGCTTGTGTTCTAGGAATTATTGATGAACCTGTAGCAATTGAAAATATTGAAAAGTATATAGTAGAAAAAGGCTTTGAAAAAGGTTGGATAAATGCCAAACGACCGAGTTACAGGTCGGGTAAAACTGTTGCTGTAGTTGGTTCTGGGCCAGCTGGTTTAGCCGCAGCCCAACAATTGAATAGAGCCGGTCATACTGTAACTGTTTTTGAAAGAGAAGATAAATTGGGAGGATTGTTACGATATGGTATTCCAAATTTCAAATTAGAAAAAGATGTGATTGATCGTCGTATCAAAATATTGGAAGAGGAAGGAGTTAGCTTTGAAATAAATGCAAATATTGGTGTAAATATCTCTGTGGAACATTTGAAAGATTTTGATGCTACTGTTTTGTGTGGAGGAGCTACACAGGCTAGACATTTACCAATTTCGGGTTCAGATGCTAAAGGAGTTCATCAAGCAATGGATTTCTTAACGCGTCAAACAAAAGCTTTATTCAATTCTGAATTAGAAAGTGAAGTCATTAGTGCTAAAGGCAAAAATGTAATAGTAATTGGAGGTGGAGATACAGGTTCAGATTGTATTGGTACATCAAATCGTCATGGTGCAAAATCGGTGACGAATTTTGAAATTATGCCTGAACCACCTGAAGCTCGAAGTGAAAAAACGCCATGGCCATTTTGGCCACTTCAGCTAAAAACAAGTTCTTCTCATGAAGAAGGTTGTGATCGTAATTGGTTGATTAATACAAAGGAGTTTATCAAAAATGAGAAAGGCGAACTTATAGCATTAAAAACTGTTGAAGTAGAGTGGAAGTTAATTCCTGGTGAACGTCCTCAATTAATCGAGAAAGAAGGTACTGAAAAAACATGGCCTTGTGATTTGGTTTTCTTAGCATTAGGTTTTACTGGTCCAGAGAAAACATTACCTCAAAAACTAGGTTTAGTTCAAGATAATCAATCAAACATTAAAGCGAGTGTTCATAATTACCAAACGAATGTTCAGGGAATTTTTACAGCGGGTGATATGAGAAGAGGTCAATCGTTAATTGTTTGGGCAATTTCAGAAGGAAGACAGGCTGCTCATCATGTTGATGCTTATTTAATGGGAAGTTCAAGTTTACCTCTTAAAGATGCCAATGATTTATTAAGTGCGTAACATTTTTTTGAAAATGATTAGGATATGTCAAAAATAATTAGCAATCTTTGTGACAACAAATGAGAAAACAAATTTTAAATATCATTTCTATTATTGTCGTTGTGAATATTATTTCACAAGGGTAAAGGAAGTGTATTTGTAAATTTTAAAATATAAATTCAAAAGGCTTCCTAAATTTAGGAAGCCTTTTTTAGTTTAAACATATGAACTTAATTCAGAACATCGTAATTATCATTATTGTCATTATTAACTCACCACCGAGTTGATACAGATAGTTATTGTTCTATATAAAGCCTGTATCTAACTCAGATACAGGCTTTTTTTATTGATGTGAACACCATGGTTTGAAATATTTAACATATTGAAAATAAATTATTTAAGTGTTTTTCAAAACAATTAAGAATCATAGGCTGATAAATTATATAAAGTGTGTAAAAAAAGGATAAAATAAATTCGATTAACTAATAAATAAACAATGTATTACAACGATCAAAGTGTAGTTTTTTATAACGGGAAATTTGTAAAGGCTAAGGAAACTTCTTCGGACTTATACAGTCAAAGTTTACATTACGGTAATGGTGTGTTTGAAGGAATTAGGTCTTATAAAACAGACAATGGAGCTAGGATTTTTAAATCGTACGATCACTATAAACGATTAAAATTCGGAGCAGAGGTAATGAATATTAATCTTGAGTATTCTGAAGAAGAGTTAACAGAAATCACTTACAAATTATTGGAGTTAAATAACTTGGAAGATGCTTATATCCGTCCATTAATAACAACAGGAGCAAATATGAGTTTACTTACTTCTCAGGAAACAAATGTTGTTATTCAATGTTGGGAATGGGGAAAGTACATGGGAGATAAATTATTAAAAGTGAAAACTTCAAAGTTTCAAAGACCAAATCCAAAATCTTGTTTTGTAGAAGCAAAAGTAACAGGTCATTATGTAAACTCAATTTTGTCTACTAATGAGGCAAAAAGAGAAGGTTACGATGAAGCATTGTTATTAGATATGAATGGAAATGTAGCGGAATGTTCTGGAGCTAATATTTTCATGCAAAAAGATGGAAAGTTGTATACACCACCTAGAGGCCATATTATGGCAGGTATTACAAGAGCAACTATTATAGAGATCTGTAAAGAAGAAGGAATTCCAGTTGAAGAGAAGTTTTTCACTCGTGAAGAATTAAAATCAGCCGAGGCTTGTTTCTTTACTGGTACAGCAGCAGAAGTGGTTGGATTACAGTCATTAGATGAATATGAATTTCCAATGAAATGGGAAGAAACTCATGGATTTGAATTGATGAAATTATACAAAGCAGAAGTTTTAGGACAAAGAGTTAAAGAAAAAGTACTTTAAGATGGAACTGAATAAGTTTAGTAAAAGAGTAACACAGGATGATACACAACCAGCTGCACAGGCAATGTTACACGCAATTGGATTATCAAAAAACGATTTAGAAAAGCCATTTGTTGGAATTGCAAGTACAGGATACGAAGGAAACCCTTGTAACATGCATTTAAACGACTTGTCAAAATTGGTTAAAAAGGGAACTCAAAATGTGAATTTAGTTGGATTAATATTTAATACAATCGGTGTTTCAGATGGAATTTCAATGGGAACACCTGGTATGCGCTATTCGTTACCATCTAGAGATGTAATTGCAGATTCTATGGAAACTGTAGTTCAAGCCATGTCTTATGACGGTTTGGTTACTGTAGTGGGTTGCGATAAAAACATGCCTGGTGCTTTAATGGCAATGCTACGATTAAACAGGCCTTCAGTTCTTGTATATGGAGGAACAATAGCTTCTGGATGTCATGAAGGTCAAAAGTTAGATGTCGTTTCTGCTTTTGAAGCTTGGGGAAGTAAAGTTGCGGGTACAATTACACAACAACAATATCAAAGTGTTATTGAAAAAGCTTGCCCAGGTGCAGGAGCATGTGGAGGAATGTATACTGCGAATACAATGGCTTCTGCTATTGAAGCTTTAGGGATGAGTTTACCTTATAATTCTTCTAATCCAGCTATTAGTCAAGAAAAGGAAAATGAATCAGTAAAAGCAGGTGAAGCATTACGAGTATTATTAGAAAAAGATATTAAGCCATCTGATATTGTTACGAAGAAATCTCTAGAAAATGCAGTTCGTTTAGTTACTGTAATGGGAGGTTCTACAAATGCGGTATTACATTTTTTAGCTATTGCAAAAGCTGCTGATGTACAATTTACTCTGGAAGATTTTCAACGTATTTCAGATGAAACTCCATTTTTAGCTGATCTAAAACCTAGTGGAAAATATTTAATGGAAGATGTTCATAAAGTAGGTGGAACGCCTGCTGTTTTGAAATATCTTTTAGAGAAAGGATTGGTTCATGGAGATTGTTTAACGGTTACAGGAAAAACATTAGCTGAGAATTTGGCAGAAGTTCCCAGTTTAACAGATGGACAAGAAGTTATTAAACCTTTACATAATCCTATTAAAGAAACTGGACATTTAAGAATGCTTTATGGAAATCTAGCAAAAGATGGTTCAGTAGCGAAAATTACGGGTAAAGAAGGATTGTATTTCTCAGGAAAAGCAAAAGTTTATGAAGGGGAATACGCGGCTAACGACGGAATTAAAAATGGAGAAGTAGAAAAAGGTGACGTCGTTGTAATCCGTTATGAAGGACCAAAAGGAGGACCTGGAATGCCAGAAATGTTAAAACCTACAGCTGCAATAATGGGAGCTGGTTTAGGAAAAGAAGTAGCATTAATTACAGATGGTAGATTTTCTGGAGGAACTCATGGCTTTGTAGTTGGTCATATTACACCAGAAGCTCAAGTAGGAGGAGTATTAGCATTAGTTAAAGATGGAGATATTATTTCTATTAATGCCCAAACTAATACGATAAATCTTGAGGTTTCAGACGAAGAATTAGCTCAAAGAAAGAAAGAATGGAAAGCTCCTCCATTAAAAGTAAAAAGAGGAGTATTATATAAATATGCAAGAACAGTAGCATCGGCATCTAATGGATGTGTAACCGATGAATTTTAAATCACAATAACATGGAAACGAAAGCAAAAACAAGTACAGTTAAAGGTGCAAAAACTAATGTGACTATTTCGGGTGCTGAAGCGGTCATTAAATGTTTGTTGGCAGAAGGAGTCGATTTGTTATATGGTTATCCGGGAGGTGCAATTATGCCTGTTTATGATGAATTATTCAAATATCAAGAAGAATTACATCATGTGTTAACACGTCATGAACAAGGAGCAACTCATGCGGCTCAAGGTTATGCCAGAGCAACAGGAAAAGTAGGAGTTGCTATTGCTACATCCGGACCAGGAGCTACGAATTTAATTACGGGTATTGCAGATGCACAAATAGATTCTACTCCTATGGTTTGTATTACAGGTCAGGTTGCTGAGCATTTATTAGGAACCGATGCCTTTCAAGAAACGGATATCGTTGGAATATCTACACCAGTTACAAAATGGAATTATCAAATAACAAAGGCTTCAGAAATTCCTGAAGTATTTGCAAAAGCATTTTATATAGCACGTTCTGGAAGACCAGGCCCTGTATTAATTGATATTACAAAAAATGCTCAATTCGAAGAATTTGAATTTTCTTATGAACGTTGTACTTTAATTAGAAGTTATAAAGCTGTTCCAAAGTTAGAGTTAGAATCTGTTCAGAAAGCAGCAGATCTAATTAATAATGCTAAAAAACCTTTTGTAGTTTGGGGACAAGGAGTAATTTTAGGAAAAGCGGAAGAAGAGTTTAAGGCATTTATAGAAAAAGCAGGATTACCTTCCGCATGGACAATTTTAGGAGCGTCAGCGTTACCAACATCGCATGAATTGAATGTAGGAATGGTAGGAATGCATGGTAATTATGGTCCAAATAAACTTACAAATGAATGTGATGTATTAATTGCAGTAGGAATGCGTTTCGACGATCGGGTAACCGGAGATTTAAATCGTTATGCAAAACAGGCCAAGGTTGTTCATTTTGAAATTGATCCTGCTGAAATAGATAAAAACGTTAAGGCAGATGTTGCCGTGCTTGGAGATGCTAAAGAAAGTTTACAAGCGGTACTTCCTTTGTTAGCAAAGAAAGATCATAAAGACTGGCTTCAAGAGTTTAGAAATCATGACGCTATTGAATTTGATAAAGTAATTAAAAATGATTTATACCCAACCAAAGAAGGATTAACTATGGGAGAGGTAATTAAAGAAATCAATGCAGCTTCTAAAGGAAATGCAATTATCGTTTCAGATGTTGGGCAACATCAAATGATTGCATGCAGATATGCAGATTTTAATCAATCTAAAAGTAATATTACTTCTGGCGGATTAGGGACCATGGGATTCGCATTACCAGCTGCCATCGGAGCAAAAATGGGAACTCCAGAAAGAGAAGTTGTTGCTGTTATAGGAGACGGTGGTTATCAAATGACTATTCAGGAATTAGGAACCATTTTACAAACAAAAGCAGCAGTAAAAATCGTAGTGCTTAACAATGAATTCTTAGGAATGGTGCGTCAATGGCAACAGTTGTTTTTTGATAAACGTTACGCATCAACAACAATGACGAATCCTGATTTTGTAGCCATAGCAAAAGGATATCATATTCCTGCAAAGCGAGTTACGAGAAGAGAAGAGTTAGCAAGTGCTGTTTCAGAAATGATACACTTTGATGGCGCATACTTTTTAGAAGTATGTGTAGAAAAAGAAGACAATGTATTTCCAATGATTCCAACAGGATCATCAGTTTCAGAAGTTAGATTAAGTTAAAAGAGATGAATAAAATACAAACGTTTACAGTATCCATATATACCGAAAATAATATTGGAGTTTTAAATAGGGTTACAGCCATATTACAAAGGAGAAATATTAATATAGAAAGCGTCAATGTTTCAAAATCTGAAATAAAAAGTGTTTCCAGAATTACAATTTTGATTCGAGTAACTGAAGATCAGATTAAAAAGATTTTAGGTCAACTAGAAAAACAGATTGAAGTAATTAAAGCTTATTATCATACCGATGATGATACTATTTATCAAGAATCATGTCTTTTCAAATTAAGTACAGATTTACTTACTGAGAATGACGAAATTCAAAAAGTTATTAATGGAAGTAAATCAAGAGTAATCAATATAAATAAAGACTTTTTTGTATTAGAGAAATCAGGCACAAAAGAGGAAGTTGAAGAACTTTATCATTTATTAGATAAACACGGAATAAAGCAGTTTGTTCGATCTGGTCGTATCGCAATTACTAAAGAAGAAATGCCTGTGTCAGAACTATTAGAATTAATAAAAAAATAAACAAACATGTCATTTGGAACTCGTTTCATGCTCTTACATTATAAGCAATGAAATAATGAGATTCTGAAGCAAGTTAGAAATAACTATTCAAACAAACATTTAATTAGAAAGAAATAACATCATGGGGAATTATTTTAACCAGTTATCATTAAGAGAAAAAATAGAGCAATTAGGAAAATGTAGATTCATGGAGTCTGAGGAATTTTCTAAAGGGATTGAGGCATTAAAAGGTAAGAAAGTTGTGATAGTAGGTTGTGGAGCACAAGGTTTGAACCAAGGACTAAACATGAGAGATTCTGGGCTAGATGTATCTTATGCTTTAAGACCTTCAGCAATTAAAGAACAACGTCAGTCGTTTAAAAACGCAACAGAAAATAATTTTGTTGTAGGTACTTACGAAGAGTTAATTCCATATGCTGATTTAGTATGTAATTTAACTCCAGATAAGCAACATAGCAATGTTGTAAAAGCCGTGATACCATTAATGAAAGAAGGAGCAACATTATCATATTCTCATGGATTTAATATTGTTGAAGAAGGAACTCAAGTTCGTAAGGATTTAACAGTAATTATGGTTGCACCTAAATGTCCTGGAAGTGAAGTTAGAGAAGAATATAAAAGAGGATTTGGAGTGCCAACATTAATTGCAGTTCATCCAACCAATGATCCTGAATCAAAAGGTTTAGCTCAAGCAAAAGCATATGCTTTTGCAACAGGCGGACATCGAGCTGGAGTTTTAGAATCATCTTTTGTCGCTGAGGTAAAATCTGATTTAATGGGTGAGCAAACAATACTTTGTGGAGTATTACAAACAGCTTCAATTTTATGTTTTGATAAAATGGTAGAAGAAGGAATGAAACCTCATTTTGCGAGTAAATTGGTACAATACGGTTGGGAAACGATAACCGAAGCCTTAAAACATGGAGGAATTACAAATATGATGGATCGTCTTTCGAATCCAGCAAAACTGAAAGCATATCAATTATCTGAAGAATTAAAAGACATTCTACAACCATTATTTGACAAACATATGTCTGATATTATGTCTGGTCATTTTTCATCTAAAATGATGGAAGATTGGGCGAAAGATGATAAAGATTTATTATCATGGAGAGCCGCTACCGCAGAAACTGGTTTTGAAAAAACAGAGGCTACAGAAGTTGAAGTTTCAGAACAAGAATATTTCGATAAAGGAACGTTACTAGTTGCTTTTGTAAAATCTGGAGTAGAATTGGCCTTTGAAACTATGGTTGCCTCTGGAATTATTGAAGAATCAGCTTATTATGAATCTTTACATGAGCTTCCATTAATCGCGAATACAGTTGCAAGAAAGAAGTTATACGAAATGAATAGAATCATATCTGATACTGCGGAGTATGGATGTTATTTATTCGATCATGCAGCTAAACCATTACTAATTGATTTTATGAAAACTGTGACTACAGATTTAGTAGGAAAAGAATTTTCAAGTTCAAATCATGTGGATAATGTTCAGTTGATTAAAGTAAATAAAGCCATTAGAAATCATCCAATAGAAAAGGTAGGTGAGCGATTAAGAGAAGCTATGACTTCTATGAAAGCGATAAAAGAAGAGAATGTAGAGGAGGAACTAGTCTTATCATAAGCAATGGAATCAGTTGTAAGTAAAATATATTTTCCAGAATTAAAAGCAATAAAGGAAGCTGCCGTAACATTAAAAAATGTTGCGGCAGTAACTCCTCTGCAGCAAAATTTTAATTTATCAAATAAATACAACGCAAATATTCTTTTAAAAAGAGAAGATTTGCAACAAGTAAGATCTTACAAAATTAGAGGAGCTTTTAATAAAATTAGCTCCTTATCAAGTCAAGAATTAGAAAAAGGAATTGTTTGTGCAAGTGCCGGGAATCATGCGCAAGGAGTGGCTTTGGCATGTAATAAAAAGAAAATCTTCGGAACTATTTTTATGCCAGCTCCAACACCAAAACAGAAAGTAGAACAAGTAAAAATGTTTGGTGCTGATTATGTTACGATCAAATTGGTAGGAGATACTTTTGATGATTCCTATAATGAGGCAATAAAAAAAGCTGAATTAGAAAATAAAACTTTTGTACATCCTTTTGATGATGAAAAAGTAATAGAAGGTCAGGCCACTGTTGGTTTAGAAATATTAGAACAATCCGATAATACTATTGATTTTGTTTTTGTTCCTGTAGGTGGAGGAGGTTTAGCTTCGGGATTGTCTTCTGTTTTTAAATATATATCACCTCAAACCAAAATTATTGGAGTTGAACCATCTGGAGCTCCGTCGATGCAATTAGCAATTGAAAAAACAGAAGCGATAAAATTACCTTCTATTGATAAGTTTGTGGACGGTGCGGCTGTTCAAAAGGTGGGAGAACTTACCCATAAAATTTGCGCAGAGAATCTAGAACAAATGATTGCTGTTCCTGAAGGAAAAGTTTGTCAAACGATTCTAGAGATGTATAATAAAGAAGCTATTGTTGTAGAACCTGCTGGAGCTTTAACTGTAAGTGCACTTGATTTTTATAAAGATGAAATTGAAGGTAAAAATGTAGTTTGCGTTGTAAGTGGAAGTAATAACGATATCACAAGAACTGCAGAAATAAAGGAAAGAGCTTTACTTTATAATGGTTTAAAACATTACTTTATTATAAGATTCCCTCAAAGAGCGGGAGCCTTGAAAGAATTTGTTATGAATGTACTTGGCGAGCATGATGATATTACTTTTTTCGAATATTCTAAAAAAACTACCCGTGATACTGGTCCAGCAGTTGTGGGAATTGAATTGGTCAATAGTGAAGATTTAGCTCCACTTATTAAGCGAATGAAAAAGTTAAATTTTTTTGGAGAGTATTTAAATGATAAACCTAATTTATTTGAATTTTTAGTGTAAAGGCTTGCCTATCAATAATTATTATATCAATAATTAAATTGATTTTGTTGTGTGGTTTCTCTTTTAATGCGTCTAGATTTTTGTGATTTTTTGAATGTTCCTTTGATTATTTTTTTATCACATTGTTTATCAGTATATTAGTACAGATATAAGTTCTAAAGAAATAACAAAAAATAACGTTCTTAATATTTGTTATTAATACATAAGAAAAATTAGTTTCATTTAAATATTTAACCCCCGAAATTATGAATAAAACACTGAATTTTCAACGACACTATTGTTTTCTTACACGATAGATAGTAATTTTCAAATCTCCTTAATGACGACATCAGTTTTTTAGAATGCCTTTTTTCAACTATAGTTCTAAACATGGTATTAATGAAAAAATCAAACGTTAGAAATAATTTTAAAAGTACTCTAGTAAATAGAATTGTATAAAAACATTGATAGTGCCTTTTAGCTCTAATTAATTGTTGTAACAAACTAATAATTTAACCTTAAGGAATTATAAACAGGGTGTAATTAATCCATTTTTAATTTAGAAATGAACATTTATTCATTGTCGAATCATTATATAATTAGCATATAATGATAAAAAATATCTTCTAAGATATCTCTTAAAATAATAAAATGTCTTCTAAGTTCTTTTCAGAAACTATCTGGTAAGAAATCTAATGAACCAATAATAGCGACCAAGGTTTTTTTAGTTTAAAATATAAGTTCTCAAAAATTCTGTTGTAATTGAAGATAAAATTTATCATGATCGGAAAATTATTAATGATGAAAAATGATATTATTGTTAGAATATATATTAATTTTTGTACTATAAAATTTAGTGGTAATTAATGTATGTTTTTAGGTATAAAAATGAACTTCTAGATTAAATATGTACAGGGCATAATTAAGTTAATATATGGTCTGTTTTAAAGAGGTGTAAAGGATGCACTTGCCGTTTTACCCTGGCAAAAAACACAGCCTGATAGGGCTACGATAGAAGCAGATCATGTTCTATTAGGCAAGGTGTTTTTTGATTAAAGTTAAGTTTTAGTAAAATTGAGTACTTCTATTTTCATAATAGTTATATTGGTAAATTATGAATTTAAGGAATGGCATTTCGTATAAATATCGATAAAGTTAGATATTGTATAAAGGCTTTCTCGATTATGCTCTTTAATTTTCGATAAATGCTGATCAAGTAATAAGGTTGTAGTAAAACTTAATTAAACAAAGTTTGATAATAACTATTGTTTCTAGGGATATTAAATTGTGTAGGAATATTATTAGTGTAAACTATTGATAAATAGTTGTGTATGTTATAATGTTTAATTATATTTGAAAAAAGTTAAACAAATAAGGTGATTAGTAACGATTGCCTCTCTAAATACCCCAATAATATTATGTTTACATTATTAAAAAAGAAGTCAATAGAGCAAAAATTGCAGGAAAAATATAACCGATTAATTGAAGAAGGAGATAAACTACTATTTACGAATCAACCAGAAAGTGTCAAAAAGTATAAAGAGGCACGCCGTACTTTAAACCAAATTGAAAGTTTAAAAAACGCTATTTAATATCTTTGGATTAACAGAGTAATAACTATCTAAAAGTTATTTTTTTCTATAGCTTTACGCTATTAATGCATTTTTATTTGATTCCTTTTGAAAACATGATTACTTCATAGTCAGCTTTGTTTTGAATGTTTCTAATTTTTGGCACACTACTTGGTATATACCTATCGTGTATCAAACTAATGATGGACATTTAAATTCAAGATTATGCGAAAATTTGTTTTACTACTTACAGCATTTATTTTAACTTCTTTTTCAGTTAATGCTTCGGAATCAAGTCTGACAACAGAAACATACTATAATTACGGTAATTCATATATTTTCACAGAGCGTGGAGTTGAATTTGCTGTTTATCCCGACGGACAATTTGATTTTTATTTAAATCAACCGAGAAACGGAGTTAACGTTAATTTTAATTCACCAGGAATTAATATTAGTTTTAACTCGGGGTATAATTATGATGCTTTTGTTCAGTATGATGATTACGGAGCGGTTGTTCAAATCGAAGATGTACCAGTTTTTTATGATCACTATGGTAGAATAGTGCAGGCAGGAGATGTATATATTAGATATAATCGATGGGGACGTGTTTCTAGAGTTGGTGGATTATTTGTGAACTACAATAGTTATGGTAATTTCCTAAACTGTAACGGGTATATCAATAGCTCTAACAGAAGTTACATTTACAGACCTTATCATAGGTTTTTCGTCTTACCTGTCGTTGATAGATGCGTAGTTTGGAATAGTCCTTACAGGAGATTTTATTCACCTTACAGATTTTCATACGCTGTTTACAGGAATCACTATCATAATGGTTATTACCGAAGATCTTACAGAAATCGTACTTATTACAGACCTGGAGCTAGAATCAATAACTTTGATAGAGGTAGAAGAGTTGCTCATGCAAGAAATGTAAGATTTCAATCAAGGAATGTGAGAAGGACAATGTACCAAAGAAACGATCGTAATTACAGAAAAATTAATAAAAATAGAGTGGGCGTTACACGAAGTAATACGAGAAGTGCAAATAGAGATCGCTCAGTAACAAAAAGTTCAAAAATCGTTTCAAGAGATAGAGGAAGAGGGGCAACTAAAAATATTAATAGAGAAATAACTGATACAAGAATAAGAAACAAAAGCACCCTTGAAAATAATTCAAACAATAGAAGTACGAATTATATTAAACCAACCAAAAATAAATCTAGTAGAAATTTAAGAGTGACGAATAAAAGAAATAGTTCGAAAAATCGTCCTGCGAGTATAACAAAAAGAGTGCAAAATAGTAGCTATAATTCAAGAGTAATTAGTGGTGTTCGCTCAAACAGATCAAAAGGAAAAACTTCAAAATCAAGAGTTGCAAAAAATAAAAGTTAAGGTAATAAACTCCAGAATTGTGCTATTGTAAACAAAAAAACACACTTAAAAAGTGTGTTTTTTTGTTTACAAATTTAGGCGAAATTAAAAAACTGCACTTTGTTCTCAGTTTTGTTAAAAATAGGTAACAAAATCATTTTATTTGTGAAGATATAACTGAGAACTACGCACAAATTATCAATAATTTCATTAACATTTGTATTCATTGATTTGCTCGTTATATGTTTTACAAAAAAGAAATCTGTTTGATTGTTATATTTGATTTCTTGACTCTAAAAAAAATGGAAACCGTTATTTATCTTAAATTATTAAGATTAAGCTTTTGTAGTCTATAATTTTTAGGTTCGATTTATTGATGTTATGAAAGATAATTTATTTCTACAGCCAAACGACTCCAATGTAATCTTCAAAGACCAATTCAATCGTTCCTTTTTTTCTTCTATGCTCCATAAAAACTTAATAAATCCATTAATAATTTAACACTATAGTTAGATTAAAAATTTTCAAATGGCAAACTCCTAAGATCCAATAAAATAAATTTTAGGAAAATAGAGACCAAGTCGTTGGATATAGCTACTAGTGATATGTAAAATGTGAAACACCGAGGTTATAACCCCAAAGTTTTCGAATAAACCCTTAGTATTATCCTAGAAAAGAAAAAATTAAATTAAGTATGTGTTTTTAGATGTCAAAGTTATTCTTAAGACTATTAAATATAAACTTGATACGTATTTAGGTTGTTAAAAACTTGTGTGCAAAAGAATAATGATAATCTTAAAATTAATTGTTCAGTGAATAGTACAAAAATTGGTATTTCATTCGGTTGATAATGTTATGCATGCATAATATTAAAAAAATATTATTGCTTTTTGTCTTTTTTAAATTACTGATTAACAATAAATTAAAGCTATTTTGTGAATCGGTATTATTCTTAAAAATATCTTAAAAATTAACTTTTAAATTAGTAAATTGCGGAAGAACAAAAGATAAGAAAGATGATTATACCTAATACACAAAAAGTTGTTTTTGTTTTTATGATGTTATTTATATCATATTCAAATGCACAAACATTAAACGAAACATCTGGTACTGGTTCAGGAGTAAATATTACCTCGGGAGATTTTAATACCTTTTACGGAGATAGTTCTGGTGCAAATATGAGATCAGGAAGTCAAACTGTATTTATTGGATATCAAGCTGGTAGATCTAATACTACTTCTGAATGTGTTTTTATTGGATATCAAGCAGGATACTCAAATACGACAGGTTTTGATAACACCTTTATTGGTTGGCAAGCCGGTAGATTAAATAATGGAGGAGACAATACTTTTATTGGAGCCGAAGCAGGAGAGTTTAATACGTCAGGTTATGACAATACCTTCGTTGGTGAAGAGGCTGGTGCAAATAATACTACAGGCTATGAAAATACCTTTATCGGAGAGGATGCAGGTTTAAGTAATACCACTGGGTATAAAAATGTTTACGTAGGGAATGAGGCAGGAATTTCTACAGATGTAGGATATCGAAATGTAGCAGTTGGTTCCGAGTCAATGTCAGATGTCGATGACGGTCATCATAATACTGCTCTGGGAGATTCTGCTGCAATTGATATTGGAGATGGAATTTATAATGTTATGGTAGGTGCTGCATCTGGACCAGCAACTGAATGGGCTGACTTTAATACATTTGTCGGGGCGATGTCGGGTTGGGATAATAATCGAACTAATAGTACCACAAATGCCAATAGAAACACATATGTTGGTTACATTGCGGGGGCATCCAATAGAGAAGGACAAGATAATGCAGGTTTTGGTGCTTTTTCAGGATATGGCCGAGCACAAGGTACTGTACAAGGACAACGCGTTACAGTATTTTCTGGTAATACAAATAGAAATCGAACTACTTTTGTTGGTTCTCAAGCGATTGCCGCTCAAAATGATGTAATTACTATGGGGTACTATTCCTACAATGAAGGACAATATTCAATAGGTATCGGTAACCTAGGTAATATGCAAAATGCGGCAGGAGCCATTGTTTTAGGGTACGACTTTGATACAACTGATAATTCAGATTATTCTGTAGGTATGGGATATCAAACAAATATAGCTACTGCAAATGCCGTGGGTATTGGTGCAAATACAGTAGTTCAAAATGACGGTGCTATTGTTATCGGGTATCAAGCGGCTTCCAATGATGCAGGAAGTTCAGCGACAAATAATATTGCCATAGGATATAATGCAACTGTCAGCGGAGATAATTCTGTAGCGATAGGAAATGGAGCCTCTGCTGTAAGTGCTAATACAATGGTTTTAGGAGGCTCGGTGCAACCTTTGAGCGTTGGGGTGGGTACCAATACACCAAATGTTAAGGCTTCATTAGATTTAGCAGATACGAATAAAGGTTTTAAAATAAATAGTTTAACCAACGCGCAACGAACTGCGTTGGCATTAACAGTTGCTGATGAAGGAATGATGGTTTATGATAATGAAGATGATGTTTTATACGTTTGGTCAGGAAGTGCGTGGATAGATAATACAGCTCAAACTACTGATACAGATAACCAAACAATTGATACATTTACATTAGCATCAAATACATTAAGTTTATCATTAGAAGATGATGGTCAAGCGGAACAAACTGTAGATTTATCAGGATACTTGGATAATACGGATGCACAATCGATTTCACTAGCTACCAACACATTGAGTATTTCAGGGAATGCTTCTACTGTAGATTTATCTGGATATTTGGATAATACGGATTCACAAGCACTTTCTGTGGCGTCAAATATTTTAAGTATTACTGGGAATTCAGATACAGTTGATTTATCTTCATATTTAGATAATACAGATAATCAAGATTTAACTATTTCTGGAAATATACTTAGTTTAACAAATGATGCTTCCACAGTTGATTTATCTGGATATTTGGATAATACGGATTCACAAGCCCTTTCTGTAGCGTCAGATATTTTAAGTATTACTGGAAATTCAGATACAGTTGATTTATCACCATATTTAGATAATACAGATAATCAAGATTTAACTATTTCAGGAAATACACTTAGTTTAACAAATGATGCTTCCACGGTTGATTTATCAGGATATTTAGATAATACAGATAATCAAGATTTAACTATTTCAGGAAATACACTTAGTTTAACAAATGATGCTTCCACAGTTGATTTATCTGGATATTTGGATAATACGGATTCACAAGGTCTTTCTGTAGCGTCAGATATTTTAAGTATAACTGGAAATTCAGATACAGTTGATTTATCACCGTATTTAGATAATACAGATAGTCAAGATTTAACTATTTCAGGAAATACACTTAGTTTAACAAATGATGCTTCCACAGTTGATTTATCTGGATATTTGGATAATACGGATTCACAAGGAATTTCTGTAGCGTCAGATATTTTAAGTATAACTGGAAATTCAGATACAGTTGATTTATCACCATATTTAGATAATACAGATAATCAAGATTTAACTATTTCAGGAAATACACTTAGTTTAACAAATGATGCTTCTACAGTTGATTTATCTGGATATTTGGATAATACGGATTCACAAGGTCTTTCTGTAGCGTCAGATATTTTAAGTATTACTGGAAATTCAGATACAGTTGATTTATCACCGTATTTAGATAATACAGATAATCAAGATTTAACTATTTCAGGAAATACACTTAGTTTAACAAATGATGCTTCTACGGTTGATTTATCTGGATACTTGGATAATACGGATGCACAAGGTCTTTCTGTAGCGTCAGATATTTTAAGCATTACTGGAAATTCAGATACAGTTGATTTATCACCGTATTTAGATAATACAGATAATCAAGATTTAACTATTTCAGGAAATACACTTAGTTTAACAAATGATGCTTCTACGGTTGATTTATCTGGATACTTGGATAATACGGATGCACAATCGATTTCACTAGCTACCAATACATTGAGTATTTCAGGCAATGCTTCTACGGTTGATTTATCGGGATATTTAGATAATACAGATTCACAAGGTATTTCCGTAGCGTCAAATATTTTAAGTATTACTGGAAATTCAGATACAGTTGATTTGTCACCATATTTAGATAATACCGATGCGCAGAATTTAAGTTTATCAGGAACAGACTTAAGTATTGCGAATGGAAACTCTGTTGATTTATCAGTATTACAGGATGGAACAGGAACGGACTCACAAGATTTAGATTTGTCAGGAAACACTTTAAGCTTAACCAATGATGCAACTACTGTAGATTTATCGGGGTATTTAGATAATACCGATGCGCAGAATTTAAGTTTATCAGGAACAGACTTAAGTATTGCGAATGGAAACTCTGTTGATTTATCAGTATTACAGGATGGAACAGGAACCGATGCACAAGATTTAGATTTGACAGGAAACACTTTGAGCTTAACCAACGATGCAACTTCTGTAGATTTATCGGGGTATTTAGATAATACAGATGCACAGAATTTAAGTTTATCAGGAACAGACTTAAGTATTGCAAATGGAAACTCTGTGGATTTATCGGTGTTACAGGATGGAACAGGAACGGATAACCAGACATTAGCATTAAATGGTAATAATCTTATCATAAGTAATGGAAATTCAATTGATTTATCTGTATTTACAAATTCGGATAGTCAAGATTTGACCTCTGCAGTTTTAACGGGTGAGGATTTAGTAATTACCATTGAAAACGGTGCTTCAGTTAGTGTTGATTTAGCGCCATTGCTTTCTTCATTACAATCGGATTTATCAAACTCAGAATCAAAAGTAGCTGTATTAGAATCACAAGTAGCGAGTATGTTGGAGCGTTTAAATACACTAGAAGGTTGTGCTTGTGATGGAACGTTAAGCGCAGATGGTGGACTAACGGCAGGTAAAAATCAAGCTATTTTATATCAGAATATTCCTAATCCTTTCAACGGAACCACTTCTATTAAGTATTACGTTCCTGAGACAATGGAAAAAGCAGCGATTGTTTTCAGTAATACTTCTGGTCAAGTTATTGATACAGTATATTTAGAAAAATTAGGAGAGCAAGAAATATTCTTTAATAGTTCTTCATTACCAGTTGGAGTGTATTTCTACACGTTGTATGTTCGAGGACATAAAGTAGCAACTAAGAAAATGATTATAGAATAGTAGTTTTTAAACAAAAATTTTAAAGCGATAGCAATTTTCTTTTGTTATCGCTTTTTTATTATTTTATCCTTTGATTCTGGTAAAACGTCAAGACAAAAAGGTGCTTGTAAAATTGAGAAACAAAAAAATTCACTAAATAACGTGAGTTCGACGTAAGATACCTGACTTATTTGTGAATAAAAATCGAGAAATTTAGAAAATTAAAGTACTGAAATTTAAACTTTTAACTATTTTTTTTACTATAATTTCTAATGCTAAAATTATTGAAATTTTCTGTGAATTAGATGATTTTATGAAAGAATTTGATGTTGTTTTAACAAAAAGCAGCATTTCTGACTCTTCTTAATTAAAAAAACGCAATAGAACATCTAAAATGAGTGAAAGTGAAGTAATGACTATTATGGTTATTTTTCATCTAAAGTCATATCGTAATCTGAAGCATTTTTACCTTGATTACGCAGGTAGACATATGAGCGACTTCTTTCCTGATGTTATTTCTTATGTTAGATTTGTATAACTTCAAAAAAATTAGTTCAGTATTTAAAAATATGAGGTTTAGGAAAATATTCAGGTGTGCCTTTTATTGATTCCACTACATTAAAAGTTTGTCATTATATAAGAGAGAAACAACATGAAGTATTTAAAGGTATTGCTGACAAAAGTTTTGGGACTTTAGGTTGGTTTTACGGATTTAAGTTAGACTTAATCTGTGTAATGATAGTGTTCCTTTGAAAAATAAAAGCTTCCATGATAAAATCTTCGGAAAAATATATGGAGATAAAGGATATTTAGGAAAAGATTTATTTGATAAATTGTTCGTAGATGGTATCCATTTAGTAACCAAATTAAGGAAGAATATGAAGAAATAAGCACTTAAATTTATGGATAAAGTATATCTAAGTAAAAGAGCAATTATAGAATCGGTAGATGTCCTAAAAAACACTTGACAAATTGAACACTCCAGACATAGATCTTTTGATAACTTTATTGGAAATCTAATTGCCGGATTAACAGCATAGGTTTTTCTTGATGCTAAACCTTCTATCAAGATTCAAAATTTATTACCAAATGTAAGTGTAAGTTAAATCGAACTCATATGAAATAGTGATTTTAAGTGTTTTTTTCAATTAATTCTGTTTTATGGTAAATTAAATGGAAATATTAATAGATTAAATTTAATTCATGTCTAAAAAAAGAAACCCTCATATCTTTATTTAGGTATTTTAAGGTTGTTTTTAAACTTTTTATATTTTTGTTAGTCTAACAAACTAACTGTCTTAAAAACTATTACTTATGAAATATAAAACTACTATTTTAATTGTCCTATTTTTCTTGTGTGGCAATTTTATTTTTTCACAAATAATGAATGAAACACAAGGATCAGGTTCGGGTGTAAATATATCAGCAGGAGATTATAATTCCTTTTATGGAGATAGTTCAGGATTTTCTATTGATTTTGGACTTGAAAATGTTTTCATGGGATATAAGTCAGGATATCTTAATAGATCTGGGGACTACAATGTCTACATTGGAAATCAATCAGGATATTCTAGTACAACCCACGAAAATGTTTTTATTGGATATCAATCGGGATATTCTAATACTACTGGATCAGATAATGTTTTCATGGGGTTTAGGTCAGGATATTATAATACTACCGCATTCGATGGCACATTCATAGGACATGGTGCTGGTTTTAATAATACAACAGGTGTGGATAATACATTTATTGGAGAGGCTGCTGGTAGAGAAGTTACAGATGGAGACGATAATACCTATGTAGGTCATAAGGCTGGGGCAGGTGATATTAATAGTATTACAATATCAACCACTGCTACAACAAACCCTGGGACTGGATCGGATAATACAGCTGTTGGTTCTATGGCAGGGTATTCGCTTTTAACAGGTAATCGTAATGCTTTTTTTGGAAATGATGCTGGTGCTGGTAATGAGGTTGGTGATAGGAATACATTTATTGGAGATTCTTCAGGAACTGACAATAACGCGGGAATCTATAATACTTTTGTAGGGCAAGCTTCAGGAGCATCTAATGAACATGCAAGTCATAATACATTTATTGGTGCTCGTGCAGGATGGGATAATAACCGAACCAATTCAACTTCCAATGCAAATAGAAATACCTATGTTGGTTTTACAACTGGTTTTACCAATCGAACGGGACAAGATAATGTTGGTTTTGGAGCTTTTGCAGATTATGATAATAACGATAGAAGTAGGACTATTTTTATTGGAGCTTATGCCAGACCGAGTCAGAATGATGTGATTATGTTAGGATATAGTGGTTTTAATGACGGTCAGTATAGCATATCTATAGGTCAGGATCACGATATCCGTGGAACTAATGCTGTTGGGATTGGTAATCAATTTAATATGAATGCAAATGCAGATTATTCTGTTGGTATTGGTAATTTAGCTAATATTACACAATCCAATGCAGTAGGAATTGGAAATAATGTAGATATAGATAATACGCAAGCAGTAGCAGTAGGTTCAGGAGCTGTTATACAGAACGATGGTGCTATTGTTATCGGATATCAAGCAGCTTCCAATGATGCAGGAAGTTCAGCGACAAATAATATTGCCATAGGATACAATGCAACTGTTAGTGGAGATAATTCAATAGCGATAGGAAATGGAGCCTCTGCTGTAAGTGCTAATACAATGGTTTTAGGAGGAGCTACGAATCCATTGAGTGTAGGAATTGGTACGGATTTTCCAAATGCAAATGCTTCCTTAGATTTAAGTGGAACTAACAAAGGTTTATTATTAAATAGATTAACAACAGCAGAGAGGACAACTTTAGGAACTAGTTTATCAGTGTTAGAGAAGGGATTGTTTGTATACGATATAGACTTGGATTCTCCTTTCAGTTGGAATGGTTCACAATGGATTGCTTCTGAAGCAGATACCGATGCTCAAGATTTAGATTTATCAGATAATACGTTAAGTTTAACCAATGATGCAACTACTGTAGATTTATCTGGATATTTGGATAATACGGATTCACAAGCACTTTCTGTGGCGTCAAATATTTTAAGTATTACTGGAAATTCAGATACAGTTGATTTATCACCGTATTTAGATAATACAGATAATCAAGATTTAACTATTTCTGGAAATATACTTAGTTTAACAAATGATGCTTCCACAATTGATTTATCTGGATATTTGGATAATACGGATTCACAAGCACTTTCTGTGGCGTCAAATATTTTAAGTATTACTGGAAATTCAGATACAGTTGATTTATCACCGTATTTAGATAATACAGATAGTCAAGATTTAACTATTTCAGGAAATACACTTAGTTTAACCAATGATGCTTCCACGGTTGATTTATCAGGATATTTAGATAATACAGATAATCAAGATTTAACTATTTCAGGAAATACACTTAGTTTAACCAATGATGCTTCTACTGTAGATTTATCAGGATACTTGGATAATACGGATGCACAATCGATTTCATTAGCGACAAACACATTGAGTATTTCAGGCAATGTTTCTACGGTTGATTTATCTGGATACTTGGATAATACGGATGCACAATCGATTTCATTAGCGACAAACACATTGAGTATTTCAGGCAATGTTTCTACGGTTGATTTATCTGGATATTTGGATAATACGGATTCACAAGGTCTTTCTGTAGCGTCAAATATTTTAAGTATTACTGGAAATTCAGATACGGTTGATTTGTCACCATATTTAGATAATACAGATAATCAAGATTTAACTATTTCTGGAAATATACTTAGTTTAACAAATGATGCTTCCACAATTGATTTATCTGGATATTTGGATAATACGGATTCACAAGGTCTTTCTGTAGCGTCAGATATTTTAAGTATTACTGGAAATTCAGATACAGTTGATTTATCACCGTATTTAGATAATACAGATAGTCAAGATTTAACTATTTCAGGAAATACACTTAGTTTAACCAATGATGCTTCCACGGTTGATTTATCAGGATATTTAGATAATACAGATAATCAAGATTTAACTATTTCAGGAAATACACTTAGTTTAACAAATGATGCAACTACTGTAGATTTATCTGGATATTTGGATAATACGGATTCACAAGGTCTTTCTGTAGCGTCAGATATTTTAAGTATTACTGGAAATTCAGATACAGTTGATTTATCACCATATTTAGATAATACTGATAGTCAGGATTTAACTATTTCAGGAAATACACTTAGTTTAACAAATGATGCTTCTACGGTTGATTTATCTGGATACTTGGATAATACGGATGCACAATCGATTTCACTAGCTACCAATACATTGAGTATTTCAGGCAATGCTTCTACGGTTGATTTATCGGGATATTTAGATAATACAGATTCACAAGGGATTTCTGTAGCGTCAAATATATTAAGTATTACTGGAAATTCAGATACAGTTGATTTGTCACCATATTTAGATAATACCGATGCTCAGAATTTAAGTTTAACAGGAACAGATTTAAGTATTGCGAATGGAAACTCTGTTGATTTATCAGTATTACAGGATGGAACAGGAACCGACGCACAAGATTTAAATTTATCAGGAAATACTTTGAGCTTAACCAATGATGCTACTTCTGTAGATTTATCGGGGTATTTAGATAATACAGATAGTCAAAATTTAGGATTATCAGGTACGACATTAACGATATCAGGAGGAATAGGAGTAGATTTATCTAGTTTACAAGATGGAACAGGAACGGATTCACAAGGCATTTCTGTAGCGTCAAATATTTTAAGTATTACAGGAAATTCAGAAACAGTTGATTTATCACCATATTTAGATAATACCGATGCGCAGAATTTAAGTTTATCAGGAACAGACTTAAGTATTGCCAATGGAAACTCTGTAGATTTATCAGTATTACAGGATGGAACAGGAACCGACGCACAAGATTTAAATTTATCAGGAAATACTTTAAGCTTAACCAACGATGCAACCTCTGTAGATTTATCACCATATTTGGACAATACTGATAGTCAAAATTTAGAATTATCAGGTACGACATTAACGATATCAGGAGGAATAGGAGTTGATTTATCTAGTTTACAGGATGGAACAGGAACGGATTCACAAGGCCTTTCTGTAGCGTCAAATATTTTAAGTATAACAGGAAATTCAGATACAGTTGATTTGTCACCATATTTAGATAATACAGATAGTCAAAATTTAGGATTATCAGGTACGACATTAACGATATCAGGAGGAATAGGAGTAGATTTATCTAGTTTACAAGATGGAACAGGAACGGATTCACAAGGCATTTCTGTAGCGTCAAATATTTTAAGTATTACTGGAAATTCAGATACAGTTGATTTATCACCATATTTAGACAATACAGATAGTCAAAATTTAGGATTATCAGGTACGACATTAACGATATCAGGAGGAACAGGAGTAGATTTATCTAGTTTACAAGATGGAACAGGAACGGATTCCCAAGATTTGACTTTAACAGGAAACACGTTAAGTCTAACAAATGATGCAAGCTCAGTTGATTTATCATCATATTTAGATAATACGGATAGTCAAAGTTTAACTTCTGCTACACTAGTAGGGACTAATTTAAATGTAGCTATTGAGAACGGCTCATCTGTAAACGTTGATTTGGCACCATTAATTTCAACTTTACAGAGTGATTTATCAACTGCACAAGCGGAAGTAGCTCAGTTAAGAACAGAAATGACTTCGGTTTTATCAAGATTAAATGAACTAGAAAATTGTGCTTGTGATGGAACGTTAAGCGCAGATGGTGGACTAACGGCAGGTAAAAATCAAGCTATTTTATATCAGAATATTCCTAATCCTTTCAACGGAACCACTTCTATTAAATATTACGTTCCTGAGACAATGGAAAAAGCTGCAATTGTTTTCAGTAATACTTCTGGTCAAGTTATTGATACAGTATACTTAGAAAAATTAGGAGAGCAAGAAATATTCTTTAATAGTTCTTCATTACCAGTAGGAGTGTATTTCTACACGTTGTATGTTCGAGGACATAAAGTAGCAACTAAGAAAATGATTATTGAATAATAGTTTTTAAACAAAAATTTTAAAGCGATAGCAATTTTCTTTTGTTATCGCTTTTTTATTGTTTTATCCTTTGACCATAGTAAAACCTTAAGACAAAAAGGTGCTTGTAAAATTGAGAAACAAAAGCCTTAACT
Organism: Tenacibaculum sp. SZ-18; assembly: GCF_002813915.1. Taxonomy (NCBI): domain Bacteria; kingdom Pseudomonadati; phylum Bacteroidota; class Flavobacteriia; order Flavobacteriales; family Flavobacteriaceae; genus Tenacibaculum; species Tenacibaculum sp. SZ-18. The sequence continues at coordinate 1,992,372 of NZ_CP019335.1, read as the reverse complement.
AAATATAACTTACATCTTTCAGGGTTTAGGGAATCCATTCGAGGTATTGATCCTCAATTGGTTTTTTTAGGATTTTCTTGTCTTTTTTATAATTGTGTACAACTCTCCACGGGAGTTTTTTTCCTTGTCTTGGTAAGGTGTTACCTCCTCTTTTTACATAACCTGAGTTTAACGAGTCCAAAACGCTTTCATCTATATTGCTTTCACTCGAAGTACGAGGAATAACAGCCGTTCTTTTTCTTTCTTTCATTTCTTTAATTAAACGTGCTAGATAACTAGCAGCGATATTAATTTTAAGTGTCCATGATGCATTTGTATATCCGAATAGGTAAGCAAAGTTAGGTGTGTCTTGAGCGAGAACACTCTTATAGGTCATTTTTTGATTTAATTGATGCGGTTCATTATCAATATGCAATTTCATTCCACCTAAAACTTGCAGTTGTAAGCCTGTTGCTGTAATAATAATATCAGCCTCTAAATGATCACCAGATTTTAATTGAATTCCATTTTCTGTAAAAGATTCGATATGATCAGTTACTACAGAAGCTTTCCCGTTTCGAATTGCCTTGAATAAATCATTATCAGGAACTGCTGCCAAACGTTGATCCCAAGGGTTATAATTTGGTGTGAAATGTTTCATATCGTAATGTTCTCCAAGTTGCCTTTGGATTTTTGATAATAAAAATTTCTGAATGCGTTCAGGATACTTTTTGCTAAGTTTAAAAATCAGCTGTTGTAACATAATATTGCGATAACGGACAATTTTATACACTGTTTTGTCTGAAAGAAATGACCTGAGTTTAAGAGCTAATTTATCTACTGAAGGAACACTATAAACGTATGTTGGAGATCTCTGAAGCATCGTAATGTGCGAAGTTTTATCTGCCATTGATGGAACAATTGTAATAGCAGTTGCTCCACTTCCAATTACGATTACTCTTTTATTTTCATAATTCAAATCTTTTGGCCAATGCTGCGGATGAACAATAGTTCCTTTAAAAGTATCATAACCTTTAAATTTAGGAAGGTATCCATGATCATGATTATAATAACCAGATGCTGCTATAAAGAAATTACAAGTGTAATTTTTTGTATTACCAGTTTCCAAATCATCGACAGTTATTTCCCAAGTTTTACTTTTAGAGTTCCAATTGGCTCTAGTTACTTTTGTTTCGAAAATGATTTTTTCGTCAACTTTAAATTCTCTGGAAGTATCAACCAGATATTGTTTTATCGACGGTCCATTGGCCAAAGTTTTATCTCCATTCCACGGTCGAAAATCATAACCAAAAGTTAACATATCAGAATCCGAACGAATACCTGGATAATTGAATAAATCCCATGTTCCTCCAATAGATTTGCGTCTTTCTAAAACAGCATAATTTAAGTTTTCGAATTCTTTTTCTAAATGGCATGCCATTCCAATTCCTGAAACTCCAGCACCAACTATAATTACATCAAAATTTGTAGTCATGTAAGAAATAAATAAAGATTTCCTACAAATTTTATCAATTTTTAATAATTACTTTTGACGAATTCGGACATTTTTATAATTTGTTCCAATGGAAATAATGGTACGATCGAGTGGTTTGTCAGGTATAATGAGGTTAATGAATTCCTTAGAAGAGGATATGAGCGTTTTATTGAAAAAGTATAAAATTACACGAGAGCAATTGCGAAATACGGAAAGTTTTATTCCATTAAGTTCAGTAACAAATATCCTTGAGGAATGTGCAATACAAACAAATTGTTATTCTTTTGGATTAGAATTATCTAAATATCAAAGTATAGATGTTCTAGGACCTATAGCAATGGTTATAAGAAACGCGAAAACTATGGGTGACGCTATTACTCTAGCTGCTAAGTATCTTCATATTCATAGTACGGGTATAATTTTAAAAGTTTATGAGCAAAGTTCTTTAATATCAGGAGCTATTGAACTCTCTTTAGAAGTTAACTCGGGTACAGGTTCTAGTTCAAAACAATGCTTAGAACTCTGTGTGGCGGATTTACATAAGATATTGAAGCTAATAATTGGTGATTCCTATATTCCATTAAAAGTTGCTTTTTCTCATGAAAGGCTTTCGAACTCTTATAGTAAGTTTTTTAATAGTTCGTTCATTTTTAATCATTTTAGATCTGGTATACACGTAAACCGTGAGTTACTGGAAGTTTCAATTAAAAATAGAAGCGATATTTATTTAAAAACTGCCGAAGAATATTTGAAGAATAATTATGAGTTAAGAAATGAAGAAGTAGACCTAAAAGTAAAACGGATGTTATTTCGTTTTTTGGGTACGGAATATGCATCAAAAAGGAATATTTGTAAAGCGTTAGCATATCATCCAAGAACACTACAAAGACAACTCGTAAAAAGAGGAACGAGTTTTGAAAAGCTGAAAGAAGATGTTAGAAAAGAAGTGTTGTATACATATTTGACGAAAACAACAATGAGTTATTTTAAATTAACTGATATTTTAGGGTATTCAGAAATTTCAAGTCTTTCAAGAGCATGTAAAGAGTGGTATGGAAAAACAATGACCGAGATTAGAACTAAGAATTGAGGAACATGTCTAGTTTGTTTTTGGTTTTAAGTTGTAACCTATACAAAAACCATACATTACCATTTTCTGGATTACAAGCCATAAAATAATCTTAAATTGTCGGAACAAACAACCAATAATTTATGTTAGGAATTTTATCATTTATCGGATTCACTTTAATTGTAGCAGTGGTATCTTGGACTGCTACAAGAAATACTAATGAACAAACTTCAGATGGATATTTTCTAGGCGGAAGAAGTTTAACGGCGGGAGTTATTGCAGGCTCACTTTTATTAACTAATTTATCTACAGAACAAATCGTTGGTTTAAATGGATCAGCATTTTCAGAGGGTATTTTAGTAATGGCTTGGGAAACTTTAGCAGCAATTGCTATGGTGGTGACCGCAGTTTTTTTACTGCCAAGATATTTAAAAAGTGGATTAATTACAATCCCACAATTCTTAGCTGAAAGATTTGACGTTTCTACGAAGACATTAACTTCTGTATTGTTTTTGAGTGGTTATGCTATTGTTTTATTACCAACAATATTATATTCTGGATCGTTAGCAATAAGTGGAATGTTTAATATTCCGGGGTTGTTGGGAGTTTCGAAAGAAGTAGCGTTATGGATTTGCGTTTGGTCAATCGGGATCATAGGTTCGATTTATGCAGTTTTTGGAGGGTTGAAAGCCGTTGCTGTTTCGGATTCAATCAATGCGATCGGATTATTAATTGGAGGTTTGTTAATTCCTATATTCGGGCTGGTTTTTATTGGTGGAGGAAGTATGTTTGAGGGTTTTGCAATTTTACAAGATAAAATTCCATCTCACTTTAATTCTGTAGGTGGTTCTGCTGCTTCTGTCCCATTTGCCACAATATTTACAGGAATGATGTTAGTTCAATTATTTTATTGGGGAACGAATCAACAAATAATTCAACGAGCTTTAGGAGCAAAGAATTTACAAGAAGGTCAAAAAGGTTTATTACTTGGTGCTTTTATTAAAATATTAGGACCAATCATCGTTGTTTTGCCTGGAATTATAGCTTATTATATGTCAATTCAAGGTACTATGGAGGTAGGCGCACCAGATGAGGCATATGGACAATTAGTGCGTAAGATTTTACCAAAAGAATTCATAGGCTTCTTTGCAGCTGTTTTATTTGGTGCTATTTTAAGCTCTTTCAATAGTGTGTTAAACAGTTCTGTAACTTTATTTGGTATTGATATTTATAAAGAACATTTAAACCCAAATGCGGAAGAAAAAGTTGTTGTTAAATATGGAAAAACATTTGGAGTTATTTTAGCAGTCGCAGCAATGTTTATTGCGCCTTTTTTATCGAGTTTAGAAAGTATTTTTACTTACTTACAGCAAGTAAATGGAGTTTATAGTATACCAATCTTAACTATTATATTTGTCGGTTTTGTAACTAAAAAAGTACCCGCAATCGCAGCCAAAATTGGCTTACTAACAGGTTCAGTACTATACATTATAAGTGAGTTTGTTTTAAGACCTAGTTTTGTAAATGATGCATTAGAAAATGCAAAAGCTTTAGGAGTTAATACAACAGATGCGTTAAATTTAGCAAAGGCAGAGGCTTATCCGAATTTCTTACATGTAATGGCAATTTTATTTGTTGTAAATACAGCAATTATGTTGTTCATAGGAAAGTTTAAACCAAAAGCGGTTCCTTACGAGCAAAAAGAATCTAAGCAAGTCGACATAACTCCTTGGAAACATACCAAACCTGTTGGGATATTTATTTGTATTATTGTAATACTAATCTATATTTATTTTTCTTAGTTGAGCAGAAGTAGTTTCTTTACGTTATTCTTATTGTTTGTAATCTTAAAGGTAAATTCACAAGAGTTACCTTTGATTAATCGTTTCTCTCCGGAGAATTATCATGCTGAATCTCAAAACTGGTCTATAAGTCAATCTGAAAACGGATATATTTATGTAGCAAATAATAAAGGATTACTTGAGTTTAATGGAGCGAGTTGGGATTTGTATCCAACACCAAATCAAACTATTATGAGATCTGTAAAAGCTCATGAAAATAAAATTTTTACAGGGTTTTATATGGATTTTGGATATTGGCAAAAAGATGAGTTTGGAATTCTAAATTATACTTCCTTAGTGAAAGAAAATAATATTAAGTTATTATCTGATGAGCAATTTTGGAATATAATCGAATTAGACGGATGGATTCTTTTTCAGTCTCTACAAAGAATTTACATTTACAATCTAAGCTCTGATTTAGTAAAAGTTATTAATTCAGATTCAACTATCACTAAAATGTTCAAAGTAGATGATAGTGTGTATTTTCAAAAGTTTGGTAAAGGTATCTTCAAAATTGAAAAAGGGATTTCAAAATTATTGTCCGATAAGAAAGAATTAAGAGATAATATTGTAGTCTTAATTTATAAAAATAATCAAAAACTAGTATTTCTAACTCAGGGTAATGGTTTCTACACTACGGAGGATGAGTTTGAGTTGAATTCCGAATTAACTAAATTCCTTAAAGATAAATCAATTTACAATGCTAAGCAGCTTTCAGACGGTTCTTTTGTGATAGGAACCATCTCAAACGGAGCGTTTTACTTAAAGTCTACAGGCGAGATTCAATATGTTTTAAATCAGGAAAATGGATTATCCAACAACACTGTTTTAACAACTTTTGAGGATAAAAAAGGTGATATTTGGTTAGGGCTAGATAATGGAATCAACAAGATCGATGTCACTTCTTCTTTTAGAATTTTCAAAGATCCAAATGGTACATTGGGCACAGTTTATACGGCGAGTTACTTTAATGGATATTTATATCTAGGAACGAATCAAGGATTGTTTGCAAAGAAATATCCGTCCTCAGATAAATTTTCTTTTATTAAGAATACACAGGGACAAGTTTGGAGCTTAGATATAGTTGATGATACATTATTTTGTGGTCACAATAATGGAACTTTTATTGTAAATAATACAGAAGTAAATTTAATCAGTACGATTGATGGTGCTTGGGGGGTCAAACAAATTTCTAATAATAAACTACTTCAAGGAAATTATGATGGATTATATATTATGGAGAAAAGTAGTAATGGTTGGATGCTTTCTCATAAGATAGAAGGGTTTAACAATTCCTGTAAATTTTTCGAAATACATCATAACAATACTGTTTTTGTAAATCATGAATATAAAGGAGTTTACAAGCTTAAAATTGATCAGGATTTTAAGAATGTTCTAGATGTCAAAATTGATTCCTCAATAACGAAAGGTGTGCATTCAAGTATTGTGAAATATCAGAATAATATCATTTATGCTTATAAAGGAGGAGTATTTAGGTATTTTGATAAGGCAGGGAAATTCGCGAGAGATACAATGTTGGATAAACTGATTTTGAAAGAGGATTTTTTATCAGGTAAAATAATTTTTGATAAACAATCAAATAAACTCTTCTCTTTTTCTCAAGAAAATATTAATTATTTAAGACCCGATAAATTTAGTGCTCATTCAATTATTACTCGTAAAGGCGTTAGTAATAGTTTGAGAAAGGGGGCTGTGGGGTATGAAAATATTCAGATGTTACCAGAGAATAAATATCTTTTGGGAACATTGAATGGTTATATTTTAACAGACTTGAAAGTTTCTGATAAACTTAATTACGAACTTTCTATCACTGGAATTAAAAATAACTCCGTAAATGGAGCTCCAAAGCAGTTAAAGTTGTATAATGACAATACCTTAGAATTGTCTCCAAAGTATAATAGTTTGGAGTTTTCATATAGTGTTCCCTATTTATCAACGGATGCTCCAGTAAAGTATCAATACCAATTAGAAGGGTATACCAATGATTGGAGTAACTGGAGTTATGAAAATAAAGTCCTCTTTGAAAATTTGTTTTTTGGAGAGTATAAATTTAAAGTTCGTGCTAAAATAGGAGATGATCTTGTGGAAAATATTCCTTCATATGAGTTTATTATTAATAGGGCTTGGTATATTTCTAACTTTGCAATTGCAGGATATGTATTGATTGTTTTTGTATTCTCTTTATTTATGGATAGACTTTATAAAAGATATTACAGAAAACAGCGAGAAGATTTACTTCGTAAGCAAGAGAGAGAATTTCAGTTAAAATCACTAGAAAGTGAAAAAGAATTAATGGAAATTAGAAATACTCAGCTGAAACAAGATGTTGATAGCAAAAATAGAGAGCTAGCAGTTTCGACGATGAGTATGATTAAGAAGAATGAGTTATTGAGTTCCTTGAAGAAGGAAATTATGAGAGGTGATGAAAAGAGCTTGAAGCAAGTTATTAAGATAATTGACAACAATTTAAATGATACAGATGATTGGCAAATGTTTAAAGAAGCATTTAATAATGCCGATAAAGACTTTATCAATAAGTTGAAAAAAATGCACAACAATTTAACGCCAAATGATCTTCGATTGTGCGCCTATTTGAGATTAAATTTGTCTTCTAAAGAAATAGCACCCCTTCTAAATATATCACCTAGAAGTGTGGAAGTAAAACGTTATCGTTTGCGTAAAAAGATAGATTTACCTCATAATGTGAACTTAACAAACTATATTTTAGATATTTAAAACCACAACATTTGATTTTAAATAACTATACATAACTACAACATCAATCTTTTTTCCAAAAAACTATTGTCTAAAATGTTAACTAAATCGTAAGTATACAGACGTTTTTTACGTTGTATGTTTTTTGTATTGGAGTTTATTGTGAATTTCATAAAAAATATCAACTATTTTTATGATATAATCAAAAACTCGTTTTATGAGAAACCTCATTACACTATTTATGTTATCATTATCTATAGTCGTAATACATGCACAAGAGATGAACGTTAGCGGAAAAGTTACCGATTCGAAAACAGGTGAACCAATTCCAGGAGTTGGTATTTTAATAAAAGATTCTAGTAATGGAACAGAAACCGATTTCGATGGAAACTATACAATTAAAGTTAATAAAGGATCAAGTTTGGTTTTTTCCTCAATTGGGTATAGTACAAAAACTGTAGTGGTAAACGGCTCAGTTATCAACGTTAAGTTAGATGAAGATTCAGAGCAATTAGAAGAAGTTGTTATCATTGGTTATGGTAGCAAATCTAAAAAAGACGTCACAGGTGCAATTTCATTAGTTGATTCTAAAACTATTGAGGATTTAAAGCCAGTTGACGCAAGTTTAGCTTTACAAGGTACAACTTCTGGTGTATCAGTTACAATTCCTTCAGGTTCACCAGGTGCTGGTGCAGGAATTCTTATTCGAGGGATTAGTTCAAACAGAGCTAATGGACCTTTAGTAATCATTGATGGTCTAGCAGGAGGAAACCTTAATACAATAAATCCCAATGATATCGAATCTTTCTCGGTTTTGAAAGATGCACAAGCAGCTATTTACGGTATTCAAGGTGCGAATGGTGTAATTATAGTTAAAACAAAGTCAGGTAGAAAAAATGCTAAAATGAAAATTACCTATGATGGATATACGGGAATTCAAGAAACTACCAAAAAATTAGATTATTTAAATGCTTCGGAATATGCTTTTATTCTAAATGAAAGTTATGCAGCGGGAGGACAAGCTTTACCGTTTCCTGATGTGAGTAACATTCCTAATAATACTGATTGGCAGGACCAAGTTTTTACTACTGCTTTTATGATGAACCATAATATCGGTATTTCTGGTGGGTCTGAAAAAATAAGTTATTATTTAGGAGCATCGATGCTTCAACAAGATGGAATTATTGCACCAGAAAAATCTAACTTCGAGAGAAATAATATAAGAATGAATTTAGATATAGACTTAAGCGATAAATTTAAAATTTCATCGAAAACGAACTTCTTTACTTTCGATAGAAGGAAAATTAATGAAAATGGTTTAGGTTCTGTTCTTTTCAATGCTTTGAATTATGCTCCAACATATTCTTTAGAGCAAGAGGATACCAATGGATTTTTAGGGAATGAAGTAATTAACCCTTTATCTCAAATAAGAGATACCTATGATGATGAATTTGGAAGTGGTATTGAAGGTACTTTTCAATTACAGTATCAACCATTTGAAGATTTAAATGTAACTAGTAGAATTAGTTACAAAACATTTAACGGCAAAGGGAAAACATTTTTACCGATTGTAAATTATGGAGCTGGTAAAGTCTTTAATAGGCCTAGAAGTCAAGTAAATCAATCTAGAACAAATTCTAACAATTATAACTGGGAAACTTTTATCAACTACAAAAAGACCATAGGAGAAGATCATAATTTTGAAGCAACACTTGGAACGAGTATGCAAAAAAGTTGGGGAGATGGGCTTTTCGCAACAGGTTATGATGTACCTAATAATTCTTATGATTTTGCAGATATTAGTCTAACAACAGGTACGTTAGATGCAATAACAAATGGTTCTTACGTTTTTGATAATCGTTTACTTTCTTATTTCGGACGTTTACAATATGACTATAAAAGAAAGTATTTGCTTTCAGCAATGATTCGTAGAGATGCGGCGTCAGATTTTACCCCAGATAATAGAGTTGATTATTTTCCATCAATTACTGCGGGTTGGAAAGTATCAGAAGAATCATTTATGAAGGATATAGAAGTAATTAACTTTTTAAAATTAAGGGGAAGTTATGGTTTTCTTGGTACCAATGCAGGGGGGAATTTATATAGAGCACAATTAGATGGAGAAGCAACATATGTGCTGGATGATGCAATTGTGAATGGAATAGCAGTTGGAAGACTTCAAAATCCTAATGCAAGATGGGAAAGAGGTGAGAAGTTAGATATAGGAATAGATGCTAATATGTTTAATAATAAATTGGAGATTGTGGCTGATTACTTCTTGGAGGATAGAAATGATTTATTAATTGCTAGTGTTCCGATTTCTGGAATTATTGGTACAGCAGCACCAGGATCTGGAAATCCAACCGTAAATGCTGGGACTTCAAGGGTAAAAGGTTTTGAATTTTTAGTTGGATATAAAGATAACATAGGAGAAGATTTCAATTTCAATATAAGATATAATTTTACAAATATTCAAGCTTCTGTAACAAATGTAAATGGAGATTTATTTATCGAAGGAGGTCAATTTGGTGTAGGTCAATTGGCACCAGCTAGAATGTCTGAAGGGCAACCGATAGGTTATTTTTATGGATTACAAACTGATGGGATTTTTCAAACAGTTGAAGAAGTTAACAATTCACCATCTCAGGCAGGTCTATTAGGTATTGACGCTGTACCTGGTGATTTGAAATTTGTAGATACGAATGGCGATGGAGTTATAAATTTTGATGATAGAACTTTTATAGGAAATCCACAACCAGAGTTTCTAATGGGGTTAAACTTAAATTTTAATTATAAAAATTGGGATTTTACCTCTTATATGTATGCTGAGTTAAATAAAGAAATGGTCCGAAATTACGAAAGAGATCAACCTAATGTCAACCGACACGCATTTTATTTAGATAGATGGACTGGTCCAGGAACGAGTAATGAAGTACCAAGAATTACCACTGGAGCTACCAATAATAAATTATTCTCAAGTTTTTATGTCGAAGACGCTTCTTTCTTGAGAGTTCAAAATATTCAAATAGGATATAGTTTACCAAATAGCGTTTTGGAAAAAATAGGATTTTCTAAAGTACGATTATATTCTACTGTAAACAATGCTTTCACTTTTACTAATTACAAAGGTTTTGATCCAACAGGGACTTCCGGTGAACCTATTGGAGGTGGAATTGATTATGGATTCTATCCAATTTCTCGTCAGTATTTATTTGGATTAAACTTAGCATTTTAAAGAATTAAGACATGAAAAAATATAAAAACATAATAAGTTCATTCATTGCAATTCTATTAATGTCGATTACTTTTAATAGTTGTTCGGATGAATTTTTAGATAATGTAAATGAGTATAACATAGACTCAGAAAACTACTTTAACTCAGAGGATGATTACTATAAGGCACTAATTGGAGCATATGATTTGTTGCAAGCTACGTATGTAAACGTAATGTTAGGAGAAATTGCTTCTGATAACACATTATGTGGTGGAGAAAGTGCAACTGATGTTATTGGTTTCCAGCAAATTGATGATATGATTCATACGCCAGTGAATAGTAACTTAAGAGATATCTGGAGTTGGATGTTTGCCGGTGTGAATAGAGCAAATTACATTTTAGAATTTCAGGATAAAACTGATTTTGATGGTAAGAATATTATCATTGCAGAAGCTCGTTTTTTAAGAGCGTATTATCATTTTGAGTTAGTAAAATGGTTTGGAGGTATTCCTTTAAAAGGAGATGCACGTTTTCAATTAGGTGATGAAAAATCTATTCCAAGATCATCTGTAGAAGAAGTGTATGCATCTATTGAAGCTGATTTAATTTATGCGATTAACAATTTATCGTACGTTTCTCCACAAGTTGGAAGAGCAAATAAAGGTTCGGCTCAAGCTTTATTAGGGAAAGCATATTTATACCAAGATAAGTTTCCAGAAGCTGCAAATATTTTAGAAGATCTAATTAATAATGGTCCTTTTAATTTAGTAACAGATTACAATACAATCTTCGAGCACAGTGGAGAAAATGGAGTAGAATCTGTTTTTGAAGTTCAATATACGGATGTTGAAGGTGCTGGTTTCGGATGTTTGCAATGTAGTGAAGGTAATGTAGCAGTTGGATTCAACGGAATTAGAAATTATAACGGACCAGAATTTGACTCCGGTTTTAGTTTTAATATTCCAGTTCAAGAGGTTTATGATGCTTTCGATACTGACGATTTAAGAAGAGATATTGCAATTTTAGATATCAATGCTTGGGCAACTACAACTGGGGCAACTTATACAGAAGGGTTTGAGCATACCGGATTCTATAATAGAAAGTACATAGCAAGAAAGGGAGATTTAAATACAGGAGATCCAAATCTTACAAATCCAAATAACTACAGATCAATCCGTTTTGCTGATGTTTTATTAATGGCGGCAGAAGCCTTAAATAGAGGAGGAATTAGTGATGGAAGAGCATTACAATATTTGAATAGAGTAAGAAGGAGAGCCTTCGGAGATACAAATCATGATATTAGCTCAACAGGAACAACCTTAACTCAAGATATTTATAACGAAAGAAGATTAGAGTTAGTAGGAGAAGGACATAGATTTTTTGATCTAGTGAGAACTGGAAATGGAACTGCAATTAGTGGTTTTACACCAAATAAAAACGAATTATTTCCAATTCCAATCGAAGAAATTCAATTCGCAAATGGAAATTGGAGTCAAAACCAAGGGTATTAATGTAAAAATGAAATTATGAAGAAAATACTCAACATACTATTGATTATATTGATTTTAGGATCGTGTACGGAAGATGAGCGAGATTTATCTTTTGTTGATTCTATAGTTGCACCGACGAATGTTGCAGCGACATATGATATTACACAGGACAATACAGGAAGTGTAACGATTACACCAACTGCGGATGGAGCTAGTAATTTTAAAGTTTACTATGGCGATAGTACAGCAGAACCGTCAGAATTAGCAGTAGGGGAAAGTGTTGTTCATGTGTATGCAGAAGGTACCTATGATTTAAAAATAGAAGCTTTTAGTTTAAATGGAAAAATGACGGAGTCAACACAGCAATTAGTTGTGTCGTTCAAAGCACCAGAGAATTTAGTAGCTACTGTTGAAAATGATCAGGCGGTATCAAGACAAGTAAATGTAACGACTACAGCAGATTTTGCAACGATGTTTGAATTTTATTCTGGTGAGTCTGGCGTTTCACAGCCGGTTGCTAGCGCCAATATTGGAGAAACTATTTCTTACCAATATACCATGGCAGGGGATTATGATATTCGTGTTGTTGCAAAAGGAGCTGCAATTGCTACTACAGAGTACACTGCAACATTCACTGTAACAGAAATTCTTCAACCAGTAAGTTCAGCACCAATACCACCAACTCGGAACGATTCGGATGTAATTTCGATTTACGGATCGGCTTACACCAATGTTGCGGATACTGATACATTCCCAGATTGGGGACAAGGCGGTCAAGGAAGTAGTTGGACAGAGTTTGATTTAAATGGTGATAAGATGTTACAATACATCAACCTGAGTTACCAAGGAATTCAGTTTGGCTCACCACAAGATGTAAGTGGCATGGAATATATTCACTTAGATGTTTGGACCGCAGATGTTGATCAACTAGAAACTTCGTTAATTAATGTTGCAGGAACGGTAACTACGGAAGCACCAGTAACAAATGATCTAACAAAAGATCAATGGACAAGTATCGATATTCCAATATCGGATTATACAGACCAAGGTCTAACAGTTACAGAGATTTTACAGTTGAAGTTTGTAGGAACCCCTTGGGCAGCGGGTACCGTATTCATTGATAATATTTACTTCTGGAAATCACCTTCAAATAGTAGTTCTTTAGGTGTTCAAGATTTTGAAGGAACAGCACCAGTATTTACAAGTTTTGGAGGCGCAGGAGTTGAAGTGATAGCGAATCCTGATATGTCAGGCGTTAATACAACGGAAAACGTAGCTAAATTAACAAAAGGAAATGGCTCAGAGGTTTGGGCAGGAGGATTCTTTGAAATTGATTCTCCATTAGACTTTGCAAATTACTCAAAGATTCGAGTAAAGACATGGTCACCAAAACAAGGAGTAGTTGTAAAACTAAAATTAGAAAATGCCGATGCAAGTATAACGCATGAGGTTGATTTAAACACTACCGTTGCCAATCAATGGGAAGAGTTAGTGTATGACTTTAGTGGAGCACCTACAGCAGATTATGTTCGTATTGTGATTTTCTTTGATTTTGGTAATAACGGAGATGGTTCGGAGTATTACTATGATGAAATAGAGTTAGTAAATGATATAGGAGGTCCACAACCCTTAGTTTTCCAAGATTTTGAAGGAACTCCACCAGTATTTACTGTTTTTGGAAACATTGCAGGTATTGATGTTATCGCAAATCCAGATGCTACTGGAGCAAACACGACAGGAAATGTTGCTCGTTTAACAAAAACAAATGGTTCAGAGGTTTGGGCAGGAGGATTCTTTGAGACAGGTTCACCATTAGATTTTAATACTTATAGTAAAATCAGCGTACGAACCTGGTCACCAAAACAAGGAGTAGTTGTAAAGGTTAAACTTGAGAATGCAGATGCAAGTATTACTCATGAGGTTGATTTAAATACAACAACAACAAATCAATGGGAAGAGTTGGTGTATGACTTTAGTGGAGCACCCACGACAGATTATGTTCGAGTAGTTATCTTCTTTGACTTCGGAAATAATGGAGATGATAGTGTTTACTATTTCGATGAGTATACGTTAACCAATTAAAAAACTAAGAGATGAAATTTACATATATATCAAGAGTATTATGTCTTGCTTTGGTAATAGTTTTCTTCAATAGTTGCGAAGAGAATGATTATGAATTCGGAGACATTGTTACTCCTTCAAGTATTGAGATTACAGCAGAAGTTGTTGGTCAAGATGCTACAAACCCAAATGGAGACGGAAGTGGAACTGTAAACTTTACGGCTACTGCCAGTAATGCTTTATCGTATAAGTTTGTTTATAATGGTTCAGAGACGGTTAAACCTGACGGTCGAATGACCTATAATTTTAGTGAGTTAGGTGTGAATACCTACACGGTTACGGTGATTGCAATAGGAGCAGGAGGTGTTTCTTCGAGCAAGGCAATTCAAGTAGACGTGTTAGCAGTATATTCTGCGCCAGATGATTTACGAACTTTATTATACGGTTATGATCCATCGAATCCAACAGGAACAACTTCTAAAACTTGGAGAGTAAAGGGAGAAGTGAATGGACATTTTGGATTAGGTCCAGTTGGAGGATCTGTATTTGCTGAATGGTATCAGGCAGGTGCAAATGAGAAGAGTGGAGTGGGAATGTATGATGATCGATTCACTTTTCATTCAGATGGAACATTTGAGCATGTCACTAATGGAGATGTTTTTGGACGAGTAAACTTAATAGATCAATTAGGTGGATCAGGAGGAACAGTAGATGGAGCAGATGTATTGAATTATTCTTATGCCGATTATTCAGAGAATTGGACATTAACTGCACCAGGCGGAATAGAGACTTTATCAATCTCAGGCACAGGATTTATAGGATACTACATAGGTAATCATAGTTATGAAATATTCGATAGAGGCACACCAAATGAAATGTCGTTACGTATAACTGATGGAAATGGAGAATTTGATTGGTGGTTTGTCATCACTTCAGAGGATCCAGCACCACCAGTACCTCAATATACCTACAATAACTTGGTTTGGGAAGATGATTTCAATACAGATGGGGCACCAGATATCACAAAATGGACGTATGATATAGGAACAGGATCTAATGGTTGGGGAAATAATGAAGTTCAATATTACACAGATCGAGCAGATAATGTAGTTGTGAGTGATGGAAACTTGGTAATCAAAGCAAAGAAAGAGAATTTCTCAGGCAGTGATTACACATCAGCAAGATTAAAAACACAAGGATTATACAACTTCACTTATGGTAGAGTAGAAGTACGTGCAAAGTTACCTGGAGAAGCAGGAACTTGGCCTGCAATTTGGATGTTAGGTTCAAATTTTCCGACAGTGGGATGGCCACAAAGTGGTGAGATAGATATTATGGAGCAAACAGGAGCGGACAAAAATACGGTGTTAGCTACTTGTCATTGGTTTGATACTGGTAACAATATTAAGGCTGATTTTGGACAAACAACATCAATTTCAAATGCATCATCGGAATTCCATGTTTATACAATGGAGTGGACGGATCAAAGTATAACGGTGTATTTAGACGATGTAAAATATTATGAACTTACTAATTCTTCATCATTACCATTTAATGATAACTTCTTTTTGATACTAAACGTGGCCATGGGAGGAACATTAGGCGGAACAATTGATGCTGGATTCGATGAATCTACCATGGAAGTAGATTATGTGAGAGTATATCAGTAGTATGTATATGATTTGAGTTAATTATAAAGGGGTTAATTATTATTCTGATTAACCTCTTTTTAAACCTAATATATGAGAAAAATTCTAATCCTTAGTTTAGTTACAATTTCTTTTTTAAGCTGTAATCAACAGACTACTAAAAAAATAAAAAGTTCGAATCCTATTGAACAAAAAGTAGATTCGGTACTTAATTTGATGACCTTAGAAGAAAAAATAGGTCAAATGAATCAGTATAATGGATTTTGGGATGTTACAGGTCCAGTTCCTAGTGCTGGTGACGCTGCAAAAAAATATGAACATTTAAAAAGGGGCTGGGTAGGTTCAATGTTAAATGTACGTGGTGTAGAAAATATTCGAAAAGTTCAAAAAATTGCAGTTGAGGATAGCAGACTTGGAATCCCTTTAATAATTGGTTTTGATGTTATTCATGGTTATGAAACTCAAAGTCCAATCCCTTTAGCAGAGTCAGCTAGTTGGGATTTAGAAGCAATAAAGAAATCAGCACAGATGGCTGCAAAAGAAGCTTCAGCAGCAGGTATTAATTGGACATTCGCTCCAATGGTTGATATTTCTCGAGATGCGAGATGGGGAAGAGTTATGGAAGGGGCAGGGGAAGATCCTTATCTAGGAAGTCAAATAGGAATAGCTAGAGTAAAAGGATTTCAAGGAAAAGATTTATCAGATCCTCACACAATAGCTGCTTGTGCTAAACATTTTACTGCTTACGGTTTTGCAGAATCAGGTAAAGACTATAATACCGCAGATATTGGTTTATCAACTTTATATAATACAATTCTTCCTCCATTTAAATCAGCTCACGAAGCTGGTGTAAAAACCTTCATGAATTCCTTTAATGAATTAAACGGAATTCCAGCTACTGGAGATAAGTTTTTACAAAGAGATATATTAAAAGGTGAATGGAATTATGAAGGTTTTGTAGTATCTGATTGGGGATCAATAATGGAAATGATTGATCATGGATATGCTGAAAATAAAAATCATGCTGCTGAATTAGCTGCGAATGCAGGTTCTGATATGGACATGGAATCTTATGCATACGTTAATGAATTAGCTTCTTTGGTTAAAGAAGGTAAAGTCTCAGAGGAAGTAATTACAGATGCAGCAAGGAGAATTTTAAAAGTAAAGTTTGAGTTAGGTCTATTCGATGATCCTTATAAGTATTGCAATGTAGAAAGAGAAAAAGAAGTAATTGGAAGTAAAGAAATAATCGATGCGGCCCTAGATATGGCAAAAAAGTCAATCGTACTACTTAAAAATGAAGACAATATTCTACCTCTTAAAAAAAATGGTCAAAAGATTGCACTCATTGGAGCTTTGGCTTCTGATAAGAACAGTCCGCTTGGAAATTGGAGAATAGCGGCTAAAGATGATTCCGCAGTTTCTGTTTTTGAAGGAATGAAAGCTTACGTTGGAAATGAATTAAACTATGCCGAAGGAGCAACATTGTATGCAGGTAAAACTAATTTTCCTAGTGAGTTAGTTCTTAATACAACTGATAAATCTAAATTTCAAGAAGCCATAAATATCGCGAAAAAAGCAGATGTTGTAGTAATGGTTTTAGGAGAAGTTGGATATCAAAGTGGTGAAGCTCGAAGTAGAGCAAAATTAGATTTACCGGGACTTCAGCAGGAATTATTAGAAACTATTTTTAAGGTTAATAAGAACATAGTATTGGTATTAAATAATGGACGACCTTTAACAATAACATGGGCAGATGAAAATATTCCTGCAATTGTTGAAGCGTGGCAGTTAGGTTCACAAGCAGGAAATGCAATTGCACAAGTATTATATGGAGATTATAACCCTAGTGGAAAATTACCAATGACTTTCCCTAGATCTGTAGGACAAGTACCTATCTATTATAATTATAAAAATACAGGAAGACCTGGTCCTAAAAAAGAGGTGTTTTGGTCTCATTATCAAGATGAATCAAACAAACCGTTGTATCCTTTTGGTTATGGATTGAGTTATACTTCTTTCGAATATAAAAATCTGAAAACCAAAGTTGAATTAGGTAATATTAAGATTTCTGTAGATGTTACAAACACAGGGATTTTAAAAGGAAAAGAAGTTGTTCAACTTTATATCAGAGATTTAGTAGCGAGTGTTACAAGACCAGTGAGAGAGTTAAAGGGATTCGAATTGGTTGAGTTTAATCCTTCAGAAACTAAAACAGTAACTTTTGAGTTAACAAAAGATGAATTAGGATTTTATAATAATCAAAGAAAATTTGTTGTAGAACGAGGTGAATTTCAGATTTTTGTTGGAGGTTCATCTGATACGACGCTTAAAAATACAGTTGAATATAAATGAGAATAGGTAATATTATTTTTTCAATATACATATTAATTGCTTTCTATTCTTGTCAGAAGGAAGTAGCAGGTAAAACAGTATTACACCAAAATTTCGACGATAATACATTAGATATGAATATTTGGAGTTATGATTTGGGTAATGGATGTCCTAATTTGTGTGGTTGGGGAAATAACGAACTTCAATTGTATGCAAAAGAAAATATTTCGGTAAAAAACGGTAATCTCATTATTAAAGCAAGTAAAACAGATTCATCTTATTATTCTGGAAAAATTCATACCAAGGATAAGTTTGAGTTTAAATATGGAACAGTGGAAGTACGAGCTAAATTACCTAAGGGTCACGGTCTTTGGCCAGCAATTTGGATGTTAGGAAACGATATTGATGAAAATGATTGGCCGAATTGTGGAGAAATTGATATTATGGAGCATGTAGGTAAAGAACCACACAATATATTTGCTTCTTTGCATAATGCATCTAGTTTCGGTAACACAATCAATTCAAAGAAAGTAGAGATAAAAAACATTCAAGACGACTTTCATGTATATAAAATGGAATGGACCGAAAATCACATTCAGTTTTTTGTTGATAATAATAGGATTTATAAGTATTCACCTGAGAATAAAAATGAAAAAAACTGGCCTTATAAGAAACCATTTTATCTAATATTAAACTTGGCCATAGGTGGTAATTTTGGAGGTCCAGAAGTAGATAATAATATTTTTCCTCAAGAGTTTATTATCGATTATATAAAAGTCGAAGAGTTCTAAATAAGCATAAGATTTTTTAGTAAGTATTAATAAATTGGTTTTAGATTAAAATGAGAGGTTAATTTTACAATACCAGTATTTATTTTACATTGATAGACTTGAATTGTGATTATAGGAATTTTTGCATTTAAGTTATACTTACTTTACAAGCACAAGCTGAAAATAATTTTAGCTTGTGTTTTCTTTTTCAATTCATCTACACTTTTATGCATTTGGTCTAAGAAAGTATATATTGTCATATACTAATTGTAAACATATGTTAAAATTCAATTATTTTTAACTGCAGTCAATCTTATTATTATTGTTCCCCAAATAAACCAATAAAATAATCTAAAAATGAAAACGGTACAGTTACAAAGAAAGAAAGATTCTAGCTGGCATTACTTAACAGAAAAGTCTGAGTTAAAAGAACCTTTGGTATTAGTTTTTGGAAATAGACATTTACTTGAAAATGAAAATATCTACAACGAGGTAAAATCTATTTTTACAGACGGACATATTGTTTTTGGATCTACATCTGGAGATATCACTTCTGAACATGTTGAAGAAAATTGCATCACCATTACAGCAATTGAATTTGAAAAGAGTAACTTCTTAATTAAACGTGTTAATGTATTAGAATCTAATTCAAATAGTTTTGATACTGGGCAAGATTTAATTAAACAATTTCCGAAAGATGGTTTAAAGCATGTGTTTGTCGTTTCCGAAGGAAGCTTTATAAACGGGAGTGAACTTACACAAGGAATGAATTCTGCAACCGATAATAACTTATTAATTACAGGAGGTTTATGTGGTGATGATGCACGGTTCCAAAGAACTTTAGCATCATATAATGAAAATCCTAAACGTGGAGAGGTTGTTGCAATTGGTTTATACGGTGATTCTTTGGAGATTTCATTTTCAATTAATGGAGGTTGGACGCCTTTTGGTCCTGAGCGAGTAGTAACAAAGTCAAAAACGAATATCTTGTACGAGCTTGATAATAAGCCTGCCCTTGATTTATATAAAAAGTATTTAGGTGATAAGTCTAAAGATTTACCTGGAGCTGCTTTACTGTATCCTTTAAAAGTTAAATCCGAAAATGAAGATAAATCGATAGTTAGAACGATTCTTAATATTGACGAAAAGAACCACTCAATGATTTTAGCTGGAAATGTACTGGAAGGACAGAAAGTTCAATTGATGATGACTCATGTTGATAGTATTGTAAATGCTTCGGAACTGGCTGCTACAAATGCCAATAAAATAAGAGTAAAGGACCCAGAGTTAGCTATTCTTGTGAGTTGTGTGGGTAGAAAATTGGTATTGGATCAAAGAGTAGAAGAGGAAGTAGAAGAAGTAATTGAAGCAATAGGAGATAACGTAACCATTTGTGGAATGTATTCATATGGTGAAATTGCGCCTTTTGATGGTGAAAAAAAATGTCAATTACATAATCAAACAATGACAGTTACTTTAATTAGTGAGTAATGAATTCTCTATTAAAAAGACAAGTTAGAAAATACTTGCCAAAACATTTACAACAAAACGAAGACTTACAACGCTTTTTAGAAGCTGTGGATAGTTCTTATGATAATTTAGAAGATCAAGTTTTAATGCAACAAAGAGCTACTGCATTAAGCTCTGAAGAACTTTATGAGTTAAATGAAAAGTTGAGAGACGAATCTAAAGCCCAAAAGGAAGTTATTGAAAAACTTCAAAGCGTGATGTATACGTTAAGATCACACGAGAGTGGAAAAAATAGCTCTTTTGAAAGCTCTAACTCTTTGAAATTAGTAGATTTTATAGACCATCAAACAAAGGAAATTATTAAAATCAATAAGCAAAAAGATCTGTTATTGAGAAATTTAGAAGATCAAAATCAGGAACTTAATGATTATGCTCATATTGTATCTCATGATTTAGTAACCCCAATTCAAAATATAGAAACTTTAGTTCATTTATTGGAAGATGATTATAGTCCCGTTCTCGATGATCGAGGAAAGAATAAATTAAAACTAATAAGTGATAATGTGCATAGAATTGAAATACTTCTAAATGGAATTAGAGACTACTCTTCTATTGATAAAGAAAGAATTACAAAATCTGATTTAGATCTTAATAAATTGATACATGATACACTACAAGAAATGAAGCTATGCAGGAGTATTCAAGTTAAAATTATAGGTAAATTACCTAATTTGAAGGCTGAAAAGCACAGTTTTAAGCATTTGTTTTCTAATCTTATAGAAAATGCGGTAAAGTTTAATGATAAAGTTCATAAAAAAGTACAAATAGGTTTTCATGAATGTGAAGAGTCTTGGAGATTTTATATTAAAGATAATGGCAAAGGAATTGATGAACCTTATTTAAAGAAAGTATTTAAAGCCTTTTTTAAATTGCAAAATGATCCGAAGTCAGCAGGATTGGGTTTGTCAATAGTAAAAAAGGTAATTAATTTACATGAAGGAAAAGTATGGGCGGAATCACAGATTAATAAGGGATCTACTTTCTTTTTTGAACTAAAAAAATAACTAATTTATAAAAGTAGCTAATAAAAAAGAGCGGACTTCAATAATGAAAGTATCGCTCTTTTTTATTTTGAGTTTTATCTTGTATTTACATAGATTCAATAAACTCTGTAAATACCCCTTTATGTAAATCTAAATCTAATTTAGGAGAAACTGCCACTCTTGCAATGTAATCTTTGTCTCCTTCTTTGGTTGTTCCCTGGGTTGATGTTGCAGGAATTGTCCAATAACAACCTTTCAATTGACCATAACTTACACAGTACTTACTTTCTCCTGGGATATTATTAATCATTAAATCAATTAATTTAAGATTTAAAGCTCTTTTGTAAGTTTCTCTTTCTTCTTCTGTGTCTCCTTTGGTAGGTAAGTCTAGAGAGAAAACAGAAGGTGTAAATCCTTTTGCAGCTAGTTCTTCTGAAACAAAATTAATTTTTGCATCCGGTAATTCCTTTTCGATAAAAGTTACAAACTCTCTTGTGTTTTTATAAGCATTACTAATTCTTTGTACCATAGATGGTAGTTGTTCTGCTAAAATTTCCATCTGTAAATCGGTTGCTTCATTGTCACAAAGTTGAATATGATATTCAATTTTATCCATTAAATGGGCAGCTTTTGCGTTTGCAGTTGCATAGCCAGCGGTGCATTTCCCTCCACTTGGAAATTTAGATCCGCTTACGTATGCAATTGTTTGTACTGAGGAAAGAATTTCTTGATCTCCTAAAAAATGAACATTAGGACAAAACGTTTGATCTAAAATGAAAACTGGTGCGATAGCCGTTTCTCCATTTTTTGTTGTACGTTTTTTACTCAAAGCATCTGTCAATTTCATTAAGTCAGGAACTTCCACTCTTGGATTTGTAGGGATTTCTGCTATTATAAATGGCACAGCATCTTCTTCTGAAATTTTTTCAAGAACTAAGTCAACACTAGAAACCATGTCGTTATCTCCATCCACAGGTAAATCCATGATTTCTACATTGTCTAAACAAGCAACAACTCTTCTTGCTTGATCGTTTGTACCGCCATAACAATTTGGAGGAACAACAATTTTAATTGGTCTATTTTTGTAGTTTTCAATTGCGTAATCTATTAGGCCCATTACAATGGCATATTGAACTGAAAGACCACTTGAACCTATAATTGCCTTTGTATTAACCCCTGTAATTTTATGAATAGTTTTGATTACTGTATTTGTGTTTTCCTTAGAATGAAATTCTTTAGCAGCTGAAGGAATATTTGTTAAGTGTTGTAATGCAATTAAAGTATTGAAAGGAGTCATTGCTATTGTTTCTCTTCTTCGTACATGTTGTATTTCAGAAATATAGTTTAAATTCTCCTCACCATTAACAGTTAAAATACTTCCTAATTCATTACTACTGTTGATATGAAAATCTACGTTTTCAGAGAAATTAAACTTACAAATTTCCTCTTTTCTTTCAAAAATAATGGTTGTTCCATCGAAATTTGGAATTTCTTTTGAATTCTTAATTTTTTGAATTTCAAATTGATAACCATAAACTTTTTTTACTGTTTCAATATCAAAAGCGCTCGGGAGTTCGTTTTTTAATAAAATTAATGTATTTTTATTAAGAAATAGATTCTTTCTTAGAATTGCTAGTAATGGGATACTTGCCGAGGAAAAGCTAATTACTTGATCAGATTTTATTTGATTTAAATTAGCAATACTCCACTCGAGTACACATGATAAAGGATGTCCTAATCTAATATAATCAAAAGCTGTAGGTAACTCATTTAATGCGGAAGCTTGATAATTGTTATTGTTGAAAAGGTTTTCAAACTCGTTTAAAAATTCTGTTTTGGCCAGTTGTTCTTTATATATATCCAGTCGATGCGTGGTAAGATTCAACCAATCAGGAGGTAAATTAGTTAATACCTTTTTTATAAAATCTAAAATCGTTTTTTCTTGCATAATTTAAGCCTTTGGATCAGATGCAAGATACGTCAATTAGATTTCTCAATACTATTATTAGGGATAGGTTTAACATTTTATCTAAACATATAAGCCTTTCATCTAAAGAAAATACAAATACTAAAAAAGGAATAGTATTTTCTAATTTTATTTTTGTAAGCAATAATTATGAATTTTTTAAAGAGAAGTTTAAACATATTACTAATAGAAGATCATTTTATTGAGGTGGTTAAGTTTAAGAAAACTGTTTCTTATTCAGAAGTTAAACATAATGTTACAGAAGCACAAGATGCAGATGCGGCATTTAAAATACTAGAGGATAAAAACAATTTGCCTGATTTAATTTTATTGGATTTGAATATGCCAAAAATGAGCGGTATTGAGTTTTTAGCAATTTTAAAAAAAGATGAGAATTTAAGGCATATTCCAACAGTTATCTTAACAACTTCCGATAACCAAAAAGATTTGGAAGAATGTTTTAGAATTGGTGTTTCAGGATATATATTGAAACCACTTAAATATAAAGATTACGAAGCGAAAATTGAGGCAGTTTTAAAATATTGGAGCTTAAATGAATTAAAAAAATATTAAAAAATGAAAGGTATTATATTTGCAGAATTTTTAGACTTAGTAGATGAAAAGTTTGGGATCGAAATGGTTGATAAAATTATTTCAGAATCCGATTTAAAATCGGAAGGTGTATATACTTCGATTGGAACTTATGAGTTTTCGGAAATGCTTCAGTTATTAAAAAGTTTAAATATAAATACAGGTATCCCTATCAATGATTTATTGTTAACTTATGGTGAACATTTTTTTAGTGTTTTTGAAACTAATTATAAAACATTATTAGATTCTTATAAAGATCCTATTGAAATGCTTTCATCTATTGAAAATCATATCCATGTTGAAGTAAGAAAAATTTATCCAGATGCAGAGTTACCAGAGTTTATCGTTGAAGAAAAAACAGAAAATTCTTTGACAATGATATACAAATCAAGTAGGGCCATGCATTATTTCGGATTAGGATTAATGAACAAAACTTTTGCACATTTTAATAGTACAGCATCCATTTTATTAGAGAATATTAAAGATGACGGTACAGAAGTTAAGTTTGTGATAAAGAAAAATTCATGAGTCAAGAAAAAATTGAAATATTACTTAGGAGTCTAAATAGAGAAAGAGAAGCCAGAAAAGCTGCCGAAAAAATACTTGAAGATAAATCCCGCGAGCTGTACTTTTTATCAGAGGAATTGAAGCAGTCAAATCAACAATTAGAAAATCTTCTAAATGAAAAGTCTTCTCAACTTAAAGGAGTATTTGAGAATATTTTGGACGCGTATGTCATTATTGATTTATCGGGAAATGTTTTAAAATTTAATGATGCAGCTGTAGATTTATTTGGATATTCTACAAATGGTAGTCCAGTAAACGTTGTTAATTTAATCTACCACGAAGATTTAATGTATGCAATGAATTCTTTTGATACCCTAAAAGAAAAAGGATTTTTTAAAAATTATAAAGCAAGAGTAGTTACTAAAAGCAAAGCTATCAAATGGGTACACATTAATGCTAGTATAATTCATGATATCACAGGTTTGCCAATTGCAGCTCAAGGAATTGTAAGAGATGTAACTCATTTAAAATTTTTGGAAGAACAAAAAGAACAAATTCTCAAAAAATTAGAGAAAAGTAACAATGAGCTATATGAATATGCGCATGTTGTTTCTCACGATTTAAAGTCTCCACTAAGAACTATTGATACACTTGTTTCTTGGATAAGATCTGATAATGTTGAAAAATTCGATGAAGAGACTATTCAAAATATGAACTTAATCGAAACTACCCTTGAAAATATGGATAAGCTTATATCAAATATCCTTAATTATTCAAGTGCAGATACGGCTAATGAAGAGGTGGAAGTTGAATTAAGTAAAGTCATATCGAATATAAAAAATACCCTTTTTATACCTGAGAATATAAGTTTGAGAATTAATTCTAAATTACCGGTTTTAAGAGGAGATGGGACAAAATTTCAGCAATTATTTCAAAATTTAATTAGTAATGCAATTAAGTTCAATAATAAGAAAAATGGATTTATAGAAATTGATTTTACCGAAGAGGTTACTTTTTATCAATTTTCAGTAAAGGATAATGGTATAGGAATAGAAAAGGAATTCCACGATAAAATTTTTAAAGTTTTTCAATCGCTAACAAAACGCGAAGATTCAACAGGTATTGGTTTGTCAATAGTTAAGAAAATTGTTGATTTGTACAAAGGAACTATTTGGTTAGAAAGCACCCCGAATGTAGGAACTACTTTTTATTTTACTATAAAAAAATGAAATCCCTAGAAAGACAATGAATCCTCTTTTAAAAAGACAAATACGAAAATATTTACCTGAAGATATCCAAGAAAGTGGTAGGTTAGATGCTTTCATAGATGCAATTGATAAATCTTATGAAAATTCAGATAATCAGTTGGCTATGTTGCAAACAGCTATGACGATAAGTTCAAAAGAACTTTCAGAGTCTAATGAGAAACTTAAAAAAGAGTCCGATACACAAATAGAGGTTATTAATAAGTTAAAAAGTGTAATTAAAACTTTAAAAATCAGCGATGATGAGGAAGATGAATTAAAAAATATAGATACTCTGAATTTGGTGAATTTTATTGATAAACAAACTAATAAAGTTGTAAAAATTAGTAAACAGAAAGATAGGTTGTTATCACGTTTAGAAAGATATAATAAAGAATTGAATGATTACACCCATATGATTTCTCATGATTTAATTTCACCACTTCAAAGTATTGAAACATTAACACAATGGTTAAATGAAGGTCATAAAGAGTGTTTAAACGATGAGGGAAAAACGTATCTTCAAATGATAAGTGAACATGTGGAGAAAATAGATGTTTTAGTAGGATCGATAAGGAGATATACAAGAATTAGTAGATCTTATAGAAAAAGGTATTTCTTGGATCTAAATGTGATTATAGAGACTATTTTTAACGAACAAATAAATGATAAAAAAGTAAAGCTTATCATTCCTGAAAAGTTACCTGTAGTAAGAGGTGAAACTTTTAATTTGAAAGAGTTATTTCATAGTTTAATAGTTAATGCTTTAAAGTTTAATAACAAAAGTGAAAAAGTTATAGAGATAGGTTTTGAAGATAAAACTTCACATTGGCAATTTTATGTAAGTGATAATGGTAAAGGAATTGAACCTATGTATCGCGATAAAGTATTTGTTGCATTTTCTAAGTTGGAAAATGATTATAAATCTTCAGGTATGGGACTCGCAATTGCAAAGAAAGTGGTAGAGATATATAGAGGAGAAATATGGATAGAATCTGAAGTGAACGTTGGAACAACAGTATATTTTACATTAAAAAAATAAATATGGAAAAACCTAATTTATTTTATTTACAAGAACTGGCTCGTGGGGATCAAGATCTCATTAATCAATTAATCGAAGTACTCAAGGTTGAATTTCCTGAAGAATCTCAGGATTATTACAAAAGTATACAAACAGGAGATTTTAAGACTATTTCCCAAAACGTTCATAGAGTTAAACATAAAATTAGTATTTTAGGACTGGATGATGCTTATAAATTGGCCAACGATTACGAAAATAATTTAAGAGATGCTAATATGGATAAGAAAGAAGAATTCGAAGAAATATTAGTTTCTATCTCAGAATACTTGAAAACTATATAAATTTTATGAATTGTATTGTTATTGATGATGAGAAAATGTCTAGGACTATTATAAAAACGCTGTGTGCTGAGTTTGAAGATTTGAAAATTGTAAAAGAATTTTCAAATTCTATGGAAGCTTTTAAATTCTTGCATTCGAATGAAATAGATCTTATTTTTTTGGATATTCACATGCCAGGTTTTACAGGATTGGATTTTATTAAAACCCTAAAAAATCCCCCAAAAGTTATTTTTACAACTGGAGATCCCAAATTTGCTATTCAAGCTTTTGAATTTAACTTTATCGTAGATTATATATTGAAACCAGTTACATTAGATAGGTTTAAAAAAGCGGTGGAAAAAGCAAAAAAACTGATTTATCTCGAAAACTTAGAAAAGCAAAAAAAGTCTCCATTAAATAGCTCTCAATTGAAAGAGGATCACAAAAATGATTTTTATGTAAATATAGATCGTCGTTTGGTGAAAATTGATTTACCTACGATATGTTATGTACAGGCGAAAGGAGATTATATTTTTGTCAAAACTGATGATAACGAATATGAAGTTCATGCTTCATTAAAGAAAATTGAACAAAAGCTTCCTACTTCACTTTTTCTTAAGGTTCACAGATCATATATCATAAATGTTAGGAAAATTATTGATATAGAAGATAATAGTGTACTAATTAATAAAGATGTCATTCCTGTTAGTCGTTCAAATAGACCTGATTTAATGAAACGATTAGATTTGTTATAAACACTTTATTTAAGTGATTTTCAAAACATTTTTGAGGTTTCAAAAACAGGCTTTTTCATGATATAATATTTAAATTGTACACCCAACTCTGTAAAAGTAAAACCAGTAGCAATGGTTGAGGCAATGTTACTGTGTGTTCCAAATAAGTTTATGAAACTTCTTTCTGATAATTTATATCCTAGTTTTCCTTGTAGTCTAAAAGTACTTTGTTTATCATCGTCTTCAATAAATTGATAACCCGTGGCAGCAGTTAGCTCATAGAACCAACCTTTTCTTTTTAAAGAAGTATCTGTTTTAATGATATTCGTAAAAATTTCAATAGCATTAAAACTAGCAGGACTAAAGTAAATAGTAGGTACTTGATTTTTAAATGATAAATTCTGATAATTTATACCTGCTTTTAAAGAAGGTTTTTCAAGAATAGAATAATAGAGAGAAGCAAAGAATAGGTTTCTATTATTTCCATCATTTTGTGTCGTGTAATAGTATTGAGAAAAGAAACCAAGATTAAAATTAGTATTCAAGCTATAGTTCAAAAAATAATTATCCATGACAATCTCTCTATCTTGTAACTCTGTATTAAAGTTTTGCATTTCTCTATTGTATCCAAAATCTAAAATCTGGAGTTTAAATGGTCTATAATTAAAACTAAGTTTTGTTAAAAACTTACTATAGTTATTTATGTCTGATTTAGAATTAAAAATTCCTGCGTCTCCTGTAAAGGTTAAATTGTTTAAAAGCTCATATGAAAATCCAAAAGTGAAATTATTTGAACTAGCCTTAATGTTATTAATGCTATTTGAATTAGTTCTATAATTATAACTTCCCATTAATTTGAATCTTGTAGATAAAGCAAATTCAGAATTAACGGTATATGAATAAGCTTCATTATTTCCATTATCAAAAGAGTAGGAAGCTCTTGTGTTAATAAAAGGAGTATAAGATCGATTTAAGGTTTTTATAAAATTGATTGCGTCTTTTTGGTTTGGATAAAAAACTAGGGTGCTATCAGCGAAATTATAAGCTTGTTTATATTTTCCTAGAGCTTTTAAAGCATTTGCTTTCCCTAAATTACCATCAAAAGAAGCACTATCTTTCTTTAAGATTAAGTCATAATCACGAATACTTTTTTTGAAATTACTTTTATAAATATTTAAAGTTGCTCTTAAAGATAAAATCCAATTTTCGGGAGTTGTATTTTTGGTTATTAAATTATCAATTTCCTTTTGGGCTTGTGAAAATTTTTTGTTCCAAATAAGTGCTTGAATATATCTTTCTGTAGTTCGTTCTTTTAAATTTTGAGTGGTGTTACTATTTACTAAATCAATTGCTTGTTTACTAATTTCAAGTGCTTCTTTTTCTTTTCCGTTAATATGATTTGTTAATGATAATCCGATTAAAGAAAGTAATTTATTATTTGGGTTTTTTCCTATTTGTTCAAAGACTTCCTGTGCTTTTTCGTTTTGCTCGGAAATAAGATAAAGATTGGCTAAATTTTGTAAAGTTTCCGTATCATTCTTAAAATCATTAAGATTTTCTTTTAAAATAGCTTCACCTTCATCAAATTCTTTTGTTTGAACCTTATTATTAGCTAAGCCGAAACGAATATATTTTTTTGAAACCAATGCATTCGGATTTCCAGCTGATACTTCTAATGCTTTATTTACATATTCTAGAGCTTTGTCAAAGTTCTTTAAATTAGAAAGTGTATTCGCGTAACCTAATAAAGCAGGGAAACTTTTATCATTTTCATTTACAAGTTTTATATAATAATTTTCAGCAGACACAAAGTTTTTATTCCATAGTAACGACTCTGCATAATTTAACTTTATTTCAAAGTCATTTGGATGATCTTTAAGTAAACCAGTGAAAATTGAAATTGCTTTTTCAGGATTGTTATGTAAACCAACGGCTCTTCCGTAACATAAACGAGCTGTTTTATTGGTTGGATAGGACTTTAATATATTTTCAAAAAAACGTTCTGCTTCAGCGTATTTACCGGTTTCCAGATAAGTAAAACCTTCTTTCATATCTTGGGTATGTCCAAAATAGCAGATGAATAGGGTAATAATAAAGGTTAAGTGTTTGGTTTTCATTTTCTTTTTTTCTTGACTACAATTTAAGCATTACAATTTAATCATTAAACCTCAGCAAACTGTTTTTCGGCAATAGTCCTCTTTTTTTTTTGAAACTAATTTAGAAATTAGATTTATTAAAAAATAACAAAATTATGAGCTTACAAGTAACACAAAAAAACGGTGCCTTACACCTTAAAGGTAGAATTAATACTTCTACATCTAGATTATTTATTATTTATTTAGAACACTACGCTGAGAAGCTTAAAAATGTTGTAATTAATATTGATAAGGTCAAAGAAATCGATAGAGATGGAATTGAAGCTATCAAGACAGTTTGGGCTATAGCATTGAAAAAAAATAAAAAATTCTCAATTAGAGGACTTGGGTGCAAAGATATTTATGATCATTTCGGAACACCATTTGTAGCGTAAAATAGAATAGTAATTATTAAAACAGAATATATGAGCAAACTATTACAATTTATAAATATGTTAATCTATAGAAGTGCAAGAGCATTTTTAGACTTCGGAAGAAGTAAAAGATTTTAAAGTTTAAATATCACATTAGATAGTAAAGTAAGTTTTACATAGGTTTATGTAAGTAAACATTAAGTATGTTAATATTTAAGAGTGAATTTAATCCCTAAATAATCCCTAATTTATTAATATATAAAGTAGAATGATGTTGATTAGGTACGAATTTTTGGAAGTTTCAATACAAATCAACATCTAAGTTTAAATCGAATTTGTCAAGAACAATATTTGATGATTCATTTCGAATATAAAGGTTGGGCTGATGATCGAAGCAGGTGACATGGTTCTAGATTCATTTGATTTAAACTTTTTTATGTAATCTCAGGAGTAAGTAATCCCTTTACTCCTGAGATATACTTCAGTTCATAAAAGAAAGTTAAATTTTTTTGTGTTAGAGCTAAGTATTTATTTTAATATATAAGATTGCAGTAGTCGTTTGTTACAACGACTTTGTGCGTTGTTCAAAATAGTAGTTTTATTCAATGCTTGGGAAATTTAGCAATAGACACAACTACAGATAAAGAAATGATACGTTTTCTGATATCTGACGAGTTTACTAAATTACGATTCGGCTACTGTATATCTTATTTTAAGATATGTTAACACAGGGTGAACTTATGTAGAAGAAGAATATTAGTTCAATGTTTCTATGAAAAGCAAATATATTATTTCGAAATGTAATCGAAAGCTGGTTTTTTATTTCCATTAGAATCGATAAAACCAAACCTTTTTTGAGGTTGTACTCTCCAAGGAAGTCTTCCCACAACTTCTCTAGGGACTTTATTAAAATCATATAATGTCCATGACAAAAAAGGGATATTTTTTGAAGTAAGAATTTCTTGCATTTCCTTGTGATACATAGCTTGTTTCTTTTTTGAATTTCCAATAGGTTTCCATATGCCAGAATAAGAGGATCTTCCGAATTCCCCTAAAACGATCTCCTTGTCTGGTACTTCCTCTTTTATTTTATCATATGCACTAACAAAATCTTTATAATCTCCATAATAATGAAAAGAAATAAAATCAACTTGATCTTTTAAAATAGATGCATCTTTTGCATTTGACCATCCAATCGTAACGGGATGTTTCTTATCTATGGATTTAATAAGAATAATTAAATGATTCAGCCAAGCGATTACTTGTTCTTTTCCTCTAGATTTAAAATCTAAATTAGGTTCATTTTTTATATCCCACGCCAAGATGGCGTTGTGATCTTTAAAAGTAGAAACAATCTTCTCAGCATGTCGGTGATTTAATGTCCAATCTGTCGTATCATAGTTTCCGTAAAAATCAAAAAGTGTTGGAATAACTTTTATGCCAATTTTTTCTGCTGAATCAAGAACTTGCTTTAGTTTATTTAATTTTTTGATGTCGACTTTAACCTTACCAAATTCTTCATAAGGAATAAAAACCCGAATAGTGTTTAAATTAGCATCTTTAATAATTTGAAAATCTTTTTCTATTATATCGATATCAAATTCATCTCCAAACATTTTCCAGGGTGTTGCTTGCGGATAGTAGTTAATTCCTCTGATTGATTTAACATCTAATGATTTATTGGCAGGGACAACTTTATCAAAATCATTTATGTATTCTTTTACCAAATGTCGGATTCTCCAAAAACCATCTTCAGCTAAAAGGACGACCTTGTAATTTGATACCTCAGTGGCTTCTATAAGGAGCTCTTTGTTTTTGAACGCTCTTTTGTATTCAACTACATTTTTATCTTCTAAAACAATCATCTGGCCATCTTCACTAAAAAAAAGTATGTCTGGATGGTGTTCTATGGTTGTTGCATCTATAAAAACATCTTCTGTTTTATTATAGTCTATAATGCTGAATACGTTTTTTCTCGCATTTTCAGTAAAATAATCATCAACTCCTTTGTAATTATTAGTTCTGTATGCCATAAATTTTACATACCAAGCATCCAAATAATCATTCTCAATGTTGCGTAAGGTTTGATCGTTCATTTCTCTTCCTTCATTACCATCTTCTTTCCAAGTTACTTTTGGAAGGTATTGGTCAATTTTTCTTACTTCGGTATGAAGAATTTTACTTCTATCTGCACCAGTGTTGAAAAAACTATATAAAGAACTAAGAAGAAATACAATTACCGAACAAATGAGTACATAAGATAACATTAATATACCACGCAGTAATTTTCTATTCGTGCTAATTTTTGCTTCACCGTTGTTTACCATAATTTCACGGTTTTATATTTTCTTGTATTACAAGCAGAGGTTATGTGAATATCATAAACTCCATTTTTGTAAATATTTCGATTTAATTTAAAAGTGGTAAAACCATCTTGTGATTGTTGCACAATCTTGTCAAGGAATTTTCCATCTTGATAAATAGAAAGTTCAATTTGGAGTCCATCCGGAATCATTTGCTCCATAAAACTTATCATAGGACCTATTTTTAATTCTCGATTATCTGTCGAAAATTCTACCGGAATATTATTAATTACTTGATCAAATGAAATCGTTAAAACATTACTATTAGCAATTCCGTCAATAAATGCTTTTATCTTCCATGTTGATTCGCAGTCGGGATGAATTATAGAGGCTTTGGCTACCCCTTCAATCGTAGTTCCTCCTGCTTTTAAAATATTTCCATCTTGATTAGTAATAAAGAATTCAACAAAGGTCCCATCGCTTACAGTGTTATTATTTTTATCTCTAATTTTAGAAGTGTATAAATTTGTAATTTGATTACCGTCAGCATATTTGTGATTTCTCTCATAACGAATATTAAAGTTTCGACCAATCGCAGGTAAAATATCTAACGTAAATTCTTTAGAATTTAGTTTATATGATTCGGAGGAAAGTACCATTCTTCCTGACTTTTTTGGAGCGTAAATAAGATCATAAGAAATAAGGTTTTTGGTAAAAATAGTATTTGTTACTTCCGATTGTAAAAATTGTTTTTTAAAAATAACTTTAGAACCGGTTTTAATTGGGTTGTCTAAAGTGTCAGTTGGTATTACTACCATCATGGCATAGTCAATATCACCTGCTTCTATGGTAGGAGGACCAACGTAAGTTTCTAGTGAAACAGGTTTTTGGATTGGTAATATCGAAAACGTTCCAGTTAATAGAGATTCCGTATTTATAGTTTTCCAACTTACAAGCCCAATTTTCTTTCTAATAAACTCTGGAATTTCAAAAGTGTATTCTTCATCATTTTGACTAGGAGAAAGTACTGTATTACCGTAGCTATAAGAACACAACAATTGAAATGGTTTCTTTTTAGGATTTTTAAATGTTAATATAATACGGTTTCCTACCACATATTCTTTTTGTTTTGATAGAAGTTCAGGAGAGTTTTGAGCAATTAATGAACCAATTGCACACCATAGAAATAAGAATGAAAAAGTATAATTTTGCTTCATTATTTTGGATTTCCTATAAAACTATTCATTTCTATTTTCACATAATCATATTGAGGATGATTAATTTTTTGCAATACTTCGTAGGTATGATTTTCAATTCTGTTAGGAACAATTTTTATAGAAACATCTTCATTTGGCAATCCATTAACAAAGCAATTAGTCATATCTTCACTAATAACTTCGAGCGTTGATTCTTTAATAAAATCATATTCAAAATATAGTTTTCTGTGTTGTCGTATTCCCTGATGAAGATATAAATGATCAACCCAAGAGATTTTTTTATTACGATCATAATAGGTGAATATAAGTTGCGGTACTGTAATTTCTTGTATTCCACTATTAAAAATAACACCATTTAAACTTGTATCTTCAATATTAATATTGCTTAGAGCATGATCTTTAAACAAATCTGAATTGGAAACATTTGCAGCCAATTGTAAATTAAATTTCGTAGGTTGTTCATTTAGTTCAATAGGAGTAAAGGCGTCTGGATCAAATTTATCAGGAATAGAATCTTTAGTTTTAGACCATGCGATTCCTTCAAAATTAATACGGAACGAACTCACTTCCTTTGGAACGAGCTTATGTTTTACTATATGTTTAGCATTAAATGACGCAAGAGCTTTATTATTATCATTATATAAAGTTCCTTTTAAAATAATATCAGCAGGAGTATTATCAATATTTTGAATTTCTCCAATTATTGCATAACTCTCATTGTGTTTAACTAATTTAGCTTTCACTATCTCAACGACTGGTTGTTTTAAAATATCTTCATGATAGGTTTGTTCTGTAGTTATTCGCCTTCTTCCTTGATTAAAATATCTTGTTTTATTTCTAGCATATAATTGGTCAGGTGGTAAATCAATGTCTTTGTTTTCGGGTATTAAAAACCATTTTCCTTTGAATTTTACGAGTGTTTTATAATCAACCCTATTAATTTTTTCAAGAGGTGTAATCCATTTTGTTTTTACTTCCATGGTAGCCAAACTATCCGTTTTTTTGAGAATTGAGTATTCTAAGGCATCCATTTTAGCATAAGAACTTAATAAGCCATCGGTAACGGAAATTTCTAACATGTATTGATCGATGGTAATTTCTTTTCTAGGATCTAATAGAGAATGGGCAGTTTTAAATCGCTTAAAGTCCAATGCATTATAATATGCGGTAATTACATTTTCTGGTGTTCTCTGGGAATCATTTTTTATGTACAGTAAATATATCCCATAAATCATAAGAATAATAAGCAAAGCAGACCATATATGTGTTATTTTTAAGATAAAACTGGAAAAACTTGAGTATTCTTGTCGAAAATTAAAATATTCAGGAATCACTTTAGGTTTCATTCTGAGTTTATTCTTAAATAGAGGAATAATATTGAACATAAATGCAACAATTACGGTGGTAAATGGTATTATTCCCCAGAGGATATTTTCCCAGTTATCAACTTCATCTCTTGGTAAAATGGTAGATAAAGGGTTTATATTTAAACGTTCCCATACCATAATTCCATTTTCTAATGGAGGTATTCTTTGCCAACCACAGAAATATAGAATTGGATCGTAAAATTTATCATTAGAAAAAATATATTTAAGATTGTATTTCTCGGGAACAGTAAGGAATTGCTGAAGAGAACCAATACCAGCAACACCTTTAAACTTTGAATTCTCCAACCTTTCAATAGGTCTGGTTGTAAGTTCAGGGAGTCTTCTAGCTGAATGATAGTTCCCATCAACAGTAGTTGCATTTGTTTGAGAAGCAAGCCAAGCCATTTGATCACCAAAGCCCAATGTTAAATATCTCCATTGATCATGTTGATCTTGATTTAAGAAGTTGATAATGGGCAAGATGTTAATTTTTTGTGGTTGTGAAGGTCTGAAATAACCTAAACTCAACGAGAAAATTGTAAAAAACAAAAACAGAGCTGCTAGTAATCCTCCGATTAATCGATGATAAACAGCCCCAAATTTTTTTTGTATGAGCTGCTTTAAGTCTCCTTCAACAAACCTGTATGTAAACTCTCCAAAAATTGGTAACGCCATTATAGAACCCCATAATGTGAATCGGTCTAAAGTAAGAATATTGAAAGCATTTTCTCCTAGTATGATTTCAGGAATTGGTGTTGTTCCTCCGGTACCTAAAATGAATAGCATTGAAAAACACAAACCAAAAAATAGGTAACGCTTGCTGTAATATCTATATAAGAAATAAGGAATGAAGAATAATAATACTCCCCAGGGAATTAAGAAAAAGACTAATCCTGAAGATAAAACCTCTAAAAAGTTATCTCTAGATCCGTGAGGTATAGGAACTTGAGTAATCGGATTTTTTTTAGAGTTTATCCAGTATGGTAAAATACACCCAACAATTAAAACAAGAATCATGATTAGGAATGTGATATTTCGCTTGAATGTTTTTACGAATACTTTTAGAAAAAGTTTAAGACGAATTTCTTTATAGGAATTAACTTGTTCTCTTGCTATATCCATAATTACCATTCCTACTAATGGTAAAATGAAAAATACCATTCCAAATATTGGAGTTACATGGTGAGATGTAACGGTTACAGAGATTAAGGAAAGAGATGTGAAAAAGTATTTATAAATACCGGTTTTTAACCATGAATAAATTTCGGGGAGTGCATGCATTAAAATTGAAATCCCCATAATACTTGGGAGCTGTCCAAAAATGTGAAGTGTTTCAACAAAAGAAGCTGAAAACACACTCAGTAGAGCAGAATAACCAGCAGTTGTTGTATTTCCTGTTATGAGTAAAGCATAACGATAAACTCCTGTAACGAAAAGAATCGATACAATTATAGCTACTGTGAATAGCCCGAATTTTAGGCCACCTATAAGAGATAACGCTCCTATTAATTGGTGAACCAATGGAGGATAACCCATAACAGAAAATCCAGTATACCATTTATAACTCCAGTGCTCAAACCAATTATCTGCATAATGCCCAGCAAAAAACAAGTGAATTAATGCATCATAAGTTGTTTCTAAAGTGAAAAATATAGTACTTCCATGAAAAACTACACAAAGCAATATGGCAGTAATTAAATATTTGTTAGAAACTCCTTTCATTCAATAATTGTCAATTTTCTTTTAATAAATATAAAATATTTAAACAAAACAGTAAATTTATTTTGATGTTGGTGAATTTTGCTCAAGGAACTTTTATTCTAGAAACTTTGATTTCTAGTGAATCTTAGTTAAATTTAGAAAATAGTTAGATTTAAAAATACCTCGAAATATGAAAATATTGGCTATCGATGACCAAAAGCTTGTATTAATTCCCTTAGAAAATCGATTAAAAGAGTTAGGCTATGAAGTTTTTTGTGAAACGGATGCAAATAAAGGAATTGAGCTTTTTAATGAGATTGAGCCAGACCTAGTAATTGTAGATATTAATATGCCAAGCTTACCTGGTATAGAGGTTGTTAAATACATAAGAGTTGAGAAAAAATCAAAAACACCAATAATGGTTTTGTCAGGGAATACAGATGACCAAATGATAACGGAAGGATTTGATTTAGGTATTGACGATTATATGAAAAAACCTTTGAGTTTATCGGAAGTTTACGCAAGAGTAAAAAGATTGATTGGAGCTCCTAAAGTTTCATCTAAATCAAATATTTACAGCGGAGATGTTATTATCCAAGAAAGATGTGTTGGGGTTGTAATTCCTTGTTATAATGAAGAAAAAAGGTTACTCAGTAATGAGTTTACGAATTTTATAGACAAGCATACAGGGTATCATTTGTGTTTCGTAAACGATGGAAGTAAGGACAAAACTTTAGAAGTCTTACATTCTATTCGAAAAGGTAGAGAAGATTTTATTACAGTTTATGACTGTGAAAAAAATGGAGGTAAGGCGGAAGCAGTTCGGCAAGGAATGCTTCATATGTTACAAGAGGAAGATTTGGATTATATAGGATTTCTGGACGCTGATTTATCTACTGATTTAAGAGATTTTGATGATTTAGTAAATACAATTCAAAATTCTGATTATAAAATTGTAAGTGGTTCACGGATTAGTAGGATGGGAGCTAATATCACAAAAGAGTCTGCACGAAAAATTATTAGTCAAACGATTAATTATATCATCAGAAAAATTCTTTCAATGGATTTCAAGGATACACAATGTGGAGCAAAAATTTTCCATAGAGACGTCATTGAAATATCTTTTAAAGATAAGTTTGTTTCGAAGTGGATTTTCGACGTTGAAATATTTAGAAGAGTAACCTTACATTATGGTTTAGATAAGGCAAAACGAATGCTTTGCGAACAGCCTTTAAAAAGATGGATTCATGCAGATGGAAGTAAATTATCCATGCGTGATTCTGTTAAAATCATATTCCAATTAGGACAGATTGCATGGTATTATAATGTAAAACGGACACCAAGTATCGCTTAAAAGAGAAAAGTAAGTATAATAATATTCTTACTATTTGACTCTTTTATAATTGGTTTAAATTACTATTTTTACCTGATGAAAAAGATAGTGTATACATTAGGTTTATTAGTAATTCTACTATTTTATTTTTGGACAAAAGAACTTATAATTACAGGTGTTCTTTTAATTATTTTAGATAGTTTAACTACTTGTTTTTGGGTTAAAATTTTAAGGAATTCTATTTCAGATAAAGTATTTAAAATATTAAGAATTTGCTGGTATTTTATTACTCCTATTGTAATTTCAATTTTCATTCGATCATTTTTTATTGATATGTATTTTGTTCCTTCTAAATCAATGGAAAGAACATTGTATCCCGGTGATTACGTAATTGTAAATAAGTTCTCTTATGGAGTCAAATTGCCAAGGCATAAGAGAAATATTCCAGTTATTGGTGGTATGTTTCAAGCTCCTAAACATGAGTATGATTTATATCGTTCGTTAAAAGGGGGGAAGAGGTTCCAAAGAGAAGATATTGTGGTTTTTAAGGCTGTTGATGATTCTGATAAATTTTTAATTAAAAGAATAATTGGAATGCCCGGTGATAAATTAAAAATTGTGAATGGAGTTGTTATTATTAACAATCAAAAACTACCAAACAAGGATAATTATTCATTTAATTATATTAGTAATGAAGTGAAAAACGTAACAATGATTAAAAATCTTTCAGAGAAAGAGTTTAGAGAATCTTCAACAAGAGAAAAGTCTTATTTCACTAAGAATATAAAAGTTAAATCTGATTTTAGTTATTTTCTTTTTCCTAGAAGTAAACAAGATTACTGGACAATTGATAATTATGGAAGTTTAATTGTTCCTAAAAAAGGATTGTCAATCGAATTAACAAAAGAAAATATACAGATTTATAAAACAATAGCTTTAAAATTTGAAAATGTAGAACTAGAAGATTATTCTCAAAAGTATTATTCCTTTAAAAAAGATTATTATTTCATGCTTGGAGATAATAGACATAATTCCATTGATTCGAGAAGCTTTGGTTTTGTTCCAGAAGATTTTATACAAGGTAAGATGGAGTTCTCTTTTTAAAAAATCATAAAAGACAATATTCTTGGTACTAAAAAATTTAATACCAAGAATAAACAAACTATTTATTATTTATTTTTATTGATTTATTAGATTTTCTATTCTGATATCTATCTTTTGATCGTAGTCATAAGGTTTTGATTCGTTTTTTTTCCACAATTGAGGTAGACCAAAGTCGATGAATTTTACCACGTTCGCCTTGTCGATATAAAGTATAGTTGGATACTCAGAAATATCTAGGGATTTTATGATACTATCTTGACTTACAAAGTGTCTAAACATAAATTTATTGTTTTCTAAGTACTTGTAAACGTCAGTTTTTGAATTTTTTGTGAAGGATATAAAATTAACTTCTGAATTGTATTTATTATATAGTTTGTTCAACAAATGATTTTCTCTTAATGATGCAGGGCAGTCGTTCGCCCAAAAGTAGAGGAAACTTGGTTTTTTTTGATTGTTAAAAACTTTATTATTGGTGTCTATTAATTCATTTAATAATAACTTTTCTCCAATCCTAGCCAAGATTTTTTCTCTATGAAGAGGAGTTGTTTCTTTAGTTTGACTGTTTTTGTTTTGAGTGATTTTTATTTTTGGTATAAATTGAACATAGTAAAGAACAGAATCTCCTTTATTTATTGTTTTGATTAATGAATCTTTAATATTCTCAATTGATATTATATGGTCCATCCTATCCTTTTTAAGTTTCTCTCGAGATTCTGAAATCAGTTTTTCTTTAAAAAAAAGTAAATTCTCACTTTTTATGATGCTATCTTGACCGTTTTGTGTTTTAAACGCATAGAACTCTTTTTTACTATTGACGCAAGATAAAGACACAAGTAATAAAATATGTATAAAAAACGTTTTTTTCATTAGATTTAAATTAGTGGGATTAAATTTGTGAAATTATGATGAGTATTTTAATATTCTTCTCCTTTTCAATGTAAATAAAGGTAAATAAATCAAAATCCCTATTAATGAAAAGAACAAGCCGCCAATTGTCCCTGCTCCTAAAGCGAACCAAAAAACTTCATTCTGACCATCTTTTACAAAGGGAATAAATCCTAATATGGTTGAAATTATTGTCAAAATAATAGGAAATATTTTCTGTTTAAATGCCTCTAGATAAAGTGCTACATAATTTTCATTAGGAAATTCCTTCTTAAGTTTATTAAAGCCATTAATTATGAAAATTGAAGCATTAACCGTAATTCCACTAAGTAAAACAAAACTAGCTAAACCTCCTTGATCAAAATTAAAATTAAACAAATAAAAGGTTAAGAAGACACCAATAAATGAGATTGGAATTACGCTTAAAATAATAAACGGTTGTTTTAAACTTTCAAATAAAATTGCGCAAATAAAGTAAATTATAACTAGTACTAACAATAGTAAATTAAAGTAATTATTGTTCTCATCACCATTTAAAAACCATTGGTTTTGAGAGTTCTCGAATCGATAACCTAAAGGTAATTTACTTCTTAATTCCTTAAGTTTTTTCTTTAGGAATTTTGATCCAAATTTAGAAGAACCAGTATATTGAAATTGTATTAAACGAATATATTCTTGGTTTTCTTTATGAATGTTTTCTTCTTCTCTTTCTTTTTGAACGGAT
Source organism: Tenacibaculum sp. SZ-18 (assembly GCF_002813915.1). Taxonomy (NCBI): domain Bacteria; kingdom Pseudomonadati; phylum Bacteroidota; class Flavobacteriia; order Flavobacteriales; family Flavobacteriaceae; genus Tenacibaculum; species Tenacibaculum sp. SZ-18. The sequence goes on along the minus strand of NZ_CP019335.1, from coordinate 1,951,695 downwards.
GATATATTTTTTAAAATAACAGGTTTATTCAAACTATCCAATGGATTATTATTAATATTCCAAAGATCAAATTTTTTCGATTCAGAAGATTCCAATCGTACAGGAGTATATTTTCCATTAATATTTAAAGATACATCTGAAGTATTGGATAAAGTAAGGGCTTGAAGTTCATTAAAAATTTCTGACGGATTACTATTACGCAATGCTAATTGTTCTTTATCTAAACTAAAACGATATTCATATGAAGGCTTTCTTGACCAATATGAATTTTCTTTTATCAATACTTTTTGAATTCTTGGATGAGTTTCCAAGGCAACCTTCAAGGTGTCAGCCCAGCTATTTAAAATATCGTAATTATAACCTTTTGCTTCAACTGTAAAATTAATAGGTTCATTACTGCCACTTCCATTACTAAATCCATTACCAACTCCCGAAATATTCCAATCAATTCCTCCTAAATCTAAAGCTTTTCTCACCAATCTAGCTTTTAGCATAAAAGGGAAAGCACCTTTTTCATAGGCTTCTTTAAAGGTAATTTCAATTCTAGCATAATCTCCACTATAAACAGTGCTCGTATATTGTTTTATTTCCGGAAACTGTTGTATATAATTTTCAATGACTAAAAAAGCTTCGTTCATTTGATGAACTGTTGCTCCTTTTTCCATTGAAGCCCCTACGTATAATTTAGTTTCTTCATTTCGATTGTAATAGGCGTTTTCAAAAACATAATAGTTAAATAAACGAAAACTCCCTCCTAAATATTTATCAATATACGGTCTAACATTTTCGCGATACCACTCATTACCTAATGTTGTATTGTATGTTTTCTCGAGGAAAGTATCGTTATTCTCAAGTTTTTGAGGTAACATGAAAAATGGGATTCCAAAAAGTAAAATTATTCCAAAAATTGTAGCTTTTTTAAATCGTAGTAAAATTAATAAAAGCTTATTGTAAACTTTATAAAACTTATCCTGAATATGAATAAAAATCTTTTTAGAGCTTCTATTTTTTAAAGGTATTTTCTTCAGAAGGGCTGGGATTAAAAACAAAGCCACAAATAGTGATACACTTAAGTTTATGATAATTACAAGAGCGAAGTCTATCAAGTTTAACTTGTATTTATCATCCAAAAAATAAATAATAGATAAAGCCCCAATAGTTGTTAATGTAGAAGCTAAAATTGGAATAAATATGTTAGTATTACCTTGATTTTTAATGTGGTCAATCATCACGATGCTATTATCGATAATTAACCCTAATGAAATTGTTATTCCAGCCAAAGAATACAATTGTATTTCAACTTTACAAAAGAAATATAGTAAAAAAGCAATTCCTAAATTACACAGTAAACTTAGAATGGTAATTAGTAAATATTTAAAACTAGCACTTACTACTAATATAAATACGAGTAGTATAAAAATAGTGTAGGCAGATCGTTCATAAATTTTATTTAGTTCTTTGGATAAATATTCGGTAGCATTATAAGATTCAATTACTGAAAAATCTGACGGAAGTCTTGTTTTAATTTGTGCTATTTTTTCTTCTATTTTCTCTGCTAAAACGATAGTGTTAGCATTTTTTGAAGCGTAAATGGAAAGTGTTATTGAGTTTTTACCGTTGATTCTAAAATAGCTCTGAGTTTCTTGTTCTACTTCTTTTATTGTGGCAATATCATTTAGGAAAATAAGTCTATTTTCTACTTTTTTTATAGGTAAATGCCAGTCAATTTTATCGCTGGAATTTGTAGATAGTGTAATATATTCTTGTTGGTAAAAAATATCTCCTAAACTCTCTTGTGAGAATTGTTTTTGAAGAGTTTTAATAATGTCTTCTTTTGAAATTTTTAATTGTTTTAATAAATCAAAATTATAAGTAATTACAAACTCTTTTGGTTGTGCACCATATACTTTTGTTTTATCAATTCCATCCATAGAACCTATGATAGGCTCAATTTGATTCTTTACAATTTCCTGAATTACAAAAGGTGAATCTTTACCATTAATACTGTAGGTTAAAAAAGCACGTTGTTGTTCGTCATCATTGGGTTTATTCACTTGTAAAGTGGGGTAGCTAGTCCGTTCTGGTAGTTTTTTGTAAAGCTGACGTATAATAGTTGCTATTTCAAATCGTACATGATCAATGTTGGTATATTTATCAAATTCTAAAGTGATACTTCCTCTTCCTTTTGACGATTTGGAAGAAAGTTTAGTAAGACCTTTTACAGTACTAAAACCACCTTCTAAAATACTGGTGACTTCCCTTTCTAAAGCATAAGGTGATGCATTATTCCAAGAGTAATTCACTGATATAGATGGTAGCGAATCACTTGGGTTTAAACGCACGGATAACCTCGGAATGATTAAAAAACCAAGAATTCCCAGAGTTAAAGCAATGATTAATATTTTAAAAGTCGAAATAGAATATCGAGTTTTGATAGCAAATTGTTTTTTCGTTTTCAAACATAAGAACTATTTCTGAAAAATCAATATTTTTCTTTTTTAATTATAAAAAAAAATCTATCTTGCCACCGTTTTGAAAAAAGCTTTGCTAACTTTTTTTTAAGCAAAAAATTGTCGACAAAGAGAAAGAGTGTTTTATAAAAAAAATTGCGCAGCATTCTTTTTTAATTTTTTAATGATATACTTCTTTCTCCGAGAAAGGATAAGTATACAACTGTTTAATTTTAATATACTAAAAGAAATGAAAAGTAAATTCATGAAAAGAACATTAGGATTTGCCTTTTTAGGTTTATTTACATTTGGGTTATTTCAACCGTTATCCAGTAATGCACAGAGTATTGATATACCTGAATGGATTTCAGTGAAAGGTCATTATGAAAAAACAATTACCGGACAAACCTATATAGATTGTAATAATAAAGGAACAAAAACATGTAAAGTTAAAAATCCTAAGTTTACAAAAATTAATTAATACAATATAAAATGAAAAAAAATATAAAATTTGGTTTTTCAGCAATGGTAATTGCAATTGCTGTTATAACTAACTTAAGAGGGAATGAGAAATCAGAAGCAACCCCTCCTAGTCCTGATGTTCTAGGGTTAGCATGGGCTAAAACGGTTGTTCAGCCAGATGGAGGTGTGGAAGTTTATTGTCCATCACCTGGACAATCTTTGTGTAAACCACCTAAGCCTGTTCTTACTAAAAATTAAGATAAATGAAGATTATTAAGTTTTCAATAATCTTAGCTACTTCTTTTTTACTTTCTTGTAAAAAAGAAGTAGCAAATAGTAATTTTATAAGTGCTAAGGTTACTATAAAAGATTCGTTAAAAATTAATTATGTTGGTTTAATTTTTGAGGAAAAATCTAATAAAGATTTACTCTTTTTTAATCCTACGAACTATGAGATAGTTAGATACAACTTAGAAACGAACACAACAAACACTTTTAATAAGGCAGGTGATGGGTTTGATGAATATACTAAGATTTATAAAAATTTTATAACTTTTAGAAACGACTCTGTTATTGCTGTATCCGATATAAAAAGTATAAAGCAGTATAATCTAGAGGGGGAGTTTTTAGGTGATATTAAATTTGATACTTATGATGATGCATATGCACCTTTAACAAATTTGAAATTTTATGGAGATTCTTTGCTGATAGCAATGAAATCGATTCAGGGGAATCCTTCAAAAAAAGAATACTATAAAGAAAATAGAAAAGTAATTTTTGTCAAAAACCTTAATACTGGGGAGGAGAATAATTTTATAAATTTCCCGGAGGAGTTAAATGATTTTTTTGAAGAAGATTACTACTATAACGATATTTATTCTTTTGCGGATTTGAAAAAGGAGAAATCTTTTCATTTTGTAAATTCGAACGGAAAAAAATACTATGAGTATAATATTTTAGAAAATAGTATTAAATCAAAAGAATTACCGAACATGCCATACTATAATATCTTGAAATTACCATATGGAAAAGAAATTCCACAGGATGAAATGTTTTTGAATTTATATAGGTCGAGCACGATTCGTGAGGTTTTTAAGGACGATAAGAGTACATTTGTTGTTTATGGAGAGGCTTATGACAGAGAGTTTTTAATTGAATTTAAAAACAAAAATAAAGGATTTCCATTTACAGTAACGCCTAATATTAATTACAGTTTATTTAGATTTAACGAAAAGGGCGATGGTAAGTTATACAGATTAAATAGTGGGAAGAATTTGTATCCTTTTTTTTGGGATGAAAATGAAGAGGAAATCTTTATGTTAAGTTTGAACAATGAATATGATGAAATGCAGGGGGTGTCAACTATTTACATAGGTAAACTTAATTAATATGAAGAAGATACTGTTACTGATTTGTGCTATAACATTTATTCAATGTAATATTAACAGCGAAATTAAGAAAGATAGGATTTCAACTATATTATATGAGGAGCTTGAGAGTAATGATATTGAATCTGAATATATTAATGTTATTTTAATTAATGAGTTCGATTGTCATACTTGTATAAACGATTTTATAAATCAAAATGATAATGATTTTACAGTAGGGTTATATTTATCAAAGAACGAGGTTAAATTCAAAGAGAAATTAGATAATATAAGCTCGAACATTAAGTGGTATTCGTTAAAAAATGCTGAACTACTAACCAATTTGATGAAAGATAATGAGTATAAGGGGCCATATTTGTTTCAATTAATTGGTAGTCAATATAAATTGCAGTCGTATTTTTAAACTTAATGGCGGACTTGTGTTTTTCAACATAAGCTTTATAATATTATTCAATCGAAAAAACAGTTTTTAAATGTTATTACTATAATAAAAAATAACTAAGGCTAATAGGTAAAAGAACTAAATAGAGAGAATTGTAAAGAATAATTAATAACATATAATACTATTTTTATTTGAAAAAGTTATGATAAAGAGTATTTAATCGATTTTAAGAAAAAGAATAAAGGATTTCCATTTACAGTAGCGTCAAATATAAATTACAGTTTATTTAGAATTAACGAAAATGGCGATGGTAATTTATACAGGTTAAATAAAGGGAAGAATTTGTACCCTTTTTTTTTGGGATGAACAAAAGGAAGAAATTTATATGTAAAGCTTAAATAATGAGTTTGATGAATTAAATGGGGTAACAACTTTATATAAAGGTAAACTGAATTAAAAACTAACCATGATAAGTTCTAATTTTCAAACTTTTATAAGTATAGCTCAACTATGCTTTATTTTGTGTTTCGTAATAATTGGTTGTAAGAATAGTTCTAAAAGTAATAACCCGTTACCATCCAAAGAAAAGTTATTAATAGGAGAAATTATTTTTGAGAACAAGTATAATGTCCAAAACGTATACTTCTGTGACGATTATATAGTAGTCAAAAATATAGCGAATAAGGAAAGTAGTGTGTTTAGCGTTTATAAAAATGATGTAGCATTAACTCATATTTCCGATTTCGGAAGAATAGGGAATGGTCCTAATGAGTTTGAAAGCGAAGTGTATTGTACAACTCAATTTGATGTAAATAAAGAAGGAAAATTCTTTTGGGTTTATGAAATGAATAAGAATAAAGTAAGTCAAATTGATTTAACAGAAACTATTCGGAAAAAATCTATTGTTGTTAAAAAGTCTGTCAAACTAAAACCAGAACTATCTTTAAAAGAAATGTTCTATGTAGAAGAAAATAAAATTATAGGTAACCCTGATAATTTATCGTTGAGTATGGATCAACTAGTCATCTTTAATGATAAGACAGGTATCGTTGAAAAAAGACTTCCATTTGCATTCAATGTGAATAACGAAAGAAGCAACGATATAAACTTTACACAACAGAATTTTAATACACTTTTTGTTAATAATTTAAGGTTTAATGGAAAGAGAAATAAACTAGTTTCAGGTATGGTAACTCTTGATAGAATTGATATTCTTAATCTTAATGGAACCATTAACAAATCAACAGAAACTGAAAATATTGATTTTACTAGTCTTCAAGAGAACATAAAAAACACAAGGATTTATTGTTCAGATTTATATGCAGGTGATGCATATATTTATGTCTTATTCAGTGGTGAAAAAATGAACAAGTACTTCGAAGAAAGTACACCAACCAAAGTGAAAATATACGATTGGAACTTAAATTTAAAGCATGTTTTAAAAACCGAAGAATCTTTAAATTTTATTACAATTAATGAAAAAACTAAAACGTTAATAGGTACCAGTAGTACACAAGAGAAAATCGTAAAATACAATTTAGAGAATATATTATAGTTCTTGAAATTGTCTTAATATTTTATGAACTTCTCGTTATATTCGCAAAAAAAATAACAATGTTTAAAAAAGTTTACCTCCTAATAATTTTAGCATTAGTTGCTTGTGGGAAAGAAGAAAAAATTTCTCAGGAAGAAGAAAGTCAATCGAAAGTGGTTAGCAAAGGAACTTCAGTAGAAGTTGTAAAAGTTTCAGATTCAGTTTTCAATAAACAACTTTGGGTAAATGGAAAAATTGAGGCTGTTAAAAAAGCAGAACTTCGTTTTCAATCTTCTAATCAATTAATGTCTTTAAAATCTGCAAATGGTGATTATGTGAAACAACATCAAATCATTGGAGTTTTAGAAAATAGTTTACTAAAAAACAACGTTCAAAAAGCAACAATTGAACTTCAAAAAGCACAGAATAAACTTGCAGAAGAAAAAATTAATTATGGCCAACACAACATTACTCCGAGTATTTTAAAAAACTTAGAAATTAAAAGTGGAGTTATTGAAGCAAGGAATAATTTAGAAAGAGCTAAAATAGAGTATGATCAAACTTTTTTAAAGGCTCCGTTTTCAGGAATAGTGGCGAATATTGAAAAGAGAGAAGGAGATTATATCGGAACGGCTGATGCTTTTTGTACGGTGATTAATCCAAATGCATTAGAAATTTCGTTTTCAGTACTAGAAAACGAGTATCAATTTGTAGGCAAAAATCAAGAGATTGAAGTCCGAGGTTACAACGCTAATCAAAAATTATTTAAAGGAAGGATTACGGAAGTAAACCCGTTAGTTGATGAAAATGGTTTAATAAAAGTTACAGCTTCGATAACTGATAAAAATACAGGATTATTAGATGGAATGAATGTAAAGGTTTTAATTAATCAACCTTTGTATAATGTAGTGGTTATACCAAAATCAGCATTGGTGTTAAGATCGAATAGAGAGGTAGTTTTTACCCTGGAAAATGACTTAGCTAAATGGAATTATGTGGAAATAGCAGGAGAAAATAGTGATAGTTATGCCATTAATAAAGGAATAAAAAGTTCTGATAGTGTAATCATATCAGGGAATTTAAATTTAGCACACGATGCCAAGGTAAAAATAGTTTTGCAGTAATTGTAAAAAAATATATATTTGCAATGCTAAGAAAATGAATTTAAAAAAATTGCGTGCCTTTTTCTTACTTTTTTAAGGATAATTTGTTAATCGTGTGTATGCGCGCTATGCACATATATTAAATTTTTATAAAATGAAAAAAATAATTTTCAGTTTAGTAATGTTAGTAGGTTTTGCGTTAAGCACTATGACAGTTCAATCTTCTTTTGCTCAAGAAAATAATGGAGGAACACCTATTACTCATGAGAATTCACAAGTAGGTGGCGGATCAGGTAAAGTTGATTGTACAGCAACAGCGGAATGTCTATGGTGGGACGGCAATAAATATGTTAAATTCGGAACCGTAACTTGTAACGCAGAAGGAGAGAATGCAAAATGTGATTCTGGTTTTGGATGGGTGAAGTGTGATGGTAAGAAATCAGAATGTGATCTTAATTAGATATGGAATTGCTTCATCGAATTATAGATGAAGCAATTTTTTAACAATTTATTAATTTTGATATGAGACTACTTTTTATTGCTCTTTTCTTTGTTTTATTTCAATCATGCAAGAGTGAAAATTCAAAAGAAAGAAATTTTAAATTATTAGAAAGAATAACTAGTATTGAAAACTATGACGATGAAGGTTTTTTTTCAGATGTAAGATGTATGACTTTTAACAACAATCATCTTTATTTTACTGATTATGGTAATTCCGAGTTATATAAATATTCTAAAAAGAATTTCAAATTAGACAAAGTTATAGGCGGCTACGGAGATGGCCCTGGTGAATTTAGAGGGATACCTTATTTTTTTATAAGTGATAATCAGAAATTATATTTAGAAAATGATTATAAGAGAAGTATAGAAATATTTGATGAAGATAATGCTTACGAAAAAACTAAAAAACTTCCAGGGTTGTACTCAAATTTACGATACGGATATAGATTTTTTATGCACAAGAATAAGTTTTATTCAACTCATTCTAGCAGTCTAAAACCAATTTTTGAGTTTAATCTAATAAATGACTCCGTTCGGGTTGGTGGTAAACCATTTAAATTCGAATATGAAGCTCAGAATAGAATGAGAAACAATAATCATGTTTTTAAGTTTAACAAAAATATAATTACTGTTTCGGATAATATGCCAATAGTTAGATTTTATGATTTCGATTTTAAACTAAGAAAAGAAGTCTCTTTGGAACATTATCCTGAAGTCAAGAAAACGATGGATTATATTCGCCTTAAAGAGTTGGAAACAGATGACTCAAGTTTTTATGTTCTTATTCAGGATGCATATTTATTTTCTGATAAATTGTATTTATTAATATCTTCGTATGAACCCTACTCTAATAATAAAATTATAGTTTTTAATGTTAAAGAAGAGGGAGATCTAGTTTATGATAAAACATTTTATCTAGATCAAAAGTCAGATTATAAATCAATAGCCTCAGATAACGAAATATTGGTGGCATTTAATACAGAAACTACTTTTGTTGATATATTTGATTTAAAAATCTAATCCTTTGGTAAAGTTTCTAATCAACCGACCAATAGCAGTATTCATGACAACTCTAGCATTTTTGTTGCTGGGTGTTGTCGCTTCTAATCGCATTCCAACTTCATTAATGCCAGATATTGCTATCCCTGAAATTACAGTTCAGGTGAGCTATCCTAACAATACCGCTAGAGAGTTAGAAACTAACGTAATTCGTGCATTGCGAAATCAATTACTACAAGTAAGTAATTTAAAAGATATTTCTTCAGAAACTAGAGATGGTTTTGCTACATTAAAGCTAAAATTTGAATATGGTACAAATACGAATTTGGCATTCGTTGAAACCAATGAAAAAGTAGATGCTTCCTTAAATTCTTTACCAAGAAACTTAGATCGCCCAAAAGTAATTAAGGCTTCTGTAACCGATATTCCAATTGTAAATTTAGCGGTTACTTTAAAAGAAGAAGTTACATCAGAAAACTTTCTAGAACTAAGCGATTTTACAGAAACTGTTTTAAAAAAACGAGTTGAGCAATTACCTGATATTGCCTTAGCTGATATTTCAGGAATTACCAAACCGGAAATAGTAGTTATTCCAGATGTCCAAAAATTACAGAACCTTAAGATTAGTAGCAATGAATTAATAAATGTTATCAAACAAAACAATTTTGAGTTTGGTAATTTATTAGTTCAAAACGGAATTTATCAATACAATTTCAAGTTCAATAATCCTTTAAAAACCAAAAAAGATTTAGAGAATATTGATATTAAAATTGAAGAAAAACTTTTCAAGTTAAAGGAGCTAGCACAAGTTAAATTACAACCAGTTAAAGATAGAGGTTTAGTATATGTTAATGGAAAAAGATCAATAGTTTTAGCCATTATAAAACAAGCAGACGCAAGAGTTTACGAGTTAAAAGAAGCGCTAGAAAAAGTAACTGAATCTTTTAAAATAGATTATCCAAACCTTGAATTTACGACTAATCAGGATCAAACAAAGTTATTAAAACTTTCTATTGATAACTTGAAATCAAGTTTATGGATTGGTAGCTTTTTAGCAATTATAATTATGTTTTTCTTTTTGAAAGACTTAAAATCTCCTTTAATTATTGCGATTAGTATTCCAATTTCTCTTGTTGTTAGTGTATTATTTATGTATTTCTTTGGATTGTCAATCAACATTATTTCGCTATCGGGGCTTATACTAGGCGTAGGAATGATGATTGATAATGCCATTATTGTTATTGATAATATTACACAAAAACTTGAAGAAGGAAATGATTTATTGAATGCTTGTATAAAAGGAACCAATGAAATAATTACTCCTTTAATAAGTTCGGTATTAACCACTTGTTCTGTGTTTTTACCATTACTTTTTTTAAGTGGAATAACGGGAGCGTTATTTTATGATCAAGCACTTGCGGTAGGAATTGGACTTTTTTCTTCTTTATTAGTCTCAATTTTGTTGATACCAGTTATTTATAAACAGCTAAAAAATAAAGAGTTTTCTCTAGAGAAAAAATTAGAGTTTAATCTTCGTACTCAAAATGTTGAAAATTGGTATGAAAAGGGCTATCATTTTTTCTTTAGGAATAAAGGAATTGTATATGGTGTCGCTTTATTGTTTACGGGTATTGCCATAGTATTGTTTTCAATAATGCCATATACGCAACTACCAAAAATTAATCAGAATGAAGCGATTTTGACGATTGATTGGAATGAAAATATTACTGTTCAAGAGAATCAAAAACGAATAAATGCTATTCTAAATAAAGAGAAAACAATTCAAACTAGATTTTCTCAAATTGGAGAACAACAATTCTTGCTGCAACAAGAAAACACTAAAAGTTTTTCAGAAGGTGTAATCTATATTAAAACTAAAACTGTTAATGAACTTGAAGAGTTAAGAAAGAGCATAACAAAAAGTTTAGTGAAAAATTTTTCAAAAGCTTCTTATAGTTTTGATGAACCGAAAAGTATATTCCAGTATTTGTTTGGAGGCGAAAAGAGTAACTTGATTGCACAAGTTTCTTCTAAGAGTTCTTTAGAGTTGCCGTCAGAAGAAAAATTACCTAAGATAAATTCACTGCTACAAGGATTTTCAAGTGAGGAAATACCTTTGAAACAAACAGTATTTATAGAAATATTACATGAACAAGTATTGCTGTATGATGTTTCGTATGATGATTTATTAAATGAACTAAAGGCAACTTTTAACCAGAATTTTGTAGATAACTTAAAAACAGCACAGAAGTTTATTCCAATCATGCTTAATTATGAGAGTAAGGAGTTTGAAAGTATGATTTCTGGGTTATTTGTTAAAAACAAAAACAAAGAATTAATTTCAGTTCGAAATTTGGTCAAAACATTTCCAGCGGAGCAATATAAAACCATTACCTCTAATCGAAATGGAGAGTATTTAGCGTTTAATGTTAGCGATAATTTAGAAGCAGAGAAAAGTATTAAGTCGCTTCAAAAAAGTTTTACATCTAACAATGAACTTAACCTTCGTTTTAGCGGAAATTATTTTGACATAAAAGCATTAGGAAACGAGCTGTTAATAGTAGTTTTTGTTGCTGTATTATTGTTGTATTTAATTATGGCCGCTCAATTTGAATCCTTATGGCAACCGATAATCATTTTATTAGAGATTCCTATTGATATTGGCGGAGCATTATTGCTTTTATGGTTGTTTGGAGGAACCATAAACGTAATGGCAGCGATTGGGATTGTTGTAATGAGTGGAGTAATTATAAATGATAGTATTTTAAAGTTGCATACTATTAACTTATTGAGAAAAGAAGGAAAGTCTGTAAGTGAAGCGATAAAATTGGGAGGGAAACTTCGTCTAAAGCCAATTTTAATGACATCATTAACAACAATATTAGCACTTTTACCTTTTCTTTTTATCGGAGGTTTAGGAGCTAAGTTACAAAAGCCATTAGCCTTAACGGTTATTGGAGGAATGCTTATAGGAACATTTATTAGTTTGTATTTTATTCCATTAATGTATGCTTTATTAAGTAAAAAAGAAGTCCCAAATAATGATGAGAATTTTTAGAACTCTAATAATTGGAGTGTGTTTTTTCAATGTTTTTTTTGTCAACGCTCAAAAGAAATGGTCGCTTGAAGAGTGTGTTGTGTATGCCAAAGAGCATAATATAGATGTATTAAAACAAAAAATTAGATCGGAAGTACTAAACAGTGATGTAATAATAGCCAAAGGAAATTATCTGCCAGATCTTAGTTTTACGTCTTCTCAGAATTTTTCGCTAGGGAATTCTTTTAATGTTTCTACTGGAGTTGGACAAAGAGAAAGTAGTTCAAATAGTTTTAGTTTATCATCTTCATTAAATGTTTTTAATGGATTTGCAAACAAATATAAATTACAGAGTGCTAGATTAACTAAAGATAAATCAGATTCAGATATCGATAAAATTAGATTTGATCTTGCATTAAATATTACGAATAAATATTTACAAGTACTTTTTAATAAGGAGATTGTTAAAGTTGCTGAAGAACAATTAAAAATAAGTACAGAAAACTATAATCGATTAAAGGAACTTTATAGTAATGCACTTACAGGAAAAAGAGAATTACTAGAAATTGAATCTACTTTGGCATCTGATAAAAGAGAGAAAATTATCGCTGAGAATACGGTTCGAAATAGTTTAATTGAATTACAAGAATTGTTAGATATTCAGCAAATTCAAGATTTCGATATTGAAGAAATTATTGTTGAAGATGTTTCCGTTTTTAATGTAGATGTCGTTGATGATCTAGTTGAAAATATTCCGCAGATAGTTTCTTCAAAATTAGATATTGACATCAAAAACAAAGAATTAAAAATTGTCAGAACTGGATTTTTACCAAGACTTAGTTTGAATTACTCGTATAGTAGTAATTATTTTCACATTATAGGAGAGGATGATGTTGTGGAGAATCAACAAACTGGAGAGTTGATTCCAAATGGGTTTTGGACACAATTAGATAATAACAGAACTCATTTTATTAGTATTTCTGCTAGTTTTCCAATATTTAATAGATTTTTGAATAGAGAAAATTCTAAGAAAGCAAAGGAGGAAATTAAAATTGCCAAGCTTGATTTATTAAACAATAAACAAGTTTTGAAGAATAAAATTAAGTTGGCAAAGAATGATGTAATTGCATCAAAAGCGTCCTTAAAATCTTCGGAAAAGGCTTTAATAACTCAAAAAGAAGCTTTTAATATTTTGTCACAACAATATAAGAATGGTAATATTGGAAGTTATGAATTCTTAGAAGGCAAGAATAAGTTAATTAAAAATTCATCTGAGTTTATTAAAGCGAAGTTTGAATATTACTTTAAAACAAAAGTTTTAAGTTATTACTACAAGCAAAATTAAAAGTTAAAATAGGAGCTAAGTTTTGTTTGACTTAAGACGAGCATGATTAAATTTATTTTGAGTAACTTATAAAACTTCATATCAATAATAGTCTGTTACGTTTACCACAGTAACAATGTAAATAACCCTTTTGAAAAGACAAAAGAGTAAAATTATCAAAAGTTTAAGTATTGTTTTGATATCTTATTAAAGTTATATTTACATACCATATTATCAAAAAATGGATGAGCTAGAAATACAATTAAAGAGGCTAGGGAAAAAGAAAATTCTACGACAGAAAGTAATCTTAACAGGTAATATCAAAACACTTGAGGACTTAATTATTCAGTTGGTTACGCATAATGTAAACAGTTTCAACAAAGAAATAGAAAAAAATAAAGTTTTATCATTTTTAAGTCCAAGTGAAATTCATAATCAATCAATTACTGGCAAAATTGGTTTTGGAGAAATAGAAAATGAAACCAAAGCCAATATTAACAGTAGTATAGAAAACGCGTTACAAGCTTTCGAAGATGGTATTTACGCTGTTTTTATTGATGATGATGAAGTACAAACGTTAAAAGAACTATTAGCGATTAAGGAGTCTTCTTCGATCACATTTATTCGAATGACATTTTTAACAGGTACTTATTGGTAATAAAAAAATTGAAAAATGATTAAACAAGAAAAAGCATTAAAGTTCATTGAAAGTTTTAAAAGAAAGGAATTAATAGCTTCTGATTTAAGTTTCTTCAGTAAGAAGTATCGTGCGTTAGGTTTACTTATCACGAAATTATCTGAGGCTTATGAAGAAAGCAAATATGTAGAATTAAAAATTAAGCCTTATGAAGATGCATTTGGAGTGGATTTACAAACAAATCCGTGGAGAACTGGTGAAGGAAAAAAGTTAGCAAGAATAGTTTTTGGGAAGCTACATGAAAATCACATTGCAGATATATGGGATTTAATTTTAAAAACTCCTTATCAAAATGGCTATAACAGAAGATCTTTTAGAAGTAAAGCTACTTCGGAATATACAGTAAAACGAATCAGTTACTTACAAGATTTGTATAATTCAATGAATTATGGATTTGGAAATCTAACTGTTTATCAGATAATTCAGTACGATGTATATGCAGATACTTATTTTACAAATCATTCGTATTTGTTTGCGGCGTATCTAAATGATGAGAATTATACCGATCGTTTGTATGAATTAATTCAAGAAATATTTCAAGGAGAAGAAGAAATTGGAGGTGTAACACGAGCAATTGTAAAAGGATTGTTGTTAACTGAACGCAAAGAAAATTGGATTCTTGTTGAGAAATTATTGTTGGCGGCTCAACGACAAGAGGGCTTGAGGCAAACGATTTTAGAAGCATTAGACGAGACTTCACTTGGAGCATTAGAATATTTTATAAGCGTTATCCTTGATAATGATTTAACAAGATTTAGTAGTGTAATTCGTGCTGTTGATACTTGGTTTGGTTTTGGTTGGGAAGCTCCAAAAGGCAATACAATTAAGAAAGTATTAAATTCTACTTTATCTTATTTCAAAGATGAAAGAACAGTCGAAAGTGCCCTTAAGAGTAAAGATAATTTAGAGGTTTATTCAGCTTTATGGTTTATAGGTTTAGATGATGCTGACAAGGCAAATTTAAAAGCAATTGAACTCATAAAGTCAGGAAATAAGGAAAAGAAAGTTTTAGCCTCTATGTTTATGAGTGAAACGAGAAGAACTCATTCTTCTATTTTACCTTGGATTGATGATAATTTTGGAAATGATTTAGAACTTGATTATTGGTTGTTAAAACTCATTCCAATTCGAACTGATCTTCCATCAGTAGTATTTTCCAAAGCTAAAAGTTACGGAGAGAATTTACCTAGTAAAGGGACAATATTTGAAGGTTCAGTTTTTAGCTGGTATTCATTAACAGTAAAACCTGATTATTTCTATAATTATTTAGTACATCACGCAAATAATGATCAGTTAAAATTACTAGCAGAAAATTTAAGTGTTATTACTTCAGAAGAGAGAAGTAATTTTATAAGAAAGGTTTTTCCTGAACATTACACTTGGTCTTATTACTATAATAAAGAAGAGAAAGTTCCAAGAGTTAACTTTTCAAAAAGTAAGTGGAAGAAAGAGTTAGCGTTCCAGGCTATTAAAGATAGAAATGAGTCTGTAATGGGAACAGGTATTCGTTTGTTTGAATCTATGGATTTAGATAGAAATGATATTTCTTCTTTAGAAGAATTGCTAGCACGTAAAAATCGAAATCTTAGAGAAAGTATTATTACACTAATTTTAAAACAACCTCAAAATTCAATCGTTCAGAGTACCACAAATCTAGTTGAATCGAAAAAAGTAGATCAACGGTTAGCTGGACTAGAAATTCTTTCTGAATTGCAGGAGAAAAATTCTATGTTACCATTTATAGAGGAAAGAATCAATTTGTATCAGCAACGTCCGAAAATCTCGAAAAATGAGCAAGTCTATCTAGATAAATTTAAGAAAAAGGGAAATGCGTATAGTTTTGAAAACGGATTTGGAGCTATTAATTATCATAATTTAAATCCACTAATTGTTCCTCAAGTAAAATTTCAGCCCAAATCTGGTTCTACCTTTGCAAAAATAGTTTCAAAACTCACTATGAAACAGGAATTTTTGTTCAAGGAGTTTATAAATGAAAAGAAAATTACAGAGGCTATTAATGCTCTTGTGGATTTATATGAGAAGCATAAAAACTTTGAATATGAAGTTGTGAATAGAGAAGGTGATAAGCAAATTGTTTTATTGTCAACGGGACATATACAGTTTACAAATCACAAGGCTTATGACATAAATGATCAAACCGAAAGAGTTAAATATTTACCACTGTATAAAGTATGGAAAGAATGGTATGACTCATCTAACTTAAATGATTTTGAACTGTTAGCTGCAATTCATTATTGTGATAATTATCCTAATCAGTTTGGTGTAAGGTCATTCTTTGGAGATTTTTTTAAACAATATATTCCAGAGTTAAAAAACCTCAAATTAGTGAAATCTTATACATGGGATAGCTTAAATAAAAAGGTATTAAGCATTTTACAGTTTTTATTCACCGCATTCGCCGATCATGAAACAGTTTTAAGTTTCAAAGTTGATTTGCTAGAAGATATGATAGCGAAAATCCCTAAAGATTTAAAAGCAAAAGTAATTACGGAACAATGGAATAATAGAAAATCTAACTGGAGTAAATTATTAGAACATGAAGCTCCATTTGTTAGTAGAATAGATGATTATTTTAAAGATTTTCCAGATAATACAACATTAATGCAACGTTATTGGCGTCTTAAAATGTATTTAATGTATGCTACAATCAGTTATCCTAAAAAACCAGAGAACAGTAGCCAAATCGCAAAAATTAATACTCATGAAATAGAATTTAATACACCATCTGCTTGGTTAACAGCGAAGCTGCATAAAAATGAGTTGATTAATGATCATGATTTCAAGTATCAACTTTTAGTAAATGAAGATTTATTAAGAGCAGTTGAAAATGTTACTAATAGATATTACAGTCCAGTTGATAAGGAAGACATTCCAATTGGAGTTTTCGATTCTCTAAAAACCAATTTATTAGCTGTTGAATTAGAAAGAGGAGATATTCCCACTGAGGCAACTGCTTTTGTAAATAATTTAGGAACTGTCAAAGGAACAAACTATTTATTCGAGTTATTAAATAGATTGGGAAAAGAAACTTTTCATCGTGGATATTATTGGTCTAATTTACCATCAAGAAAAGAAAGCTTTAGCAATCTTATAAAGAAAACGCTACCGGATGAGAATGATACCTTAGAAGATTTTATTTCAGCTGCAAAAATTTCAGAAATAACAAAAAAACGTTGGATTGAAACTGCAATGTATGCACCTCAATGGTCTAATTGGATTTCAGTGTATTTAAAACTTGATAAGTTAGAAGGAGCTGTTTGGTGGTTTCACGCACATACTTCCGAATATATGAATGCGGAAAAAGAAACCATTGTGGCTAGATACTCAAATATTAATAAATCAGATTTTTTAAATGGAGTAATTGATATTGATTGGTTTAATGATGTTTACACTGATTTAGGTAAGCAAAATTGGAAGCTTTTGCATGATGCTGCTAAATATATATCAACAGGAAATGGACATCGTTTGGTAAAATTATATTCTTCAGTAATGTTAGGTGAGGTTAAAATTCGCGAAACATTAGCTAAAATTAAAGAGAAGAGAGATAAGGATTATATAAAAGCGTTCGGTTTAATTCCATTGAGTAAAGCCAACAAAAAGAAAGACTTATTAAATCGATACAATATTCTTCAAGAATTCTTAAAAGAGAGTAAACAATTTGGAGCTCAGCGCCAGCAAAGTGAGAAAACAGCTGTTGAAATTGGTTTAGATAATTTAGCTAGAAATGCAGGTTATGACGATAGTATTCGCTTTTCATGGGCAATGGAAGGTGAAGCAATTCAAAAAATAATGGAGAACGCCATTGTTGAAATTGATAACATAAAAATTATTCTGTTTGTAAATGATGATGGTAAAGCAGAATTGAAAGTAGTAAAAGATGGAAAACAGCAAAAATCGATACCAGCAAAAGTAAAGAAAGATAAAAGTGTTTTGGCACTTCAAAAGAACAAATCTTATATCACGAAACAGTATAAAAGAACATTAAAATCTTTAGAAGAGGCAATGATGAAAGGGGAGGAGTTTTTGGCTTCAGAAATTCAAGAAATTGCAAAACATCCTGTTGTAAGTGTGCTAATAAAAAAGTTGGTATTATTTAATAAATCAAATAAAACATTTGGTTTTCTTGTTGAGAACGGACTTAAAGATTGTGAAGGAAAGACAATTCAATTTGGTTCAAGTGATAAAATTTTGATTGCACATCCATCGCATTTATATCAAAATGTTGTTTGGGATTTATATCAAAAGGGGATTTTCGATCAAAATTTGAAACAACCATTCAAACAGGTTTTTAGAGAATTATACATTTTAACACCTGATGAAATTGAAAATAAAACGAAATCTTTTAGATATCAAGGACATCAGATTCAACCTAATAAAGCTATTGCATTGTTACGTTCACGAGGTTGGACAGTAAACCATGAAGATGGCTTACAAAAAGTATTTCATGATAAAGGATTTATAGCTTCAATCTATGCAATGGCGGATTGGTTTTCTCCTTCAGATATCGAGGCGCCAACCATTGAATTTATAAGTTTTTATTCTTTAAAAGAATATGAGAATATACCATTAAAAGATATCGACCCAATTATTTACAGTGAAATCATGCGAGATGTTGATTTAGTTGTAAGTATAGCTCATGTTGGAGAAGTGGATCCAGAAGCAAGTCATTCTACATTAGAAATGAGAGCTGTATTGGCAAAAGAAACCGCCAGACTTTTCAAAACAAAGAATATAGAAGTTAAAGAAAGGCACATTTTAATCAATGGGAAATTAGGAGATTATAGTATTCATTTAGGTAGTGGTCAGGTTAATAAAAACGGGCTGGCTTTATCGATTATTCCAGTTCATAGTCAGCATCGTGGTCGTTTGTTTTTACCGTTTTTAGATGATGATCCGAAATCAGCCGAAATCATTTCTAAAATGAAGTTACTTTCTGAAGACAATAAAATAAAGGACCCTACAATTTTAGCTCAAATTAATAGGAATTAACTGAATTATAGTTATATAATTCTTATTAAGTAATGTCGTTTATAAGAGTATTTGTATATTAAAAGAAAACAAATGAATAGCAACTTAGCAGTTTTAATTGATGGAGATAATATTTCATCCAATTATATTGAGGAAATGATGGAGGAAATTACCAAATATGGTAATCCTACAATTAAAAGAATTTATGGTGATTGGACCAGTCCTAATTTAGTGAAATGGAAAAATTTACTGCTAGAAAATGCTATAATACCTATTCAACAATATGCATATACTAGAGGAAAAAATGCAACAGATTCCGCAATGATTATTGATGCAATGGATATATTATATAGCGGAAAGGTGAATGGTTTTTGTTTAGTTTCAAGCGATAGTGATTTTACGAGACTAGCAACGAGGTTAAGAGAAGCAGGAATGCAAGTAATAGGAATTGGTGAAAAGAAAACACCAAATCCTTTTATTGTTGCTTGTGATAGGTTTATATATATAGAAATACTTAAAAAACGAACTGAAGAAAAAGTTGAAAACAAAGAATCATCTACAGATAAAATTTCTAAAAAAGAAATTAATTTAATCGTTTCAAGTATTAATGATTTGTCAGATGATGATGGTTGGGCATTTTTAGGAGATGTAGGTAGTTTAATTCAAAAGAAAAGACCAAATTTTGATTCTAGGAATTTCGGATTTGATAAACTAACTCCGCTAATTAAATCAATCGGTAAATTTGAAATAGAGAGAAGAGAGAACCAAAAAAATAAACACAAACTAATTTATGTTCGAATAAAAAAGTAGTATTTAGGTGTATTCTTAACATTTTTTTAAATAAAATAAAGGAAAATCTATTTTATTCTAGATTAAAAACATACCTTTGAAGCCGATATAAATGCATAGATTAAATTTCAACAAGGGTTTTAGTTAAATTTCATTTCTTCAAAACGATTATAACGGACTTATCCTATTGCACTTTAATTTTCAAGTTATATAATCACATAAATAATAAGTTAAAACTATTAACTATTTATTTTGAGTTAAGAATTATAAATATCCTGTTTTTACAATGGGATTTAATAAAATAAAATATACCATATATGTTAATAATAAAAGTTAAGGACGGAGAAAACATCGATAGAGCATTAAAACGCTACAAAAGAAAACACAGAGATACCAAGTTAATGAGAGAATTAAGAGAAAGAAGAGAGTATACTAAAGAATCTGTGAGAAGAAGAGCGGAAGTGAAGAAAGCTCAATACAAAGAAAGATTATCTTCTAGTAACGATTAACAAAACATGTTTTATGAGTCGTTTTGACTTGTGAATCATTTACAATATCTAAAACTTCTCCAAAGACGTTTGGAGATTTCTTTTTCATAGCAATTTTCCCACTCAATCTTTGAGTGGGTTTTTTATATTTAAAAATTCATTGATCGTTTTAATTACTTTCCAATACAAAAGTTAGAGAAAATATGACCTAGGATATCTTTATCCACATCATATTCACCTGTGATGTTTCCTAAATGACGTAAACATTCACGAATATCGATAGCGAATAAATCAGATGAAATCCCTAATTCAATTCCGTTGGCAACAGAATTAATGCTTTCTAAGGCATTGGTTAAAGCTTCAAAATGACGAGAGTTCGTTACAATAGTTTCATTATTACTTAAAGCTCCCTTATTTACAAGTGAGGTTAATTCATTTTTTAAAGTATCAACTCCAACTTTTTGTTTTGCAGAAAGTAACATACTATCTGGTAGCAAATATTTTAATTGAGTAATCGATTCTTCAGAAAGCGAATCTATTTTATTCGCAATTACAAGAACCCTTTTATTAGAAAATCGTGCTTTAACTTTTGTAACTTCAGAAAGTATTATCGAAGATTTTGTAACTGCTTTTTCTGCATTAACCAGTAAAATAACTAACTGCGCGTTATCAGCTTTTTCATATGCTTTTTGAATTCCAATGCTTTCTACAACATCTTCAGTTTCACGGATTCCTGCAGTATCAATAAACCGGAATGCAACTCCATCAATAATTAATTCATCTTCAATTGCATCACGCGTGGTGCCTGCAATATCAGAAACTATGGCTTTTTCCTCATTCAACAGCGCATTTAATAATGTAGATTTACCAACATTCGGCTCACCTATAATAGCAACTGGAATTCCATTTTTCATTGCATTTCCAAATGCAAAACTATCTATTAGTCTTTTTAATACTGATGAAATTGTATCAACTAAAGCGTTAAACTTAGTTCTATCGGCGAATTCAACATCCTCACCAGAAAAATCTAATTCTAATTCGATTAATGCTGCAAAGTCTAATAATTGTCCGCGTAAATCTTTCAATTCATTTGTAATGCCACCCCGCATTTGTTGAATGGCCATTTGATGTGAAGCTTCTGAATTAGAGGCGATCACGTCAGCCACAGCTTCCGCCTGACTTAAATCCATTTTTCCATTTAAAAATGCACGCATAGTAAACTCACCATTGTCTGCCATTCTACAACCATTCCGTAAGAACAATTGCAAAATTTCTTGTTGAATAAATATAGATCCGTGACAAGAAATTTCTACGACATTTTCTCCTGTATATGAATTTGGATTCTTAAAAACCGAGACTAATACTTCATCAATAATTCGTTCATTATCCATAATATGGCCTAAATGAACAGTATGAGTTTTCTGATCTAATAAAGACTTGTTTTTTCGGACAGAACTAAAAAATTGACTAACAATTGTAATAGCATTTTCTCCGGAAAGTCTAATTACAGAAATAGCACCAACTCCAGATGGAGTTGCTAAAGCAATTATTGTATCGTTTACGGTTGTTTGCAAATCTAATATTTTTGCAAATATAATGAAGAGTTAGTCAGTCTCACCATGAAAATATTTCTGAATTTGAAATTAATTTATCTTGATTTTCAACGATATTTTATTCTTTTTTCAGTAGAAAACACTAAAACTGGATTAAAAATGTAACAAAACTGAAAAAAATGAGTCTTAAATGTATAACTAATCACGAAAAAAATGCGAAGAGATAAACAATTACTTGTAATTACACATTTAAGCCAATTATTAGATTTAGTATCTGGAATTGGTGGATTTTTAGTTCCCTTAATATTATGGGCAATAAAGAAAGATGAAGTTTATGGTATGGAGGAACACGGAAAGGCGATTCTAAATTTTAGAATTAGTATGTTCATATACGTTTTGCTATGCATACCGCTTATTCTATTATTTGGTTTAGGAATTCTTGGATTTATGGTGTTAGGGATTTTCTATCTAATTTTTCCAATCATAAATGCTATAAGAGCCAGCAATGAAGAAGAGCCAAATTATGCATTTAGTATATCATTTTTATAAATGAAAATTTATTTGAATTAATGAGAAGCTCCCAGAAATGGGAGCTTTTTATTTTAGGAGTAACTCAACCATGTTAAATTAAAAAAGGCGAGTATAAATTTTTTACTCAATTACATTTTTCAGTTAAAATAGGATCACATGAAGATGAAATAGCTTTATTACCTTTTTTAGTGAAGGAAGAGCTTATCATCACGAATAAAAGTTATCTGTAATATTATAGATAGTCTTTCTCTCATTAAATTCCAATTAAAAAAATGGCCTTGTCTGCTACTTAGAAGTTAAAAATGATTAATGAACTTTGAAATTTTTGTTTTTTTGATTGTCCGTAAGCATTTCGTTAATATACCCATTTAAAAAAATAGATATCTTAGAAAGAACCTTTTGTTGGACTTTTGATGAAGTTTAACTATACGTTGCTTCCATGATTTTCTAACAGTTGAATAATTTCTCTATCATATAATTATAGATACTACCAACAGCAAAAACTCTTTTATTCCCATTATCTTAACGACAAGAAGTTAGTAGAATGATAAGTGATAAGTGATAAGATGAAGATAGAGAGAAAAGGATTTATATATAGGATTTAAATCGCTTGCTTTATAAAGTCTTCATATTCATGATAAAATATCTCAAATTGAGTCATGGTTTCTACAAAAAACTCGTAGCAATCTCTCCATGTATTTTTATTGTGAATACTAAACTTCTTCTCGTGTAAAATATAAATTCTACGAATATATTTTCCACTTTCTAACTGATAATTATTATCAAAAATTACTTCCGGTAAATATTCAGTCTCTAATATTTTTCTTAAGGCTAATAATTGATCGTAAAGAAGTTCGTTAGCAATTTCATCAGGATGTTCAAAATCTAAACAGATAAAAGCTCTTTTTCTATCAGCTTGAAATTTAAATGAAAACCCTTTTATTTTGGTATTGTATAATAACCACTTTCTTGGAAAAGATTTCCCAAAACTAGTCCAAAATTCTTTGCGTAAACGAGCAGACTCTTCTTTAGAAAACATTAGTATTAAGATTAGTTATTAGCTAAATGAATTATCCGTGTACTTTTGCAGTTATTCCTCTATTTTTCATCATTTCTGCTTCAAAAGCTAATAAGTTATTCCATTTTTTATCTACGACTTCTCTTTTCATATATTTTCTGGCGTATGCTAAAAATAAGGTATAATGGTTGGCTTCAGAAATCATTAAATCTGTATAAAATTTCGATAACTGTTCGTCTTCCATATTATCAGCAAATACTTTAAATCGTTCGCAGCTTCTAGCTTCAATTAAGGCAGCTACTAATAAACGATGTACTAACGCCTCTTTACGATCATTAACTTTAGGAAAGAACTTCTGAAGATTTAAAGCGTAATCATTTTTAGTTGCTTGACCTAAGACCATTCCTCGATCTACCATTACATCGTGTACCATCCTAAAATGTTCCATCTCTTCAATGGCAATATCGCTCATGTCTTTAACTAAATCTGTTTCTTCTGAATAATTGATAATGATGGAAGTAGCATTTCCAGAAGCTTTTATTTCTGCAAAAGCATGATCTGTTAATAATTGTTCTAAACCATTACTAGCAACATTTACCCACGAAGTTTCAGTTTCAAATTTTAATCCTAACATAATTTATAATACGCTCTTTTAAAAATAGTGGACAAAAATACTAAATCCAAAGGCTATTTGTCGAGTATTTTGTTAATTTTGAAGAGGAACTCATAGAAAAAGAAACTATTAACCATGAAAAATATTATATACAGTATACTAATTGTATTGGTTACAATTATCAGTTGCAAGAAAAAAGATAAAGTCGAAAGTGATGTAAATGCATTCACAAATTACATTAGTGTTTATCCTGACAGATCAATTTCGGTGGTACCCAATTTGAAATTCTATTTGAATAAAAAAGTCGATGTTGATAAAGTTTTAGATGATGTTATTACCATGTCTCCAGAAATCAAAGGGAAAGTATTTCTAGAAAATAATATTTTATCATTTATTCCAGAAACAAAATTAGATAGCAATAAAGATTATGTGCTTGATTTACATTTGGATAAGTTATACAGTGATGTTGAAGAGGGATTAAAAACGTTTACGGTTAATTTAAAAACGAAAGAATTGAATTTCGGGGTTTCTGTGGAATCACCATCTATTTATGATAAGGAATGGTATTATGTTGAAGGAACTGTAAATGCGAGCGATGTTATTGATGGTAAAAAGTTAGTAGATATTTTAAAAGCGAATTATGACGGACAATCAAAGAAAGTAACTTTTGATAGTGCTGATGATTTTGCATCTACAGTAAATTTTAAAATAGATAGTTTAAAACGAGGTGATGATGATAAATCTTTACTACTAACTTGGAACGGAGCATCGGTTAATTCTGATTCTAAAGGAGAAAGAGATATAACAATTACAGGTAAATCAAACTTTAAAGTAATATCATTTGATGTTTTTGATCAAGGAAAAAAACGAGTTGAAATTCGATTTTCAGATTTGTTAAATGAATCTCAAAATCTAAAAGGATTAATTCAATTTGTAGATTCTAATACAAAAGTATTTACTTATAATATCAAAGGTAATTTAGTTACAATTTATCCGACTAGTACAAGAAAAACTAAACTTGATATTGAAGTTTTTAAAGGAATAAAAAGTACCGAAGGTTACACTTTGAAAAATAATGTGGTGCGCACATTATACTTTACACAATTAAAACCAAAAGTATCATTTGTCAAAAGTGGAACAATTTTACCAAGTTCTAATAATTTAAAGATCAACTTTAAAGCCACTAACCTTAAGGCTGTTGATGTTCTAATTTATAAGATTTACAAGAATAATGTTTTACAGTTTTTACAGAATAATAACTTAAACAATAACGGAAACTTACGTTATGTTGGTAGACCAACGGCAAAGTACACATTGAATTTAGGTGATAAGGGATTAGAATTGTCCCAACCTAATGCTTTTGCAGTTGATTTGGCTGAGATTATTGAAGTTGAAAATGGGGCGATGTATCGTGTTGAAATTTCATTCCCAATAGAATACTCAAACTATACTTGTGACGGTACAGAAAATAAGAGTACCATTGTTTTTGGAAAGAAAGAAGTAAACACAAAAGAATACGACGTTGCTAGAAGTTATTATTACGACGATTATTATTATGAAGATTATAATTGGAGAGAAAGAGAGGACCCATGTAAAAAGTCGTATTATCGAGATACTAAGATTAGTACAAACATACTAGCTTCGAATATTGGGGCTATTATTAAGAAAGGAAATAATGATAAAACTTTTGTAGCTGTAACTGATATAACTACAACAAAACCAATAAGTGGAGCAAAGGTAGAATTAATTAATTTACAAAAGCAAGTAATCACTTCTGCAACTTCTAATTCAGATGGAATTGTGGAGTTCGAAAAAGTCAAAGGTGCTTATTTTGCTGCGATTTCAAATGCGAAAAGTACTACTTATGTGAAATTAAACGATAGAAATGCGCTATCAATGAGTAAGTTTGATGTGTCTGGTTCGAAACTACAAAAAGGAATTAAAGGATACATTTATGGAGAACGAGGAGTTTGGAGACCAGGAGATCAATTATTCTTAACCTTTGTTTTGAATGATAAGGCAAATCCATTACCAGAAAAACATCCAATTAAGTTTGAATTAAGCAATCCGCAAGGAAAGATTATAGATCAGCATATCACTTATAAAAATGCATTAAATGTTTATACTTATGCTCCAAAAACAGCTCAAGAAGCCATTACGGGTAACTGGAAGGTTCGTGTAAATGTTGGAGCTGCTAAGTTTCATAAAAACTTAAAAATAGAAACCATTAAACCTAACCGTTTAAAAATTAAGTTTAATACTTCTGAAAACGTAGTCAAAGCTTCGGAAGAGATAAAAGGAGATGTTGAGGTTAAATGGTTGCATGGAGCTATAGCTAGAGGTTTAAAATATGATATCGAATCTAAGTTTACTCAGACTAAAACTGAGTTTGAGAATTTTGGAAATTACACTTTCGACGACGTGACAAGAAGTTTTAGCACAGCGACAAATGTGATTGCTTCTGGAAATTTAAACGAAGAAGGAAAAACAACTTTTAGTAAAAAACCAGAATTAGGAACAAGAGTTCCAGGAATGGTGAAAGCTACATTTATAACGAAAGTTTATGAGAATGGTGGTGATTTTAGTACAGATGTATTTAGTATAAAAGCTTCTCCTTATGCATCATATGCAGGTTTAAATAAAGCCGAAGAGCAAGATTCTAAAAATTACTTATTTACTGATCAAGATTATACTTTTAATGTCGCTTCTGTAAATGAAGAAGGAAAAGGAATTGCCAATAATCTTGAAGTAAAAGTTTATAAATTGAGCTGGAGATGGTGGTGGAATTCTTCTAGAAATGGATTATCATATTATGATGGATCTACATATCATACACCATATACAATGAAGCAAGTTTCTACAAATGCTTCTGGGAAAGGATCATTTAACTTAAAAGTTGATAAAAATGACTGGGGAAGATATTTAGTAAAAGTTAAAGATAAAAATAGTAATCATGTAACTTCTTCTGTGGTATATTTCGATTGGCCTTCTTACTACGGAAAGAAAAGAGGAAGTCAAGATAAAACAAACGCAACGATGTTAGTTTTCTCTAGTGATAGCGAAGAATATAATGTAAACGAAAAGGCTACCATTAAATTTCCATCTTCTGAAGATGGAAGAGCTTTAGTTACAATTGAAAATGGGACAGAAGTATTAGATTATTTCTGGGTAGATACAAAAGATAAACAAACGGAGTTTTCTTTCCCTGTTTTAGATTTATATACGCCGAATGTTTTTGTAAACATTTCGTTACTTCAAAAGCATGCGCAAACCAAGAATGATTTACCAATCAGGATGTATGGTTCCATTCCGATTTCTGTAAAAGATCCAAGAACAAAATTAGAGCCTCAAATTCAATTAGCAGATGAATTAAAGCCTGAAAGTACAGCTACTTTTAGGGTTAAAGAGTTAAATTCTAAGTCAATGACTTATACTGTTGCAATTGTTGATGAAGGTTTGTTAGACTTAACTAGGTTTAAAACTCCGAATCCTTGGTTTACATTTTTTGCAAAACAATCTTTAGGTGTTAGAACGTGGGATATTTTTGATGATGTTATTGGTGCCTATGGAGGAAAAGTAAATCAGATTTTAAGCATTGGTGGAGATGAAGCTGAAGCTGGAAGCAAAAACAAGAAAGCGAATCGTTTTAAACCAATGGTAAAATTCTTAGGACCGTTCAAATTAGATTCAGGAGAAATAAAAACACATAGTGTACAAATTCCAAATTATGTAGGTTCAGTTAGAGCGATGGTAGTTGCTTCGGATGCGACTAATGAAGCTTATGGTAATGATGAAAAGACTGCTTTCGTAAGAAAACCAGTGATGGTTTTAGCTTCTTTACCAAGAAAAATCACCCCTCAAGAAACGGTTACATTACCAGTTACAGTTTTCGCTATGAAAGAAAATGTGAAAAATGTAAAAGTTGAGGTAAAACCAAATGAAGCTTATGATATAGTAGGAAATTCTACTCAAAATTTAACTTTCTCGCAGCCTGATGAAAAAATGGCTTACTTTACATTAAAGGTGAAAGATTTTAAAGGAATAGGAAAGGTTAGAGTGGAAGCAAGTGCAGGTTCAGAAAAGGCATTTTATGAAGTAGAAATAGATGTGTTAAATCCAAATCCAATTACAACAGAAGTAAACGAATTGGTGTTAAAAGGAAACGAACAAAACACGATCGATTTTACCAGTTTTGGAACGCAAGGAACGAATTCAGCTAGTATTGAATTGTCAAGTTTACCTCCAATGAACTTTACAAATAGATTAGAGTATTTAATTCGTTATCCGCATGGATGTGTTGAGCAAACTACGTCAAGCGCATTTCCACAGTTATATTTAAATGATTTATTTGATTTATCTGAGGAGAAGCAGAAGTCAATGGATAGAAATGTAAAAGCAGCAATTCAACGATTATCTACTTTTCAAAAATCAAATGGTGGATTATCATATTGGCCAGGAGGAAGAAGTGCAAATGATTGGGGAACATCATATGCTGGTCATTTTTTATTAGAAGCAGCAAAAAAAGGTTTTGTTTTACCAATCGGGTTTAAAGCCAAATGGATTAATTATCAGAAAAAAGCAGCTAGAAATTGGAGGTATAATTCTCAAAAGTATTATCGAAATGATTTAGCTCAAGCTTATAGATTGTATACGTTAAGTTTAGCAAATAGTCCAGATTTAGCTTCGATGAACAGATTGAGAGAAACAGAAGGAATTTCTAATCAATCTAAAAGAAGATTAGCAGCTGCTTATGCAGTAATTGGAAAAACATCTATCGCGAAGGTTGTTTTAAGTACGTTATCGGAAGAACCTAGTACTAAAAGATTTTATTATTACTATGGCTCAGAGGTAAGAAATAAAGCAATGTCTCTAGAAACATCCATTTTAGTGAATGATGAGGTTAAGTCAATTAAATTGGCACAAGAAATTGCAAAAAGCTTATCTAGTTCAATGTGGATGAGCACACAAACTACGTCATATGCATTGTTAGCAATTTCTCAATATGCATTGAAGAATGGAGGTCAACAGGGGGTAAATGCAGACTATACTTTCAATGGAAAGACAAATGGAATTACTTCATCAAAGTCTATGGTCATTCAAAATTTAGAAGGAATGAAAAATCAGAATTCCTTTAAGATTAATAACAAGTCGAATGGAGTTTTATATGTTAGAGTTTATAACAAAGGAATTTTACCAGTTGGCCAAGAAAAAGTTGTAGAAAAGAACTTAGAAGCTTCTGTAAGCTACAAGGATAAAAGCGGTAATCCTATTGATATTTCCAACTTATCACAAGGAACAAATTTTGTTGCTCAAGTTACTATTCGTAACAGTACAGACGAGAAAGTTGACAATATTGCCTTGACTCAATACTTACCTTCTGGATGGGAAATTATAAATACAAGATTTACTGATTTTGGGAATAATACAGATTCAGACGGTGTAGATTATACAGATATTAGAGATGCAAGTATTAGCAATTACTTTACGTTGAAAAAATACCAATCAAAAACTTTTAAAGTCTTAATGAATGCTTCGTATTTAGGTGATTACTATTTGCCAGGTGTTCAAGGAGAAGCTATGTATGATAATGATTACCTAGCAAGAACTAAGGGGCAATGGATTAAAGTAACGAAATAAGACATTATATTTTTATCTTATAAGAAGCGCTCAATAATTCCAAGTTGAGCGTTTTTTTATGTGTGCCCAACAAATCTTGTTCTGTTATAATTTCACTTGTAACTTATACGTAATAAATGTGTTGTAAATTATAAATATATGATAATAACAAATTTTAGCTGATTAAAATTATCATCTATAAAATATTGTGGCATCATAATTACTTAGTTGATATCATGAAAAATGGTCTTTAAATGCAGCAACAGACTTACGTATGTAACACATGAAAGAATGGATACTGGAAAATAGATAATTTATAACAAATAATAGTAGTGTCAATATCCACAAAACTTTCGCTTTTATAAGAAAGAATACAGGCTCTGTATTAATAAATACAAATATCTATAATTTTCCAATTAGTTAGGATCGTCATCTAAGTAGTTATACAAATTCCATTGATTTGTATACAAACAAAATAGAAGAATATATAAGATAGAATAATTGTTCATATTTTCTAGTCTAGAATTACCTTACATGCATAATGCTGATTAAATCACAATAGTAATCGGGCAAGAAGGATTTCCAAGAGGACCCGTAATATCTAAATTTAACATATTTTGATTACTTTACTAGTTTGGACATAAAAGTTAAAAAGCAAGGATGTAATCATGAAAATCGTAAGACTTATAAGGTAATTATAGATAATACTGGGCGTTTTAAAGAAGTTTCTTTATTGGTTTATACTTAAATGCATATAATAAGTTCTAAAGAAATTCAACAAACATCTAATTCTTATGTTAAATGACCCTTGTAATGTAGCCATACCAAATTCTCCTTTTATAATCCGAGATAAATTAATTTTGACGGTTACAAAAAAAATTATCTAAAATTTATTCAGAAAATTTTCAAATGTTGAATCTTTCTTATTTAGATTTAAAAAAATCAAAAGGTCACCAATTTTGGTGACCTTTTTATGATTTACATATAAATCTTATTTTTTTATAAAACGCTTTGTTACCGCCTTACCATTAGAAATAAACTTAATAAAGTAATTTCCTGTCGCGAATTTAGTAACATCAATGGTTGATTTATTTCTTACTTTTTCTTTAGTGCTGTATACAATTCTTCCCGTTACTGAATATATGGTCATCTCGTCAAATTCGCCATTTAAAATTTCAATATTTAAAATGTTCTTAGTAGGATTCGGATATAGTTTTATTTTACTTAAAGATTCCTGAGTAAAATTAATTAGTTCATCACTAGGAGTTGGAGTATCAGTATCTTTTGCAGAACTACTTACATTGTCTCCGCTAATGGTGATTTGATCAAAATATACACGATCTCCATTTCCACTTGCATCACAACGAAAACGGAACCTGTTGTTTGGATTAAAATTATAATTTGAAGAGTTTAATGTGATTACATCTGAAAAGAATTCCTCATTGTTATAGTCAACACCAACTACATATTGACCTATAACCTCATATGAAGTACCATTAAAGAATTCTACAAAAAAGTCTTCACCACTCTCAAAGCTATTTATATAA
The DNA here is from genome assembly GCF_002813915.1 of Tenacibaculum sp. SZ-18. Classification (NCBI taxonomy): domain Bacteria; kingdom Pseudomonadati; phylum Bacteroidota; class Flavobacteriia; order Flavobacteriales; family Flavobacteriaceae; genus Tenacibaculum; species Tenacibaculum sp. SZ-18. The sequence goes on along the minus strand of NZ_CP019335.1, from coordinate 1,920,674 downwards.
GCAAAGAATTCGAATGTAATTTCGTTATTGCCTGATAAATCTAAAACGGGAGAAACAGTATTAGAAGTATTTGTATTATCACGTAATCTCATAGAGAAGTTTCCATCATATGATCTTGATGAGCTATTTACTCTTGCACAATCACTTCCTGGATCACTCCATCCTTCACGATTTATTTCAAAACTATAACCAGCAATTATACCTGGGTTTCCACCACCTCCGTTTCCACCAGCTTCTAAGTTTACGGTATAATCTTCAACTTCTCCGTAAGTAAAGTTTTCGCAAGAAGTAGGAATTCCGTTATATTTCATAGAAACTCGCATTCGAACCGAAGTTTGCGAAGTACCTGAAGGCACAGTGAAAGAACCACTATTAGGTGTATCCGTTGAAGGGGATTTAGACCATACTAATTCTCCACTGTCTGTAAAGTCACCATTATTGTTATAGTCAATCCAAACTGCATAACCTTCTTGGTAAACAGTCCCTGTCCAAGTTGGTGTTACGGTAATTGTGTATTGTTGGCCTTCATTCAAATTAGTAGAAATACTCGTAAAGTCTGAATAAAACTGAGCACCAGAACTATTATTAATAGTATTTAAACTTACGTTACTAATAAATTCGTCATTAACATTATTACTAGAAGATGCACAGTAATTTACCTGACCTGCGATTGTAGTAAAGGTTGTATTTACATTTCCAGATACATTTCCAGCTGCATCTTGTGCAACTACAGAGCCTGTATATTGAGTTGTTGGAGATAACCCGGTAACAGTAAATGAAGTTGTAGTTGAAGTACCCACTTGATTTCCATCAATCGAAATTAAATATCTTGCAACCCCAACATTATCTGTTGAAGCATTCCAATTTAATGCAGCACTTGTTCCTGTTAAATTAGATACAGTTAGGTTAGAAGGATTGGTTGGAGCTTCAGTATCAGGCGGACCGGCCGGTTGCATTTCAAAAGTTCCAATTACACCTTTTCTTCCGTTATTCATATATTCTGTAATATACCAGAAAGTACTATTGTTGGAAGGATCAACATCAATTTTACTATAATCTCCATAACGAGTTCCTGGAATATTTTGATTTCCATTAGCAATTAACCCTTCAATTGCAGTCATTGTTCCTAAAGGGTCTCCTGCAGATCTTCCAGTAAAGTACGAACTTACACGAGTAGTATTTGAACTTGCAGAACTTGATAGAGAAGTATATCCCATTCCTATATTTCCACTCGCATCCATTGCTAAACTTGCGTTCCAAGCATGTCTCGAATCTGGCGCATTATAGGTTCCTTCCTGATATAACGACCATGGCTGATTGTCGCCACTTTGACGAAATTCCATCCATCTAATTCCAGCCAATTTTCCTGAAGAAGCATCTGTATCAACTACAAAATTAAAAACAGCTGAGTTGTGAGTTGCAAACTTTCGAAACTGAGCCTGATTCATAATTGTTGCCTGTAATGCGTCAATACTTGCCCCACCATTAGGTTGTGGTAAATTAGAAAAACTTCCGCCATCAAACACACCTATGAATGGAGTTACATTGATTTCTTGAGGAGTAGAAACAGTTGAATTCGATGTATTACTCCAGTTTACATCAATTGTCCAAACTTTAACATGATCTACAGAAACACCAGACCAAGCATTATCTTGCATGTAGACCACGGTTGCCCCACCAGTTGCTGGTAAATTATTATCTGTAACATTCAATACTTGCGGACTGTAAAATCCACTTGTAGCAATATTAGGTAAATTAAAACCCAGTATTCCCGCATTTGAATCTCCAGCTAACATGGCACTTCTTTCTAGAGCCCAAACTCGGTTAGAACCAGTGGTGTTATCCGTAATATAATAACCGTCGCTCCAAATTGATAATTTTTGATAATCTCTAATTTGAGATATATTATAAATGTACCATCCTGAAGTTAATGGGTTTGAACCATCGGAAACGGCAATTTGTGCACCTGCACCTGCGCCATTTAAAAAAGATAATACCCACCTATCAGCAGCATTATCATATGATACAGTTAAATCACAGCATCCACCAGATGGAAAAATTGCTGGATTAGGAGCAGTTTCTCCTAATAATTCGTTTCCTTGTTTATCATAAATCATGAAACCAGTATTAAATACAACCATTACATGATTTGGACCAACAGCTAATGAAGGATCTGTTGGTTGAGAGTTTGAAGAGTAAGTGTCAAATACTAAACCAGCATTTTTCATTTTTACACTTTGTTCTTGTGGATGTCTATTTCTTTTAAAATAGTCATCTTGATTTTGAGGGTCTTTACCAGAAACAATAACATTGCCCATGGATCTTTTGTCTTTAGCTTCTTTTTTTACATTTTTAAACGGTACTAAATCACCAGGTCTAGAAGAGAGTGGAGCAACATACTCAACTGATGGAATTTTTCCTCGATAAAATGGTTTGTACTTGATTTCTTGAGCTATCGAAACGATAGTAATCAAGAAGAAAACAATTGATAATTGTTTTTTCATAATGTTAGGGTTTTGGTTAATTAACCTAAAACTAAATAAAAAGAATTTAACATATTGATAATTAATTGTTTAATTTTAAATACTTAAGTCTGAATTTATAACAAACGAAGTTTAATTCAACAAGGTTGCATTTAGGGTTTGTTTTTTATTATTTTTAGAGCCATCAGATTAAAGACTTACCGATTGGTTGTTTTTTAAATTGTTAGTAGCTTTATTCAAAATTTATGAAAATAGAAAATTGATGAGTAGATTAAGAATTTATATACTTAAACGCTGGAGAAAAATTACAATACTCGTAATATTACTTCTAATTTATTTCTTTTCTCTGCCCAATAAACTATTTGACGATCCAACATCTACGGTATTACTTTCAAAAAATAATGATCTGTTAGGTGCAACCATTGCTAATGATGGTCAGTGGCGTTTTCCTGAATTAGATTCTGTTCCAGAAAAATTTAGGCACTGTGTTTTACAATTTGAAGATGCATACTTTTATAAACATTTTGGTTTTAACCCAGTTTCAATTATAAAAGCTGTTTTCGAAAATAGAAGGGCTAAAAAAATTGTTAGAGGAGGAAGTACGATTACACAACAAGTAATTAGATTGTCTAGGAAGAATCAAAAGAGAACCTATTTTGAAAAACTTAAAGAATTAATTTTATCAACTCGTTTGGAGTTTAAATATTCTAAAGACAAAATATTAAAGCTATATAGTTCTCATGCACCTTTTGGAGGAAATGTTGTTGGATTGGAAATGGCAGCTTGGCGTTATTATGGATTACGTCCAGAACAATTGTCGTGGGCGGAAAGTGCAACTTTAGCTGTTTTACCAAATGCTCCTTCTTTAATTTATCCTGGGAAAAATCAAGTTCGTTTACTAAACAAAAGAAACAAACTACTTAAAAAATTATATTCAGAAGAAATTATTGATAGTTTAACTTATGTGCTATCTATTGAAGAAGAATTGCCTCAGAGACCTTTTCCTCTTCCTACAAATGCACGACACTTTTTACAGGAGGTAAAGAAAACACATGAAGGAAAAAGAGTGGTAAGCTCGTTAGATAATTTTAAACAATCTCAAGTAAACAATCTAGCTAAACAGCATTATAGATTGATGAAGCAGAATGAAGTACATAATTTAGCTGTTTTAGTTTTAGATGTAGAGACAAGGAAAGTTGTTGCATATATTGGAAATTCACCAACAGATGCAAAGCACCAAAAAGATGTAAATAATATTATTTCACCTAGAAGTACAGGAAGTACATTAAAACCATTTTTATATGCACATATGTTGCAATCGGGAGATTTACTACCAACACAATTAGTAGAAGATATTCCGACAGATATAGCAGGGTATATTCCTAAAAATTTTGATTTAAGATACGACGGTGCAGTACCAGTAAACGAAGCTTTAACAAGGTCTTTGAATATTCCTGCAGTAAGAATGTTACGCAAGTATGGACTTCAAAAGTTTATCGAAGATTTAAAAGATTATAAAATCAGACATATAGATAAATCTGCGGACTATTACGGTTTGTCTGTCGTTCTAGGTGGAGGAGAGGCAAGTTTATGGGATTTATGTAAAGTTTTTGCTGGATATGCTGGAACAGTAAATCATTACGAATATTTAAAGCATAATTATTATACAAGTGAATTTCAAGAACCAAGTTATTTATTAAATGATAAGATTGATTTCGGTAAAGTTGTTTCTGAGCCACAGCAAATAGATGCAGGTTCGGCATATTTAACATTAAATACGTTGACAGAAGTAAACAGACCTATATCCGATCAAGCCTGGAAATACTATGATTCATCGCAAAAAATTGCTTGGAAAACAGGAACTAGTTTTGGTAATAAGGATGCTTGGGCAATTGGCACAACATCAAAATATGTAGTCGGAGTTTGGGTTGGAAATTCAGATGGAGAAGGAAGACCGGATGTTACAGGTGTTGGAAGTGCGGCACCGTTGATGTTTAAAGTTTTTGATATCTTACCTAGAGCTAATTGGTTTTTTGAACCTTATGAAGATTTAATTGAAGAGTATGTTTGTGCTAAAAGTGGATTTTTGGCTTTACCAAGTTGCGAAAAGGTTCTTAAAAGAGTATCTAAAAATGGAGTAAGAGCAAAGTCATGCCCTTATCATTATGAATTAAAATTAGATGCCACAGAAAGTTATAGAGTTAACTCAAATTGTTATCCTACTAATGAAATGAAGACGAAGAATTGGTTTACATTACCACCGTTGGTTGCTTATTTTTACAAACAAAAGAATCCAGATTATATTAAATTGCCAGATTATTTATCGGGTTGCAAGGAAGCTAATAAAAAAGTGATCGATTTTATTTTTCCAGTAAAGTACAGAACGAAACTTTCATTAACAAAAGGAAACGATGGAGAATTAAATCCAGTTATATTAAAATTAACGCACACAAACCCTGATGCGAAGATTTATTGGTATTTAGATAATGAGTTTATTAAAGAGACAATTGATTATCATGAATTACCAGTAAAACCGAGCATTGGTGAGCATACTATTACCGTTATCGATGATAGAGGTAATGAGTTTAAAAGAATGTTAATTATTCAATAGACAGAGCAAATATTTAATTTTTATTTAGAATAAAAGTTCTACATTTACAGTTATTAATTTCAAAAAATGGTAGAATTAGCAGGTATAATTATTTTAGGAATTTTAGCGCAATGGGTAGCATGGAAATTGAAAATTCCCGCTATTTTGCCTTTAATCTTAATTGGATTATTGGTTGGGCCTGTAGCAGCTGAATTTTTTAGCGATAATGGAAGTAAATGGATAGAGCCAATTTGGAATGGTGAAAAAGGATTGTTTCCAGGTGAAGGTTTGTTCTATTTTGTTTCACTAGCCATAAGTATTATACTTTTTGAAGGAGGATTGACATTAAAAAAGAGTGAAATTAATAATGTAGGTCCTGTGATTACTAAGCTTGTAACTTTAGGTTCTGTTGTTACGTTTTTCTTAGCAGGTATTTTTGCTCATTATATATTTAATCTCGGTTGGGAATTATCTTTGTTATTTTCGGCCTTGATTATTGTGACAGGTCCAACAGTTATTTCTCCAATTTTGAGAAATATTCCATTAAAAAAGGATGTTGCTGCTGTTCTTAAATGGGAAGGAATCTTAATTGATCCAATTGGAGCTCTAGTAGCTGTATTGGTATTTGAGTTTATAAGTGTTGGAGGAGAAAGTGGTTTTACACAAACAGCTTTAATTGAATTCTTTAAAATTATCCTTTTTGGTACTTCATTAGGATTTATTTTTGCGAAGGCCTTAATTTTTTTTATTAATAGAAAGTTTGTACCACATTATTTACTGAACGTGGTTTCCTTATCAATGGTGTTATTAGTTTTTGTCTTATCGGATCTTTTAGCACATGAATCAGGTTTATTAGCAGTTGTTGTAATGGGAATGGTAATAGCAAATAGTAAATTAAAAAGCTTTGATGAGTTATTATATTTCAAGGAATCTCTTACGGTTTTATTAATTTCCATTTTATTCATTTTGCTTGCAGCAAATATGGATATGGAACAATTAATCCTAATTTATAATTGGAAAACAGTTTTGCTTTTTGCGCTCGTAGTTTTTGTAGTGCGTCCTTTAGGTGTCTTTTTAAGTACGCATAAATCTACACTTAAATTAAATGAGAAATTATTTATCAGTTGGGTAGGACCAAGAGGTATTGTTGCCGCAGGAATCGCTTCTTTATTTGGAACCAAGTTAATGAAATTAGGTGTCGAAGGAGCAAACTATATAACTCCATTGGTGTTTACAATGGTTTTAGGAACGGTTTTATTAAATGCTACAACTGCTAGAATGGTTGCTAAAATGATTGGAGTTTTCCTTAAAAAATCTGAAGCAATTGTTTTTGTCGGAGCTTCAAGATCGGCAAGATTAATAGCTAAATTCCTTATAGATAATAATAGAAGAGTTATTTTATTAGATAGTAATAAAGATTATGTAAACGATGCCAAGGAAATGGGAATCGAAGCTTTTAATATTGATATCTATAATGATAATTTGGATAGTAATGTGGAATTAAGTGATGTTGGATATTTAATTGCAATGACGGGTAGTGATGTGATTAATAAATATGCAATTGAGCGTTTTTCTGGTGTGTTTGGGGAAATGGGTGCCTACAGGTTGGCAACTTCTCGAGAAGTTACTTCAAGAAAGCCGGAAAATTCAGATACTTTATTTACCGAGAATGATGATTTCATTAATCTTACAGAAACTATTAGGGATTATCCTCAAATTAATGAGTTGACTGTCAAATCTTCTGAAGACTTTAAAGGAAAGGTACAAGTTATCAATCAGAAAGATAACGCTATACCATTATTCCTGAAATCAAACACCCAATTTAAAATTTTAGCTGAAGTAAAAGAACAAGACATTAAAGAAAATGATGTAATTGTTTATGTGGGCGAAAAAGTAGCTTAATTTAACTTACGGAAATCCACATTTTTCCATACAGTTATTCCATTTTTTAAATGAAGCGAGTGAATTAGCTTTGCTTTATAAATGTGTAAATTATGGAAGAATTAGTATTCAAAACTTTAGCGACAGGGAAAGAATTTAGTAATATCGATAATCTTATAAATGATATTGTAAAGAATAGTTATAATGTTGAAATTACTTTTGATGAGGTAAAGGAATCTGTTCTTAAACTTATTTTATATGGTTTTATAAAGGTTGATACTTCCAATGAAGTAAAAGGTATCATTAAAAAAGATAATTTTTATGAAGCTCTTGAAATCGGTGGAGTTTCACCTTGGCTGAAAAGAAAAAGATCGTTGTCGGTAGCTTAAATATCTAATCCGAAAGTGTTTTTTAATTTTTCTAAAAGAGGATTCTTCTCTTTTAATTTTTGATATTTTTCGTGTGGAGTGTAGGCAAACTTCTTCTCAACGGTTTCACTAACGACAATATTAATAGTTATTCCGTAATTATTTAACTTTTCTCGTAGAAATTTCAGTAATGCTGGTCTTCCTTTTCCTAGTTGACTTTTCATCAACTTGTTAGGTAAAGTAACAATAATTTCAAAATTTTGACCAAGTTTTGGTTGTCCAGCTAATAAAATAGAGGCCATATTTTTTTCTCCAAGTTCTTGAAGTTTAAAATAATATTTTTTCCAAGCTTCAGTTAGTTGTTCTTCATTAAAAGCAGTTCTTGGATGATTGTCAAAGTTCTCTTCTTCATCAGTGACTACTTTTACAACTCTTTTTTCAGTCAAACTTTTTAATGAAAGGGCAGAAGTTCTTCTTTTAATATTTTTAATTGAAGGTTTCTTTGGTTCTTCAGCAATAGGTGCCTGTTTAGGTACCGCTGTGGTTTTAGTTTGGACTTTAGCCGCTGATGCAACTTTTTCAATTTTCTTAACTGTTGGTGATAATGCTGAGAAAAACGTAGCAGGAATTATGTAGTTGCTACCTTTTTTTTTTTCTCCATCAAAATTGATAGAGGCTATTTGCATTAGGGAAAGTTCGACAAGTAAACGTTGATTTTTACTTGATTTATATTTTAAATCACAATCATTTGCTTTGTCAATTGCTGGTAATAAAAAGGACATAGCTGCTTTTGTAGCTTGCTCTAAATATTTCTTCTTTATCGCATCACCAACTTCTAATAAAGATATAGTGGCATTATCTTTCGCTACTAATAAATCTCTGAAATGAGAAGCCAAACCACTTATGAAATGTTGTCCTTCAAAACCTTTTGATAAAATATCATTGTAAGCCATTAAAGCTTCAGGAATTTTATTCTCAAGTAAAAGATCAGTCATGTTAAAATACACTTCATAATCTAGTACATTTAAGTTGTGAGTAACAGCTTCACGCGTTAAGTTATTTCCCGAAAAACTAACGACTCTATCAAAAATAGATAAAGCATCACGCATTGCTCCGTCAGCTTTTTGCGCAATAATGTGTAAAGCATCATCCTCAGCAGTAATGTGCTCACGTTCACAAATAACTTTCAGATAACTTTTAGCATCTAAAACACCAATTCTTTTGAAATCAAAAATTTGACAACGAGATAAAATCGTTGGAATAATTTTGTGTTTTTCTGTAGTTGCTAAGATGAAAATTGCATGCGCAGGTGGTTCTTCTAATGTTTTTAAGAAGGCATTGAAAGCTGCTTGAGATAGCATATGAACCTCGTCAATAATATATACTTTGTATTTACCTGTTTGAGGAGGAATTCTCACTTGATCTGTTAAGTTTCTAATATCATCAACAGAATTATTAGAGGCAGCATCTAACTCAAAGATATTAAAGGCAAAGTCTTCATCTGTATTATCTGAACTTTCCTGATTAATACGTTTGGCCAAAATACGCGCACAAGATGTTTTACCAACACCACGAGGTCCTGTAAACAATAAAGCTTGTGCTAGATGATTATTTTTTATAGCATTCTCAAGCGTATTTGTTATGGCTTGTTGCCCAACAACATCCTCAAAATTTTGAGGTCGATACTTACGTGCAGATACTATAAAATGTTCCATTAAAATTAATAAATACTAAAGCAAAAGTAGCAAACGCAGCTAGTATTGACAAACAAAGTTGTGAACAATAAAAAATCCCACTTCTAAATAATTAAAAGTGAGATTTAAAACAACACAAAATATGGACATTAATTCAGAAATTGGTCAATTATAGTATTAACTTCTTTCTTAGATGCATCTGCTTTAAGCACAAATAAATGGGAGAATAATTTTTTATTATTCACTTTAGGCTGAAGTACAATATCTTTTTTCATATCGAATACCTTATCCCATTTATTACGTATTTTTTTCCATAATGATTTATTCTTTTTCCACCATTTTTGAGCTGCTTCACACTGATCATTCTGAACTCTTGTGTATGAGTTAAATCCTTTTTCCTGTGCTAAAACGAAATCCTCCTTGTTATCATCTCTTACTATTTTATCATTATCTTGCTCATGAATCCATCCTTCAGTTGTTATTTCATGGCGATTTCTTCTATGCATAACATTATAATCTGATCGTTTTGTATGTTCGCGTCTTGCTAACGGAGCATCTGTACCATTTTCCCAGTAACTTTTCCCGTCAACATGCACCCATGTTGCAGTTCCTTCGTATCTCGGACTATCATCAACTTGATACACCTTTTGTGTCCATTGTCCTTCAACATTTTCCTTAGTTAACTTCATGTATTTCCAATGATTTCCTTTTTGGAACATAAACATATCTTGATTCTCGAATATCCAGTCTTGACGCCAGTGTTTTACTATATGAGGTCTGGTTTTGGGTCCAACGATTAATATATGTTGTAGTTGGATTTCATTGTTTTTATCTGTTACAAGTTCAACCCATTCCAACGCTTTATCATGTTTTACGTTAGATGGTTTGTATAAACTATCATTAGAATAATTGAATGTTTCACTAAAATTGAACGCTACTTTATAGCAACCACTCATTGCTTTAATTGCGTCAATGTCTTTGTGCTTTTTGTTTTTCTGTGCTATTCCATTTGAAATACCGAATAATGTTATCGTAAGAATTGCTATTAGTTTTTTCATCACACTATGTATTTAAATTTTGATAGTACAAAAATAGTATATTTATTTAGATTGATTAAAAATAATATATATATTTGCGTCAAAATTATTAAGAATGCTTCTAAATAAGTTTTTGAGAATGTCATGTTTGTTTTATGGAGTTATGTCATTCTCACAAGATTTTCAAAAGAAAACAGACAGTATACATGATGACTTAGATGAAGTCATTGTAACTGCAACAAGAACAAAAAGACAATTGTCTTCGCTTCCAATGCCTGTGACCTTAATAAGCAAAAAACAAATCTTACAAACAGGAGCAACAAGATTAAGAGATATTATTCTAGAACAAACAGGATTGGTAATGGTTTCTGATTTTGGTAATTCCGAAGGAGTACAGATGCAAGGTGTTGATGCAGATTATACATTAATTTTAGTTAACGGATTACCATTAATCGGTAGAACTTCAGGAAATATTGATTTAAATAGATTAACAATTAATAATATTAAACAAATTGAAATTGTTAAGGGACCATCATCCTCATTATATGGATCAGAAGCACTTGGTGGAGTTATAAATATTATTACGGAAGAACCCGAAGACGGCAGTACCAATGGTTCTGTTAGTTATATGTCTAGAATTGAAGCAAGGGATGAGCTGGATTTAAATGCTAATGTTACGTATGGAAACAAAAAGCTAGGTATTGATGCAGGTTTGAATTTGAATTCAGGTGGAGCCTATGATTTATCTCCAGGAGATAATTTATATACTGCACAAGCATATCAAAATGGTACAGGAAATTTGAGACTTACTTATAAGTTTAATGATAAACTAAATACCACAATTGATGGTAGATATTTTGCGGAAAAAATTTTCAACGATAACAATGACGCAAATCGATTTGATTATGGAGTTTCATTGAGAACGTTGCACAAAATAAACGATTCTTTTACTATAAGTTATTTGCTTTATGGTACAAGATTTAAAACTGAAAGTATATTTAATGGGGAGTCATCTAGTTTCGACCAGACATTATATAGACCAGAAGTTAAAACTGAATTTAATTTAGACAAAGGGACTTTAATTGCGGGTGTAGGTGGGAATTTTGATGCCTTAGATAGAACATTTTTTGAAGGTAAAGAGCAGTTTAATGCCTATTATGTATTCGGTCAATATGATACCAAAATAGGAGATAAAATTAATGTAATTGCAGGATTAAGATTTGATGCTTTTAATAAATTCGAATCAGCTTTCAGTCCTAAGTTATCTGCAAATTATAAAATAAATGATTGGATCACAACAAGGGCCTCGATAGGGTTTGGTTATAAAGTGCCAGATTTTAGACAATTATTTTTCAATTTTAGAAATACAGCAGGAGGTTATATTGTATTAGGAACTCAAGTTCTACATGAACTATATGGTGATAGACCAGAAGTAGCTTTATTAGATAAAAAACTGAAACCTGAAAGTTCGATAGGATACAATTTAGGTTTTCAATTAAAGCCAATATCAGGCTTAAAGTTAGAAATCAATTTATTCAGAAATGATATTAAGGACTTAATAAATACGTTTGTTGTTTCAAGAAATTTTCCAGATTTACCAAATACATCGGTTTTTTCGTATGAGAATAGAGATCGAGTTTTTACGCAAGGTGTTGAGTTAGATATTACGTATAAAATAAATAATAATATTAGATTCTCAGCGGGTTACCAATATTTGGATTCAGGTGATAAAGAAGAGATTGATAGAATTAATAATGGAGAGGTGTTTTTTCGAAGAACTCCAACTTCTCCTTCAGAAAAATTAACTCTTAGCGACTATTTTGGTTTGGTTAATAGATCGAGGCATGTTGCAAATGCAAAATTATTCTACGAAAACTTCAATCATAATTTATCTGCAAATATTCGTGTTTTGTATCGAAGTAAATATGCACTTTTTGATACAAATAATAGTGGGGATGTAATAGATGTATTTGATGATTTCATTGCAAGTAACGCCCTTGTTAGTGTTGCAGTACAAAAATATTTTTTCAATACGATGAGCTTACAGTTAGGAGTAGATAACCTTTTCGATAGCACAGGTACGGAGAATTTAGATAATTTTCAAAATCTAGATGCAGCATTACGCTTAGGAAGAACTTTTTACACTAGAATTCAATTTAATATTTAATAATAAACATATGAATCGCTTAAAATTAATAGCAGCTTTAATGATTACAGGTTTTGTTTTCACTTCATGTAGTGATGACAATGATGATGGATCAAATGTATTGCCGGTAGAATCAAAATCAGTTACTAATTTACCAGCATTACAAACAACAGATTATACTCAAAGCCCACCAGTAACTTCAGGAACTTTCACAGGTTTTAGTTTTAAAACGGGAGAAGTAGTTACAGATAGTAGTTGGGATATTGCTTTTAGAGGAACAACTATTTTAGTAAATGGAGGAACAAAAATCGGAGGATTAACTGATGAACCAGAAAGATCTGGGAACGCATCTTTAACAGTCATGACAGGAACATTTGGAGATATTGTTGTAGCACCAGCGGACGCAGCTTCTTATTCTCAGGATGCATCAGGAAGTTATTCTTTACCAACAGGTAGCGATAATGGATGGTACAACTATGCAGGACCACCAACACATTTAATTAGTCCTTTAGCTGGAAAAGTTATTGTTGTAAGAACTGTTGATGGAAACTATGCTAAAATGGAAATCATTAGCTATTATAAAGACAATGATCCTTCTAAGGCTGAAAATGCAAGATATTACACCTTCAATTACGTATATAATCCAAATGTTGGAGATAAAAATATTCAATAGTCATCTATGTTGAATTTTGTTAGTTTTTAATCTTAAAAGCTATTCGAATGGCTCGAATAGCTTTTTTCTTTATATTAACGAAAGAAAAGTATAGGTGTTACGACAAAGTTCAAAACAAATCATAATGAAGAAATTTTTAGTAATTATTTTTATAGGCTTATCAACTCTTATTAATGCACAAAAGAATCAAGAAGTGGCATATTTTGCTAGTGGGTGTTTTTGGTGTGTTGAAGCAATTTTTGAAAGTGTAGAAGGAGTGAACGAGGCAGTTTCTGGTTACGCTGGGGGTCATACAACAAATCCAACTTATAGAAAAATAGGAACGGGTACAACCGGACATGCTGAGACTGTTGCTGTTTATTACAATCCTAATAGAGTAAGTTTTAATACATTGGTAGAAGTGTTTTTTGGTTCTCATGATCCAACAACAGTAAATGGTCAACATCCAGATTATGGTTCTCAATATCGTTCAATTGCTTTTTATCAGAATTCAAACGAAAAAAAGATTATTAATAACTATATAAAACTTTTAAATGCCAAAGTATATGATGGTAAAATTGCTACCGAAGTAACCAAGTTTAAAAAGTTTTACAAAGCTGAAGCTTATCATCAAAATTATGAGCGCTTAAATCCAAATAACCCATATGTTAGAAATGTTTCTATTCCGAGATTAAATAGATTTAAGCTTAAGTTTCCTGAGTTATTAAAGAAGAATAATTAAGTATGGAAATTATATTGTCTTAATTTTTTCAAAATTAAAAATAATAAATACTAAGCTCAACAAGAATAAAACATTTGTTAAGCTTTATTGTGTTTAACTTTCTAATATTAGTAGTTAGTAATCCCTTTTCTTCTAAGGTTCTAAGAATAATATTCATTGTCATTCGTAACAGGATTTTATTAACTCATACATTCTTATACAAAGAGTTATCAAATATGGTATTTTAAATTAGCTGTATTTTTGGAGTGTCTGTTCAAAACTGGTTTCCTTCAAATACCTTTTCAAAGGCAGGAGCTTGAAAAGTCCTACTTCCTAAATTATATTAAGAATTTGAAATATTAAATAGGTTTAGAATATTTACAAGTACAAATGTGTGATTATAAGAAATGTCTCATTTGGTTCTAAAAACGATTGATTTTTCTACATGAGGATTAATTAAAATTGAAGGAACTTGTACACCAAATCTATCAAATTGAAAATTGCCTTAGAATTCTTATTGAGTTGGAGTTCAATCTGGCGTATATTTCCAAGGAACTTTTGATCTTCAAAGAATTGGTTAATGATTATAAGCTCCTCGATACTCATTAATTTGATAATTTTGACATTAGTTAACAAATCATATGATTGTAATTCAAAAAATTCGACATAAAATAATTTGCTCCTGATGCACTAATATCAAAGGCATGTGCAAAGAGAATAACTCGAATTTCTAATCCCTATTAGGGTTCTAAAAAAACTAAAAGTAGGTAAACTTTCTGCTTTCGTATTTTCAAGAAAGTCAGCCATGTTTTCATAATCATAATCATAATCATAATCAAATGGAGTATGGTGAAAAGTTTGTATTAGGTCTTATTTGGGATAATAACCTTATACTTCAGCTAAATTTTTAATTTCTTATAAAACAGTTATCTCTAAATAATAATTATGATGAAACTGATTTGATTAAAATGTAAGAATATGCTTATTCATTGTCAAACACATATTAATTTTAGAGTTAAATTATTTTAACAGTTCAAAAAATGTAAACTCATAATCGGGTAACAACTCAGGACTAGTGATCTTAATCATATCTTTAAGAACTAAATCGGGTCGTGTTGGAGCGAGTTCGAAATATATCAAACCTCCAGTTGGTCCTTTTTTAGAAGCTACGGTATAAATTTTTTGTTTAGTAAATGCATCAAATTTATTATAGTGTCTATTTGAATTCATTAGCTCCTTTCGTGTTTCACTTAAGCCGCAACCCAGCCAAAAGTCAGCTTTTTGGGCTTTGTCTAAAACACTTTCAAAATTTAACTGTAAACTTCCTGTTCCTTTGGTGTCTTTCCATATGTAATCTAAGTTTGCGTCCGACATATATTTTGCCATGAAGCTTTCACCAGCAGGAACATAAAAAGTATCTTTATACATACTTCCAGACAATACTTTAGGTGCGGTATTATTAGTTTGTGCAAGTGCTTTTATAGAATTATAATTTCTTTCAATAGCAGAGAAAATACTATCTGCTTGTTTCTCTTTATCTAATAAAACACCGAAAACTTTTATCCATTCAGCTCTACCTAAAGGAGTTTCTTCTAGCCAATCTCCATTAAATAGTACCGGAATACCTAATTTTTTGATGTTATTATATAGCTTGTCATTTGGATGTAAAGCAAATCCGATTACTAATTCAGGCTCTAGGTCAATTAAAACTTCAGTATTCATATTTTGTTCAGAACCTAACTCTTTAATTGCGCCAGAATCTACTAAAGTTCTTGTTTTTTCTGAAGAAATATATTTTGTATTTGGAAATCCAATGATGTTATTTTCTTTCTCCAATAATTCTACCATCGGAATGTGAGTTGTACTAGTAACAACCAATTTTTCCACAGGAACTTTAATAGCATTTTTTTGAATATTAATTTCATCAGTAAGTAAGTATTTGAAACTTTGAGTTCCACTTTGGAAAACCCTTTTCAGAATTAAATATTTATTACCATTTTCATATACAATATCAAAACCATTGGCATATTTAACATTAACTTCTTTGTCTTCAGTTTTATCCTTTGGCGCTTTATTTTTACAGCTGTAAAAAAGAATAAGACAAAATAAGATATTGAATATGTATGTTGTATTCATAATTGCGTTCTTATAAGTTAAAACATAGGGTTTCTCCGTATGTAAGTTTTAAATCAAATGATTTGTTTAATGGAATATTATTAACATATGACCACATACTTCTTATAACTCCGGCATGAGTAACTAATAATACTTCTTTATAGTTTTTATTAGAAATTTCGTCTAAAAAACTAGTTGTTCTTCTATGCAAATCGATGTACGACTCCCCATTTGGTGGAGCTAACTCAACAAAGTTTTCCATCCAAGGATTTAATTCTTCTTCCGGAATATCATTCCATTTTTTCAGATCCCAATTTCCGAAATCTAATTCCTTTAGCCTTTGGTCGAATATAATTTTATCATTAATTCGCTTTGCCAGTTTTTTACATCGCTGTAATGGACTTGAAAAAATGGCATCGAAATTAAAACTCTTTAAATTAGTTAATATTTCTTGAACTTCTTCTTCAAAAGTATTCTCCACATCAATATCCGCTTGTCCGTAGCAAATTCCTTTAGCAATGGCTGGTGTGGTATGTCTGACTAAAATAATTTCCATATTACTAATAATGAAAGATAAAAAACAACTTCAGCAACTTGTTGTAAGGCTCCAGCACAGTCACCAGTTTGACCACCAATCCATTTTTTAAAGAATCGAGCTAAGTAAACATAGCATAGCATTAGTGGAATTAAAGATAAAAACACTGCCAAATCATGAAATAAAATAAGAGGTAATAAACCAAAAAAACCAGAAATTATCAATGATTTTGTACTCATTTGTTTTGTGGTCGGTTTCACCTTAGAACTATCAAAATCTCTAACATATTCATGCGTGTAAAGTAAAATGGTTGCTACAAATCTGCTGATTGAATGTCCAGCAATAAGTATATATGGAATGTAATTCTGAGATGCTAATTCTTGCAAGCTTAAAAATTTTAACCCTAAAATACTTATCAAACCTATAACTCCGAAAGTACCCAAACGAGAATCTTTCATTATCGTTAAAATCTTTTCTTTGGTCCAACCACCTCCGAATCCGTCACAAACATCGGCAAAACCATCTTCATGAAATGCTCCTGTTGTCCAAATAGAACATATCATACTCAGACTTAAAGAGATTTCAATTGAGAAAATAAAACTAAATAAATAATAAATTAAAGCTGCAATTGAACCTATTAAGATTCCAACTAGTGAAAAGTATCGACTACTTTTATTCAAAATTTCAGAAGAATGGTCTACCCATTTAGGACAAGGGATTCTAGTGAAAAATAATACAGCAGTTAAAAAGTAATGTACTTGTCTTTTCATGAGGTAACAAACTTATTAATTAGCTTCAGAAACATTTGCGCTTTTAAAAGTTGCCATTTTATTTAAAAATGCAATTGCAGATTGAATTATAGGAAATGCAACTGCAACACCAGAACCTTCACCTAATCTCATTCCTAAATTTAATAATGGAGAAACCTTTAAATGATCTAACATTATTTTGTGTCCTTGTTCGCCTGATGTATGCGAAAAAATGCAGTAATCAAGAATGTTCTTATCAATATAATAAGCAGCTAACAAAGCAGAAGTCACAATAAATCCGTCCACTAGAATAGTCATATTTAATGAAGCAGCCTGAAGCATTGCACCACACATCATTACAATTTCAAATCCTCCAAAATGTTGTAAAGCATCCTCTGAACATTTAATATTTGGAGTATGTAAATCGTAAACATTACGAAGAATTTCTCCTTTTTTGTTTACTCCTTTATCATCCAATCCTGTTCCTTTACCAACACAATTCTCAATAGGTGTATTTGTGAAATAACTTAATAATAAGGAGGCAGAGGATGTATTACCAATTCCCATTTCACCAAAACCTACAATGTTAGAGCCATTTTTATATAAATCGGTTACAATGGTTTTCCCTTTGTTTAACGCTTCTTCTAACTGTAATTTCGTCATGGCAGGTTTTTTACTGTAATTAAAAGTACCTTTTGCTACTTTATAATTTAACAGTGCAGTATGTCCATCAAAATCAGCATTAACACCAGCATCAACAATTTTCAAATCGATATTATTCTGATTACAAAAAATATTAATGGCTGCGCCGCCTTGTAAAAAGTTGAAAATCATTTGTTGAGTCACTTCTTGTGGATAAGGACTTACAGGTTGGTCTTGTACAATTCCATGATCTCCAGCAAAAACTAGAATTGTTGGCTTTGATAGTGATGGAGATAGTGTATTTTGGATAGAACCAATTTGTTTAGCAATAGTTTCTAAAGTTCCTAAAGAACCAATTGGTTTAGTTTTGAAATCAATTTTTTCTTGGAGTTCTTTAATTAATTCGGTTGATACAGGTTGAATCATGTAGTGGTTTATTTTAAAGTTAAAGGCAATCCTGAGACCATAAAAATTGCTTTATCAGCTGTTTTAGCTATAAATTGATTTATCCAGCCTTGAAGTTCAGTAAACTTTCTACCAGATTCGGTTTGAGCGTGTAATCCCATTCCTATTTCATTAGATATGATTATAATGGTTGCATTTAACTTAGATAATTGAGATATTTCTTTCTTTGCTTGAATAAGGCATTCTTCAATATTATTGTTCGTATCCATGAAAAAGTTTGTTAGCCATAGAGTTACACAGTCAATCACAACGGTTCCATTATCAGGAATTACCTGGCTAATCAGCTTCTCTTCTTCAATAGTTGTCCAACGTTCATCTCTATCCGTAACATGTCTTTTAACTCTTGTTTTAAAATCTTCGTCCCAAATTCTAGAAGTTGCCAAATAGTAAGGTGTATCTGATAGAGATTCAGCTAATTGTTGTGCATAATTACTTTTACCTGAACGTTCACCACCAGTAATATAATAGATCATTTTAAAGAAAAATTTATTTACAACAAAGATTAGAAAGATTTTTTACAAAAAGAAAATTTTACTTTAGATCTCGTATTTTTGTAGTGTTAAATTTGATTTTATGAAAGTATCTTCTTTTATGCCTGCGGTAACGCAAATGATATATGATATGGGATTACAAGATCATTTACAAGGAATAACTTTTGAATGCCCTAAGATTGCTCTGAATGAAAAAGAAGTGGTGGTGAAGTATAAATTAGAAGGACAAAATTTAATGAGTGAAGAAATCAACACTATTTTTTCAAAGACAAAGGCAGAAGGCGGGACTTTATATTATGTGGACGAGCCAGTTTTAGAGTCTATAGCTCCAGATTTAATTTTTACGCAAGATGTTTGTGATGTTTGTCAAATAGATACAGAATCAGTTGCGAGATCTGCTTATAAATTGCCAAAAGTTCCTGAATTGATCTCAATAACCCCAAATTCGTTAGAAGATGTTTTTGATAATGCACTAACTGTGGCAAAAGCAATGAATCAGGAAAATATCGGTATAAATTACGTTGCAAAACTAAAGAACAGAATTGCCGATATTGTAGATGTTCAAAGAGCGCACAAAATTCAATCGAAAAATATCCTGCTGATTGAATGGATTAATCCTTTGTTTAATTGCGGTCATTGGATTCCTCATCAAATTGGATATGCAGGAGGTATTGATTTATTAGCACATCCTTCTGGAGATAGCATAGTTATTTCTTGGGATAAAATAGTAAAGTATGATCCCGAAGTTTTGATTATTGCTCCGTGTGGTTATGGAATTAATCGAACTATGGAAGACATGCAATTTCTGATAGATAAACCCAATTGGAACAATTTACGAGCTATTAAAAATAAACAGGTTTATATCGCCGATTTTGCTATGTTTACCCAATCTTCTGCAAGAACTTTAGTAGATGGAATTGAATGTTTAGCAGCTATGATTCATCCAGAACACTATACACTTTCTGAAGATTTGAATGTTAAATTCGCAAATTATCATGATTTATTAGCTAGTAATTTACAATTATGATATACATTTGCTCTAGATTTTGGTTTTATTCTAGTTTTTATTGGGATAAATTAAAAGGGAATTCGGTTAAAAACCGAAGCTGTACCCGCAACTGTAAGCTATAAAGCTTGTAACTAATTACTTTTTACCACTGCGAAAAGCGGGAAGGTGAGTTACAAGACGCGAGCCAGGAGACCTGCCAACAATTTTTTGATAACAAGCCTTCGGGAAAAGGGGATGTTAATCATTTTTAATCAAATTAACAAAATGAAAAAACAATTTGTAGTATTAGGCGCATTGGCGTGCCTATTTACGAAAGTTAACTCGCATGCACAAGAAACAGAAAAAAGCGAGGAGTTGGATGAAGTAGTAGTTACCGCTACGAAGTTTAAAATTAAAAAAGAAAACACTGCCAAAGTAATTCAAAAAATTACTCAGGAAGAGATTAAAAACAATCGGGGTAAAACTGTATTAGATCTTTTAAATAATATTGTTGGTGTCGAAATTAGAGGAGCAAATGCAAATGCAACTGAAATTAGATCAACTTATATTCGTGGAGGTAGAGGTCGTCAAGTTTTAGTATTAATTGATGGAGTACCAGTTTCAGATCCTACGGGAATTAGTCAAGAGTACGATTTACGTTTGTTATCGTTAGATCAAATTGAAAGTATAGAAATCTTAAAGGGAGCTTCTTCAACTTTATATGGTTCTGGAGCAGCAACAGGTGTAGTCAATATTACATTAAAGAAATCATCAAAAAGTAAAATTAAAGGAAGTTTCGAAACCAGTTTTGGAACAAATAACGATGCAAATGTTACCAATGATATATTTTCTGAATTACAACAAAATGTAAACGTTAATGGAACTGTTGGTAAATTAAACTTTTTAACTTCTTTCGGTTTAAGAAGTGTAGAAGGATTATCGGCGGCTAAAAATGAAACAAATACTGCTTTCGAAAGTGATGATTATTACAGTAAAAATGGAGTTTTAAAATTAGGATATAATTTTAGCGATTCATTTACTACTGAGGCATTTTTAAATTATGATGAGTTCGATTATGATTTCGATGCAGGTGCTTTCGCGGATGATGCAATAAATGTTGGAACAACTGAGCAATTGAGAATAGGAGTAAAGCCAAGTTATAAATACAATTCAGGAGAAGTATATTTATTGGCTTCTTATAACGAGTCAAATAGAAATATCGATATTTTCAGTTCATTCTCTAGTACAATAGATAAAAGTGAGTACAAAGGGAAAAGTTATAATATAGATTTAGTAAACAGATATAGCATCAATAATTTATTTCAAGTTATTACAGGTTTAAATTATCAAGAGCATTCAAATAATACAGTTACGCCATTTAGTAATATTAGTGAAGATGTTGCTAATTTCAATACTATAGACCCTTACGCATCTTTTGTGTATACTTCTGAATACGGATTAAACATAAATGTTGGAGGTCGATTAAATATTCATAGTGAATATGGAAGTAATTTTGTTTATGATTTAAACACTTCTTATAATATTTTAAGAGATAAAGATTTATCATTAAAGGCATTAGCTTCTTATAGTTCTGCATTTATTGCTCCTAGTACATTTCAATTATTTTCAATTTACGGAAACGTAGATTTAGATCCAGAAACTAGTAAAACCATTGAAGCTGGGCTAGAATTAAACTTTGATAAAAAGTATACTTTCGAGGCTGTTTATTTTGATAGAACACAAGATGATGCCATTGTGTACCAAAGTATTACAACTGCACCTTTTGGAGTATATCAGAATTCAACAGAAACAATTGATGTTAATGGTGTTGAAGTGTCGTTAGATGCAAAGCCAATTGACATGTTAAGAATCAATTTAGGATATACATATACTGATAAGAATATAGATGTCGATTACATTCCTACACATAAGTTTGTTGGTAACTTAGAGGTGAAGCCATTAAAGAATACATTCGTTTCAGTTGTTTATAGAAATGTAGGAGAACGTCCTGCTAGTTTCTTTAATTCAACAACATTTACTACTGAAACGGTTACATTAGATAGTTATTCATTAGTAGATTTTAATGCAAATTATACATTCTTCAAAGATAAAGTAACTGTATTTGGATCTGTTACAAACTTATTAAATGAAGATTACGACGATATTTTAGGGTATACTACTCGTGGAAGAAATTTCAGAGTAGGATTAAGGTTACAGTTATAGCTTATAATTGATATTTTAAACCAAAGAGAAAGTCTAGAATCTTTCCAAAAGAAAAGGTTACATCATTCGATGTAACCTTTTTGCTTATATAAGTCTCTTAACTTGTTGTTTTATAATTGCAATGGCAGTTTCTGTCGGACTTTCAATTTGTGAATAATCAATTAATAAATTTTCTCGTAGATCTTTGGCGCTTTCACTTGATTCTGCTGTAGTTCTGATTTTATTCACAATAGATAATTTGGATCCAAGAACAGCTGTCCACGCATCTTCATGAACATATATTTGCTGTACTAAATTGTGTTCAAATTCTTGTTCCATGTTTGCAATAAGTAAATGTGCGTAGCTATCAGTATCGGTACCAATTGGGTTAACTCTTGTTAATAATTTTGCAGGATTAATGCGTTCGCAATACAAAAGTAATCGTTCATAAGCCTGAAGTTTTAAAGGTAAGCTTTCCTTTTTCTTTTGAATAAGTGCTTCAAACTTTTTTTCGTTTTCATCTCTTTGTAAAAAAGCACTAAACATAAAGTAAGCAACACCTCCTGTAACCAAAGCAGGTAAGGCAAAAGCGAGTCCTTCAATTATTTTATCTTCCATGTATTCAAATCAATTGGATTAATTATTTAAAAAATCTAAAGTTAATTGTGTCATTGTTTTTACACCTAGTAACATTCCACTTTCATCAATTTGAAAATCTGGGGTATGATGAGGATATGGATTGTTATTTCCGATAGTTTTTCCTCCTAAAAAGAAGTAAAAACCTGGTATTTCTTTTTGAAAGAATGAAAAGTCCTCCGCTCCTGTAATGGCTTTTATTAAATGTACATTTTCTTTACCTGCAACATTTTGAAGAGTAGGAAGGACTTGTTTTGTTAATTCAATATTATTGTATGTTATCGGATATCCTTTTTCAATTTCAATGGTTGCTTCTGCTCTGTATGACTTCGCAATTGCAGGGACCATTTCTTTCATTCGATCATTAATTTGTTTTTGCATTCCATAATCTAGAGTTCTAATCGTACCGATCATTTCTGCTGATTCAGGAATGATATTACTTCGAACTCCAGCGTCTATTTTACCTACGGTAATAACAGCACCTTCATTGGTTAAATCAACTTCTCTACTGATAATAGTTTGTAAAGCATCAATAATTTTAGCTGAAATCATAATCGGATCAATACTAGCCCAAGGTCTGGAACCGTGCGATTGTTTTCCTTTTACTTTTATTCGGAAAGTTTGTGAAGCAGCCATGATTCCTCCAGGTTTGTAAGTTATTGTGCCTACATCTTGCCCAGAAGAAATATGTAAACCAAAAATTGCATCCACATCAGGGTTTTTAAGAACTCCTTCCTTTACCATTAATTCCGCACCTCCCTCTTCTCCTTCTGGTGCACCTTCTTCTGCAGGTTGAAATATGAATTTTACAGTTCCATTTATTTTGTCTTTGTTTTTTGTTAAAACTTCTGCAACTCCCATTAAAATTGCTATGTGAGTGTCATGGCCACACGCATGCATAACACCAACTTCTTTACCTAAATAAGTTGACTTTACATTAGATTTAAACGATAAATCGTTTCTTTCAATTACAGGTAAAGCATCAATATCTGCTCTTAAGGCTAAAACTTTGCCTGTTTTTTTTCCTTTCAAGATTCCAACAACACCTGTTTTAGCAACATTTTCCTGTGTTTCAATACCAAGAGATTTTAAATGTTTCGCAATCTTTTTAGCTGTTTCGAATTCTCTATTTGAAAGTTCTGGGTTTTGATGGAAATCTCTTCTCCATTCAATTACTTTTTGTTCAATTACTTCACAATCTTTATTTAGTTCTTGTGAGAATGACGTAATTGATATTAGAAGAAATAAAAGGGCTTTATATTTTTTCATGTTAAAATAGTTGAATTACTTTTTTATAAATAAGTCCTGTTAGGATGGCTAATCCAAAACTAATTAATGTACCTATCAGAATATATTCGGTAAGTTTTCTGTCTTTTGCAGTCGTTAAATCACCAAATCTAAAAATGGATTTTGCCGCTAGTAAAAAACCGACGCCTTCCCATTTATCAAATATAACAAACATAAAAACGAATAAACGTTCTAATATTCCTATATATTTTCCTGCTTCTTTTAACGATTGCTTGTGATCAAGTTTGTCTTTTTCAGGTTCCCATTGTTTTACAATAAGTTGAATTAAAATGGGAGCAACAAATACAATGAATAGAACAGCAGTGATGAGAAGTAATACTTGTTCAGTAAATATTTTTGAAAAATCAACTTTAAAAGGTTTTGTAATGTAAGTGGCAAATGCTAAAAAGAATAAGTGTAGAATTTGATCTCCTAAAAATAAAATATTGCTTTTTACTTTTTTATGCAGATATAACTTAGTTAAGTCAATTAAATAATGCGATATAACAATAACAACAAAGCCTAACCAAAAATTTTGATGAAGTAAAGTAATAATTAATAGGAGCGCGGAATGAACACCAATATGTGCATAAAGTTTATATGATTTAATTTTAAATTTTAGTTTGTTTTTAACCCATGAAGTAGGTTGAAAAACAAAGTCACCTAAAATGTGAGCTAATAGTAATTGAATGAAAAGCATTATGGTTGGTTAATTTTTTCGTCGATTTTTTGTCTATAGTGTTGTTCGAATTTAATGATTTCTTCAAATCCTGAGCGTTTGCCTCGTTTACTGATTCCCGCTTGTGAAATGTTAAGTAAGTTTCCTAAATCTTTTTGAGTTGATTCTGGGTTTTCAATAGAAACACTTACGAATTCAGCAGAATTTGCGGTCCAATAATCCATAGTTAGTAATGCTAACGGAATCGAAATATTAAATTCATCATCAATGGCTTTCCATGGACTTTTAATTGCGATACTTTGTTTTTTCAGCAGATGATCAAACGCATAACCCGAATTGATAAAAACTTCTCCGTTAGATTCAGTAATCCTTTCTGCATCAAAATTTTTCTCGCCAATTCCAATTGCTAATCTAACGTCTAAACCATTAATTTGTTTTATAGAGGCTTTAATTCTAATACATATCAGTAAAGCAGCTTCAGGAGTTGTTTGTAATTGAAAGCTGTCACCTCTATAAATTTCCCAGTATTTCGGTGTACTGTTTACAGAAGCAAGTATTTTTTTTAAATTTGACAACCATTTATTTGCTGGTTCATTTCTTGAGTTGATAATATCTCCAGTAATTACTGCAATCATGATAGATCGATTTTAGGTAAATATATATTTTTTTTATAACCTATAAAAGTTATTTTTAAAATTATAACCTTATAAGGTGATATTTGTCTTTATTCCTTTTAAAAGGAATACTTTAATCGAGTTTTATGAAGAATAAATTGTGAATAAAAAGTAACTTTTTATAATGAGCAAAGTAGAAATAATGGTTAATTTAACATTTTTGAATACTTATCAAATTTATTTTCTTTGAGTGCTTATTTAGAACAACTTAACGAACCACAGAGATCGGCTGTACTGCAAAAAGATGGCCCAATGATTATTATAGCAGGAGCGGGTTCTGGTAAAACAAGAGTATTAACATTTAGAATAGCTCATTTAATGGAACAAGGAGTAGATTCTTTTAATATTCTAGCTTTAACGTTTACCAACAAGGCAGCTCGCGAAATGAAAGATAGAATTGGTAAAGTCGTAGGATATAGCGAAGCGAAGAATTTATGGATGGGAACTTTTCACTCTGTTTTTGCTCGTATTTTGAGATCTGAAGCAGATAAATTAGGATATCCATCAAACTTTACAATTTATGATACACAAGATTCTGTAAGATTAATTACTTCTATTATTAAAGAAATGAATCTTGATAAGGATCGATATAAGCCAAAGCAAATACTAAGTAGAATATCTTCATTTAAAAATAGCTTAATTACTGTTCGTGCATATTTTAATAATTCTGATTTACAGGAAGCAGATTTAATGGCTAGCAGGCCAAAAATGGGAGATATTTATAAAGAATATGTAGATCGTTGTTTCAAATCAGGAGCAATGGATTTCGATGATTTATTACTTAGAACAAATGAACTTTTGGCAAGGTTTCCTGATGTATTGGCTAAATACCAAAATAGATTTAGATATATTTTGGTAGATGAGTACCAAGATACTAACCATTCACAGTATTTAATTGTAAGAGCACTGGCAGATCGTTTTCAAAATATCTGTGTAGTGGGAGATGATTCACAGAGTATTTACGCCTTCCGTGGAGCGAATATTCAAAACATCTTAAACTTCCAGAAGGATTATCCGGATGTAAAAACTTTCAAGTTAGAACAGAATTATCGTTCAACAAAGAATATTGTAAATGCTGCAAATTCCGTTATTGCTAAAAACAAAACCAGGCTAGATAAAGAAGTTTGGACGGCAAATGATGAAGGTGGCTCAATAAAAGTTATGAGAACCATTTCTGATGGTGAAGAAGGTCGTTTTGTTGCTCAATCAATTTTTGATAATAAAATGAATAACCAACTCACAAATAATGAGTTTGCCATTTTATATAGAACCAATGCACAATCCAGAGCAATGGAAGATGCTCTTCGTAAAAAAGATATCAAGTATAAGATTTATGGAGGTATTTCATTCTATCAAAGAAAAGAGATTAAAGATTTACTTTCTTATTTACGTCTTTTAATCAATCCAAATGATGAAGAAGCATTAAAAAGAGTAATTAATTATCCAGCTAGAGGAATTGGTCAAACAACAATTGATAAATTAACGATTGCGGCCAATAATTATAAAAAGTCAATTTTTGAAGTAATTCAAACATTACCGCTTTTAGATGTAAACATAAATGCGGGTACTAAAACGAAACTGGAGAATTTTGCAAATATGATTCAGCGTTTTCAAATTGAATCACAAACAAAAAATGCTTTTGAGGTTGCAGATTTAGTAGTTAAACAAACGCAACTTGTTAAAGATTTGCAGAAAGATGGAACTCCTGAAGGAATCAGTAAAGTTGAAAACGTACAGGAACTATTAAATGGTATTAAAGATTTTATTACCGATAAAATTGAGGCTGGAGAAGACGCTTCTTTACCAATTTTCTTAGAAGATGTGGCTTTAGCTACCGATTTTGATTCTGATAAAAAGGATGAAACACCACGAGTGTCTTTAATGACTATTCACTTAGCAAAAGGATTAGAGTTTCCTTATGTATATATTGTTGGTCTGGAAGAAAATTTATTTCCGTCAGCAATGAGTATGAATACAAGAAGTGAACTAGAGGAGGAGAGAAGATTATTTTATGTTGCTTTAACCAGAGCAGAAAAACAAGCATATTTGTCCTACGCCCAAACACGATATCGTTGGGGTAAATTAACCGATGGAGAACCAAGCAGATTCTTAGAAGAAATTGATGATCAATATCTAGAATACATTTCTCCAAAACTTCCAGAGCCTTCGGTAAACAGATTTATTGATGCTGATTTATTTGATGACTCACCAAAGAAGATTCGTTTTCAAAAGCCTATTCAGAAGAAAAGAAAAGAATTCATGACGAAAAAGTCTACGGATTTAATTCCTCCGAAGGGTAAAATGAAAAAAGTTTCTGAGCTAAGTGGTAAAACAAATTTATTTGATGGAGAAGTTGTAATCGGAAATATTGTAGAGCATAATAGATTTGGAAAGGGAGAGGTGGTTGGATTAGAAGGGAAAGGACCAAATAAAAAAGCAGAAATTCAGTTTGCAACGGCTGGTAAAAAGAAATTATTATTACAATTTGCAAAATTAAAAGTGATAGGATAATTGTATTAAAAGGTTTGAAAAAGATAAGTAATCAACCATAAGTAATAACTAATAATTAATCCTTACTTTGCAATAAATAAAAATGAATATGACGTTTGATTTAGAATATAATTCAGGAAGAACAAAACTAATTATCCCAGAATATGGGAGGCACATACAAAAATTGGTAGATCATTGTGTAAGTCTACCTTCAAAGGAAGAAAGAAACACAATGGCAAAAGCAATTATCGATGTAATGGGTAATTTGCAACCTCATTTAAGAGATGTTCCAGATTTTAAGCATAAATTATGGGATCAACTACACATCATGTCTGATTTTAAATTAGATGTTGATTCCCCCTATGAACAGCCATCCCAAGAAGAATTAAGAGAGAAGCCACAACCTTTACCATATCCGAAATCCGCATCGAAATATCGTTTTTATGGAACAAATATTCAAACAATGATTGATGTTGCATTAACTTGGGAAGAAGGTGAGATGAAAGAAGCTTTGGCTTTTACAATAGCAAATCATATGAAAAAGTGCTATTTAAATTGGAATAAGGATAATGTAGATGATGATGTTATTTTTGATCATTTATATGAGTTAACTGATGGAAAAATTAATTTCAAAGGAAGAGATGGAGAGTTAGTAGATGCAAAAAGTATTCAAAGAACAAGAACATCTCAGGGAAAGAAAAAAACAACAAATAAAAATTCTAAAAACAGAAAAAAATAAATGGCATCATTTAAAATTGAAGGAGGACATAAGCTGAAGGGAAAAATTACTCCGCAAGGTGCAAAAAATGAAGCTTTACAAGTAATATGTGCTGTTTTATTAACTCCTGAAAAAGTTGTGATCAATAATATTCCAGATATTATTGATGTAAATAAATTGATTTTTATTTTAGGTGAATTGGGGGTTAAGGTAAAAAAACTTGGTGATAATTCATATAGTTTTCAATCAGATG
This sequence comes from Tenacibaculum sp. SZ-18, assembly GCF_002813915.1. NCBI lineage: Bacteria > Pseudomonadati > Bacteroidota > Flavobacteriia > Flavobacteriales > Flavobacteriaceae > Tenacibaculum > Tenacibaculum sp. SZ-18. Next base: position 1,892,178 of record NZ_CP019335.1, on the reverse strand, counting down.
AAATAAAATTAGACTATTTAGAAAGTTCTGAATTTAAAAGAGATGGAAGTTCTTTAAGAGGATCAATTATGATTGTTGGTCCATTGTTAGCTCGTTTCGGAAAAGGATATATTCCTCGTCCTGGTGGAGATAAAATAGGTAGACGTCGTTTAGATACACACTTTGAAGGGTTTATTAATTTGGGAGCAAAATTCCGCTATAACAAAGAAGAGTACTTTTACGGAGTGGAAGCTTTTAACGGTTTAACAGGAACCGACATGTTACTAGATGAAGCCTCGGTAACAGGAACAGCTAATATAATTATGGCTGCTGTTTTGGCTAAAGGAACGACAACTATTTATAACGCAGCTTGTGAACCGTATATTCAACAACTTTCTAAAATGTTGAATAGCATGGGAGCAAAAATTTCTGGTGTTGGTTCGAATTTATTAACTATTGAAGGTGTTGAGAGTTTAGCTGGATGCGAGCATAGAATTTTACCAGATATGATTGAAATAGGTAGTTGGATAGGTATGGCTGCTATGACAAAATCTGAACTAACAATCAAAGATGTAAGTTGGAAAGATTTAGGTCAGATTCCTAATGTATTTAGAAAACTTGGAATTAATCTAGAGAAGAAAGGTGATGATATTTATATCGCTGAACAGGAAAGCTACGAAATCCAAAATTATATTGATGGTTCTGTTTTAACTGTTGCAGATGCTCCTTGGCCTGGATTTACTCCTGACTTATTAAGTATTGTTTTAGTGGTTGCTACTCAAGCTAAAGGAACAGTATTAATCCATCAAAAAATGTTTGAAAGTAGATTGTTTTTTGTAGATAAGTTAATCGATATGGGAGCAAAAGTAATATTATGTGATCCACATAGAGCAACCGTTATTGGTCATGATTTCGAAAGTCAGTTAAAAGCAACGAAAATGACGTCACCTGATATCAGGGCAGGAATTTCATTATTAATTGCAGCTTTATCTGCCAAAGGAACAAGTATTATTAATAATATAGAGCAAATTGATAGAGGATACGAAAGAATTGTTCCAAGACTTCAAGCTTTAGGAGCAAAAATTGAAAGAATAGAAGATTAATTAAATTAATCATAAAGAAAGAAAAGGCATCTGTTTTTTACAGATGCCTTTTTTGTTTGTAAAGTTTACTTTTTACATTGTTTCTTCACAAGTGTAAACCTGAGGACAGGCCATAAGTTTATGGCAGTATAATGGACCAGTAACTCTTCCTGCGCAATCACATCCGCATTTACTTAAATCTCCATAACCGATTAAATCGATTCCACCGTTAACTTCTTGTTGTTGTGCTTTACTTAATAAAGTAGCACCCGAAACATTTAAAAATGATTTTTTCATAATTTCCAAAAAGGTACTTTTTAAAATTAATATTTGATTTAACTTATGTAAAAGTACTGATGTAAAGTCTTACAAAAATGACATGCATTTAAATTAAATGTTAAAAAAAACGACCCAAATATTAGGTCGCTTGTAAAACTTTAAAAGTAAAATTTTCTATTTTTTTGTAGTGTCAGACTCTTCCTTTTTGTGTTCTTCCAACATTTTAGAATCTTCAGACTTTATCATTTCATGATCTTTTAGCATCTTCTTATGTTCATCAATCATTTCTAAATGTTGTTTCTTTAATTCTTCATGATCTTTAGTCATTTCCTCAAGACTAATTTTCCCTGAAGCGTGTTTTTCTTCCAGCGCTTTATGGTCAGCAATTAACGCTTTATGTTTTTCAACAAGTGTTGAGTGTGAGTTAAGTATTGTGGCATGCTTCTTTTCGTTAGCCAAATGAAGAGAATCATTTTCCGTGTCCTTGTGAGCGCTAATCATTTTTCCATGATCGTCACTCATTTCGGAATGATTTTTTTCAAGTTCTTCATGGGTTTTCATCATTGTTTCATGTTCCGCTACTAAAGCTTTATGTTCAGGACTTTCAGCAGGATTTTTCTTACATGAAATAATAATTAACATTAAACTTGCTGCAAAAACTTTTGAAAAAGTTGTTTTCATAATTAGGGGTGTTTTATTTAATTGATGTACAATTTACTAAAAAAAAAACAAAGAATCCTATAAAATGGCCATACGTGAAAATTAACGGATATCATTTTTTTAAAATGTCAATATGACATTAATTGGGTGTTGGCAGTATTCTTGCTAACTATGATTGAGATAAATACAAAGAAATTATTTACAATGAGTAAAGACGAATATACTAAGGAAGACGAAATAAAAGATGCTATTGAGAATGATGATTTGAAGGTAAAGCCTGAAGGAGCAGAAGCAGAAGGTAAAAATTCAAAGAAAGATGAACCTACTACTGAGGAATTAATTCAAGTAGAAAAAGATAGATATTTACGTCTTTTTGCGGAGTTCGAAAATTATAAAAAACGAACAACTAAGGAAAGAATTGAGTTGTTTAAAACCGCAAATCAAGAATTAATGACAGTTTTACTGCCAATTTTGGATGATTTTGAAAGAGCTCTGACACATATTGAAGATGATAAAGAGGCAGAGGAATTAAGAAAAGGTGTGTTATTGATTTACCAAAAATTGCTTAAAACTCTTGAGCAAAAAGGTCTAGTTTCTATTGAGGTTAATCAAGGTGATGTTTTTGATGCGGATACACATGAGGCAATCACTCAAATTCTTGCGCCATCAGAAGATTTAAAAGGAAAGATTATTGATTGTGTAGAGAAGGGATACAAATTAGGAGATAAAATTATTCGTCACCCAAAAGTGGTAGTGGCTCAATCATAAAGATAAACAATGTATATTGATTATTAAATACCTAACAAGTGTTTAACGGCAAATTGATCATTGAGAATTAAAAAACATGGCAAAACAAGATTATTACGAAATATTAGGAGTTTCTAAGTCCGCTAATCAGTCGGAAATAAAGAAAGCGTATCGTAAGATGGCAATCAAATATCATCCTGATAAAAACCCTGATAACAAAGAGGCTGAAGAGAAATTTAAGTTGTGTGCTGAAGCTTACGAAGTTTTAAGTGATGAGCAGAAAAAAGCACGTTATGATCAATTCGGACATGCTGCATTTGAAGGCAATGGCGGCTTCGGCGGCGGCGGTGGTATGAATATGGATGACATATTCAGTCAGTTCGGTGATATTTTTGGAGGTGCCTTTGGAGGCGGCTTTGGTGGTTTTGGTGGCGGAGGTCGCCGTCAAGCTAGAGTTAAAGGAGGTAACTTACGAATAAGAGTAAAACTTACTTTAGAAGAAATAGCCAAAGGTGTTGAAAAGAAAGTAAAAGTAAGACGTAAAGTTCAAGCTGACGGAGTTACATATAAAACTTGTCCAACTTGTAATGGGTCAGGTCAAGTTATGAGAGTTACGAATACCATTTTAGGAAGAATGCAAACTGCTACTACTTGTAGTTCTTGTCAAGGAGCAGGAGAAATTATTGATAAAAGACCAAGTGAGGCGGATTCACAGGGAATGGTAATGAGAGAGGAAACAGTTTCAATTAATATTCCTGAAGGAGTAACTGAAGGAGTACAACTCAAAGTAGGAGGAAAAGGAAATGAAGCACCAGGAAAAAACTCTATTCCAGGAGATTTGCTAGTACTCATTGAAGAAGTTCAACATGAAAGTTTGAAAAGAGAAGGTAGTAATATTCATTACGATTTGTATATAAACTTTTCAGAAGCTGTTTTAGGAACTTCAAAAGAGATAGATACAGTTACTGGAAAAGTTAAAATTAAAATTGATGCAGGAACACAATCTGGAAAAATTTTAAGATTAAAAGGAAAAGGATTACCAAGTATTGAAAGGTATGGAAATGGTGATTTTCTGATTCATATTAATGTATGGACACCTCAGGAATTGAATAAAGAACAAAGGAAGTTTTTTGAATCAATGTTAGGAGATGATAATTTTTCTCCTAATCCTCAAAAATCGGATAAATCATTCTTCGAAAAGGTTAAAGATATGTTTTCATAAAAATTCAAAGTTTTTTCTATTTTTTATTGTCACATGGAAAAAATATAATATATTTGTTCCATCTAGAAGACGTTCTAGATACTTTTTCTTTTTCATAGCAATTTTCCCACTCAATCTTTGAGTGGGTTTTTTTATAAAGAAATTTTTAAAATATTAAGCAGATCAGTCTTATCGCTAGAGTTACTAAACTTTAGAGGAAAGTCCGGACACCAAAGAGTAAGTATAGCGGATAACATCCGTCCAGTGTAAACTGAGGACAAGTGCAACAGAAAGAATGTACAGGTAATGCTGTAGTGAAATCAGGTAAACTCTATGCGGTGCAATGCCACGTATATTAGAGCTCGAGTGCTACTCGCGCGATTCTAAGGGGTAGGCAGATAGATTTTATGAGTAATCATAAACCTAGATAAATGATAAGAACTTTTTAAGTTACAGAATCCGGCTTATTGATCTGCTTTTTTACTTATCATCCTTATTTAGAATCAGTTTAAGTAATTACTCAGTAGTAAAGCTCTGTCATAATTGTAAAATTACTAATATTTTAACTTTTTTAATGTTGTAAAATGGGTTTTTTATTGAAATTAACTGTTTTAACTATTGAATGTTTACTTTTTTTGAAGTTTCATTGTTTATTTTCGAAATATTAGCTAAAGTCGTACTTTTGCCTGGCTGATATTGACGAAAACAATTTCACAATAGCCACTAATATTAAAAAGATTTATGAACACTTACAAAGATTACATTCAAGAAATTGAAGAGAGAAAAAGTCAAGGTTTACATCCAAAACCAATCGATGGAGCGGAATTATTAAGTGAGGTAATTGCACAAATAAAAGATCCTAACAATCCAGAAAGGAAAGATTCTCTTCATTTTTTTATATATAATACTTTACCAGGAACAACTAGTGCTGCTGATGTAAAAGCTAAGTTTTTAAAAGAAATCATTTTAGGAGAAACTGTAGTAGAAGAAATTTCTTCTGAGTTTGCTTTTGAGCAGTTATCTCATATGAAAGGAGGTCCTTCTGTTGATGTACTTTTAGATTTAGCATTAGGTAATGATGCTACAATTGCGATTGAAGCAGCAAAAGTGTTAAAGACTCAAGTGTTTTTATATGAAGCTGATACCGAACGCCTCGAGGATGCAATGAAGTCTGGAAGTGCTATTGCTAGGGAAATTATAGAGAGTTATGCACAAGCTGAGTTCTTTACAAAGTTACCAGAGATTGATGAAAAAATAGAAGTTGTAACTTATATAGCAGGTGTTGGAGATATTTCTACAGATTTACTTTCACCAGGTGCAGATGCACATTCAAGATCAGATCGTGAGTTACACGGTCAATCTATGTTTGAGCATAATAAAGAAATGCAAAATGAATTGTTAGCATTACAGAAACAACATCCAGATAAACGCGTAATGCTAATTGCAGAGAAAGGAACAATGGGAGTTGGTTCCTCTAGAATGTCAGGTGTAAATAACGTTGCATTATGGACAGGAATTCCTTCTAGTCCTTATGTACCTTTTATCAATATAGCACCGGTAATTGCTGGTACAAATGGAATTGCTCCAATTTTCTTAACTACTGTTGGTGTAACTGGAGGTATTGGAATTGATTTAAAAAACTGGGTGAAGCAGAAAGACGAGAATGGTAATACTATCGTTGATGAAGAAGGAGATCCAATATTAAAAGAGGTGTATTCTGTTAAAACTGGTACAGTTCTTACGATTAATACTAAAGAAAAGAAATTATACAACGGAGATAAAGAATTAAAAGATATCTCAACTGCATTAACTCCTCAAAAGATGGAGTTTATTAAAGCAGGAGGTTCTTACGCAGTAGTTTTTGGTAAGAAATTGCAAACTTTTGCTTGTAAAGTTTTAGGAATTGATGTTCCTCAAGTATATGCTCCTTCTAAAGAAATTTCTATTGAAGGTCAAGGATTGACGGCTGTAGAGAAAATTTTCAATAGAAACGCTGTTGGAAATACTCCAGGTGTTACATTACATGCGGGATCAAATACTCGTGTAGAAGTTAATATCGTAGGATCTCAAGATACTACAGGATTAATGACTTCTCAAGAGTTAGAAATGATGGCAGCCACTGTTATTTCTCCAATTGTAGATGCTGGGTATCAATCAGGATGTCACACAGCTTCTGTATGGGATGACAAGTCTAAGGCTAACATTCCAAGATTAATGAAGTTTATGAATGACTTCGGTTTAATCACAGGACGTGATCCTAAAGGAGTTTATCACGCAATGACTGATGTAATTCACAAAGTATTAAACGACATTGCTGTTGATGATTGGGATGTTATTATCGGTGGAGATTCTCATACAAGAATGGCAAAAGGTGTTGCTTTCGGAGCAGATTCTGGAACAGTAGCTTTAGCATTAGCAACAGGTGAAGCAACAATGCCAATTCCTGAGTCAGTTAAAGTAACTTTCAAAGGAGATATGGTTCCTTACATGGATTTCCGTGATGTGGTTCACGCTACACAACAACAAATGTTAGATCAGTTTGAAGGAGAGAATGTATTCCAAGGAAGAATTATTGAAGTTCACATCGGTACGTTAACTTCTGATCAAGCCTTTACATTTACAGATTGGACTGCTGAAATGAAAGCTAAAGCCTCTATCTGTATTTCAGAAGATGAAACATTAATCGAATCATTAGTAATTTCTAGAGATCGTATCCAAATTATGATTGATAAAGGAATGGATAATGAAAAGAAAGTATTACAAGGTTTAGTAGATAAAGCTAACAATCGTATTGCTGAATTAGAATCAGGAAGCAGATCTGCTTTAAGACCTGATGCTGATGCTAAGTATTATGCAGAAGTTGTTATTGACTTGGATAAGGTTGTCGAGCCGATGATCGCTGATCCAGATGTAAATAACGAAGATGTTTCTAAACGTTATACCCATGATAATATTCAACCTTTATCTTTCTACGGAGGAACAAAGAAAGTTGATTTAGGATTTGTTGGATCATGTATGATTCACAAAGGCGATATGAAGATTTTAGCTCAGATGTTAAAGAACATTGAAGCTCAACAAGGTGAAGTTAAATTTAATGCTCCATTAGTTGTGGCACCTCCAACATACAATATTGTTGATGAGTTGAAGGCAGAAGGCGATTGGGATGTTCTAGCAAAGTATTCTGGATTTGTATTTGATGATGATGCACCAAAGGCTACAGCACGAACAAAATACGAAAACGTATTATATTTAGAACGTCCAGGATGTAACCTTTGTATGGGGAACCAAGAAAAAGCTGAACCAGGAGATACTGTAATGGCTACTTCAACTCGTTTATTTCAAGGTCGTGTTGTAAGAGATTCACAAGAGAAAAAAGGAGAATCTTTGTTATCTTCAACTCCGGTAGTTGTATTATCTTCAATTTTAGGAAGAACTCCAACATTACTGGAATATCAGGCTGCTGTTAAAGGAATTGTATTGACTAAATTTAAGCCTTCGGAAAAGCTTTTGGTTGTATAAATCGAAACTTTTAATAAAATTTACAAGCTCAAGTTTAAAGACTTGAGCTTTTTTTTTGGAGTAAACTGAGAACAATATTCTATTTTTTTTTTTACTAACTTAGTAAGACTGATTAAAAACAACTCAAATTTTATGGCTTTCGATATAGAAATGATAAAAATGGTTTACAGTAAAGTAGTTGAAAGAGTTGATATTGCTCGCAAAATTATTGGTAGACCCTTAACTTTAGCAGAGAAAATTTTATACGCACACCTTTGGGATGGAGCTCCAACAAAAAATTTTCACAGAGGAAAGGATTATGTTGATTTTGCCCCAGATAGAGTAGCTTGTCAGGATGCAACCGCACAAATGGCTTTGTTACAGTTTATGCAAGCGGGTAAGTCAAAAGTTGAAGTTCCAACTACAGTTCACTGTGATCATTTGATACAGGCGAAAAATGGAGCGAGTAGTGATTTGCAAAATGCATTAAATACAAGTAATGAAGTTTTCAATTTCTTAGAATCGGTTTCAAATAAATACGGAATTGGATTTTGGAAGCCTGGAGCAGGAATTATTCATCAAGTAGTTCTAGAAAATTACGCCTTTCCTGGTGGAATGATGATCGGTACTGATTCTCATACTGTTAACGCGGGAGGATTAGGAATGGTCGCCATCGGAGTGGGTGGAGCGGATGCAGTTGATGTAATGGCTGGAATGCCTTGGGAATTAAAATTCCCCAAATTAATTGGAGTAAAATTAACTGGTAAATTATCTGGTTGGACAGCTCCGAAAGATGTTATATTAAAAGTTGCAGAAATCTTAACTGTTAAAGGAGGAACAGGAGCAATAGTTGAATATTTCGGGCCTGGAGCAACATCAATGTCTTGTACAGGAAAAGGTACTATTTGTAATATGGGAGCGGAAATTGGGGCGACAACTTCCACTTTTGGTTATGATGAGTCTATGGAACGTTATTTACGTGCTACGGATAGAGAAGATGTTGCAGATGCAGCAAATGAAGTTGCCAGTTATTTAACTGCAGATCCTGAAGTATACACTAATCCAAAGCAGTATTTTGATCAGGTTATAGAAATTAATTTATCAGAATTACAACCATTATTAAACGGGCCATTTACACCAGATTTATCTACTGGAGCTGGTAGTGATATGACTCAAAAGGCAAATGCTAATGACTGGCCATTAAAAGTGGAGTGGGGATTAATCGGATCTTGTACAAATTCTTCATATGAAGATTTATCTCGTGCTTCTTCTATTGCTCAACAGGCATTAGATAAAGGATTAAAAACCAAAGCGGAATTTGGTATTAATCCAGGATCGGAGCAAGTTCGTTATACTGCAGAAAGAGATGGAATTCTTGATGTATTTGAAAAGTTAGATGCTACCATTTTTACAAATGCTTGTGGACCATGTATTGGTCAGTGGGCGCGTTATGAAGATCCAAAAAATGCTCCCAAAAATAGTATCGTTCATTCTTTTAATAGAAACTTTGCAAAGCGCGCTGATGGTAATCCGAATACACACGCATTCGTTGCTTCACCAGAATTAGTTGCCGCAATTGCAATAGCAGGAAGATTAGATTTTAATCCGATAACTGATAAATTAATCAATGAGAATGGAGAAGAAGTAAAGTTAGATGAGCCAAAGGGTTGGGAATTGCCTCCAAAAGGTTTTGAAGTAAAAGAAAACGGATATATTGATCCTGTTAGTGATGGAAGTAATGTAGTAGTTTCAGTTAATCCTAATTCTGAACGTTTAGAATTATTAACTCCATTTGCACCAATCGGTAATGAGATAAAAGGAGCGAAGCTATTAATCAAGGCTTTTGGAAAATGTACAACAGATCATATTTCTATGGCTGGGCCATGGTTGCGTTACAGAGGGCATTTAGACAATATTTCGAATAACTGTTTAATTGGAGCCGTAAACGCTTACAATAAGCAAACCAATTTTGTTAAGAGTCAAATTGATGGAGAATATGATGCAGTTCCCAAAACTCAAAGAGCTTACAAAGCAGCTGGAATTCCAACTGTAGTAATTGGTGATCATAATTATGGAGAAGGTTCTTCTCGTGAACATGCGGCAATGGAACCTCGTCATTTAGGTGTTGTGGCGGTAATTGTAAAATCATTTGCACGTATTCACGAAACTAACCTAAAGAAACAAGGAATGTTAGGTCTAACTTTTGATAATGAAACTGATTATGATTTAATTCAGGAAGATGATACATTCAATTTTTTAGATTTACATGAATTCGCTCCTGGAAAACCATTAGCAATAGAGGTTGTTCATGCTGATGGTAGTAAGGATACTATTAAAGTAAATCATACGTATAATCAAGGTCAAATAGAATGGTACAATGAAGGTTCAGCGTTGAATTTGATTAAAAAACAAAACTCTTAAACTTCGAAAGCTCAAATATTATAAAAGAAAGTGCAGTAATTAACTGCACTTTTTTATTTTTGGAAAATATGTATGTTTTAAATCATTCTCTTGAAAAATATTAAAATCCCGCACGCTTTAACTTTATTATTTCTAATAATTTTATTGGTGTCAGCACTTTCTCATAAAATACCAGCTGGTAAGTTTGAACGTATTTTTATAGATGGGAAAAATACAGTAGTCCCAAACTCTTATACTAAAATAGAGAGTTCTCCAATTGGCTTTTTTGATATATTCAAGGCAATTCCTTTAGGTTTTCAGACGGCTGTGAATATTATTTTTATTGTTTTAGCCGGAGGAATTATGTTTGGAGTAATTGAGAAATCAAAAGCTATTGAAAATGCTGCAGGTACAGTGGTAAGAAAATTGGGAAATGAAAAAAAATATCTTATTGTAGTATTAATTACATTTTTTTACGGAGCGTTAGGTGTTTTTGTAGGTTATGAGCATAATATCGCAATGATTCCAATTGCTTCTGTATTAAGTATTGCAATTGGAGGTGATTTAATTTTAGCTGCAGGAATTTCGGTAGCGGCTGTTACAATTGGTTTTGGTTTATCGCCAATCAATCCATACACTGTTGGAATAGGTCATAAATTGGCAGAACTTCCTTTGTTTTCAGGTGCATTATTAAGAACAATATTATGTATTACAGCCCTATTTATTCTAGCAATGTACAACATTCGTTATTTAAAGAAAATATTAGATTCCCCTTCCAAATCATTGGGGAAAGGCTTAGATCAAAGTGGAATTCAATTGTCTAAACCAATATCCGAGTATAGAATTAGTGTAATAAACATTATAGTCTTACTGATATTTTTTTGTGGTTTAGGAATCATAGTCTATGGTGTTTTTAAACATAATTGGTATTTTATCGAGTTATCAGCTATATTTTTAATTATTTCAATTTTAGTTGGATTAGTAACTCGAATGAATCAAAATACATTTAGTGAAACAGTCCTAAAGTCCGTTTCTAAAGCGGCTCCTGGTGCATTTATGGTTGGTTTTGCAACGACTATAAAAGTATTGATGGACATGAGTAATATTGGTGACACAATTTCTTATGAAATGTCGAATATCCTGAAGGATTTACCTCAATTTTTTGCAGCTGTTGGAATGTCTATTTCACAAGGTATTATCAACTTGTTTATTCCTTCTGGAAGTGGGCAAGCCTTAGCAACATTACCCGTAATGATTCCATTAGGTGAAGTTTTAGGATTAACTAGACAAACAACAATATTAGCATTTCAAATAGGTGATGGAGTTACAAATTTGGTAAATCCAACTTTAGGAGGGTTGATCGGAATGCTTAGTATGTGCAGAGTTCCATTGAACAGATGGTTCAAATTTATTTTACCGTTAGTGATAATAATATTAGTACTTTCATGGACGGTTTTAACAATTGCTACTTTTATAAATTATTAGAATGACAGCAAAAGAGATATTAGCAAAACTTGTTAGTTTTGATGTATTAAGTAAACAAAATAATCTTGATTTAGTAAACTGGATTACGGACTATATAAAACAGTATAACATAGAGACTGTTTACGTTTACAATGAAGATAAAACTCAGGCTTCATTGCATTGTAGAATTGGACCGGCAGTAGATGGTGGGATAATTCTTTCTGGACATACAGATGTTGTTCCTGTAAAAGGACAACCCTGGGATACTAATCCTTTCGAACTTATAGAAAAGGATGGAAAGTTATATGGAAGAGGCGCCTGTGATATGAAAGGTTATTTAGCTTGTTTTTTATCCGTTTTACCTAAGATGGTAAAGGCAAATTTGTCTGTTCCAATCTATTTTGCCATTTCTTACGATGAAGAAATAGGTTGTTTAAGAGCACCAGAGTTAGCAGAGCATATCAAGTCTTATTATTCTGAAAATCCTAAGTATGCAATTATTGGAGAACCTTCACTGATGCAACCTATTGTTGGTCAAAAAGGAGTTTTATATGTTGAAACAAAGGTAAATGGAAGCCAGGGTCATAGCAGTAGAATTGAAAAAGAAGTTAGTGCTATACATGAAAGTACTAGGTTGATTTTATGGCTTGAAAATAAAATGAAAGAGTTAGCTTCTAACACAAGAAATGAATCTTTTTTACCACCTCATTCAACATTGCATGTCGGTCAAATAAAAGGAGGAATTGCTACAAATGTTGTTGCTGGAAGTACAGTTTTTCAATGGGATGTAAGATCTATTCCTGAAGATAGTATAACCGATATTGTGAATGATTTTCAAGAGTATTGCAACGAGCTTCAAGAAGAGAAAAGAAAGCTTTTTTCTGACTTCAAAATTGAAAATGAATTGTTGCATCCACCTGTGCCTGGACTACAAACAGATGAAGATGCATCTATAGTTGAGTTAGTTTCAGAAATATCAGGTAATAATACTCCTAGTTATGTTGCATATGCAACCGAAGCAGGACAATTTGCTGAAGCTGGTTTTGAAAGTATAATTTGTGGCCCAGGTTCAATAGAACAAGCACATAGAGCTAATGAATTCGTTTCAATTGAGCAATTGAACCTTGGTGTTCAAATGATTGAGAATTTAGTTGTGAAAATTAGTAAATAACCATGTGAAAATTTCTATCAGTTTTTTTCTTAGTACTGACACTTACCTCGTTTTATGATAATGTTAACAAAATAGACTTAGGAATTTTAAATCGGAGGCCATTTATTTTTACTGTTTACGAAATAGCTAATGATGTTTCAGGAATAACTGTAACAGGAACACCTATTGGAGCTAATAGTTCTTTTATTGTAACAGATGATAAGGGTAATTTTTTAGGTTTACCACCAACAATGGCAGCATTAGAAAGTGTAAACTTTGATGGAGCAGGAGTAGGAGAATGTTTAATCTGGTATATTCGTTATGAAGATGGGCTAGAAGGGCTAGAAATTGGAAGAAACGCCAGTGATTTAAAAGGATGTTTCGATCTTTCAAATTCGATGACAGTTAATAGAGACTATTTATAATTTCGAGTTTTCGAAGTACAGTTGGTTTATCTGAATGCACTTTTTTATTTTTACGAAATGATAGAGTTTTTAAATACTATTTCATCAAAAGCTTTAAAAGTTGTTGATGACAATATTTCGTTAAAAGAGTATGTGCCAATTTCAATATCAGCTGAAAATAAAGCGTTAGCCTCATTTGATGTTTCATCGTCTTCAGAATGGGAGTTATTTTTAGATGAATATTTAAAAAGTAAAAGAGCAAAAGTTGCTTTTGGCGGTTATATTGAAGAGAGAGATATTTATAAAAGAAGCACATATTTCAATGCAAATAATGAAGAGGAAAGAAATATTCATCTTGGTTTAGATTTATGGTGTGATGCAGGAACAAAGGTCCTTTCGGTTTTGGATGGTGAAATCCATAGTTTTAAAAATAACTTAAATCATGGTGATTATGGTCCAACAATTATTGTAAAACATGATATATACGAAAAAGAATTTTACTCATTATATGGTCATTTATCTGTGGAATCTTTAGATCATATTAAAGTTGGTCAGAAGGTAAAACAAGGTGAAGTAATAGCTACTTTAGGAAAGAGTGAGGTAAATGGAGATTATGCTCCTCATTTACATTTTCAACTTATTATAGATATGGAAGATTACATTGGAGATTATCCAGGCGTAACTTCTAAAAAAGATCTTGATTTCTATAAAAGAAATTGTCCAAATCCAAATTTACTCTTAAAATTGTCAAATGAAATATAGACAATTAACAAAGGAGCAGTTTGAATCGTTACATGAGGAGTTTTCAAAGTTTTTGGCTACTCAAAGTATCGATGTAAATGAATGGACAGCCATAAAAAATGATAACCCATCTTTAGCGGAGGAGGAAATGAATTTGTTTAGCGATGTAGTTTGGGAAGATGTTTTAACAAGAACAAAATATTTAGAGCACTTTTCTCCACAAACAATTAATTTGTTTAAGTGTAATGATATTGAAATGAAAAGAATTGTTATCAAAGTAAATAAGGATATTGATTTATTATCAGAAAATGGTTACTATTGGTTAATAGAAAACTATAATAATCAGGAAGTTTCGTTTTTACAAGGTTCAAAAAAGTATTCAGAAGAAAGGAATCTTGAAATTTTTGATCTTATAGAAAAAGGCAGCTCTATTTCTAACGGTAAATTATTTGATTTTTTTGAAAAAATTATTAGTTAATTTTCAACAAAATTTAGTTTTGGTCATAGTTTTGTTTATTTTTGAAGAGAAACACAATCTGTATACAATGAAAAAAATAGTATTTGCATTTTTTTTAGGTCTATTTTCTTTTGTAGTTAATGCACAAGATGTAGAAGGAATTCTAACTTCTGGAAAGTGGTTTATCGAATCCGTACAAGAGAAAGGTGAAGAACCAGAATTAGCAGCTAATAAAACTGATGAATGGTTATTATTCACCAAAGACGGAAAAGTTGAAGAATCACACTATGGTGAACTAGAAACTTTAACTTGGAATTATGATAAACTAAAGAAAATGATCAAAATCTCAGGCTCTGAAACTATTTTTCACAGAATTATTGAAATTTCTAATGAAAAACTCATAGTGGAAGTAGTAGAAGATGTGAAGGGTGCAGCAGAAGACAATCTAATGATTACATACGTTAAATAATTAGTGCGAAAGCATTTGTAATAACTTATCTGTCCCCAAGGTAGCAACGTCTTTAATAATAGTTAAATTATTAAAGGCGTTTTTGTTTACAGAAGGATTTGGATCAATAAAGTAAATTGGAGTTTCTTCCTGAACAAAATTAATTAAGCTAGCTGCTGGATAAACTTGCATTGAAGTTCCGATAATAACGAGAATGTCAGCTTTTTCTGTAATTTCGACTGCTTGTTCTAACATTGGAACATCCTCGCCAAACCAAACAATATGCGGTCTT